>JABBOG010000077.1:0-1067 GCA_019351975.1 Acidobacteriota bacterium
CGCCCTCCGCACCCTCCCCGCCGAAAAGATCCACCGCTTCGGCCCAACCCTCCTCACCCTCTGCCGCACCTGACACCTCTGTCGCCCTGCATCTGCCCCGCAACCGCCTCCCTTTTGGGAACCCTGACAAAGTCGCAGTCGTTGAAGGGGACGGGCTTCAGCCCGTCCGTGAACACTGGAGCAATGTAGCCATGAGCATCTAGCAAAATCTTGTCATCTCGACCGGAGCCAAACGGCTTCATCGTTTGGCGCAGTGGAGAGACCTGCAGCTTCTACGTGGAACGAAACCACTCCACCCTTAGCTGATTTGCTTTTACTTCCAGAACGCAACTCATTAGTGGAAGTCCGAGGATTAATGGAAGTCCGAGGAGCAACCCGCGAACATCTTTCGATGAGCGCGAACGATGAGCGCGAAATCGCCGAGGCATTCGCGATAGACCTCTCACGCATTCAGATTGCTCGCTCTCCTTCGTGGAAGCAACCTGCCAAGTCAGACCGTACTGTAGGCGTCCCTAACTTCTCCCGCCCATGAGACCATAATCTCGTATGCAAACCAGCTTCGGAATCGCAATCATGGCCGCCGGCAAAGGCACCCGCCTCAAGTCCAGCCGCCCCAAGGTCCTCCACGAAATCGGCGGACAGGCCCTCCTCCTCCACGTCATCGCCGCCGCCAAAACCATCGCCCCGCCCACCCACATCTACTGCATCATCGGCCACGAAGCCGACCGTGTCCGCTCCGCCGTCGAGCACACCGGCGTCGCCTTCGTCCTTCAGCCCGAGCAGCGCGGCACCGGCCACGCCCTCCAGCAGCTCAAAGCCTACTTCGCCGCCTCCAGCACCACACCGCCAGAGCACCTCCTCGTCCTCTCCGGCGACGTCCCCCTCATCCAGCCCTCCACCCTCGACGCCCTCTGCGCATTCCACCTCCGCGAGCGCGCGGCGATGACCATCCTCACCGCCGTCCCGCCCAACCCCACCGGCTACGGCCGCGTCCTCCGCGCCGCACCCGCCTCCCCCGACGTCACCGCCATCGTCGAGCAGAAATCCCTCACCCCCGCCCAGCTCCC
>JABBOG010000077.1:1077-11443 GCA_019351975.1 Acidobacteriota bacterium
GATCAACTCCGGCATCTATTGCTTCAACACCACCGCCCTCTTCTCCAACCTCGACGCCCTCTCCACCAACAACGCCCACGGCGAGTTCTACCTCACCGACATCGCCGGCCTTCTCGTCGCCGAAGGCCAGCGCGTCGTCGCCCTTCAAGCCGACAGCGTCGACGAAGTCCTCGGTGCCAACACCATCGCCGAGATGATGCACCTCGACCGCGCCATGAACCTCGCCACCGCCAACCGCCTCATGGCCCAGGGTGTCACCATCTACTATCCCGATTCCTGTAGATTCGACTCCCAGGTCGAAGTAGGCCCCGACACCATCATTGAGCCCTACGTCCAGCTCCTGGGGTGCACTAAAGTCGGCGAGAAATCCCGTATTGCCTCCCACAGCGTCGTCGAAAACACCCAGATCGGCTCCAATGTCCTCCTCCGCAACGGCTGCATCCTCGCCGAATCCACCGTCGCAGACGGCGCAAAGCTCGGCCCCTACGCCCACCTCCGCCCCGGCAGCCACATCGGCCAGAACGCCCACATCGGCAACTTCGTAGAGACCAAGAACGTCCGCATGGGCCTCGGCTCCAAAGCTAACCACCTTTCTTATCTGGGAGATGCAGTCATCGGTGACGGCGTCAACATCGGTGCCGGAGCCATCACCTGCAACTACGACGGCGTCCACAAACACACCACCACCATCGGCAACAACGCCTTCATCGGCTCCGATTCCACCCTCGTCGCACCCATTACCGTCGGCGACGGAGCCTACGTCGCCGCCGGTTCCTGCATCACAGAAACCGTCCCCCCGGACGCCCTCGCCGTGGGCCGCAGCCGCCAAACAAACATCCCTGACTGGGCCTCCCGCAAACGCGCAACCCGAACAAAATAAAACACATTCAGGAGCTCATCATGCCCACGAAACTCGATCCCTCGCAGATACAAGCCGCCCTCGCCGACCTCCCGGACTGGCACCTCGAAGGCGCCGAACTCGTGCAATCCTTCACCTTCACCGACTTCCTGCAAGCCATCGCCTTCGTCAACCAGGTTGCCGCGCTCGCCGAAGCCGCCGCCCATCACCCCGACATCGACATCCGCTACAACCACGTCCGCCTCGCCCTCACCACCCACGACGCCGGCGGCCTCACCGAAAACGACACCCACCTAGCCAAATCCATCACCACCACCAAACAATCCAACCAGCACTAGACACTCGCTTCCAACAATGTGCTATATTCTTTTTAGCGTAGATTTCTCCCAAAGAGCATATCTCGCGAAAGATTACTTGGGTACTAGCAATCACCCAAGAGCAAGTTGCGTCACTGGCCTCCCGGCACGAACAAACGACCGTTCGTGCCGCCTTTTTTTTGCGCTGACGCCTGCCCTGCGCTACGCAAACTCATATCACCGGCCATTCACATAGCTGTATACCGAAGGACGTTCTTTGACTGCCCAATGCGTCGTCGTCGGCACGGCACCCAGGCATGGCGAGCGACACCTACCTGCGCCGCAGTCTGAAGACGACCAGTTGAGAACGCGCGACGGCGCAGTCGACCGATGTCTGCTGGAGGGATAAGAAAGAAATCGCCGCTCGATGGAGTGCATTCGTTGCTAGCATGCTGGTCGTGTTCTGGAGTCAGTCACCGCGGAAGCAGAATATGCAAGGTTAGTCAGTGCTGATTCGGATGCTATACGTCGCTCATTTTGCTACATAGGGCGCACCCCAGTCGATGCGGTTGGCACCGCGCGCCCAGCTCAGCATGTCATCGCACTCCGCATCGGCGCAGGTAATGCTGTCGATGCGCGTGATTGACGTGAGCACGCCAGCGTTTGTGTCCTGACCGGGCAGAAGTTCACGTTTGCCCACTTTAGCGGCGACAAGCAGCGCGTGGCTTCGTCCGGGAAAATCAGGTGTAACGCCGTGCAGCTGGAGGCTCGCACCATCACCCTCCAGCGCTCCTCCGACGATTGCCGTATCCCGCGTCGCCATCGTATCGAGAGACACCACGACGCCGACGACCTGTCCTTCGTAGCGGAAGGGGTTCTCGTCCAACTGGCTTGCGGTGACCCACGATGCGACACCATTGCGTTTGGAGAATTCAGCAAATTGCTTCTGCGTCGCGGCCATGGCTGCCATCATGGCGGCCACGCGGATCTTTGAGCGTGCGAGAGTTGATGTTTCGTTGGAGTAGCTACTGATCTCATGGGTTTGCATGTCGAGCCGGCAGTCAGCGAACTCCGCCGGGCGCCGCCCAGTGGCATCGATTGAAAATGGTTTGGCGTAGGCGTTGACCTGGACGGACTGAGCGGTGTTCTTGCAGACAGCCTGCAGCGCAGCGCCAGCGGAGAGTATCGCCTGCTTGACGGTGGCGTCGTCAGCCGGTTGCACCTTGCTGTTCACAGAGATGCCAAGCATTCCTGCGGCGCAAAGATTCATGATGCCAGCGCTGCTATTGGAGGCAAAGGCGATCACGCTGCCGTCGGGGGTCTCTCCGAGGCTGACGATGTACTCATTGGAATCGGCCTCGGGGAGGATGGAGTGAGTGAAAGGGTTGGCACCTACGAATATGCCCTGATGAAAGTATCCTTCCCAAGTGGAATGCACCTGCATCTCGGCGTGGCGATCGAGCCAATCCAGCTTGCCGCTGCCTTCAGCTTTGCCGTTGCTACATGCGCCCGTATAGCGCGGCTGAAAATCGCCGAGGCTTAGCTGCGGAGGCGCCCACACCTTGCATCCATTGGCATCTGCTGAAGCAAAGCTCAAGTTGCCGCTGTCACTCTGCGCTGCTGCCGAGCCTGCAGCGATTGCTGCCAGCATCCCGTACCCAACCAACCACCTCAGCGATCCTGTCATGCGCATCCTTTTCGACTTTTCCGAACCTGCTTGATTGGCGAACGCCCGCTGGAGGCTTCCTTGTTGCGTGCTATGACAGGATATTTCAAAATTGCGGTTTTATTTCTCAGAATGCCTGGGAGTTGTTGCTTGCGCGTTGGCTCGTCGCTGGCAACGGATCGTTATGCTGGCTGAGCGTCCCAAGAAGCGGCTGAGTTCATCCCGCACGATCACAAAATATGCTAACCCTCGCGGTATGTTTGTCAGGCCTGCTCACAAATCCTTCCTCGGTAGAGCTATGCCTTATTGGTCACCTGCGGTGCGGGTCTACTTTCCATTGCGCTGGTTCCATGCGGTGGCTGCGGCGGCAACAGCGGCGCAGGTAGTGCTGGCATCATGAATCTTTGCGCCGCAGGAATGCTCATCGCAAACGTCGGTCACAACTACGCAACAAGACGGATTCATCAACAACATGGGGGTGGGCGTAGGCGCAATGGGAGCTTTATCTGCCAAGAGTGGATTCGGAAACGGAACCGCCGGTCAATCGAATCTCGACCTGATTGGAACTCAAAACGGAAGATCCCCTGTAGGACCAATAGGCGGACCCAACACATTTGATTTAACCACTACTAGCGGCAGTGCCAAATATCAGTATTCGTATGACACACATAGTGGAACCCAAACGCCCGGCTCCTATGTTCTGGGGGCATATGCAGGTGCCGGAGTTCATTTCGCTTTCGGAAACGGTTCACTTGCAAAAATTAAGGGGCCATTCAAGACGATCAATGGCAACTTCGCTTTGGGCCTCGAAATCGGAGGCATCACTTACTCCTATTCGGGAATGTGTGGCAACTTACTGTCAGCCCTCCATCTTTGGGCGTGGGATTAGGTATCGAGGCTTCTTCATACACGACCAATACTTGCGTGAAGACCGGGGAGGCTGCAGGATGCCAGTAGGATTTACCGAGGCAGATAAAGTTATCCAGTTCAGATTTTTGCTAGTCATCTCTGTGATGTTTTTGGTTGGAGCAGCAACGCTTGGCAAGTTTTCTTTGTTCGTTAGGCAGAATCTTGGTCTAAAAATACCCACATGGCTATTACTGTGCTATCGCATCCTAGTGGTGGTTATGGCTTTTACGGCCGCCGTGTTTGCATTCGTAAAGTTCCGCTGAGACCGGAGCGAGCTCATGTCACTGGACACTCAGGTTTTCTTATTGATAGGTCCTCTGACGTGGACGGGGCGGCGAGCAGATTGCCGCATAGTCCGTGCCCCCTACGACCGGTCTACAGACTCAGCCTCCGGCCGTTTACATCGCTGGCCTTGGTCAATGGACTGAGCCTGAGCAGTGTCGCTGACTTTGAGCCCCTTAGGATGTCCTGCATTCTCCAGTGCTTGTTCTCGGGCAAGCGGCTGGGCCTGGAGGTTGTAGAACTGGCCCTTCGGGTCGCTGCACAGCCCACCGCTGGTCTGATTGTGCTGCTAGCTCTGGATGCGCCGGTCCTTCGCCTCCACTGGGAAGCGCGGCCTGGATTGGTGCGCATTGGCGTATGCCAATCTAAGTGCGTGCACGGTTCGCCCAGGAACCTAGCGTTGGTTTAGCTCTTGATCATCCACATCCTCGATCAATCCGAAAGCAACATGTACCTTCCCTATTTCATCCGCACTGAAGAACAGTCGAAAGGGTTAGCTTTAGCATGCCTCATGCACACGTAGAGACCTCTCCGAGTACAGCTTCGTCTCTCCGCTTGAGCAGCGATTTCAGAATGGGTGACTGAAAGTGCCGCTTCACCGTGATGGCGTAGAAGTCCTCGAATAGTTGTGGGACGACGCAATACTCAATGAGAACGCCAGCCCTGAGTTCATCCTGCACAACGACAGTCGGAACGAGGGCAATTGCATCTGTGTCGCGCGCGAGCAGGCGCAACATCGCCATATCGTCTACTTCAGCAAGCACGCGGTACTTGACCCGATGTTGCTCACACAAAAGATCGAATCCGGCACGGATTTCGCTTTCAAGACTTGGCAGCACAATCGGGAGGATGCTTAGGTCATCTGGAAATGCGAATCGCTTCCTGGTACGGCGGGGCTTTCCAACCAAGCTCACAGGTTGCCTGGCAATCCGATGAGACTGCCATGGGTTCTGAGCATCTCGGTGAACTCTGCGATTCGACAGGACGAGGTCGAGGCCGTGGACACTCAGGCGAGCTAAAAGGTCCGAAAGAGTTCCCGACTGCAGGACGATCTCAACGTCGTTGAGCTTAAGAAGCGGCCGCACAAAGTTTTCCTGAAAGTTGCGGGAAAGGGTAGCAACGGCCCCGATGCGCACCGTCTGACGTTTGCGAAACTCTCCGTCCCTCATCAATGCATAAAGTTCGTTCCCCGCGGCAAAGATCGTTTCAGCGTAAGTCAAGGCAAGCCGACCTGCTTCGGTGAGCTTGAGACTTCTACCTTCACGAAGGAACAGTGCTTGTCCTAAATCCTCTTCCAATGATTTGATCTGTGACGAAAGCGCCGACTGCGAAACATGCAGCTGCGTTGCGGCCCGTGTCAGATTCCCGTCTTTGGCAACGGCCCAGAAGTAGTGCAGGTGGTGGTAGTTCAGTCTCACGGAACAAAGTTCTCCTATACAGAACATTTCCATCTAAACAATGCATTTTACAGAAGTCAAATGATGCCCCAGAGTCATAAGAGCGGAAAGGATGCTCGTAATGACCGATCTTCAGAGGCTGTTGCCGAATTGGAACTCCAGCGTTCTTTGCATTCCCATGATGCTATACATTCTGGGGGGCGTCGGCGGTCAACTCGCGTCCTTGAAGAAGGTTTCTATCGATACAGCATTGCGTATAACCCGCATTGCCAGCGCCACATCGCTGCTCTTCGCAATGGTTTACTGCTCCATTGCGATTCGGAACGCAGCGTCTCTCGTTCGAACACCAAGAATCGATTCGCTTGTCCGATTCAGCGTATGGCATCTTAGCTTCCGCTTCGACCTGGTCGAGTCGTTCATGCTGTTGCTTGTGTCATTTCTCGGGTGGGTGATCGTGAACTACTCTCGCGCCTACATGGCTGGTGACCCGCGTGAGCCCTCCTATGTTGCTCACCTAATGCTTACGCTTGCGGCCGTGAGCCTGCTGGTGGTGACCAACAACCTCATCCTGTTTCTCGCAGCGTGGGTTCTCACGGGGCTTTTTCTTCATGGTCTGCTGACGCTATATCCCAATCGACAGGCGGCTGTGATTGCCGCACACAAGAAATTCCTTGCTAGCCGGTTGGGGGACCTGACACTTCTATGCGCAGTGGTGCTGCTAGGGCTACAGACGGGCAGCTTTGAAATAGACGAAATCACAGGGCAGATTTCCAGGCTTCATCCGGTCCCTGCTTCGATTCATGTCGCCGCCTTCCTCCTCGCCATCAGCGCCATCATCAAATGCGCACAGCTTCCGCTGCACGGATGGCTGATTCAAGTAATGGAAGCTCCTACACCCGTCTCCGCTCTTCTTCACGCGGGTGTCGTCAATCTCGGCGGCTTCATGCTCATTCGTCTTGCTCCCGTGATCAACACCACGTGGGCTGCGCGTGGGCTGCTGGTGTTTGTCGGATGTTTGACCGCGATGATCGGCTCGCTGGTCATGACCACCCGCATTAGTATCAAGGTCAATCTCGCTTGGTCTACCTGCGCCCAGATGGGATTCATGCTGATGGAATGTGGCCTTGGGTTGTACGGCTTGGCCTTCCTGCATCTCCTGGCGCATTCGCTCTATAAAGCACATGCGTTTCTCGGGTCCGGGGAAACGGTCAACCAGGCGAAGCTTAAGCGCATGATGCCACTGAATCCCAAGGCTGGCTTTCCAGGCCTGCTCATCAGCGGACTCTGCGGCTTTCTGGTGGCAACTCTCGGGGCAGTTCTGTGGAGAACTCCCAGCCTCAGTGGCGCGTTCGGTTTCTTTTGCTTACCTGTCGTCGGGATTGCGATCGCTGGAATTCTTTCAGCCGTAGTCTTGATGCGCAGCCGGACCGCCTCACTCATTCTTTCGATAGCAGCTATCGGCATCAGCTTAATCTACTTCGGCTTCGACAGCCTCTTTCAAAACATCCTGCCCTTAGCGCCCCTTAATCTGGCGCAACAACGTCCGCTGCTAATCTTCTCGGTCATCTGCTTTGTTCTGCTCTATGGCATCCAGATGATCGTCCGTGTCAGTCCTCTGGGGGCGATCGCGTCCGCCTTATATCCATGGTTCTATGCGGGGCTCTATTTGGATGAACTCTTCACGCGAGCAACCTTCCGGCTCTGGCCCGCAAACCGGACCTCGAAGTTGGCTGCCCGCCGGGACGTCACCCAGCCGTTCGATGGAATTGGAGCGAAATGATGAACACGCTTGATCAGAGATTGGATTGCGAGCAGCAAACAAAGCCGATGGCGGCCGCGGTTGAGAGTTCCTGCAAGCGGATTGCTCCGACGTGGCCGCTCGACCAGTTCATCGCCGTCAACCCATATTGGGGCTTTCTCTCCGAGCCGATCCGTACCGTCGCTAATCGCATCGAGACCTACTCCGGATCGCGAATGGTGATGCCGCGAGCCTTCTATCGCGAGCAATGGAAAGCAGGTTCATTGCGGGCTGAACATTTGCAGGAAGCACTACAGCGTTCAGAGCTGAGTATTCCGATAACGGAGCTTCTGGACAATCTTGAAGTGGAGTCTCCGACCGCACCAAGGGTTCCGCTGTTCACATCCATCGCAGACTCACAGCGCGATCTCCTTCATTGCATGTCAATCAGCGACTTCGTCACACACAACGTGAGCCAGCATTGCGCCTCCTACTTCGACGACTGCCAATCCTCATGGGAGACGCAGCGCAAGAGCAGCCTCTATCAAAGCTGGCTGCATCATGCTCGAACGGATAGAAGCCCGCGATTACTGATGGGAATCCACAAATTGCGGCATCACGCGGAGTCGCTGCCAAGCGAGCCTCTCGCTCTGATCGATAACGCGTTACAGGTATTGCCGGTCCCCCCCGAAGAAAGGGCAGACTATCTGACGGCCCTCCTGATGAGCCTTAATGGCTGGGCATCCTGGTGCGCCTACGAACGGTGGCAGGCAAACCTGGTTCAAAAGGATGATGACCACATCGTTCAACTATTGGCGATTCGCGTGGCCTGGGAGTACTTTGCGTACGTACATCTGCTCGGGTCTGAGGAGCCTTCATCATGGAAAAGCGGGTGGGAGAAGCTTCGGGAATGGCGGGAACGTGGAGCGGAGCAGATGTCCGTCGACTGGATATTCCAGGAAGCGGTCGAGATCTCCTACCAAAGTCAGCTTTGTCAGTCCCTGAAGTCCGGTTTCTCTGGATCACGTCGCGACCCACCAGATGAGCCGGATGTGCAGGCGATCTTCTGCATCGATGTCCGTTCGGAGGTCTTCCGTCGTGCCCTGGAAGGCTGCTCAGATTCGATTGAGACGCTGGGCTTTGCCGGCTTCTTCGGTCTTCCCATCACCTATGCGCCACTTGGCACCAGTGCTGAGCAACCACAGTTGCCAGGTTTGCTAGCCCCAAAGCTTTGCGTAACTGACAGCACCGGTTCAGAAGAGAACGACCAACGAACGATCAATAAGAGGAGACGGAGTCTTGGTTTGAAGGCGGTCTGGAAGGACTTCCGGTCCTCCGCAACTTCGACATTCACCTTCGTCGAATCATGTGGCCTCTTCTATGCGAGTTCGTTACTCAAACGGACTGTGCACCGGATGAATCGTAAGATCGAAGCAGGCGCTGCAGCTCCCGACGAGGGCTCATCTCCGCGCCCACGCCTCTCCTATCGCGAGAGCGGCGACCCTCCTTCTATCGAAAGTCTCACTGATTTAGTTGCCGGGATTCTGCGTACTATGAACCTCATCGCAGGATTCGCCCGTCTCGTTCTGCTGACGGGTCACGGTAGCCAGACTGCGAACAATCCACATGCCGCCGGACTTGATTGCGGTGCGTGCGGTGGACAGACGGGTGAAGTCAATGCAAGGGTCCTCGCGGGATTGCTTAACGATCCGGCGATCCGGGCCGGGCTTCTCACGCTTGGCATCGATATACCCAGTACCACCCATTTTCTCGCCGCACTGCACAACACGACTACAGACGAGGTCACGATCTTTGATACAGGTCGGCTGCCGAACAGCCACGAGTCCGATCTAGGCAGGTTGCGAGGCTGGCTAAGACAGGCTGGTCATCGAGCACGAACCGAACGGGCCACATCCCTGGGAATTAGCACATCTGAGGCCAGTACCGCCGCAGACCTTCTGAATCATTTTCAGATTCGCGGCAGGGATTGGTCGCAGGTGCGGCCTGAGTGGGGGCTCGCTAACAATGCTGCATTCCTCATCGCGCCGCGAAGACGCAGCCGCGGAACCGACCTACACGGTCGTGTATTTCTGCATGAGTATCAGAGCAGCAGGGATCCCGACGGCAGCGTACTGGAGGCCATCATGACCGCGCCCATGCTCGTCACCAACTGGATCAACATGCAGTACTACGCATCCACGGTCGACAATCGCCTCTATGGCAGCGGTAACAAGGTGCTGCACAACGTAGTGGGTGGGCGACTGGGCGTATTTGAAGGGAATGGTGGTGACCTTCGCATCGGCCTGCCACTCCAGTCGCTGCATGATGGTCACACACTACGACACATCCCCCTGCGACTCAGTGTCTTCATCGAAGCGCCCCAAAGTTCGATTAGCACCATCATCCAGAAGCACGAGGTCGTCAGAGACCTGGTCCAGAACCAATGGATTCATCTGTTTCAGATCACGCCTGAATCTCCAACCTTCGCACGGTATCGGGACGGAATCTGGGAACCGATGAAACTCAACGACTTCAAAGCACCAAAACAAGAAACCATCGTCTCAAGGGAGGCCTATGCGTAAAGTCTTGCTGATAAGCAATGAACATTATCTCGACCGGGCGCTTCAGGATGTCTATAGCCTCATGGCCTTCGAGCAGCAGCAGATTGGCAAGGATGAACAAGTTGATCTCCTTGCAGCCATTTTGCTGCAACCATCCGCCATCGCTCAGTTCACTTCGGGAGAACAGACTTGCGAATGTCATTGTCTTGCTTTCAGCACGACACCCTTCACCTCCGACTCAGTATCCGTGAACGGTGTATGGCTCCTGCTCACGGTCAGTCAGCCAGATCTGCCACACAACGTCTCTCGTCAAGAGTCACTGAGTCGATTGTTGAGCGCCCTGCGAACCAAAGAATGGGTTCAGAGCGAAAGCACGATCTTTCCTGTGTTTTCTCCTGAAGAAGATGAGCGGTCGGTTGCGGAGCAGATGGCGCACCTGCAGAATGAACACCCTGGCCTATCGCACCTCCCAAAGATTGGGCGTCCGATTGCCCGTCGAAAAGACGCTCGCACAAGGGATCAATCAGATCGCGAGAATGGCAGAAGCTCTGCCCCTCTCGCGCAGATTCCTTCTAACTTGCTGAAGGCGTCTATACTGGTGAGAGTTCTTTGACAGCGCTGCAAATGCAACGCTCGAAGCTGCTCCACCAAGTGGGGG
>JABBOG010000078.1 GCA_019351975.1 Acidobacteriota bacterium
GCTTCTGCACCAGCGCGATGAAGTCCTTCGGCGTAAAGCGCGCCAGCGCCGACTTCGCAAAGTGTGGGTTCGCGCTGAGAAAGTTTTCCGCCTTCGTTCCAACATTGGTGAAGTTGCAGCGGCCACCGCCCGAGATCAGAATCTTGCGTCCAACACGTTCGCCGTGCTCCAGCAGAAGCACGCTGCGGCCACGTTTGCCGGCCTCGAATGCAGCCATCAAGCCAGCCGCGCCCGCGCCCAACACCACCACATCTACGGTTGTCGTCATCGGGCCGCCACCGGCGTTCCCTGATGGAAGAGGATCTGCCATCGAGCGTCACGGAAGACCCAAAGTGAACTGCGCAGCGCAACAAGCGCGGGCTGATCTCCATGCGCACGTTCGCTGCGGTACGTCACCAGCGCCGCATTCTCCGCGACGGGCCGGCACACATACTCTTTCATCGCGACGTCGATCGCCTCCTCCGCTTGAAGGAGCGCGAGAATCTCCGCCTTCGTATAGACCTTGCCGGACCTGCCAAACTCGCAGAAGTCATCCGTCAATAACGTTGACACTCTGCCGATGTTCTTTCGCACAGAACTGGACAATAAATCCTGCTCAAGCTGCCGCAGTTGTTCTGCCATCTCCATTGCCATCTCTCCCTATCGCCAATTCTATGCAACCCAACCGGAGCGCGCCGAAGCGCATCCAACATCGCGAGGTATAACTATGAAAAATCTTCCCTGGATCATCGCTGCAATTGGCATCGGAGCTGCGGCCTATGTCGTCATGAACACCCCCGGACCGGAGTACGCAACCGGCAACGATAACGTCGAAGGCGCTGCGCGCCGCACCTCGCAATGGGGTTCCAAGAGCAGGCTGGGCGGTACCGGCACGAGTGTCGTCGGCAAACTCAAAGAGGGCGTGGGACGTGTCACGGGCAACGCCGATCTGGCGAACGAGGGTGTCGGCGATCAGATCGCAGGCGGTGTCAAGAAAGCTGCCGGAGCCGTTGCGCAGGCAGCGGGACAGACCATCCACGACCTGAACCGCTAACCCGCCCTGCCAAGCGCGCTGCTATCCCCTGCGCTTATACGGTGCATACACGGGCTCCCACAGATGCGTGTGGATTGCCAGCTCGAAGGCCTCACCCTTCACCCGGGCGAGGCCTTCGTTCTGAGCTTGTTGTCCCACAGCCAGCGCCACCTTGAGTGATACCGCGCGGAGACTTTCGAGCGGCGGAAGCAATGCAGCATGCGGATTGCTGCATGTCGGTGAGAGTTCAGCCAGAGCCTTCGCCGCAGCCATGATCATCCCTTCGCTCACGCGCTTTGCCCGTGCGCTGATAATGCCCAACGCCATCCCCGGAAAGATGTACGAGTTGTTCGTCTGTGCAATCTGCATCGTCTGCCCAGCAAACGTGACCGGCCCAAACGGGCTTCCTGTGCCAACGATCGCCCTGCCATCCGTCCACGCCAGCAGATCCGTCGGCGTGGCCTCGCAGCGGCTCGTCGGGTTGGACAGCGGCAGGATTACCGGACGCGAAACACCCTGCTGTTGCAGGCCATCCGCCATCGCCCGCACGATCTCCTCTCCGAACGCGCCGCCTTGCCCGGATACGCCCAGCAACACTGTGGGACGTGCTCGCCGTACCACCTCCAGCAATCCAACACCGCGACCATCGCGCTGCCAATCGCGCGTCTCCTTCCGCTTGCGCGCGAAGCCGGATCGGTCCTTGGTCAACCCATCCATCCCCTCGATGAGGAGGCCGTCCTTGTCGACAGCGTAAAACCGCTCGCGCGCTTCGCGGTCGCTGAGCCCTGCACGAACAAGAGCACTGCGCAACAACTCCGCAATGCCCAGGCCCGCCGCGCCAAAGCCGAAGATCACAAAGCGTTGCGACGTTAGCGGAACGCCCGTGACATTCACTGCCGCTAGCACCGTCGCCACCGCTA
This sequence comes from Acidobacteriota bacterium, assembly GCA_019351975.1. Lineage (GTDB taxonomy): Bacteria > Acidobacteriota > Terriglobia > Terriglobales > Acidobacteriaceae > Granulicella. The sequence continues at coordinate 1,933 of JABBOG010000078.1, forward strand.
CAGCGGCCGTGCCTTGAATATCATCGTTGAAGCTGGGCAGAACATCGCGATAGCGCTCCAGCAGCCGCGCCGCGTTGTGTCCGGCAAAGTCTTCCCACTGCAGGAGCACATGCGGCCAACGCTTTTTCACCACACGCACAAACTCATCGACGAACTTGTCGTACGCCTCACCGCGCACCCGCTCGTGCCGCCACCCCACATACAGCGGATCGTTCACTCGCTCGGCATTGTCGGTGCCGACATCGAGGAACACCGGCAGGCAGCTCAGCGGATGAATGCCGCCCAGCGCCGTATACAGCGCCAGCTTGCCGATGGGAATACCCATGCCGCCCGCGCCCTGATCCCCCAGCCCCAGAATGCGCTCACCGTCCGACACCACGATGCAGCGCACGCCATCGTAGCGCGGATGACCTAGGATCGTCTTGATGCGGTCCTGGTTGGGATAGCTCAAAAACACACCGCGCGGCTTGCGCCAGATCTCCGAGAATCGCTGGCAGCCTTCACCCACCGTCGGCGTGTATACCACCGGCAACATCTCCTCCACATGGCGCGTGATGAGTGCGTAAAACAGCGTCTCGTTCACGTCCTGAAGATCGCGCATGAAGGTGTAGCGTGCGAAGTCATCGGGCAGCGCGCGGAAGGCCTTCATGCGCCGCGCCACCTGCTGATCCAGCGTTCCAACCTGCGGCGGCAGAAGCCCATGCAGGGAAAAAGCATCGCGTTCGGATTCAGAAAACGCAGTTCCCTTGTTGAACATCGGCGCGTTCAACAAACCAAGTCCGCTCAGGGAAGTCTCTACAAACCGGGGCCTTTCATGCGTTACAGACATCCGTCCATTCTATCGAATGGCCGTTCCGGCACAGCCTCGCCGCACGCGCGTCCAAGCCTCTGCGTGGCTGCAGCCGTACACGAAAAAGAACCTATTCAATCGATATAGCGGCGTAGTATGATTCGCATGTTTGCAACTGCGGCACGCCGCTGACTCATCCCATAGAAAACGATTTCCGACCCGACCCACCCTCTGGAGTAACACGATGAAGCAGAACCGAATCCAACTTGCTGCCGTCCTCGCAGCGTGCATTGCAGTTGCTGCACCCATGGTCATGCCTGCCGCGCACGCGCAGGACAAGACCGAGCCAGGCTACCTTAATCCGAAGCTCACGCCCGAGGAGCGCGCCACCGACCTCGTCCACCGCATGACCCTCGAAGAGAAGGCGTCGCAGATGGTCAATCAGGCGCGCGCCATCCCTCGCCTCAAAGTTCCCGCCTACGACTGGTGGAGCGAGGCACTCCACGGCGTCGCCGTCGACGGCACCACCGAGTTCCCCGAACCCATCGGCCTCGGTGCCACCTTCGACGCTCCGGCGATCCACTCCATGGCCGAAGACATCAGCACCGAAGCGCGCGTCGTGCATGAGCAGGCTCTGCGCAAGGGCGACTCCACCATCTTTCACGGCCTCGACTTCTGGGCACCGAACCTCAACATCTTTCGCGATCCCCGCTGGGGCCGCGGGCAGGAGACCTACGGCGAAGACCCCTTCCTCACCGGACACATGGGCGTCGCCTTCGTCACAGGCATGCAGGGAGACGACCCCAAGTATTACCGCGTGATCGCCACGCCCAAGCACTTTGACGTGCACAGCGGTCCCGAACCCACGCGCCACTTCGCCGACGTCGATGTCAGCCGCCACGACGAACTCGACACCTACGAGCCGGCCTTCCGCGCGGCTATCGTTCAAGGCAAAGCTGGCTCCATCATGTGTGCCTACAACGGCATCAACGGCGAACCCGCCTGCGCCAACCAGTATCTGCTCCAGGACCAACTGCGCGGTAAGTGGGGCTTCCAGGGCTACGTTGTCTCCGACTGCGACGCCGTCCATGACATCTTCAGCGGCCACCACTATCGCCCAACGCTGGCCCAATCTGCCGCCATCTCCGTCGAGCGCGGCATGGATAACGACTGCGCCGACTTCATGTCCAAGGTCGACGACACACACGACTACCAGCGCTTCGTCGACGCCGTCCGGCAGGGCTACCTCAGCCAGGACGCCATGGACACAGCGCTCGTTCGGCTCTTCACCGCACGCATGCGCCTCGGCATGTTCGACCCCGCAGGCACAGATCCCTACTCCAGGATCGACGAGAAGGAGCTCAACAGCGCCGCACACCGCGCCTACGCCCGCAAGCTCGCTGACGAGTCCATGGTGCTGCTCAAGAACGACGGCACGCTTCCGCTCAAATCCGGCGTCACCAACATCGCCGTCGTCGGCCCACTCGCCGACCAGACCGCAGTCCTGCTCGGCAACTACAACGGCGTTCCCACCCACACCGTCTCGGTTCTCGAAGGCCTGAAAGCTGCGTTTCCAAACGCAAAGATCAACTATGTCCCCGGCACACAGTTCCTGAGCAACCAGGGCCAGCCGCTGCCCAGCAACCTGCTCTCCACCGCAGACGGCAAGCCCGGTCTGAAGGCCGAATATGACCTCTGGCACGGCATGCAACTCGACCCCGGAAAGAAGCCCGACGTGCTCGCCAGCCGCGATGAGACCAACGTGGACCTCACCGAAGCGTCGCTTCCCAAAGACGTTAAAGGCAAGAAGATCGGCGTGGATTGGAAGGGATTCATCACCGCGCCCGACAGCGGCGACTACCTCATCGGCCTCCGCGCCAACGGCTTCATGAGCGTCTCCGTCAACGGCAAGCAGATCACGCAAGGCTTCCTGAAACACGATACCGACTCCAAGCTCGGCCGCGTGCATCTGGTGAAGGGTGAGCGCGTTCCGCTGGAGGTCACCTACGGCAACTCCGAGGCTGTTGCACCGGTCGCTCATCTGATCTGGGCGCGCGTCGATAACACGCCCTCACCGCAGGCCATCGAGGCTGCAAAGAACGCCGATGTGGTCGTGGCCGTCGTTGGCATCACCAGCCAGCTCGAAGGCGAAGAGATGCCCGTCAGCGAACCCGGCTTCCTCGGCGGCGACCGCACCAATCTTGAGATGCCGCAGCCTGAAGAGGCTCTCGTCGAAGCCGTTGCAGCAACCGGCAAACCGCTCGTCGTTGTGCTCATGAACGGCAGCGCGCTCGGCGTCAACTGGATCAACCAGCACGCCAACGCAGTCCTCGAAGCCTGGTACGCAGGCGAGGAAGGCGGCAACGCCATCGCCGATACGCTCAGCGGAAAGAACAACCCCGCCGGTCGCCTCCCCGTCACCTTCTACAAGGACGTGGACCAGCTTCCGAAGTTCGAAGACTACTCCATGGAAGGCCGCACCTATCGCTACTTCAAGGGCAAGCCGCTCTATCCCTTCGGCTACGGACTCAGCTACACCAAGTTCAGCTACAGCGATCTCTCCCTGCCGCAACAGACCATTCAGGCTGGTGAGCCGCTCCACGCCGAAGCCACTGTCACCAACACCGGCAAGCTTGCCGGCGACGAAGTCGTTCAGCTCTACCTGAAGTTCCCAGACGTAGCGGGAGCGCCGCAGATCGCGCTGCGCGGCTTCCAGCGCATTCACCTCGAACCCGGAGCCAGCCAGAAGGTCAGCTTCGACCTTGACAAGCGCGCTCTTGGCATGGTGACTGAAATCGGTCAGCCCATCATCGCCAGCGGCCCCTACACCCTCACCATCGGCGGCGGCCAACCCGGCACCGATGCTCCCGTCGTCACCGGCCACTTCACCATCGACGGGCAAATCGACCTGCCTGAATAGCCGTCCATCGCCTGCTTCGCGAGCGGCCTCACACGCCGCTCGCGAACCATCCCCAGCCACTTCCCTTCAGCATCGGCGTCTCGGGCTTCTATACTTCTAGTTGACCCTATGCCGAACCAAACCCATCCCGCCTTCCCGCCCGTCGCCGACCAGCTCGACCTCATCACCAAGGGCGCAGCCGAGATCATCCCGCCCATCGCCGCCTCCGCGCCCGAAGCCCTCGCCGCACGCCTCGAAGACTCCCGCCGCACCGGCATCCCGCTCCGCATCAAGGCCGGCTTCGATCCCACCGCGCCCGATCTCCACCTCGGCCACACCGTCCTCATCCGCAAACTGCGCCACTTCCAGCAGCTCGGCCACACCGTCATCTTCCTCATCGGCGACTCCACCGCCCTCATCGGCGACCCCACCGGCAAAAACGTCACCCGCAAACCCCTCACCCGCGAAGAGATCGCCACCAACGCCGAGACCTACAAAGAACAGGTCTTCAAGATCCTCGACCCCGCTAAGACCGAGGTTCGCTACAACTCCGAGTGGCTCGACAAGCTCAGCTACTACGACATCGTCAAGCTCATGTCGAAGTTCACGCTCTCCCAGATGATCGAGCGCGAAGACTTCCACAAGCGCTTTAGCAACGAAGAGGCCATCTCCCTCCACGAGATGATGTACCCCGTCATGCAGGGCTACGACTCCGTCATGCTCGAATGCGACGTCGAGCTCGGCGGCACCGACCAGAAGTTCAACCTGATGCGCGGCCGCGATCTCCAGCGCGACGCCGGACAGCCGCCCCAGATCGTCCTCATGACCCCCATCCTCGAAGGCCTCGACGGCGTCCAGAAGATGTCCAAATCCCTCAACAACGCCATCGGCATCCACGAGCCCGCACCCCAAATGTACGGCAAGCTCATGAGCATCAACGATGACCTCATGTGGCGCTACTGGACGTTCCTCACCGACCTTCCGCAGTCCCAGATCGACGCCATGCGCTCCCGCGTCACCAGCGGCGAGCTCCACCCCATGCAGGCCAAAAAAGACCTCGCCCACGCCATCACCGCCGACTTCCACTCCCCCGCAGAAGCCACCGCCGCCGCCGAATCCTGGGCCACCCAGTTCCAACAAAAAGGCGTCGCCGAAGATGCGCAACACTTCAATGTTTCAATCAGAGATGTCATCACCGCCGATGCAGTTAGTCTTCAGCACGCTGAAGCGAATTTGAACATAGCTGTGCATGTCGATATTGCACGCTTGCTCGTCCTCATAGGCATTTCACCATCCCGTACCTCCGCTGCGAAACAGGTCACAGCAGGGGTTACCATCGATGGCATAAAGACATCAGAAAAGCACCTTGTTATTGAGACTCGACCTAGCACGTTTCATGTAAAAGTTGGACGTCAGCAAAGGACAGTCACACTCACATAGTGAGTATTGCCCCTGAGATGCCAGCTTTAAAGGGGCGGGGCTTCAGCCCCGCCATTACCACCACTAAATGAGGGGCTTTAGCCCCGGAGGGAACGATGCGTCCCACGCGTGAGAAGTTCCGGCAAGCCAACCAGACCTACTTCGTCACCTTTCAGACAGCGCGTCGCCAGCCACTCTTCCGACACGTCGCTGGGCAAACCTCCTCATCGATACAATCGAACGCTATCAAGACGAGTTCCACCTTCACGACTTCGTCATCATGCCCGACCACCTCCACATTCTCAGCAGCCCCCATGCCCCGCTCGAACGCACCGTCCAGCTCATCAAGGGTGGCTTCTCCTTCAGCGCTCGCAAAGCCTTCCAGTGGAAAGCCGACATCTGGCAAGCGGGTTTCTCCGACCATCGCATTCGCGACGAGCAGGATTGGGCCCAACACATCGCCTACGTCCAGCAAAATATCGCAACCTTGCGCAACGACGAATACGAGTACTGCGGCGCATGCTCCAGGCTGCTCCTCTCACCGCTCCCTCCGTGGCTAAAGCCACCGTCTCGAGCGGCAACCGACGGCGGGGCTGAAGCCCCGCCCCTTCAACCGTCGTAACTCGAAGCACCCGTCACCACATGCCCCTCCGCCACCTCACAGCCCGCGAACGCTCCTCCGCCGCCAACTGGCAGCTTGCGGCCCTCCTCGCCTTCACGGCCGGTGCAGTCGATGTCACCGGCTACCTCAAGTTCCGCCAGTTCACCTCGCACCTCTCCGGCGTCACCTCGGACCTCGCCTTGAACACCGCCGGTCAGGCCACGCAGCTTCTCATGCATCCCGCAGCCGTGTTCTTCAGCTTCCTCGCCGGAGCCGCCTTCTGCGCGCTCGTCGTCAACTGGAAGCGCCGCCGCCTGCATGAAGGCGTCTTCGCCCTTCCCGTCCTCATCGAAGCCATCCTTCTCACCTCCGCTGCATTCCCCTGGACCACCCAACACCCCGTCCTCACGCTTTCCATCCTGGCTTTCGCCATGGGCCTCCAGAACGCCATCATCACCAAGCTCTCCGACTCCGTCATCCGCACCACCCACGTCACCGGCATGGTCACCGACATCTGCATCGAGCTCGGCAAAGCCCTCTACCGCAACCGCTCCCCTCACCACCCGCCCGTCATCGCCAACCGCACGCGGCTTCTCCTTCTCTCCATGCTCGTTACGCTTTTCTTCACCGGAGGCTTCGCCGCAGCGATCGCCTTCCCGCACCTCGGCCTCCTGCTTATGCTTCCACTCGCTGCTATGCTTGCCCTGTTGACCATTCTTCCGCTCGCCGCGGATCTGCACTTTCTCCGCTCGCCGCGCCGCGAAAAACCGGCATCCCACCTATAGGGCCTCGCCATGCTCCGCACCGCCAACATCATCGGCTCCGGTCCCAACGGCCTCGCTGCCGCCATCACGCTTGCGCAGCGCGGCGTCGCCGTCACCGTATACGAGCGCAACGCCCAGCTCGGTGGCGCCTGCTCCACCGCCGAGGTCACCCTCCCCGGCTTTCACCACGACCTCGGATCTTCGGCCTACCCCCTCGGCGTCGCCAGCCCGTTCTTCCGCAGCCTTCCTCTCGCCACCCACGGCCTCCGCTGGATCGAGCCGCCCGCGCCCCTCGCCCATCCCTTCGACGACGGCTCCGCCCTCACCCTCGAACACACCCTCGAAGCCACCGCCGCCCAGTTCCACGCCCACGACAAGACCGCCTGGCGCTCCCTCTTCCGTTCCTCCGTCGCCGACTGGCCCCGTCTCGTCGCAGACTTCACCAAACCCCTCCTGCGCCTCCCCAGTCATCCCGCCGCAATGGCCTTCTTCGGTCCCGCCGCGCTCCTGCCAGCACAGCTGCTCGCCAACTCCGTCTTCCGCGACGACACCACCCGCGCTCTCTTCGCCGGATGCGCCGCCCACTCCGTCATCCCGCTCACCCACATCGCCAGCGCCGCCACCGGGATCGTCCTCGCCACCGCCGCGCAGACCACCGGCTGGCCCGTCGCCGCAGGCGGTGCCCAATCCATCACCAACGCCCTCGCCAGCTACCTCCAAACCCTCGGCGGCCAGATCATCCTCAACACCGACATCCGCCGCCTCACCGACCTCCCCGCCGCCGACGCCACGCTCTTCGACACCTCCGTCGAGTCCCTCATGGGCATCGCCGGCGCAGCGCTCAGCCCCGCCTTCATCACTCGACTCAGCCACTTCCACCGCGGCCCCGGCATCTTCAAGCTCGACTTCGCCCTCAGCCAGCCCATCCCCTGGCGCTCCCCCGACTGCGCCCGCGCCGGCACCGTCCACCTCGGCGGCACACTTCCCGAGATCGCCCGCTCCGAACACGACGCCTTCCACGGCCGCCGCAACGACACCCCCTTCGTCCTCCTCGTCCAGCCCAGCCTCTTCGACCCCACCCGTGCCCCCGAAGGGAAGCACACCGCCTGGGCTTACTGCCACGTCCCCAGCGGCTCCAACCTCGACCGCACCGAAGTCATCGAGGCGCAGATCGCACGCTTCGCTCCCGGCTTCCGCGACTGCATCCTCGCCCGGCGCGCCAGCGGTGCCGAAGCCCTCGCCGAATGGAACCCCAACCTCGCCGACGGCGACGTCTCCGGCGGTGCCATGACGCTCTCGCAGATGCTCTTCCGCCCCACCGCCCGCGGCTACCGGACCAGCAACCCGCGCCTTTTCCTGTGCAGCTCTTCCACGCCTCCCGGCGGCGGCGTCCACGGCATGTGCGGCCACCTCGCCGCCCAGGCCGCCTTCAAAGACCTCGGGGCCGCCTGAACCTCGGGCACAGCAACTCGCTATTGACGATCGCTTCGCCGCACGAAAGAACCGACCAACTTCGAATCCCGCAACAGGAAAGGCCGCCCCTTGTCCCAGTTGTCGCCCGATCTCACCCCCCAGCAGCCCGAGCAGCCAGACCCGCTCCTCGTACCACCAGCTCCCGCCGTCATCCCCGTGCCTCCCAGCGCGGCCTGGCCCCCCGCCACACGCCTCGCCTTCCGCTTCGCCTTCTGCTACTTCCTTCTCTACGCCCTCTGCTGCGGCAACGCCACCATCTGGGAGATCATCCCGAAAGTCGGCGCTTACATCACGAACTGGCTCTCCTGGACCTTCTTCCACTCCGCCCAATGGCTCGGACAGCATCTCTTCCACCTCACCGGCGTCGGCGCAAAGCTGCACGGTACAGGCTCCGGCGACACCATCCTCAACTGGATCGCCGTCGCTGTGATGCTCGCCGTCGCCCTCCTCGCCACCCTCATCTGGACAGCCCTCGACGAACTCCGCAGCCCTGCCCGACGCAGCCTCGCCTACCCACGCCTTTTCTTCTGGTTCCGCCTCACCCTCCGCCTCACCCTCGGTGTCGCCATGCTCGGCTACGGCCTCGCCAAGCTCTTCCCTCTCCAGATGGCTCCGCCTTCGCTCGCCGTCCTCAACGAGCCCCTCGGCAACACCTCCCCGATGACCATGCTCTGGACCCTCATCGGTCTCAACCCCATCTACGAGATGATCTGCGGTGCCGCCGAAGTCACAGCCGGCATCCTCATCCTCTTCCGCCGCACCTCCCTCCTCGGCACCCTCCTCACCGCCTTCCTCACCACCAACATCGTCCTCTACAACTTCTGCTTCGACGTCCCCGTCAAGCTCTACGCCGCGCACCTGCTCCTCATGTCCCTCGTCCTCCTCGCTCCCCAGGCGCGCAGCCTCTTCAATTTCTTCGTCCTCCATCGCCCCTCTGTACCCATCGACGGCTGGACCCGCCCCGCCTGGCGCTACGGCCTCCGCCTCGAAACCCTCTGCGTCATCGCCGTCCTGCTATTTGCGCTCGTTCCCGAGGTCATCGGCCTCGGCGGCGCGTACTCCCACCAACGCGCCGCCATGCGCCATCCCGCTCCCCTCACCGGCATCTGGCAACTCAACGCCACCACCAAACCCTTTCTCACCGGAGACGGCGCGCCCATGTCCGCCATCATCTTCGAGCCCAGCGGACGCGCCATGTTCCGCTCCTCCGACGGCGTCCTCTGGCGCGGCGGCTCCCGCATCGACGACAAAAAGCACACCGTCCAACTCTTCTGCCTCGGCCACGACGGTCCGCCCCCCGTCTACGCCATCGCCCAGCCCGACCCCTCCCACCTCATCCTCACCCCCACCGGCAAGGACGCCAAAACCAACGGCACCCTGACGCTTGCACGCGTCCCCCTGCCATCCCACTACCCTCTCCTCGACCGCGGCTTCC
>JABBOG010000079.1 GCA_019351975.1 Acidobacteriota bacterium
CGATGCGGTTTACGCCGAAGAAGAAGGGGGAGCTGGATTGGGGAGGGTTTTACGCTCCGAAGACACAGCTTGATGCAGCTGGGCGAAGGATTTTGTGGGGATGGATACAGGAGAAGAATCGCAGCGATGCGCAGATGCGTGCGTCAGGGTGGAGCGGAATGATGAGCTTGCCACGGTTGCTGAGTCTGGATCAGGATGGCACGCTAAGAATACGAGAACTGCCGCAGATTGCGTCTCTCAGGGATGGTGAGATCAAGAGCAGCCACACTGGAGATACGACCAATGTGGTACTGTCGCACGCGAACGGCGAAGTAGTGTGTATCGGGCAACCGGGTAGAGACTTCACGTTGAGCATCAGGGCCGGTACAAATGAGCTAATGATGGTGAACTATGTCGCAGCAACCCATACACTTGTCGCAGACGGAAAGCATATCTCGTTGGAGCCCACAGACACACCGAGGGTTCACGCATTCGTAGATGCGTCTGTGATCGAGATGATTCTTGCTGAACGTGTTGGTTACACAAAGCGGTTCTACTATCCTGGTAAGACGGCTCCCTCGATTGATGTGCATGCCAAAGGGTGGAGCGGCCTGTCTCTCAAGGCTTGGAAGATTGAGCCAATCTCAAGCGACAGACTTACTACGACAGCTTAACAATTCGTACAGCAGGTATGACGATCAACATCGTCCGTGCGGGGAGTGTCCTCTTTGAATCGATATCTAGCGAAAGCTACCATTGTCGGTGCCCTCGGCGGCCTGCTGTTCGGCTTCGATACCGCTGTCATCGCGGGTACCACTGAGCAGTTGAGCAGCGTCTTCCACCTCACTCCATGGACGCTCGGTCTGACTGTCTCCATCGGCCTCGCCGGAACCATCCTCGGCTCCATGACCTCGGGCTTGCTTGGCCAGAAGATTGGCGGACGCGAAGCGCTGCGCATCATGGCCATCCTCTACACCCTCTCCGCCGTCGGCTGCGCTTTCGCCTGGAACTGGGACGCGCTGATGGTCTCACGCTTTGTCGGCGGCATCGGCATCGGCGGATCGTCCGTGCTCGGCCCGGTGTACATCGCGGAGCTTGCGCCGGCGAAGTGGCGCGGACGCATGGTGGGTCTCTTCCAGATCAACATCGTCGTCGGCATCCTGCTCGCGTACCTCTCCAACTACATCATCGTGATGCAGCATCTCGGTGCCGCGCAGTGGCGGTGGGAGTTTGGCATGGCCATCGTTCCTTCGGCCATCTTCCTCTTCATGCTCTACGGCATCCCGCGCAGCTCGCGCTGGCTTGTCACCACGAATCAGACCGACGAAGCGCTCGACGTCCTTCGCCTGATGGGCTCGCCCAACTCCGAAGAAGAGCTGCAGGAGATCATCGCCTCTGTCCATCTCGAACGCGGCGTTAAATCGGAACCGCTCTTCAACGGCAAGTACAACCTCCCCATCTTCCTAGCGATCACCATCGGCCTCTTCAACCAGCTCTCCGGCATCAATGCGCTGCTGTACTACTCGAACTCCATCTTTGCGTCTGCCGGCTTCAGCTCCAACGCCGCAGCCCTGCAGACGGTAGGCGTCGGCCTGGTCAACCTCCTCGCCACGCTTCTCGGCATGAGCCTGATCGACAAGCTGGGCCGCAAGACGCTGCTGCTCATCGGCTCGGTCGGCATGGTGTTTGCGCTCGCGGGTGTTGCAGGCATCTTTTACACCGATACCCATCACGTCCTGCTCATGTGGCTCTTCATGATGTTCATCGTGTTCTTCGCCGTCTCGCAGGGCTCGGTCATCTGGGTCTATATCTCGGAGGTCTTTCCCTCGCGCGTACGTTCCAAAGGACAGAGCGTCGGCTGCTCCTCGCACTGGATCATGAACGCGATCATCGCAGGCATCTTTCCCATCATCGCCGCAAAGAGCCACGCGCTTCCGTTCGTCTTCTTCGCAGTCATGATGGCGCTACAGTTCTTCGTCGTCCTCTTCATCTATCCCGAGACCAAACAGAAATCCCTCGAACAGATCCAGGCTAACTTCGGCCTCGGATAGAAACATCTTGCCGGTAGGTGCAAGCGGAATGAGATCATCGTGAAAACGATGCCTGTCTGGCGTTGCTTGGGGAGCATGCGGCAGGCGCCGCGCTTGCGGGTCTGGTGCATCTCCGGGTCGCGCTCCTTCTTCTCGTTCTTGACGGGAAACATGGGAGGGGACACTGAACCCTACAAACCTGTACACGAAACGGCAGCAGATAGCGGAACTGGCGAGGAACAGGCCCGGTGTGGCGCTGTACTCGTTGAGTCACGTCATCGACCTGGAATGGATGCGGGAGGCCTATCGGCTGACCCGCAAGAGTGGTGCGCCCGGCATCGACGGGGTCGTCGCTGCGGAGTACGAATCGAGCCTTGAAGCGAACTTGCAAAGTCTTCTCGGGCGAATCCGCTCCGGCAGCTACAAAGCTCCGCCGGTACGCAGGGCGGCCGCCGAGCCCTCCTTCGCCGCAGGCAAAACGCTGGCCGAGCTGACCGGCGACTGGAAGCTTGAGCTTAACAGCAAACCCATCACGACCGAACTGAAACCGTGGGAGGATCTCGGCGTGATCGGATTCCACGGACCGGCTACCTATCGCAAGCAATTCACCGCTGAGGCCGCCCCAAAGGGACAGCGCGTGTATCTCGAGATCGCCATGGTGCACGATTACGCCAAGGTGAGTTTGAACGGCAAAGATCTGGGCGCCGCAGGCTGGCAGCCGTATCGTTGGGACGTGACCGGCGCGCTGAAGCAGGGCCCGAACGACTTGGTCATCGAAGTCGACGCGCTCGCTGCCACTGGCCGCGGCGGCTTCGGCGGTCCTCCGCCAGCTGCCGCATCGGCCGGTCCTATCGGCGCAGGTGGCCGTCCAGCTACATCCGCGGTGCTTCCAACCTCCGGCCTGCTGGGCAGTGTCAAGCTAGTTGCATACTAACGAGCATGCGGCTGCGATCACTTCCGGGAGCAGTTGTTGCCGTGGAGTTGCGCTGCGCGACGACCACAATGAAACGGAAAGAAGCAGCAAGGCAGAGGAGGGGGTCTGAGTAGCAACGGAACAGAAAACCTACATAAGGAACCAGGTTGGAGATACATATTTTAAACTTCATCCAGGTTGGCGGTGCGTGGATCGCGCAGCGGCCTGAGCTCGCCTCTAGCGACAGTGTCTGGCAGGGTGAAGGCGTAGCGGCCGAGCATGTTGATGTGTTTGAAGCTGAGCGGTGAGAGCCGCGCAACGTCGTCGGGCAGGACTTCGTATCCTTCGGCTCGCAACTGGTTTAGGGCCGCGTCCATATAAATCGTATTCCAGAGCACGACGAGATTGACGACCAGACCGAGCGCGCCGAGCTGGTCCTCCTGACCTTCACGGTAGCGCTGGCGTAGTTCGCCGCGTTTGCCATGGAAAATGATGCGAGCGAGTTGATGGCGGCCCTCGCCGCGATTGAGCTGGACCAGGATGCGCCGGCGATAACTGTCATCGTCGATAAAGCGCAGCAGATAAAGCGTCTTGATGAGGCGGCCCAGTTCCTGCAGAGCGCGAGCGAGCCTGGTTGGGCGGTCATTGGTCTGCAAGGTACGGGTGAGCCCGCCGGCTCGCACGACGCCAAGTTTCAGCGATCCCGCGAGTCGCAGCAGGTCATCCCAGTGCTCGGTAATTAGGTGCACGTTGATCTTGTTTAAGGCCAGATCATCGAGCAAGCCGTAATCTGCTTTCTTGTCGACGCGCCAGAACCGCGCTCCACCGACGTCGGCGATACGCGGCGAGAACTGATAGCCGAGCAGATGGAAGATTCCGAACACTGTGTCGGTGTACCCGGCAGTGTCGGTCATAATTTCTGTTGGCTGAAGCTCAGTCTCCTGCTCAAGCACGACCGCGAGCAGATGGAGACTGTCGCGCAGCGTGCCTGGTACAGTGATTGCGTTCAAGCCGGTGAACTGGTTGGAAGCGAGGTTGTACCAAGTGATGCCGCGCTCGCGGCCGAAGTAGCGTGGATTCGGTCCAGAGTGAATTGTTCTTACCGGCACGACGAAGCGCAAGCCATCGGCCGAGGCCACCTCGCCGCCGCCCCACCTTTTGGCTAAAGGGATTGCGTTCTGAGCCGAGACCAGGGCGGCGTTGGCTGCCGTCAGTGTTTCAGCACGCAGGAAGTTCTGCTTGACCCAGCTCAGCCGGGAGCGCCGAAGCGCCAGCACGTCGCCTCGAATCAAGGGTTCAAAGCCCGTATTGGTCGCCTCCGCAACCAGTACCGCGCAGACCGTTGTCGCAATGTTTTCGGCTCTTGAGGCATTCTCGCTTGCGTGGGTGAAATGAGAGGCGAAGCCGGTCCGCGCATGCATCTCGAGAATAAGTTCGGGGAGGTCGAGCCGTGGCAGGCGAGCATCAACAGCGGCTCGGAGTGCAATCAGGCTTGCCGGTTCTTCCATCTTATCAAGCGCTTCCACCGAAAGATCGATCTTGTCGCCGGTGCTAACGATAGCGACTGCCGGATTCGCAGGTAGTCGCTCGGCGGTTTCGCGGTAGGCCATGTCCAGACGCTTGGATAGCTGGCCGAGTTCCTCGGTCGCTGAGCTTGAAACGCCGACGATTCGGCAAATTACAGGGCGCGCCGCATCCCATGCTGCGCCAGAAAGAAGTCCCTTTCGCGGATCGGCGTAGCGCAGGGAGCGAAGGGGAAAGACATCGCGGCGACGGATCGCCCGGCGCAAGCCGTCGAGCACGCAGAGCCTGTAGCCGACTAGGTCGAGCGAGCCGTCGTCGGTCCTTATCTGCGCGGCCCAGTCTTTCGGTACAAACGCGGTCGGCGGTGGCCCAGGACGTTTGTCGCCGGCGTGAACGTTGCGCAGATATTCCACAGCGTCGAGTAGAGGCCTTCCTGCGGGAGCTGCACCGAGATCGAGTCCGGCAAAGAGCGCTGGAGCATACCGGATTTTGCGGTGAAATTTCCTGAGTTCTGTGAAGTAGGTCTCGCCTTGCGGCTCGGCGAGCACACCAATGCGCTCGACGGCAGCAGAAAGCATCTCCCGATCCATCAACGCGAAGACAGCCCGGCGCACATCTGCGTCCGGCGTCGTTTCGTCGAGAACCACGTTGCCCATATCGCGCAGCTTCAAAGCAGCGGCATCGAGATCGCGAAGCGAACGTATGCGCGCCTCCTTTGCTGCCGTCTCAGCCTGCGAGAACATCGTTGTGGCGACCGCATCGAAGAGATCAATGACGTCGTCCCCGGCAGAGGCTTCAAGCGTGTTGACAAAGGCAAGCAGCGTTGCGGCACGCCTTTCGTCCGGCAGCCGCGCAACCGCCTGAGCTCTTGCCGCCGAAGCGAAGCGGGCAAGCGCGGCAATTTTGCCGGGTGGAATGCGATCGATAAGCGGAAGATTTGCGGCAAGCAAACGGACCTCATCGAGACGGGCAAGCGCCCGGCCTATTTCTGGACCGCTTTGCATGTATGGTCCATCGCGAAGCCGGTCGAGCGGGCTTTGGCGCTCACCTTCGGGCAACACGATCAAGCTGTCCAGGCGTAACCGTGCTTCAGGCGTCAGTCCTGCGGTGAGACGGTGGTGGAGGTGGGCGGAGGATCGCAGGCGAATCTTTGCCACTGCGCGCTCAAGAACCGAAAGGCCGGGCAGCAAGACCTTGGCCGCAAGCAGCCACGCTATCGCTCGCTCGAACAGCGCGGAAGGCCTCTCGGCCCCTATCCAGCAAAGCGCGTACAGAAAGCGATTGAGGCGAAACGCGACCCCGAAATCAGTGAACATTCGATATCCATAGTGCTCACGGATGCGGCCACCGTGTCGCCATCGACCGACGCTCGCTCCATAGAGGGCCATGAGATCGGACGAGTCCGGGATCATCAGTTGGTCAGCGGCAAAGCGCACCGCCGACGCGGGCGCCTGGGTGGGATCGTCAAGGAATGTGCCCAGCAAACGGACCGAGCCGAGCTGAACCGCAACCCCGAGGCGGTTGTGGTCGCCGCGGTGTTTGGCAACAAAGGCACGATCTGTATCGTCGAGGTGGAAGTGGCGAGCGAGTTGGTCGAGAGTTGGCTCGCCTGAAAAGCACCCATAACGGCGCTCTTGGTCTTCGGTCAGGAAACTTACCGGCACCTGCTCAGGCCAGCTTTGCGGTCGTGGACGACACCCGTACTCGCTTGCCCAGCACTTCAGTGGCACGTGCGCGCGGCTTTCCCTGCGCATCGACATAGGCGTAAAGCGTGGACAGGGAGATCCCGAGCTGCATGGCGATATCGCGTGCGGCGTTCTCACGGTCGGCCATCATCGTCATAGCGGTCCTGAGCTTTGCCTTGGTCATGACGCGGGGCCGCCCACCTGCACGTCCACGTGCCCTGGCTGCGGCCAGCCCCGCCATCGTGCGCTCGTGGATGAGGTCGCGCTCAAATTCTGCGAGCGTCGCGAAGATGCCAAATACCAGCCTGCCTGTCGCCGTCGTTGTATCGACGTCGCCGGTGAGGACCTTGAGACCAATTCCGCGCTTGTGTAGATCGCCGACAAGCCCGACGACGTGTGGCAGGGAACGGCCGATCCGATCCAGCTTCCAAACAACGAGAGCGTCGCCGCGTCGTGCTGTATCAAGCGCTTTCGACAGTCCAGGCCGTTCGACAGCCCGGCCGGAGCAAGTATCGTCGTACATCCGCTCGCAGCCGATCCGCTCCAATGCATCGCGTTGAAGGTCAAGGTTCTGCTCGCTCGTAGATACACGCATGTAGCCGATCAGCATCTGTCCCGGCACCCTCTTGCATAAATGTACGCCGAAAGGGGTTTTCAGCGCATAGATTGATGGACGGGTTTATGCGACAAAATAGGCGTACTGCGGCAGACTTCAACCCCGTGCCATGGCATTCCAACAAACCGGGGTTTGTTGGAATGCTCAAACGCCGCCCTTGTGTAGGTTTTCTGTTCCGTTGCTACTCAGACCCCAAAACAAGCCACCCTGAGCAAAGCAGCGAACAGGCAATTGTTCAGAGCGCCCCTAATGGGGGCGCCGCCGTTTTGAATGAGATTGGGGTTACGATGCAACGCTGCCGTCCGCTGGATGGATGAGAACGCCGGATACGTCCGTGATGAGGATGTAGTGCTACGACTAGCTAGTGTTGAGAAAGAATTTGACAATGGGTATGATCGTTTACTTGCGTGTGATTGTACTGACCGGTCCGGCGCGATAGCGAGCATCCCCGATGAGCGTGTCACGGCCGGGAGAGCAGGTTTCGCCGCCTTCCGCCTAACCTTTGGCGCTCTCCTGAAGCGGGTAAACCCGAACCAGCATGTGATGGAGTTCATCCACAGATCTGCCTTAGCTGTACGTCCGATAACGATATTGGTGCAGTTCCGTTCGGCTAAGTTCAACTGGCCCAAGGAGATGCAATGTCCGATAATGAAGATTCTGTATAGCTAGAGTTCGGCTCGCAACTCAACCCTTTTGGCGCGTGCGCTTACAAGCGTCACTCTTCCGTGGCCAGGGTTCACTGTGCTTGTGAGCTTCACAAGACGTCGCTCGCGTAGAACCTTGACATCGCGGCTCACCGCGGATCGGTTTCGATCCAGCGCCTTTGCGAGATCGGTGACCGAAAGCGGGCGCTCTTTTACCTCGCGATAAATCCTCATCCGATGAGGCGTCATTAGAGACACCATGTCTTCAGGACGCTCAAACATGATGCGACGCTCGGGACGGACACCTTCACCACTGGCCCGCTTCTTCGCACGATCAAGCGAGCGCTGCATCAGGTCTTCAAAGCTTGTAACGCCAATGATTGTCTTCATGTCGTCTCCCTATATCGCCTGACTTCGGCCTGGAATCTCCTCAGCGTGGCTTCATAGCTGACGAACTCGACTTCCCGAACCTCTCCCATAAAGTGGCGCTCGTGGCGGCCATGGGCGTTATCATAGCCCACCGCGCGCCCATGATCCTGCGGGCAGATCCCAAAGTGAATGAAGGCAAGGTTATATTTCACAACGTTCCCCGCTTCATCTTCCCAAACCTCTTCGCGATAGATAGCTTTTGCACCTGAAGCACAGCGCAGGTGGTACTCAACATCCTCGGTCTTGATGAACGCGGAACCACCGCGTTCCTTTCCTCTCACTGCCACAGGGTTACTCTACAACAGCTGCTGCGGTGCGTGCAACACCTGTATATCAGAATGTGATGTCCCTTAAGCATTCAGCTTGATAAGGCTGCGGAATAACATCTGGTTTTCGACTCAGCCAATTAGCGATCGAACGTAATTCAAGCCAAGTAGTGCGATGTCTTCAGGAGATACGTCCTCATCTGCCCACAAGCCTCCAGGAGAATCTAAAAAAAATGGGTGAAAAGCCGAATCCGTGGACCTTTGAGGGGTATGTACCTGTAAGTTACTCAGAATCAATGACATTTCTCCTCATTCTGGACAAGAGGGCGGAGGTTTGAATTCCTCTCGCCCAGACAAGTTTAGAATCAATCAGTTACAAAGAATCTCTCCGTGCGGAATAGTACGGCCCCATGGGTCATTATGCGCAAGGAGTTCGCGCGCCGATATTGCCTCAATTTGAAACCGGCAAGAACGAGTCTCCCCGTTCCAACGACTTCGAAAACCAATTACGTGTTTGAGCCTGAGAGAAGGTACGCGCCACGTGCAGGAAGAGCAGTTCGATATTCAGGGGTGTATCTTCGGCCAGCGCCACGCAACGAAAACCAGGCGGCCCTATATCGTTGGGCAGGAGTTGGACAACAGCAGCCCAACGGCCGGGACGCTGCCGGACATGCCCGCAAGTTCAGCGTGTCCACTGCGGCCGACGGCAAAATATTTTTGCCAACCTGCACAAAACTCGATATCTACGGGTTGCCGTAAGATTCTCGAGACACTCCGTCATTGAGGATGGATCTCGAGCGATGCCGCAAATACTGACTGCCTCTTTGCAGCAAGTATGCGAGCCTTTGTGGTAGATGGCGTGTCGGTGGGAACATCCAACGACGCCATCTACCCAGGGTGACCCCAACGCCTCCGATCGGATGACCGACTATAGATAGCGACTCGAAATGTACGAACGCAAAGAACTCCGACCGAGAACGAATGGGGCACATCGTTCCTGCGAAGACATCAAGGTGTATGCGTTAGATTTACTTCGCTGACATAGGCGTCGACAAGGCTGTACAGTCCGGATGGGTTTTCTACGCCGTCAAGTTGGATCAAGGCGTCGAAGTTCCCGGCGTCGCCTACGAGCCCACCGCTCAGACTGTTTGGCGTAAAGTTCACCTTTGTCGTCGTTGCATCAAACGTTAGCGTCTGGAACGTCACCGTGCCATCCGAGTTCCGCAGAAACGTCCACGCAATATGGTGCCATCCTGTGAACGACGGATTGCTCGACCCCGGCCACGGCTGCGCAAACTGGCTGCGGTTGCAAGGCACAACCGGAGGTGTTTGCCCATTCTGAATCTTCCCATTCAGGAAAATCCATCCACCCGTCTCGCTGTCAAACACGGCCCAGTAACCGGTGCCGTTGTTCATGTTGAACGCGCACTCCGTATAGAACTTGCTCCAGATCTTGCCGCCTGTGTATTGCGCATCCATCTCGAAAGCCTGGTGGGCGCTTGGGTTTGGCAGGTAGACATATTCGTCCATGGTCCAATGCGAGTCAATCCTGGTGCTGGTCGAGGTCGGGCTTTGGCCGCGGAACAAAACGTTTGATGCTTGACTTCCTTGCACTTCGGCTACATGAAGCGACTTTCCATTCAGCGTGAGATTGCCTTGATCTGGAATTGAGCCACCATCGGATTGCGCTGCAACCAGAGTACTCTGCGGAAAGACCGGGTTGACTCCCTGCACTCCTGATCCGCACCCATTTGCCACCCACGCAATCTGTAGCGCCGGATTGCAGTCATTCTGTACGTTGTTCATTGCAATCTGATCCAGGTCGCATTGTGCATTGGTGGAGTTCGAGCAGTTCTCAGCTACGGTATAGCTCACGCTGCTTTGGCTAAGAACCGAGCCGCTGGTATCCACCGCCCGGACCGTCAGAACGTGCGATCCGCTTGGCAGGACGTAGACACCGTCGACGTTGCTGGCGGACACGGCACCCAGCTTATAGCCGTTATCCCATATTTCTAGCAGTGAGGGGATGCTTCCATTTACAGAGGCGGCAATCCTGACAGCACTGACGCTGGTCGAGCCGGGTGTTGGGCTCGCAATAGCGACGTTGTCGGGAGCGGCGGGTGCCGCAGGTGCTGGCGGCACAGTTGCGGGTCCCAGAGGTGCTGGAGCTGAAACAGGAGCCTTTTGCACGGAGACGCTGTACACCACCGTGCTGCGGTCAAGCACATGTCCCATCGGCGACACTGCCTGTACGGTCATCGTGTGCCGCCCCTGCGTCAGAACCGCTGAGGTATTGACAGAGTTGGAGAAGAAGTTCCCCAGTTTCCGGCCGTTATCCCATACCTCCAGATGAAAGGCAGCGCCTTCTTTTGCTGAAGCTGAAATTGTCACGGTTGAGCCCACGGCTTGCCCGTTCGACGGTCGGCTGATAAGAAGGGTTCCTGAGGCAGGCAACGCCAGCATCAGAGATAGCCCCATAAGGACATAGGAATATATTTTCATTTTGGCCTCTTAAGTTTGATTTGGTCTGGGAGGCAGATGATGACCGAGTGGGCTATAGGTCGCGCCAGTTGCTCACTCGGGTATTTATTCTCCGGGCCGTTCAAAACGACCACGCGCAAGGGCGCCTGGCGTTAATTGACCACCTCTGGGGGCGTACATCGGCAAAGGGAGAAACTTCGCCGCACAACTACTCGTCCACTCGCACTCTGTGGTGGCTGAGCGGTTTAGAAGCCTCGTAGGGCTTCGCATTCCGCGATATTACATCCATCCAAATAGCTACGGGCAACCTTTTCTTAAAGTGTCTCATCTTAGTTCAGCCGTTGTTAGACCCTCGATGAGCAAGCGTGTGGAGGTGGGTTGGCGCTTCTTGTAACCGCAGCGATGTCGCGCGGGGACAACGACAGACCAAGCCTATGGAGACACTCGCCAAGCCTTAAGCCCCCAAAGCTACAATGGAAGCACAGAACGAGGGGAAGAAGTGGCCGAAGAACAGACCGAGGGCCCAGAGTGGCGGCGGCGGCAAGACCTTGCGAGTTTTCTACGCGCAAAGAGGGC
>JABBOG010000024.1 GCA_019351975.1 Acidobacteriota bacterium
TTGCATGGGCCTAAGCGCTCCTCAATGCCATCTTTACCACCTTGCTGTTGGCCTCACGCTTGGCCGTCATCAAAGCGTTTCCGTACACGTTCATCGTGGTCGATACCTGGGCATGCCGCATCAGTTTCTGCTGCACACCGATAGGTGCCGAGGTGCTGTCCAGCCAAGAACGGTAGGTGTGGCGGAAGGTATGCCAACCTACGCTCCCATACTTTCCGGCAGCTTCCCACCGCTCGTCGTGCAGCGGCAGTCGCCTCCCGTTCGGCGTTTTGCCATCTTGCAAGCACCAGACGCCCGTCCCTGCCCCGCACGTCGGGCATGCCACAAGGCAACAGCCAGCCGGACGAATGTAGTCCTGCTGGGCCGGAGCTGCGTGGAAGTGCCGTCCAGTAGACGTGCTGGGAAACACCAGGTCCAACCCCACGAGTGGGGTTGAAATGCCGTTTTGCGCCTCGCGTTCGGCTCCCAACCTGCGTTTCCAAGTTAGGAGGACTTCCGCGAAACCGGGATCAAGCGGCAATTCGTCCTCGGAGTAATCGGTCTTTACGGTCTTGACTCGGCCATGTACGACCGCCCGGACGACCTTCATACTCAGATTCTCGAAGTCGATGTCTTCCCATTCGAGCGCCAGTATCTCTTCGGCGCGGAGGCCGGTGCATTGGGCGACCACCACCATCGTCTGGTAGGGTTCCGGCAGCAACGCGAGAATCTGGAAATACTGCTCGACGGTCAGGATGATCGGCCTCTTCTGTCGCTTGCTGACGCCTTTGATTTCGACCAACTCCATTGGATTCCGCTGCCACTCGACCATCTCCCAGAGCATGGCCTTCTCGTACAGGCGGTACATGACAGCCTTGATGTGGCCTTTTGTTTTGGGTGCGGCTTCCAGTTCTCTGAGCCATGCTTGAATCAGCATCGGCTTCATCCGCGTGATGCGGGTTGTTCCCCATTTCGCGCGGACTCGCTTGATGACGCTGAGGTAGGAGATGACTGTCGAATAGCTCAGATCACCATCCTTGAGATGTTCACCGGGCCGACTCTGCTTGATTTCCATCATGCGTTCGTCCTCGATAAACCGGTCAAGAATGGCGTCGAAGGTCGGCTCCATCACGGCCAGGGTTGGGTTTTCTTGATTGAGTTTGAGCACGAAAGCTTCGAGATGCCGTTCTGCGGCGGTCTGCGTGGGAAACTTGTCGAGCCCCAGGAACAAGGATTTTCTCTTATTGGTTACGGGGTCTTGGTAGCGGTACTCCCAAGCCCATTGATTGTTTGCCCGCGCAACCTTGCGCAGGGTGCCGCGTTGAAAACGCTGCCGAGTGAACTTCAAGGATTTTGCTCCTGTCTAGTCACGACGGCCTGATCGGTTGTATTCAATTTTAGGCCAGCTTCAAGCCAGTTATTCAGCGAACTCAGCCGAAACCTCCAGCGTTTTCCAACTTTGAAGGCAGGGACTTCATGCTGACGTGCCTTACCCTCAAGGGTCTTCCAGTGCATGCCCAGCACAGTAGCCGCTTCATGGAGGTCAAGCAGCGGTTCGAAGGCTGGTATCGGTGTGCGTGAATGTGGCTTCGCGGCAGAAAGCATACAACCTCACTTTGAATAACCCCAAGGAAGGGCGGAGATAACGTACGTGCTTTGAAGATGGCGGAGGATGCCTGTAGAGTCCAATTCACCGGAGGGGGTTGCTTATCAATGACGTTGATAAGCACACATCAGCCCACCTTTTCCGCAGGGTGAACATCTAAACGATTCAGCTTGACGATGGGACGCGCCTGCGCGCCAATACGTTGAAACAGAGGACTGCCCAGTCCACGTCCTATCCCCATTTCTCCGAGTTCATGGGGTGCGGCATGTCAAAGAGCGAAACAAAGCATGAAACAAAACTCATGGAGTCAGTGATCGCGCTCGCAGAGGAGCTGCACTTCGGGCGTGCGGCGCGCAGATTGCGCATCAGTCAGCCGATGCTGACAAAAAACATCCAAGATGTCGAAGCCCTCGTCGGCGGCCCTCTGTTTCTCCGTGACCGCAAACACGTTGCGCTGAGCGATGCGGGCCGCGCCTATGTGCAACAGGCACGGATCTCACTTCTCCACGGCGAACGGGCCGTTCAATCCGCGCGAGTGGTGATTCAGGGCATGGACGCGATTTTCCATGTTGGACGTACCCCGTGTGCCGACCCGTTTTTGATTTCGACGCTTCTCTCGATTCAACTTCCTCTATTTCCACGTCTGAAGATCGATCTTGCCAGCAAGTTTCCGATGGACATCCTCCAAGACCTGATCTCAGGGTTGGTCGATTTAGCGATTGCACACGAACCGCCGGAATCGCCTTTGCTCACCTGTGTTCAGGTCGCAGAGCAACCGTTCTACATCGCGATGGCAAAACGAGATGGATTAGCGTCCTCCCCGTCGGTGTCGCTCGATCAGATGGACGGAAGGCAATGGATACTCTTCGAGCGCCAACTGCATCCGCCGGTGTATGACGCGATCATCCAGGCGGCGAGGCAGCAAGGTGTCCGTCCTCAGAGCATTCAGCACGTTATTGGCCCCGAAGAGGCATTTCCGTTTGTATCGGACGGTTCTGCCATCGCTTTCGTGGTGAAGTCTGCTGCGTTGCGGATGGCGCGCAATGGAGTGACCGTGCGCCCGCTGAACGAGTCGAACCTGAGACTGAAGACATGCCTGGTCTGCCGTGCAGATGATGATTCAAAGATCGCCAGCGAATTTGTCCGAGCCTTCATGCGCAAGATGCCTGACAGAAACAAACACCAACAACTGCCACTTGCCTACCCGGCGTAGCGTTATCAATGGACTGATTTCGGCTTCTTACGAGGCACTTGATCGACAACTTGTATTTCGATCTGACCGGACCAGTCGCAGCTCGGACAAGCCGCAATTCCGGTCGTGATTGCCTGCATATCCAGTTCCGCGAGATTGATGACATGTCCGCAGTTTGGACAGACGTGAGCGCTCTCCCACGCTTGCCCATTCTCCGGAACTGTGCCACTTGCACTCATAGTCTTCAGGGAGTGAATCTCGCCTTAGCAAAGGTAATGCTGCACCTACAAAAACAATGAGCCGCGCGTCGTAAACAGCAACTCAGGTGAGTGGGCCGTTAGGCAGCCCATTCATCAAATCGGCGCATACTCTCCATCAGCTCGCATCCCACGAGGATGACAGAGCCCCACAATATGAAGGGGACGCCATAGAGCAGAAGATGTTTACGGGAAGGAGCTAGCGCAAATATTCCTACCTTCACGATGGCGAATACATTCGCTGCGAGATAAGCGACCGCCAAAATACTCGCTACTAAGTTGTGCATTTCCTCACCCTCCTTTGAATCCAGGCATCGTCATGTCGAAGGAATCGTGAGCAGCCTTGCCGGGACAGATTGGGACGCTTGCTACAGGCAAGCATCTATTCGAGATCCTTCTTGATGCTATCGACCCCAGCTTGAGCACAGGCCTCGTCGCGAGGTCCGCCTCCGACGCCGATGGCACCAATGGTCACACTATGACTAACGATGGGTACCCCACCAGGTTGCGGCAGCAGCTCAGCGTCGACCAGAGCGGGATTTGCATGATTATCGGCGAGGAACTGGGCGAGTTTGCTCGTCGTCATACCGGTCGCTGCAGAACTGTACGCTTTGCGTCGGCTCGTGGCGATTCCGACAGGGCCAGCCTGGTCGCCGACGAGTACCACTCGCGCCACGCCCTCGTGATCAGTGACTGTGACGGTTGCACGCGCATCGGCGCAGGCAACCAGCGTTGCCTGTGCGGCTTTGAGAGCAAGTGAGAGCGGCAGCTCGGGGGCTGGAGTGGCAGAGTGAACCTGCGCCGAGGCGCAGCCTAGGGTCACAAAAAACGCTAAAACCATCCGCTTCATTGTCTCGAGCCTTTCAAAATGGAGTCTTCACGCCCATACTGATTAATAGTAGCGCTCGTAATTATTGTCAATCCCACCGTTCGCAATCAATGCCCCCGGCAAGGGGTGAAGACTTCTAAATCGATTGTCGGGATTGGCTTTTCTGCTGTTGGAGAAGGTACTCGCGGTTGACAGACAGAATACGATCGGACAATTTCTCATCGTCCACGGCGCGCGAAAGGATAATCGTGCCGATCATTGTCGCGAAGATCGGAAGTGCCTCATCTTCGCGTTGCCGTTTCCGTTTTCCGGGCAGCATCGACGCCAGCAGGTCCATACTGCGCTTCACAATTTCAGTAAATCGGGCACGAACCTCGGTGCTCTGTCGCGGTATTTCGGAACCCAATGTGGGTATGAAGCAGCCGGCCCCAGGATTGTCTCGATGAGCGGAAGAGATGTAAAGATCAATCACTCCAGAAATATTATCCAGCGTGGCACGCCTCGCGATAATCTTGTCAAAACCGTGAGTCAGTGACTCTGCCAGAACCTTGTCTTTTGAGCCAAAGTGACTATATAGACTGCCGTGAGTCATATTCGCGGCTTGTGCCAGGGCGTCCACGCCGATACCAGATATCCCACGCTCTCGGAACAGCCTGGCAGCTTCAATTAGAAGATTCTCGCGGTTTTCGGCGGCCTTTTCTTTAGTCACATTCATCTCTAGCCCTCACCTGTCGCGGTTCTCTTCAGCCTAACGAGCGCGTTTTGAAGTGTCAAAATGACGGGTGTGAAGCGTCCCATCATAGGTTCGGTCACACGCGCGGCAGAAGCACCAAGTCGGCCGCCTCGTCAGCATCTTTGAGGAGCGTCTTGCGTGGCGTCCCTATCTGCGCACGCATGGTCAGCCCACGCGCCAGATCAGCAACCTGGATCGCGCGCGCGGCGACGGGAAAGCCAGATGGGATTTCACCCGCGCTCATCCCGTCCCGGAAACGCCGCTCCAGCAGCGCCGCCCCGCCCGTGGCCGCGCTCTGCAAGAAACGTTGAACTTCGGCGTCGTTCACAAGTGGCGCGACGCAAATCAGAAGGCAGCCACGGGCGGACCCTTTCTCGGTCGCACTTTCGACGTTGTACCTAAGAAAGGCCGCAATTGAATCGCGAAGTCTTTGTGGCGCCTGGAGTGCCTTCGCGGCTAATGCGCCTTTCCTTTCTGCGTATGCCCTGAGGACGCGCAAGAATATCGCCCGCTTGTCCCCAAAGACGGCATACAGGCTTGGCCGTCCCACGCCCATCCCGGCGACTAGGTCGTCAATCGTCACTCCGTCATAGCCTTTCGACCAGAACACCTGGGTCGCCTTTTCAAGCGCCCCCGTTTCGTCGAAGCTGCGCGGTCGTCCTCGCGGTTTAGCGGTTTTTTGAATCATATAGTTCTAAACTCCTTGACACCATCCATTCTATCAATATAGAACTAAATAGTTCGTAAATGGCAAGCTGACTCTAGGCTTCGTGCTTTTCCGGCTCTAGTTTTGCCGTTTCACTAAGGAGCCCCTCATGAATTCGATCGCTCTCGTCACCGTCGCCATCTCCGGTTTCGATCATGCCGTTGGAACTGGATCTGAACGCACCGGCCAGCTTTCAGCCCGCGCTCACCGAGCCTGGCCCATCGCGCCCAGCGCGTCGATTTCCTCCTGCTCAATGCCGGAATGGTCCCAGGTAAGGAGCGCGTGCTCACTGCGGCGGGCGTCGAGACGGCGCAGGCCACGCTGAGCGGTCATCATCAACTGCCTGTCGGATTGCTCCATTCCCCAAGTAACTAACAACCTAAGAAGGAGAACAAAATGATCGAAAGTATCTTGATAACCGGAGCAAATGCTGGGCTTGGGAAAGAGACTGCCCGGCAGTTCGCCTTGAAACAGGAAACCAAAAGGGTGATTCTTTTTTGCAGAAATCGAGTGAGAGCGGCGGCGGCCAAAAAGGACCTTGAGGAGAAAACGGGGAAGAAGATTTTTGAAATTGTTATTGGGGATGTTACCGATGCAGATTCCGTACGAAAGGCGGTCGGGGAGATAAGCGAACCGATTGATGCAGTCGTTCTAAATGCAGGCGGAACCATTGGGAAAACGGCTGCGACCCCTACGCCTTCCGGCATGAATCAATTAGCTGCCACGAATATTTTAGGCAATGTGGTGCTAGTGGATGAGTTGATCAAATGGGACAAGTTAAGGAAGGCCGTTCTAGCGGTCAGTGCCGAAGCTGTTCCGGGCGTAAAGATGCTCGGAGTAAAACGAGTTTCCATGAGCACTTCTTCTGTCGATGAGTTTGTTGCTGTTCTTGATGGATCCTATTTCGGCAAGAAGTTCGTGGCATTGAATGCCTACTCCTATGTCAAGTATGCGGAGACCATGTGGGCGTTATCGATGGCAAGAAAGTACCCCCAGCTTAAGTTTGTCGCTGTGAGCCCGGGGAATACAAAAGGAACCCAGGCGGCAGACAGCCTTCCGCCACCAATGCGGTTCATGCTGAACTACGTGATGATGCCGATCGTCTTCCCATTGATGGGCGAGATGGTGCATACGCTGGACGTAGGTGCAAAACGCTTCGTCGATGCCATTTCGGATGAGCGCTACAAGAGCGGCGTGTTTTATGCCAGCAAAGAGGGTAAGTTATCGGGCGAGATGGTGGACCAGAGCACCTTCTTTCCTGATTTGAAGGACTCCTCCTTTCAAGATAACGCCAACGCGGCAATTCACCGTTTCACGACTTAGGCACTCGGAACGGACGTCTCGGGGCAATTCTTCGCCTCGGCTCGCACCTGAACGTCCACGATTGCGCCACCCAAGGAGCCGGGTGCCAGGGCGTCGTCACGGTCTCAACTATCGACTTGTCTAGCCCAGCATCCTGAGCGCGGCGTGGTGAAGAAAGCGCTGATCGGCGCATCACTAGATGCACAACAACCTTGCCCTTCCTCACCTTGGAATCACGGCGACTAAACGAACAACAAACAGTTACAGGGAGAATTCTTATGAAACGGTACGAAGGAAAAAAGGTGGTCATCCTCGGCGGCACGAGCGGCATGGGACTTGCTACGGCGAAAATGCTGCTTGATGGAGGCGCGAGCGTTCTGGTGACGGGTCGCTCGAAGGAAGGCCTGGATTCAGCGCAGAAAGAGCTCGGGGCTGAAGTCATCGTGGTTGCGAGCGACGCGCGGTCGTTGACGGATCTCGACGCACTGACCTCGCGAGTTAAAGCCCAGTTCGACACCCTCGACCTGCTGTTCGTGAACGCCGGGTTCAGCATTCCAACGCCTCTCGATAACGTGACCGAGGCCATCTACGACGAGATGTTCAACCTGAACTCCAAAGGACCGTTTTTCGCAGTCCAGAAGTTCGCGCCGATGATCAACCGTGGAGGTTCTGTCGTCCTCACGACCTCCGTCGCCAACGTCAAGGGCCTGCCCGGCCAATCCACATACGGAGCCGCCAAGGCTGCGCTACGGTCGTTCGCTCGGACGCTCGCTGCTGAGTTGGCTCCTCGCGAGATTCGCGTCAACGCGATCACGCCCGGTCCCATCGATACGCCGATCCTCAACAAAGTGTTTCCCGATAAAAACGTGGTCGCCCAGGTTAGGGAGAAAACGATCGGCATGATTCCCATGAAGCGCTTCGGGACGTCGGAGGAAATCGCGAAGGCGGCCCTTTTCCTTGCGTTCGACGCGACCTTCACGACCGGTGCCGAACTTCCGGTCGATGGGGGCTGGTCGCAACTCTAAGGCGACGCCAGAGCGCACCTGATGCGATACAGAAGGCAGTGGCGACGGCTCGGTCATCGCCACTGCTCCCTCAGAGCAAGTAGTCCAAGCCTGCTCGGTCTAAGGCAAACCACGGAGGAAACAATGAAAGCGATGAAGCAGATTTTGGTAGCGGTAAGTTTAGTGGTCATGTCAGCGATGGCACCGGTAGTGATAGCGCAACAGGGCGTCGAGAAGGCTGCTCCAGGGACGTTGGTCGCTCCGGCCGAAGCATTAACTTCGCTGCTGAATATGACCGAGAGCCAGATGATGAGTCTGGTGAAGGCATTCCCTGCCGACAAGTATGGATTTGCACCAAGCGCGGCGATTTTCGCACCTGGGCAACAAACTGAGTATACGGGCGTCCGCACTTTCGGGGCATTGGTCATTCACGTCGCGCAAGCGAATTACGCTTTGGGTTCGAAGCTGAGCGGACTAAAGCCCGAGATTGATCCAGCGACCCTTCCTAAATTGACGAGTAAAGATGAGATTGTTGCTGCCCTTGAGGCCTCGTTTGCTTTCGATCACAAGGCGATTGGGACGCTCACGACCGCAAACGCCTTTGAAAGTGTAGGTGGTCCGTTTACGCGCTCCACTCAGGCAGCATTCATCGTGGTGCATGCTTCCGATGAGTATGGGCAGATGGTGGAGTACCTGCGCATGAACGGTATAGCTCCACCGGCCAGCGGCGCTACTGCCCCGCCGAAGAAGTAGGTAAGTGTCGCAAGCACCATAGAGATGGAGCTCCCCCCAACACTTCATCTCTATGGCCGCAAGCCAAGCAGGGTAAGGAAGAGAGGTGAGGCTTGGCTGAGAAAGTCATCGTCGTTACGAATGTATGGTCAGGTCCTGGGCTTGCGGCGGCCATTTTGCTTTCTCGCCGAGGCTTCAAGGTCTTTGGCACAGTTGACGAGTACGTTTCGACGACGGAAGAGCTTCCGTTCACACAGATACAACTGAAACGAGGGGATACGGAGGCTGTCAGAGACTCAATCGCGACGCTTCTTAGCGTCGCTGGGTGTGTCGATGCTCTCGTAAACATCTCCGAGACGTACACAATCGGCGCATTGGAGGAGCTCAGTGAGGAGCAGACGAATCGGCATTTCGCGGATAGCTTCTTTGATGTTCTTCGATTGACCTACGCTGTCATTCCGTTCATGCGGGCACGCGGCATGGGGCGAGTGGTCAATATCGTTTCTCCGTTCGGCACCTCTCCAGCTCCATTTGTGGGAATGTACGCAGCCTCTCACGCTGCACTTGAAAGCTGGTCACAGAGCCTCAACAGAGAGATGGAAGGCACTGGGGTTCAAGTCACTGCGGTTGTGCGTGGCCTTCTTAGGCGTGTAGACAACGAGATTCGTTTGCCGGCGCGACCTTTGCGGCGCTATGAGCAGGGCTCTGCCAAGACGCTTGCTTCGCTCGCATCAGATTCTGACAGGTGGATCGGGGATGAGATGTTAGCCGAAGTTATTGAGCGCGCAATCACAGATCGAAACCCGAGGACAATCTATCGCACTAGCGTGGAACTCAGAGTATTTTCTATCGGTCTCCGTCATGCACCTCGATTACTCCAATTTCTCCTCAGATCGAGATCCTGAAACTGCCAGCGCTATCTTCACGGTGGCGTAGACACTCGCTGCGAGATAAGCGGCCTCAACAAGTTCACCACTACGTTGTGCGTCTTTCTGGCCCTCTCGTTACCAGCCTCCATCTCCGCGTCGATCCTCGCCTAAGGTGAGAACAGCGCCGGCAATTCATACCGGCGCTGCGCGACCGATCGAGGCACTGTTACCAGTGCCAAACTGTCGGTTCCCAGCTTCGCACTAGTCCCTGCTGGGTAATGTGGCCTAGTCCTGGGAATGGAAAATGAGGCACCAATACCAACGATTTTTCGGCAATGACCTGATTGTGCACTCTTAACCGTGTGCGTGCCCCTAGTTCCTGGTCGTTATCGAACCCGACATGCCACTCGGGATGCACTACGCTGAGGGCGAAATGATGCAGAGCGTCCGCAGAATAGAAGAGGCTCTCCGACCCCGATGAGATATTGAAGGCGAGCATGCCGGGCGTGTGGCCGAAGGCTTCCACGGCGGTAATGCCGGTTACGACCTCCTGGCCTGGCTTAACGAATTCGACTCGCTCCTTGATTCCGCCGAGATGACGTTTTGCCCCGGCAACGATCATTTGCTTGAGTTCTTCCGGCAGCAGATTTCCGAGCTTGATGTCTGGCTTCATCCAGTAGGCCCATTCCTGCTCGCCAATCACATAGCGGGCATTCGGAAAGACCTGGGAGCCGTCGGCAGCCAGTGTGCCAAACACGTGATCCAGATGTGCGTGCGAGATGATGATCGTGTCAATTTCTTCGGGAGCAACACCGAGGTTCCGTAGATGATCGGGCAGGTGTCCCCCGGACGGTCCAAGGTACGGCCCCATGCCGTTGTCGATGAGAACCTTGTGTTTTCCGGTGTCTACATACAGTGAATTGATTTGAAAGTAAGCAGATGCCGAGGACAGAAACTTACTCTCCATGAAAGCCTGAAACTCCTCTTCACTAGCTCCCGCCGCGATCATGATCCTGGGATTGTCGAACTGGAGAAACCCGTCGCTGACAGACGCAACTTCAAATTCTCCAATCTCGAAGCGGTAAAAGCCAGCGCCTTGTTCTTTACTCATTGCGGTCTCCTCTGATGCCGATTCCTTGTTGTTCACTCGTTGCTGAGCCAGCAACGGCGGGTAGTAATATATCGCACGCTATAGTATGCTCGGCATGTTGTCAATTTTGTATAGCTATCACTACACAACTGCAAAATGCCACAGGAGCGCACACTATGCCAGCACTACAGGGAAAGGTCGCCATCATCACAGGCGGCAGCAGCGGAATTGGACTCGCTATCGCAAAGCGTTTTGTGTCGGAAGGCGCATATGTCTTCATCACCAGTCGCCGGGAATCGGAGTTGGATAAGGCAGTGGCCGAGATCGGCAAGAGCGTCACCGCCGTACAGGGCGACGTTTCAAAGCTGGAGGATTTGGATCGGCTCTATTCGGTTGTCTCTTCTGAGGGGCGAAGAATTGATGTCGTTGTCGCGAACGCTGGTTTCGTCGGAATGGGTCCAATCACGACTGCGACACCTGAGTTTTTCGATCAGACCTTCAATACGAATGCGCGCGGAGCATTCTTCACTGTCCAGAAGGCGTTGCCGTTTATGAACGACGGTGGCTCCATCATCCTCATTACTTCCGCTGGGAAGAACAAGGCGACCCCAGGCCGAAGCGCGTACAGCGGAACGAAAGCAGCTCTACGATCTTTCGTTCGCACTTGGACGATGGAACTGAAGGATCGAGGTATCCGCTCGAATGTCCTAAGTCCGGGAGCCACTGAAACGCCGATCCTCGAAGGCTTGTTCGGTTCGAAAGAGGCTACTGAGGCGGGAAAGGCGCAATTCGTAAAAGCGACTCCGCTTGGCAGGATGGGTCGGCCCGAGGAGATTGCGGCGGCAGCGCTCTTTCTGGCATCGAGCGAGGCCAGCTTCATTACAGGCATTGATCTGATCGTAGACGGCGGATTGAGCGCTGTTTAACCGAAACGAAGCATTCCAACCGAATCAGGAGAGAACAAAATGAAGATCCAAAGAATCATCACAGCCGAGGGCAAGTCTGGCGTAGCCACCAAGATCGACACCATCGACACATCGACAGTTGACTTCCTCACTAACATCTGGGGGTTCGACAAAGTTCCCAACTTGCCGCTAACGCCAGAGCAGGTTTTGGGCGAATATAAACCGTTGGGGATATTTGGCCCACTCGGCGGTCTTCGGGTCGATCTCTTTACCCTGGCTCCCGAGACGCCAGAGGGACCAGCGCCGCTTGAACGTGCCGCCTCTATCGACATGGGCACTCCAGGAATGGTCCCGGGTAAAGAAGGTGACGGGATGCACCGCACTGACAGCATCGATCTTGCCATAGTGATGGATGGCGAAGTAAACGCCGGATACCCTGGCGAAGATGGTCAGGTGCACGAACTCACGCTCAAGACAGGGGACCTGATCGTGACGAACGGAACGTTCCATAGCTGGCATAACCGCTCCACCACGCCTTCCACCATTCTCTTTGTCGTTCTGGCAGCCGAGCGCAAAGAGGCTTAGACAAATCCGCGCAGCTTTTACCTTGCTGCTTGCAAAACGTGGACGCCTCATCGAAGTGAGGCGTCCATCGCAACAACGGAGTCGTCTGTATCGTATGGAGGCGTCGAGCTGAGCACAGGGCCACTACTGTCGAAGGCGAGGGGACGCCCTCTTACGGCTAGTCGACCTCTGTTCCGGTCTTGGAACATCTGCTGAAGGCCACGCCATCAAAGCCACGGCGATCGTACTGTGTAGGTCTTTCCGTTTTGCTCCCGACTGCGCTTCTACCGCCAGGCCCCACGCAGTGACCGCGATATAGCGCGCGAGCGCGTCCGGCTCGGCATCCATCGGAAGCTCGACAGTGCCACGAGCCTTGGCGAACCGCTTGCGAAGTCTAACGGTCAACTCGCCGCGCAGATCGGCGAGCCACGCTCGGACTGTATCGTCTTCTGCCGAAGGAAGAGAACTGTTGAGAGCGAGGCAGCCAGGCGCATGAGATGGCCCGGTGAGGACGTCGGCATAGCCATAGAGAAACTTCTCCGCCACACCTCGCACAGTCGGTTCCCGAAGCGCACTCTCAAGAAGTTCCAGCTGTTTTTCGTAATACTGCTCGATGACTATGCGGAAGAGCTTTTCCTTATTTCCAAAAGCAAAATAGAAGCTTGGCGCGGTGATGCGCATAGCACCGGTGAGGTCAGTGAGCGATGTGCCTTCGTAGCCCTTTCGCCAGAAAAGTTCAGTCGCCGTCTTGATGGCCGTGTCGATGTCGAATTCGCGTGGACGTCCCATAGATGCTCCGGACCATTCTATACCACGCACTACATAACGTTGACACCTCCCATACGCGTACTATAACGTTCGATATAGAACTGCTGTCGCGGACGACGTACCGATCTTGGTCCGATTCGCGCGAGCACACACACACTTATTCGGAGGTCCGAGAAATGCCAAATACCACCTACGAAATGTTTCCCAGCACGGGCTTTACCGTGACGCACTTTCTCGTTTCGGCGGACATCAAGAAGTCGCTGGACTTCTACTCGCGAATCCTCGGCGGGAAAGTTGTCATGGACGGTGAGAACGGCAAGCCGTGCATCGTCCAGCTCGAGAACACATGGGTCATCATCAACGTTGGCGGCGGGCCGACCGACGACAAGCCGTCCGTCTACCTTGCGCCTCCGAAGGAGGGCGAGGCTGTCAGCAGCTTCATGAACATCCGCGTCGCAAACATCGCAGAATGCTACGAACGTTGGAAGGCTCTGGGTGCGGAGTTCCTCACCGAACCCAAGGTTCACGAGGCTGAGACGCGGTGCTACATGCGCGATCCTGATGGCCATCTCATCGAGGTCGGCGAAGCGAAAAAGTAGCGTCGAACTGCTGGCGCGAATGACGTACGATCTCGATGCGATTCGCGTCAGCACATACAGTTTTTAATGGTCTGAGGTGCTCTCTATGGACGTTCCTGTTCTGGTAGTCGATGGTGTTGTAAAGCTTCCTTCTGAAGCAAACGGTGCCGTCGTTGTTGGCGGCTCGAATGCCACGGCTTACGCGGCGTACTACTCGGCTAGAGCCGGCGTTCGTGCCGCCATCCATCATGACTGCGGCATCGGCCGGGATGAGGCGGGGGTCAGTGGTCTGCCTTGGGCGGACCAGCATGGCATGGCTATGGCGTCCGTTGCGACGGACAGCGCCCGGGCGGGCGACGCCGAAGACATGTTCCACCGAGGGATCATCAGTCGCGTCAACAAACTTGCGGCCACGTGTGGGGTAGAGACCGGTCAAACCGTTGCACAGGCAGTGGAGCTATTGAAGTCTGCCCCCTGGCCCCACGCAGACGTGGAGGCACCGGTAGAGGAGCGCGCCTTTGTTGAGGGCGTCCTCTGCATAGGCTCCATCTCATTTGCTACTCCAGAAGATGCAGGCTTGGTCGTGGCAAGCGGTAGTCATGGCGGCAGAAGCGCTGCTCCATTTACGCGTTCCTTCAAGCCACGCCTTGTTTTCTTCAACGATGCCGGCTTCGGCGCCGATCGCGCGGGCGCTGCCTCCCTTCCTCTCCTCGATTCCGATGGTATCGCCGCTGCTACGGTCGCTGCGGATTCGGCGTGTATCGGTGATGGCGAATCAACGCTGACACAGGGCATTATCTCGGCGGTGAATGAAACGGCATACAGACTCGGTGCCAGGGTCGGGAAGACAGCCCTTGATATCGCGCGAACCCTAGCGGAGAAAGCTTAACAAAGGGAGAGTCCAGAAGGGGGAACGTCTTCTGGCGCGCAGCCGGCGAGCGGAGGCCGGACAAAAGGCGGGATGAGGGCCGGGAGAAACCGAAGGGGGTTCTCCCGCCGCGATTTGTGTGCCGGTCGGGAGACAAGGCGGCCCCGGACGAATCCGGGGCCAGAGTGGATGGATTAGGCGGCTTTCTGTTTCTTGGCTGTTGTCTTCTTCTCGGCAGGTTTGACTAGAGTTGGAGCCGCTTTCGGCTTGCTGGCTCTCTTGGGTTTGGCCTGGGGTGGAGCGAATAGGGCCTCGGCTTCGGAAAGCAGGTCGGGGTCGGTGTCGCGGGGCAATCCCAGATGGTCGGTCAACGCAAGACGCAGGGCAAAGCTGGTTAGCTTTTCGTCTGCGGTGTTACCAAGCGCGGCCAGTACGATCTCCTGCTCGGTCTGTTCCTGACTTTCATCGTCTCCGGCGAAGTGGCTGGCGACTTCCTCTAGGAAGCTGTACGGGTCGATGTAGACCACCAATCGCAGAAACAAGCGGAGTTGCGTTGCCGTGAACACAGCGGGAGTCTGTTCGAGGATGCGGTCGAAGGTGGCAAGACGTGCCTTGCGGTGTTTTTCGCGGCGGGCTTGTTCGGCTTCGTACTCCTTCTGTTGGCGCTCGGACTCGGCTTTGCGCTCTTCCTCTTTGCGCTCCTGTTCGGCTCTGTACTCGGCCATCCGCTCCTCGTGCTCGGCCTCGCGCTGTGCTGCCTCTTCCTCCGTCTCCTGTGCGGCAGCGGGTGCCATGATGGGAGGCGGGTCGACGGCAACGCGGGCAGCTTCGCGCGGGTTGTGTACCGGGCAATTCGGGTCAACGCAGACTGCCAGTGTGCGTCCGGCATGTTTGCCGAACACGATGAGGGCAGATTTGGTGTGACTGCACGGCGGCTCGGCGTCCGGGTTGTCGGGAATGTCGAGTTCGCGGTACTGGTGTTTTTGCAAGGCTCCGGGGTGCTGCTCTTTCGGCGCTCTCCATGCCGTTTCGATGGTGACAAGCTCAGGCCGCGCGTTAATCTCGCGGTCGATGTGCGCCGTCACCTTCCCTTGGAAGCATGGCGCGTCAAGGCACTGGTCACCCTGCACGTCGGCAAACAGGCTGGTATTGAAGCCGCTGCGCCGTGGGCAGGTGACGCAGGCTCCGGCAGTTGGGTTCAGGCTTGGGTCTTCCCGGTCGAAGGGAGCGTCGGCAAGGTTCAAATAAAGATTGGTCTGAATCCACGCGCTGAGGTGCTTGGCCGGAAGCAGGTGAACTTCCTTGTCCTGCCAGTCCTTGCGCCAGCAGTTGTCGAACGCATCGGCCTGATGCTCCTGCGGTAGACGCGCAATCAACGCTGCATGGCTGGCGGTGATGCGCTCTTGCTGGAATGCCTCTGCTACTGCGGGGATAAGCTGCAACAGACTCAGCCTCGCATAGATGTGGCTGGCACTCTTGCCGGACTTCTCGACCAACGCTGCAACGTCGTAGCCCGGAAGGTCAAGCAAGCTCTGAAAGCCTTGGGCCTCTTCGTAGGGGTGTACGTCTTCACGCTGCGAGTTCTCGACAAGCTGCCACTCAAGCGCCTGGGCATCCGTGAGTTCCTTGATGCGGGCGGGGAGTGAGAACTCTTCGGCAAGCTGTCCCGCTCGGAAGCGCCTCGCACCTGCAACGATCTCGAAGGCGTTGTCTTTGGGACGCACGACGATGGGCTGGATGAGTCCGCCTGACCGGATGGACTCGGCCAGTTCTTCCAGCTTCTTCTGGTCGAACGTCTTGCGTGGGTTGGTCTTGGATTCGAAAAGCTGGTCGATGGCGACGTATTGGAATTCGCTGCTGTTCTGCATGATGCGCTCCTTGGGCTGTGGTTGGTGGTTGGGGTTGTGAAGCGGACACGCTGCCCTGTCACCGCTTCGTAGGCGGGAAACTTGGGTTAGGCGTGTTGCTTTCGCTGCCGCTCGAAGGCATCGGCGAAGCCCTGCTGTCGCAGGTTCTTGTCCCACAGCTTGGCGAAGCGTTCATGCTCGGCGTGTAGCTGCGGGTGATAGCAGTAATGGGCATCGCGGATGAAGCGGCTCCACTGCTCAGTGCCCGCGTAATCGTTGCGCCAATAGAACGGGTTCAGGTGTGCGCCCCCGGCAAAGCCAAGCTCGAAGCACATTTCGGGGTCGCGCATGGCATCGCCGTTCTGTTCTCCGTAATGACAGACAGAGAGGGCGGGAAGCCCGCATGGGCCGGACTCGTCGGTGGCCTCGATGACCAACGCCATATAAGGCTGGTTTTCGATGTGAAGATGTAGGCCGTGGTGCCAACCTCCGGACTCTTGCAGAATGTCGAGAATGATTTTCATGCCGCAACCTCCGCGAGTTCTTCGTCGTTGGCGCGGTCGGTGGTATCGGTCCTTTCCTCGAAGGTTTCCCCGAGGATGCAATCGGCGGCTCGTTGTGCGTTCGCAGCAGCATGGACGATGAGGCGGTTATCCTCTTCCAGCTTGGAAATCCAGTTCTGGATGTAGGCGGTGGTGTTGCGGTCGGTGTGTTCGTTGGCAATGCCAGCGATAGCGCAGATGAAGGCCGCGCCCATCTCGGCGACTAACTCTTCTTTGCTGTAAAGCTCATCCCCGAAGTGATCGCCAAAGGTGCGGTTCAAGCGGCTTTCGTGGCCTGTGCTGTGGACTAACTCATGAAAGAGGGTGCTGTAGTAGTGGGCTGCATCCACAAAGCGGGAACGTGCGGGCATGTGTACGGAGTCGGTGCGCGGTCGATAGTAGGCGCGGTATTCGGTGGGGCTCGTCAGATGGAGTGCGGGTCGGCTCTCCCATCCGGTCACGATGGCTTCGCAGGTTTCGTCCTCGTCGATCTCTGGCGCGTTGGTGGGCTGCACGATCTCCGGCAGGGTGAGGCCGTCGCACTGCTCGACGTTGAAGACGGTGTAATGGCAGAGAACGAAGGGGGTGCGCTCGTCTTCGTCCGTCTTTGTGTCGTCCTTCCCGGCGTGGGGAAGCTGCTTGAAAAAGACGATGGGCGTTCCGCGTTCGCCTTTGCGGACATTGCCTTTTAGCTCCTGTGCCTGTTTGAAGGTGAGCCAGAATGGAGAGCTGAAGTCGCTCGACCAAAGCAAGAGGATGTTGATACCCCGGTACGGTTTGCCCGTATAGAAGTTGCGCGGGAAGGGGCCGCCCGTAAATCGCGGTGTGTTCCACGGCTTCTCCCACGGAATCACCCCGGCTTTGAGGCTGGAAATGATGCGGTCGGTAACGGTCTGATAGATACTCGGCCTGTTGTTGGTGTTTGCTTTCCTCATGGTTATTACTCCCCTCGCGGTTGCTGTTGCTTTTGCTTGTCCGCTCGCAAAGCGGCGGCATGGGACATGCCGGACGCCCAAGTGGCGAACGCGGGGGTAGCAAACGGAAAGGCCTTCGAGCGGAGCTTTTTGGGGGGACCGCGCACCGCGTGGGGGAGCCAAAACCCGGAGGGCGAATGGCCTTGCAGAGCGCGGGGGGCAGCGCCCCCTCCATGTCTCTATTTGAATGTCAAGGACACGAATTCACGGACCGCGCTTTTATCCTTAACAGGGCAGTTGTTTTTTGTTCTTAAGTTCTTATCGGGTCGGGAACCGGGCGGCGTTCAGCGACAGTCGCTCAAACTTCCATACGCGGGTTGGCTACCGCACGAACGTGTGTCGTCGCAGGCTTGCCTCGGACTTAGCGCGGGCGTCGGGATGTACTCCGGCCCAAGGGGCTCACGAGGATCACCATGACCGGCCGCCCGGTTCCCCACCCGAAAAGGTGGAACCCAAACCGGCTCAGGTCGTCATCGGAGTCCTCATCTCCTGACCGATAGCCCAGATGAATCCGGCAAGCTCGCGGGCGAGCGCAGTGACGACGACAGTAGGCTTCTTGCCTCGCGCAATCATAGTTCGATACCGAGCGCAGAGCCTGGTCTGTGCCTTCCATGCGATATCGCGGATGTTCTTCGGCAAGCGGACGAGGATCTCCGCCTTCTCCTTGGCGACGCGGGCCGGATAGCGATAGCTCCATGCAGCTTCGATCAGCATCCGCCGTGCTTCCCGGTTGCCGGTCTTGGTGATGCCGCCACGACGGACGCTGCCGCCGCTGGAGTGTTCCGATGGAACAAGGCCGAGGTAGCCCATCAGCATGCGTGGCGACTCGAAGCGGCTCAGATCGCCGGTTGTACAGATGAACGTGGCTGCCGATAGCAGGTCGATCCCACGCAGGCCGCGCAAGGCTTCGACCAGCGGTCCGAGGGACCAGCTCGCCGTCATCGCGCCGATCCGTTCGATCAGTGCATCTCGTCTCTCCTGTGCTGTCCAAACCGTCTCGACATAATCCTGGAAAACGATCTGATGAACCTCCTGCTGAAACGTCTGACCTGCCAGCCAGGATCGATGGCGCTGAGTCCAGTGCTTCCCGGTCGGATAGGAGCGGCCATGCCGCAAGAGGAAGGCGAGCAACTGCTGCCGGGCCCGCATCAGGTGCATGGATGCATCCACACGCGCACGAACAAGGTCACGCAAGGCTTCATGCGTGGCATCCGGCACCCAAACCCGGGTCAGGTCTCCGGATCGGTGCAGGATCGCCAGCTTCTGCGAATCGCGCCGGTCGGTCTTGATCCGCTCACCTGGCTTGCGTGGAATCAGCGAAGTCGCCGCAACTGTGCAGCTGTGGCCCAGCGTTGTGAGCTGGCGGTAGATGTTGTAGCCGCAGCCGCCCGCCTCATAGCAGAAGTCGAGCTCGCCATGCTTCGCAAGCCGCTTGGCCATCTTCGCGATGTCGTCCGGCTGGTTGGGGATGACGCCAATGAACCGGACCGGGCCGTTCCGCCCGTCTTCGGCTACGCTGATCGAGATGGTCTCCTTGTGGACGTCCATCCCGACAAATGATCTGACTGTCTGCATGTCTCAAGTCCTCCTCTCTACAGGAGAACCGAAATCATGCCTCGACTCGAGCAGAGACATACAGACTTAGAGAGGCCTGCCTTCCTTATTCAGCGTGCGTAGCACGCAAACCTATCGGGGAGGGCGTTGCGGGAAGGAACGGCCCGCTAAGGAGGGTGGCGGAAGACGGGCATGCGGCTGGAGACAGGGAGGAGTGGAACTCCTCCCTGCAGAAAACTAAGCGACTATCCTTTAACGAAGTAGGTGTCTTGCGAAAGAGTGAGGAACGACCGATGTACTGTCCATATTGCGGAATCGATCACGACGACGCGACGACGATCCGTTCCATCGAACACATCGTGCCTTACGGCATCGGTGGCAGCGATAGCCTTACGATTCTGACCTGCGACAGATCCAACAACGAACTCGGCTCGACCGTGGACGCACCGTTTATGTCCTCCTATGTGGTGCGGGCCAAACGATTCTTCTTGGGTCTTGAAAGCAACAAAGGCAATGCTCCGACGCTCGACCTCGGAGGAATCGGTTGGATCGGCGGCAAAGAAGTTCCGATCTCGTACATCATCTCTGGTGATACGAAAGAACTGAAGATTGGGAAGCCCAGCGTCATCAAGACACCGAACGGTGATGGAACCGAGCATTGGGCGGTCTCCGGAGACCCTGCACAGGCACGGCAGATTTTGGAGGGGAAACTGCGAAAGCAGATGGCTCTCGGAAAGACCGTGAACCTGGAAGACGGTACACCGCTACGGTTAGAAGACCTCGACCGGATTTTGGCGGAACGGACGAAGACGATCTTGAATCCGTCGGTGCTGAAAACAACCCAACACGACTATCTGGAATTCGCTCGTTTCTTCGGGAAACTGGCTCTTGCGATGGGACACTTCCATCTCGGAGAGTCCTTCAGCCGGTCCGCGAGCGGCGATCGGTTGCGGAAGAATATGAATGCCGAGACGATGGAGGAGGTGACTCCCTACGGACACATCTGGCCCGAGACAGAGCCCGTGCAAGGTGCATTGAACATGATCGCGAAGGAAGACCATCACACTTTGGTCATCATGGACGGCGAGGTGCCGACGCTGCTGGTCAGCCTATTTGGGGAGATAGGCGCGTTGATTCCACTGGGCGAGGCACCGGTTGGCCGATTGCCGACATTCTCAGACAGAGGAATGGTATGGCGCATCGGGCTGCCATCGCGGGTACTACGCAGGCTAACAATTCTGGAGATGGTCGAGGAAAGGCTGGCGCCGCTGCGGCAACCAATCCGCGAATAGCTAGATAGGATTGGCCAACGAGGTGTAGTTCTTAAGCACTTGAGGCTGCCCACCCTCATCAAGCGTCAACTTGGCTTCGAGACTTGTCCTAACGCCAAAGCATGCATTGAAGTTTGAGCCATCCTCGAAGTCGATGGAAATCTCGGGGCCATCTCTACCGTCTTCAAACAAAGTGACCGCCCGGACGATTTTCCCGGCAAGGTCTTTACATTCGATCATCGGCACCCTCCGCAGCCAATCGAAAACAACTTAGCACAGGGCGTTAGCGCCTGGATGCACCGAAGAATATCACACTCATCGTGTGTAGACTCATAGTGGTCAACGACCAAGCATTAGGGAGTGCCCAAAGCTTCCCCTAAGTCGCTCTTCGGAAAAGCCATACGCGCGTTGCGCGAGGAGCGCGGGTACTCCCAAGAAGAACTCGCGGAGCGAGCCGGTCTTCATCGGAACTATGTAGGCGGTGTCGAACGGGGCGAACGCAATGTGGCGCTGGAGAACATCGTGAAACTCGCCGCCGCGCTCTCCGTGCGAACTCACGATCTCTTTGACTCATTGCCTTGAGAACGTGGTTGCTGTACGGTCCACGCCTCGGTACTGCCAGTGCAAACGGAAACGCAACCGCTACATCCATCTAGGGTTTGCTTTGCATCGATCAGGGTCTTTACACTCAAGGTTCAATGCCAACGATGAAACCGACGAAATCCGAGAAAGCGCTAGCCAAAAAAATTCAACAGCTGCAGGCTGACTCCTCTGGCGAGCGCAATCTCTACCCGAT
The DNA here is from genome assembly GCA_019351975.1 of Acidobacteriota bacterium. GTDB lineage: Bacteria > Acidobacteriota > Terriglobia > Terriglobales > Acidobacteriaceae > Granulicella. Next base: position 20,967 of record JABBOG010000024.1, read on the forward strand.
AATCCGTGATCTGATGGTTAACGTTTCATTCGGAATTGGTTTGAGACCAGATCAGGTAGTCGTAGACTCTGCGATGGTTGGCGGTCGAGACATTCCGGATCTGACTGTTTTCAGCACAATCCATGGGAAACCTATCAAGACGCCAGATCATGCTTATGCGGTTGTTGAGGTCAAGCGTGGATCGGAACTGAATGGCAGTTGGAAAGGCATACACGCCGAGAAAAAGAAGTACGTGACGGCGGGAACCCGATGGTTTTATCTCCTTGACCAGGAACGCGTCTACAAATGGGAGACGCCTCAGTCTGATACACCCGAGATATTTGACTGGGACACACTGACGGAAGAAAACGAATTCCTCAAGTGCTTCGGAGTTCTGCGACCCGATCGTGTCGCCCTAGAGCAACAGCTCGTTGAATTCCGTGAGGGGAAGACGGCCTTTGCTTATCAATCGATTGCCGAACTGGGGAAACACCAGTTCACCGAAACGATTCGAGATATTGCCGGCATCCTTGGCTCTGCTGTAGCTAAGCTCGTGGAAACGAAAGTGATTCCGGACTTGACCGTCGCGAAGTCGTTGGTAAGCGCCATGGAGAAGGATTGGGGCGCGGCGGTGTTTGATTGGGACTCGCTAGGTTTTCCCATTGAGTTTGCGAATATTGCGGACGAGAACGTTGCCGCCACCCTTTCAGCGGAGGATATCTCAATATATCCCGAGGCGCACGATCGTTTTGCAATAGAAATCGATCGATATCTCTATGCGCTTCGTATCGAAATGCATCTTCTCGGGGAATATGCGGCGCGAATGGGGATGGCGTCTGACATTTCTCTTCTGAAGCCGCGGAAAACGAAAAACAAGTTTACGGATAGCGGCAAGGCTGTCGAATCCTTCATTTATGAGACAGCTTCGCTGGTTATGTCACGGATGCTGATGATCCGATTCTCAGAAGATCACGGCTTCCTCAAGCGCTACATCAGCAACGGTGGAGTTGAGGTTTTTGTCCGCTATGCTGATTACTACTCTAAGCCGATGCAGGCTCTCCTGAAGGAGACGTACAAGCAGTCTGCTGAGCTCTACCGCACTCTGTTTGATCAGAACATCCTCGATTGGATTCTCGAATCCAACGATACACAAGTCAGTGACGCTCTCTTGCACGCGATGTATCTCCTTTCGAGATGGAACTTCAAGGAGATACACGGAGACATCCTCTCGGGTGTCTACGATCATTACCTTGAGGTCGGAAAGCGACGCGCATTAGGTGAAGTCTTTACTCGTCCCGAAATAGCGCGGTACATGCTGGAGAAGTGTGAATACAATTCAACCAAAACCGTGCTTGATCCTGCATGTGGGACAGGCACGTTCTTGGTTGAAGCCCTTAACCAGGATGTGTCGCGATTACGCTCCGCTGGAATGCTCACGGAACAGACTGTGACCAAGACGCTACGAAGGCTATTCGGATTAGACATTAGCTCTTTTTCTGTCTCCCTAGCTCAGATTCAGCTTCTCTGGCACAACATGGACCTTTTTGCCGGAAAGACTCCTGCAGAAATTCGAGAACTGGCGTCTCTTCTCGTTCCTGCAATTCAAGTGCAAGGTGGTCATTCTTCGCTTGATACGCTAGGTGTCCCGTTGATCGGTGGCGCCAATACAAAAGCGGCTCAAGCTGGATTGCAATTCCTTACAGTCTCTACCGAGCAGCGTCGAAAAAGAGTTGCGCGAGTCTCGCGCCGTTTTCGTCAAGTCGTTCAAGGGACATACGACATCGTCATCGGTAACCCTCCTTATGTGCGGCCACATCGTTCGACGCTAGATGCACAAACTTTAGAGGCATACGACGAGGTTGCTCATGGACAGTTCGATCTCTACATCCCGTTCTTGTATCGCGCGATGCGGGGTTGGGTCAAACCAAATGGCCGAATCGCCTTCATCGTTCCTATGGGAGTTTTGGAGGCCTCCTACGCGAGCGCATTGAGGGGGGTAATGAACGAGTTCAAACTTCTTGAAATCGTCGATATGGAAGCGTTGCGGAAAAAAACATTCAGGGGTATAAAGCGACCTACGATTATCTTCGTCTTGGAAAATAGTCCCGGATCGGCAGACGATTCCGTCACGATGACGACTCTCTCTATGACATCTTATGTGACTTCATCCGATACGATTGATTTTTCATCTGCGTCGCGTTCTATTGTGCCTAGACGGGACCTCTCAGAGAATGCATACTTGCCGCCGTTGGCGGACAGTCAGCTTTGGATGACGGATGTCACGACCGAAGCTACGCCCGCGATACTCCCTAAGGTATCGGCCTCAGACACAAGCGTGCTGAAGAAGCTGGCAGCTGCGCCTCGGCTCGGAAGCATCGTAGCGGTCGTCTACAAACAGCGAGGACAACGTCTTGTAGGAACGGCCCAAGCAAACGCAGTGCGGGAGATTCCAGAAAATAGCAAGGCGTCAGATTGGGAGCCGTACCTAATGCTTGCATACGGAATCAAGTTGGGCGGCAGCGAAGCTTTGGCCGAGACTGGTATTCCAATCTACAAAGGTCAAAACATCTTTCCATCGGGAATCCTTGGAGAGCCGATGGGCAATTGGAACGTAAAAACCTCAAAGGTAGACTCTTTGCGGCTCTATGCCTATCGGCATTTGTTTGACCATTCCAAGTTATACGCAATCCGGAATGTCTCTCAGCTTCCCTCTGCCTGCCCAGCTCCGGAGGCTGTGGTTTTTCAAAATACGGCTCAGCTAGTGCAGCTCAGCGAAGATTTTCCATTGCACATTTATTTATTGTGTCGTATCCCACAGTGGTTCGCAGCAAAGGTACTGCGTACGAGCATCATTGAAGATCTTTTCACGACCTGGGTGAAAAGGAATCTTGTTTTAATACCCATTCCCTACAAACGCGAACCGGAGGACATCTTAAGGCTGAAGCAAGCTGGAGAACAACTCTTGACGAGCGATAAGAATCTTGCGAATGCTCATCGACATGTCGATGACTTGATCGCCGGAGCGGAGAAGAAGACTCTCTTCGAACTTTTTGCGGAAAACGATCTCATTGTGGCTGGCGCCGATCTTACAGGCGCGGGTGCGGGAGCAAACGTGACCTCTATCCATGAAGTGGGAGAGTACTTGGAGAGCAACGAGTTATTCTTCCGTATCAAAATTCCTAATGATGACCTTCGTCGGTATGTCGCTTACCAATTGGACCGCCTCATCGAAGGCGAAGACATTGTCCTGAATGTTGAGCTTCTTGGAGCAATCCAGATTCCAGCAGAACTCGGAGAAGTGGTCACGGCGATACGCCTGGTGCAGGAGAAGAATGAAGCGGAGGCATTCGAGGAAGCTCAGCTGAAGTTGGATGCCATCGTAGCTGAATTATTTGGACTGTCGGACCAAGACCTGGCCTATGTCACCTCTGAAATGTTGACGGATGGATTCCTCAAGCAGCTAAGGCCCAACTACGAACATCGTGGAATACGAGTTCAACCGTACGCCGATCATAGCCAGGATGATCGTTATGCCTAATTGGCAATCCAAACACGAGCATTCAGAATCCTGCCATTCGATGATTCGCTCGCAATCGTCGCGACGCATGCGTAGCAAACTCCGCTGGCTAAGTCTTGCGTGCGAAGGCGAATTGATGGCTGACAAAACCTAAGCCTGTCACCGCAAATGACGAATGACAAGCCACAGCATGACGATCAACAAGGCAGCATGGCTGCTGACCAAATAGGCCAAGATGAAGTCGGCGCTGCTCCATCCGGACGCCGAACTCAAAAATTGATTGGCTGCGATCACCGTCGCGCTGGGTTGCCATGAACCGGTGACGGTGATAGGAATGCCCGGCGGCCCGGGCGAGGCTCCCTGAAAGAATTGATCGAATACGCGCTTTAGCTGCTGGGTGAGGAGATTCACGCTCTTTACAAAGCTCTCGTAACGGGAGAACCCCATAAAAAACGTGCCCACAACACCGAGCACGACCAGAATCTCAACGCTTCCGCGGTTCAGGCGGACATTCAGGACCTCGAAGTCTGTGCCGAGTGTCTCTCCGACCTGCGCCCGGATCTCGTCTTCCAGCCGCTTATGTCGTTCGGACGCGAACCGGTAGAGGAAACCTTCGTCGTCTCCGTCTGTCTCTACCGTGAATTGCAGATACCCGACCATCCCGTAGATGGGGGCCGTTATTTTTCCAAAGATCGCCATACTTGATGCCGCTCATTATAGCGACACGTTAGCGCTTCTGAATCCGCCACACGAACCCACGGTTATATCCGAACCGATCTGACCACAAAATGTGACTGACCTCCTTGAACACACCGGCGGCGTCAAAGACGCCTTTGTCGAAGGCGTAGATAAGAATCACATGGCCGTTCGTCGGATCGTCCTTGCGATACATGGCCACCAGGCGATGGTTCTCGTGAAACTTACCAAAGCCTTCCGGGCCCGCGACGTCCACGGTGTAACCGTTCTCTTCGAGAGTGAGTATGATCTCCTCGGGTACGCTGGGATTGCGGCCAGCAGTTCGGAACCAAGCAAGCAAAGTTTCCTGGGGCAAGTCCAGCATCCGCACCAAGGAATCGATGGCGCATGTTCCAGCCATGGTAATGGGCTCCCAGACTTCCCACTCCCAGATCATCGCCAGCGCCGCTTCCTTCACTTCAGGCGTGACGTCGATCGGCTGCGCGTTCACTTCCGTCAGGCCCAAGCCGTTCAATGAACTTGGAGCCACCTCCGAAAAACGAGGCGCGGCAAAGGTGCCGTCAACCCAGAGGAGGCGCGACGACTCGTCGCCTAACGAAGAGAGACTGACGAGCCATCCCTTCTCATACTCCCAACCAACAAACCCGAATCCATCAAAGATGCCCGTGCGCTCCTTCTGCTCGGCGACCGCGCGGATGGTTTGCTTCATCGTTCCTCCCTCAAGATGGGCCGGGCCGGGCGCTATGACGACCGCCTGTGAACCCAACCGCCTTTCAACTTCACATTGGCGAGCACGCCATATTCCGGAAAGACCACCTGGAAGGCCTCGGGAGTGATGGCCACAAGAGTGGCTTTGAGCTCGTCTTGCCCGCCATAACCGCCGGCCTCAAGGGCCGGCAAGAACTTCTCTAACTGTTCCTGGACGGAGATCTGCAGCTGCTCAGCGTCCGACCACAACATATCCGCCCGCCGAACCGCCTCGGCAGAAGTTCCAGAGCTGGCGACGCCGCCACCAATCGCCATGTATACCGTGCCATCCGCCGTAGTCGTAGCCGTCTGCATATTCACTTTGCGAAGGTTCCGGCGCTGCTCTTCGGTCAGCGGCTCACCCTGAATCCCACGAATGCGGTAACTCTTGATCGTCTCCGGCCAGTTGCGATGCAGGCTTTCGAGAACGCTGGTTTGTTCCCAGTCACCGTGCGTGTAGACATTGATGGCATAGAAGTCGTCGTCTGTGATGCGGGCGAAGAGGACCGGCCCGCTGCGCTCGACCAGAGCCGGATCGCGTGAAGAAGGCGCGGTACCCAGATGCAGATGATGTACGTTCCACTCATTGAGGAGACCGTCCAGCGTGCCCAACCTCGCGTGGCCTTTGCTCAGATGCGGCCGCAAATCTTCGCCGTCCGCCACCTTCTTCTGCAACTGTTCCCATCCAGCTTGATACTCCGGCGGATAGGTGAAATCATCGGCGATCCATATCTTCCGTGGCCGCATCGCCGGTCGGCGGCGCAGCGCATCGAAATATGCAGTGAGCACATCGTCGTCGGAGATGGCCGCGACCGCTGTGCCCCAATCCGCCGTCAGATGCTGCCTGGCCATGGCCTGCAAATCCGCGCGAAAGTCAGCAACCAACGTTGTCATGCGGTTTTCCTCAATTCCTACTTCTATTCGAACAGATCGCGCCGTGCGACACACCGCATCGCCACCGCACCTGTGGAGAACAGACTTTTCAATGCAAGCCCGTCGGGTGGTCAGGCAAAGAAGCGCAGCCGTGAGGCTGCGCCACTGCCGAGGGTGGGGAGACGGGCGTCTTCTATACAGGCTCTGAGGAGACGGGCGCATTCTGCGCTTCATCCAGCTTGTGCGCCAGAAGCGACGCCAGAAAGAGGAAGTGGATGCACCGCGCCGCATCGATTTCGACGAAGCCGTGGGCCTTCGGATTGCGAACGGCCATCATCGTCCCGGCGAAGATTTGCAGGTATCCCTGCTGCATCGACATTCCGGTCTCGGTGTCGCCGGGGGCGAAGATTAAATAGGGCTGGTTTGGGTTGAAGGCTTTCGTCATCAATGGCGCCCCATCCAGGTTTAGACCGGTCCGGCTCTTAATCTGGAGGGTGATGACTTTGAGCGCGGCGAGAACGGCTTCGGCATAGAATCTGGCTCGGAATCGTCTTCGTGCTTCGGGCACGATACTCGGATGCAGCAGCATCCAGAAGTCGTGCCCGCTGTCCTCGTCGGAATACTCGTCCAGAAACTCGTCGTCGTATCCAACCGACTGCAACATTTCGAAGGGCACCATCATGGACTTCGGGATAGCTTCGCGTGCGAAGCGGGCGCGTTGTGCCCAGTCTCGCCCCGGCTCCTTGAGATCGATGACATGCTCTCCGACACAGCAACTTTCGACACGCAGTCGGTCTTCGGACAACTTCGGGGGCGAGAGTATCCCGAAGTCCTGCGCCAGATACAGACCCAGTACGATGCCTTCCCCGTCCAACGGCTCTCTCAGTGTCGCGGCCTTTTCCAATAGGACATCCGGCGTATACGAGACACCTTTGCCTTCCGTCCGGAAGAGATGCCGCAAGATGCGGGCAGTGGACGTAAACGCCACTTCTGCTTGGAGATAAAACTCGTCCTCGGACGGCAGCACCGCGAAAGAACCCGAGCATGGCAGGTATTGCTCTTGATCGAGCGGTGACCGGATGCACAGTCCACGAGTCTCCATCTCGGAGAGCAGGTTGGTGATCTCAAAGCGCACCATGAGGTCATGCCGGCTTGTCGACCGGTGTTCGTTCAGGAAGTTGGCACAGATATCTCGGGCGACCTCGACGACGATCTGCTCTTGCGTCATGTTGTCTATTGTCGCTAAACGGCAGGAAAAAATGCAGAGAATCTGACTCCGGGAACGGCTCTCTGAGAAGTGACTGAATACGCGAAGCTGATGAAGGCAAGCGAGGAGCATGACTCCGCCGCGAGAAGAAGAAATCTAAGATAGAGATATGGGCTACATTCCTGGCACAAAGATCAAGACGCTCGAACTCCCGCCGAACCCTCCGGGCGACGAGGATCCGTGTTGGTGCAGGTCGCAAGTGCCGTACGGAAAGTGTCACAAGCATCGGCACGAGATGCAGCCGGAGTCTAGGTGGACGATTCTGAAGCGGGTGCGCAAATTGATGGACACGTCGTATTGCAGCCATCCCGACGCGTCCCCGGCAACGTGTACAGGCCGCATTGTCAAGGCACACTCGCTCCAGAGGTCAGGCTCCTTGTCCCGGCTGGCGGTGGATGGCGTCCATCCCGAATTCGATTTTGAAGAGAACAGCCTTCAGGCGCTTGCCTCGACGGACCGTCTGGATCAGTTGACCTACTCGGCTATACCGTTCGAGGACGGAAGCGTCTTCGCGTTCGTGTGGGACTCGAAGGCCGGCAAGAGCTGCATTCGCTTGATGCAGAGCTTGGATCGATTCTCGAACGATGACGTTGGCGATGCCTTGATCAGAATGACCTTTGAGCATTTCGAGAATACCTTCGCAGACCCGCGCTGGTGGGAATCGCTGACACCGCGGGAGCGCGATGCTCTCGAACGGCGGACGGGGAAAGCCGCAGGTCAGGAAAACAGAGACCGTGGCTGCCTGAAGGAGGACGGACTGCGCGTGGCGCGCTGGAAGATCGTCGCAAGGCAGTGGCTATAGCAACCCGGAGGGAGATTGCCTGCAGTTTCTAGCGAAAATAGTGGCGGGCGACACGGGCGAATACAAGGCGAATATGAAACAATGGGAAATTATGCCGGAGTCTGCAGCACGATACCAATACTGCGCGGAGTGAACAAGTTTTAGGTCAGAGCCATTTTCTATGACAAACCCAGCATCCAGCGGCGGGGCAGGTCCGGTCTTCGAGGCCAAGGTAGGGGCGAGCTACCTCCTCTCGATGCTGCTTGAGGTGGAAGCTCGGGGACTACCGGGATGCCGCATGGAAAGTGTCCGCCTGCAACGAGCAGAAGAGGGCTTTCCCCTTGACGACATTGTGGTCCATGGAGTCAGCCGAGAGGGAGTGACCGCGAGTATTGAAATCCAGGTGAAACGGACTCTCACCTTCACCGCGTCCGACAACGAATTCAAGGATGTGGTTCGACAGATCGGAGCGGCTGTTTCTGGGGAAGGTCCGGGTGAGAGCCAGCATGGGTTTGGGATCGCGATTGGTCGTACGCGCCAAAGTAAAGAGCCTTTCTATCAGGATGTTTTGAAGTGGGCCAGGAACCTCGAAGATGCTGTTGCCTTCCGCAGCAGGCTGGAGCGGCCGGGTGCGGCGAATGATACGATGCGTAACTTCGTCGCTGTCTTCAGCGCAAATCTGTTCGAGGCCGGTTTTGCGAACCATGATGAGACGGTCTGGAGAATCCTCAGGCGGACTCAAATCCTGCAATCCGACTTCGATTCGGAAGCGTCCGCAACGAATGAGTTGATGCGCGAGCGATGCCTTCGAGCACTGAGCGGCAGTGATGCGCGCGACGCCGAGAACCTCTGGTCTCGTCTGACTACGTTGGCTTTCGACATGGCTTCGGTGGGCGGTAGCCGGACCCGCGCTGAACTCGTGGAAGAATTGCAACCGTCATTTCGCTTGGCAGGAAGTCGATCAAACGTCTATGCGATGGAGGCTTTGTTTGAGGAGTCAGAGCGAGCTATCGCAGGATTTGACAATACCGTTGGCGGAATCACGCTCGAACGCGAATCACGAATGGATGCGATTCGCGAAGCGTTGGACCAAAGCCGCTATGTAGAGATTAGAGGGGACGCCGGCGTTGGCAAATCCGGTCTTCTCCATGGCCTTGCAGCAAGCCTAGAGACTGAGGCGCGCTTTCTCGTCTTCACACCGAATCGGGTTACAGAACGTGGTTGGTTGTCCCTCAAGACAACGATTGCCTACGACGGCGATGGACGCGATTTGATGAACGAACTTTCGCTGAGTGGGGCGGGCATTCTTTTTGTAGATAACCTTGATTTCTATAGCCCGACAGAACAAGAGACGATCAAGGATCTGTTGGTCTTTGCGGCGCGGCATCCGACGATGCGTGTCGTCGCAACGGCTCGGACGGACTTTGGGCAAGTCGAGCCGACGTGGATACCACGAGAGGCGTTGACGCGGTTTGGACCTACCGTGACGATGCAACTGAGTGAACTCGACGAGAGCGAGCTCGATGAACTGCGACTCGCAGCTCCGAAGCTAAGGTCGTTGCTCTCGGATACCCATCCGGCCAAGAAAATAGTAAGGAATCTTTTCCGTCTTTCCCGGCTTTCCGCTCGGAACGTAGATGACCCGTGGCCTGCCACCGAAACACAGATGGCGAGGCAATGGTGGGAAACCGCTGACGGCCATGTGGATTCTGAGCTCCGCGAACGCGCACGTGTCCTCGTCAAGCTCGCGAGACACTTTCTGTTCTCCTCGGAATCATTCGACAGCTCCGCTGAAGCATCCGGCATTATTGATGCGCTTTTGCGTAGCGGAACCCTGCGGGAGTTCGGCAGAGACCGCATAACCTTTCGCCACGATGTTCTTCGAGAATGGGCGATTGCGAATCTCCTGTATGAGGAGAGAGGATTTCAATCGGTCCCTGATCTTTCGGTGCGAGCATACCCCGATCAAATGCGCGGAGCGGAATTAGCAGCGCGCATGGCGCTGGAGGAGCCAGAAGGGATCTCCCGGTGGAAGGATCTCATCGGATCATTGGCCCCATCGCACGAAACCTGGCGGAGATCTGTCGTTTTGGCTGTCGTCCGCGCGGAAGACTCCGTTCGCACTCTGGTCAGTGTGTCCCTCGCATTGCTGGAGAACGATGGCAGTCTCCTGAGAGAGTTGATCCGCTATGTGTTAGCGGTCGAGTTCGAGTCGGGCTCGCAACGTTTGAAGGATGCAGGCATCACGCTGGGGAAGATCCCCGACGGCTGGAAAGTCCCGCGGAGTCGTTCTGTCGGCAGTTTGATCGTCTGGTTGACGAATATTGTGTCCTATCTTCCTGTACCTGCCATTCCAGACGTCGTCAAATTGTTCTCTACCTACATCATGGGAGTGGTTGGAAGCGACTGGCTGACACCCCGCCTGCTTCCATTGCTCCTCGATTGGTTGCTCTTGATTGAGGCAGAGCACGACGCTGATCCCTATGGATTCAGAAACCATATTTTCGATGGCAAGCTGAGCCAAGCGGAAATAAAGATTGTCGAGGACGAATGTAGAACGACTTTTCTCTTCTTCTGCAAGCAGACACCAGAGCTAGCGGTCAGGTATCTCCTGTCGTTTGCCGGCCGGGAGCATCGCGATGAGATACGCATCGACGTACTGAAGACCAAAGGGACTTTGTCCCAAGCGGCGCCGAAAGAGTTCGCAGATTTTGCACTGGAGACATTGATCCCAAAGAAGGAACCACGGCGAAGGAGGGGTGGCGATCATCTGCCGGATCGTCCCTTCGAGTTCATTGACGTCAAGTTCACTCCTTCGAGTCCCTCTCAAGGTCCATTTCTTGACCTGCTCATTCACGCGCCGTCCGAGGGACTACGGTTAGTTCGCGGAATTCTGCTGCATGAGATCAGTTTTTACCGTGGCGACAAAGAGGATACAAACGCCATCGTCGTGTATCGCGGTGGACAGTCCGAATCATACAAATGGGCGGAGTTTTACACATGGTCGCGGGATTATGGCAGCTCATCAGGGCTTGTTGTCTCAGCTTTGATGGCGCTCGAAGCGTGGGCTCATCGCAGAATCGAGGACGGGGAAGATATCAAGACCGTTATTACGGATGTTTCAGGACCTCTCCAAAATGGCGAACGATCAAGCGCCCTTCTCTTGGTGGTGACAGATATTCTTATCTCTCACTGGCCCGCTTCCGTAAGCGCAGCAATCCCGTTTGTTGGCTGTCCTGTATTGCTCTGCCTCGATCGCACACGTCCCGGGCATGACAATTTCGAATTTCCCGACTTGTTCGGTCTCAAAGACATCCAAACGGAGCCGGTGGGGCTGGTATCGACGCAAGACCTGAAGCGGCGAGCATCGCGCAGGGCAAGTCTTTATGATTTGCTTGCACCTTACACCTTCCATAACCAAGAATATCGACCAATCCTGGAAAACACTCTCGCCGTTGCGAGCGGGCGACTGGGGCGGCCAGCAAAGGATTCGGATCTCGGTGATCCGAGAATGATGGCCATACACGCCCTGAATGTCCTCAACCGCTCGAATTGGAACGAGCTAAAGGACGAGAATGGAAATCCCACGGGAAAGTTCGAATACCAAGCTCCACAGGGCGAACGGCAGCAGATGGAGCCGATCCAAAAAGAGGCTGCTCCTCGCTTAGAAGAACATTCGCTCAGAACGGCGATCCTCAATGAGCTTTACGTGACTCCTGAAACCGCAGAGGAATTCTTGACCCTATCTCTCGATTGGGCGAAGAAGCACGAAGGCGCGTTAGATTCAAAACCTGACTTTGATTGGGACGGCAACTATTTAACGATGTTGGAGGCTGTTGTCACCGTCGCCACTCTGATGGCGCGTAACGGTTCTGCCGAGCTGCTGGAGAAAGAGGGGGCCTGGGTACGCAGCATCTTTGACAGAGCCTACGAGGGCAGAATTGATCCTGTCTTCTCTCAACGTGAGGGCCTCAGATTCAATCCCCAGGCAATAGCCTTCGTAGGACAAAGCTTCCTGCTGGAGCGTTCGCGGCAACAGGATGACGACGCGCGGCTGCTCCGATTCGTGGCCTCTGCAAGCTATGCTCCTCCACACGGCTATCGAGCAATCCTCGCATTATTGTTTCGGCTCAATGTACGGTGGCTTCCTTGCATCATGCGTTGTGCCTTCGAGGCATCTGTTCTCGCCGTCGAATCGTGGAATGACTCTGAAGAAGAGAAATTGGCGCATCGAGTTGCCTTCGATGCGCGGATCAGTGCGCGGATTGACACAGAGCTTGTCTGGTTGCGAGGACAAGGCCCCGAACCGGCCTGGCCCAAATTCCCGACCAAGCGCGCAACCCCGAGACGCCGCGGCATCGGGCGGAAACCGCCCGAGGCCACTGCGATCGCCAACGCTGATGAGGTACAGGAGCGTGTGAACTATCATTTGGCCGCACTTTGGCTGGGTCAGCACAAACAAGTCTTTCGAGGGGTTGAGGCACCTTCCTGGATGATGGACATCGCCACAACGTATGTCGAGTGGACCCTGCTCGCGAATGGAAAGGGAGAAGACAAGACGGAACGCTTTGATCGAGGTCCATCTGAATGGAACAGCGTCTTTTGGGAGCTGCTGCCGAGATGTCTGGGACACCGGGAAGCCACAGCCCTTTGGGAGTATCTTGAAACTCTCTTCAACGATCTTCCCGAGGAGCCTCTCATGAGCTGTCTCTCGACATTCATACGAAGCGCCGATGTCGTGCATTTCGACGATCATATGCTTTCGGTATCGCAGTTGCTTACTATCCGGACCTATGCCTTGGAGCGCATTAAGACGACGAGACTGTTTTTATGGAATCACGACAGAGACGAAACGTCGGTGACTACGGATATGACCGACATTCTTGCAACGCTTTGCTTCAACACCTACAACCCATTCCAGCCTTCAAAATGCTATGTGCCGTCCGGTCTGGTTGCAAGCATCGACCCGTTCCTGCCGTTGCTGGAGAAATTCATTGAGAGTTGGCGATCTCCCTTCGTAACCTTGATGTACCTCAACTTGTTCGAAATCGCTCCGCGTCGAGAGCAACTTTGCTTCGTTGTGGGATGCGCCGAAAAATGGCTTGAACGCTTTCCCCAAGACAATAAATTTTGGATTGAATGGAGCGTCGGGCAAAGAATATCGCTGGTTCTGAGGAAGATCTTTGAAGACTCGCCGACCGCCTTTGTCGAAGAGACAATACGGGAGCGGATCGATTCTGTCATTAGTCGGCTTGTTGGCCTGGGCGTCCCAGATGCGCATGAACTGGAGCAAAGACTCTACCGGACGAATACCTGAAGACCGACGGGAGCACCAGGAAAGGTTTACGATTGCAGGTTGCATCGGGACAAAATTTTCCTTACGACTGCACTCAGAATCCCTGCATCATCTCGATGGCAGAGGTCTTCGTTACCGCCTGACTTAGGCTGGCCGTTAGGGATGAAGCGGCATTGGTAAAGATCTGTGCTTCCTGTGCGGCACGCGAGATGGAAACATACGCGAAGCGAGGGTTTATCAGCTCTGGATGGGCGTTTGTGTCGATATTCACCAAGACCCGCTCCGCTGTGAGTCCTTGAGAGCTGTGACTGGTGACAGCATAGCCGTGGTCGAAGTGCCGCATTTGCTGGGTGTTGAACATGACGGATTTCCCGTTGTCCATCTTCACGAGGAGCTGGCCGTCTTTGTCGATCTGTTGAACCGTGCCAAGGTCGCGGTTAGCAACGCCTAACTCTTTAGACGGCGCGGTGAATCCCAAACGATCGCCAACCGCAAACTCCCGCTCCAATTCGCGGTAGACATTCACGCCATAGAGCCGCGCGGGGTTGTAGGTGACGGTGGCTCCGTCTTCTTTCTGAACGGTCAGCAGGTTGTCTTTGGGCTGGGTAGCGACAACCTTCGTATAGCTTTGTCTCTCGATTCCGATGTCTTGGCTGCCACGCGGATAGTAGAGAACGTCATCTACGGCGTAGCGAGCAGCCCAGGTCCTATCGGCACCGGTCATGTCCGAACGGGGGGCGAGTACGCGCACCGCGTGGTCCTCCGAGGCGACTTTGCCAAGAGCCTGCAATTCGGAACGCACCGCCTGATTGATCTGACGGCGCGAGGCATTATCGGGGGAAACAACGATGGTGTTTTCCGGGCTGGCGGCGTAGCTCCGCGCAATCGACGCGATGCGCTGTTGCGGGTCCGCAATCTCGGTGACACGGCCCTGCTGTTCCAGGAGCGCCACCCCCTCGGCGATTTCGCCACGCGACAAATGCTCGACGGCCTTCAATAGATCGGGGGCCTCTCGTTGGCGGACGATCTGGTCAAGCTGTGCCGTCCTCATCCCGGCATTCACCAACTGCTCGAACGGCTTGCCAGCTTCGACCCCCTGATGCTGTCGGGTATCTCCAATAAGCAACACACGGTCGCCGGATTCCAGCTTCGCGAGGAAGTCTCGCAACTGTTTGGTGCTGGCGAGACTGGATTCATCGACCATGTACAGATGGCGGTCGGGGTTCGGCTGGCGGGCGCGAACCAGGAAGCCCTGTAAGGTATCGGCGGAGATCCCGGCATCGCGGAGCTGGTTCGCGGCGCGGGAGGTCGGGGCGAAGCCTTCGACGACATACCCGCGCTGTTCTGCTGCTTCGCGGACCGATTTCAAAAGGGTCGTTTTGCCTACACCGGCCCGCCCCTCCAGCCCTTGCACCACATCGCGCGAGGTCAAAATTTCTTCAGCGGCGGTCCGCTGTCCGGCGTTCAAATGCTGCTGCTTTTCTGTGTGGGCGACAGCGGCCTGGATAGACATGATCTGTTCGGCACGCCCGTGGCCTTGCTGCATCCGGCGCAGAATTTCTTTCTCGGTGCGTATCGTCTCTGCGGTGGTGAACTGCCGCCCGGTCTCGTGTTTCTGTGCGGGGACAAGCTGGAACTCGCCGGAGGCAATGCGCGACTCGAAGCTGGCCCGAACTTCGGCATAGGTGACTTCACTCATTCCGCGGCGCAGGGCGTCGCGAAAGAGGTCGCGTTCATCGGTGACGGCTTCGCGCTCGAAGCTGCGCTCGCGGGCAAAGGTGACCGCTTCGCGGGCGACTTTCTGCACGGTTTCGGGAGTGCGTTCGGCGGTGTGCTTGCGTGCGCGCTCCTGAGCCTCAGCCAGGACTTGATCGGGCTGGTTACCGTACTCGGCGGCAAGCTGCCGATGGGCGGCAAGCACCTCGGCGGGCGTCTGCATGAGTTTTTCGCTGCGGCTGGCGTGTGCCGCGATATCCGCCGCTTCATATCCGTGGAGGCCGTGCTTTTCCATCCGCTCGCGTATCTGGTCGCGGCGTGCGCTAGAGGCGTCGAGATACTCCAACGTATACCCCTTGATCTCAGGTGCTCCGCTTCTACCGGCTTCGATTTCATACCCAAGATTCCGAAGTCGATACGTCAGTTCTGATTGATATACGGCAGTGGCGAACTGCTGAGAATCGAAGTAGCCGTGCTCCTGGAGCGCTCGGGTTTGCCCGTTTTCGCGCTGGGTGACATTGAAGATGACAGCGTGGGTGTGGAGCTGTGGCGCGGCATAGCCGTCAACCGGACGAGCGGTGTCGTGCTCGAACTTGGCAACGACGAACTGTCCGGTGGTTTCGGCTGGGTGGTTTCCGCCAATCCGTGCTTGCGTGTAACGTTCCAAATCCGTTAACGCGATCGTCACGGCCTCGGAGTGCGCTGTTCGGATTCGTTCATCGCCGCCTACCAGAGCTGTCAACGACACCGACTTTGGCGGCGAAAAGGTAGCATCCCAACCCGCGCGATGTTGTACGGAGTTGACGGTCTTTCCATCGGCGTCCGCGTACTCAAAGGACTGCCGGTGCATGACAAGCTGCTCGGCAGTGTACGGATGTTGCCCTTCGGAGAGACGTTGAAACTCTTCCGCGCCGACTGCGCCGGACAGGCCAAATTTCTCTGTAAGCTGTCCCTGCCACTGGCCCTGCACTTGCTGTCCCTGACTCCAGTAGTTCTGGTCGGGCGAGGTGAATTCGCGCTTGTGGTAGTCCTGTAATTTAGAGGCTGAAAGCGCCTTGGAGATTTGCAGCATGGCCTAGTCTCCAAGGGAGAATCCGGCCTGTACGGATTCTGCGGCTTCTTCGAGCGCATCGGGTTGGGACGGCTTCTTCGCAAGCGTCTTCGGGTCGAAGGTAAGGTCGTCATCGTCCAGCGGGCGCGGCACGAACGCGGGCTGGGTGGCGGGGATGTCGTGATAGGCAAATGAGAATCTGGCTACCGTGTTTCCCAGCTTTAGGAATGCGTGTCTGTCGGGGAGCCCGGAAATTTCCGAGTCCAGTACCAACGGTTCAACCTGGCGCTCCAGACTGAAGTTGTTGCCAGCCCGTAGGCCTGTGGAGTGCGTCTCCCGCAACCGCTCGATTTCGACCTTGCCGATGGCGTTCGACACCCATTCGGCAGCCTTGGGCTCCGTGATTTTCAGAAATATCTTGGTCGCTGGCTGCGACAGCATCACCTCGGCCAGATGGCCATAAATCATTTCAAGCTGGGCCTTACCTTGGAAGCCAAGGATAAGAGGGTTCTTTGCCTTTCTGTTCTCGGTAATAGCGGTGTGGAGTTGGGGCAGACGTTGCAGACTTGCCAGCTCGTCCAACACGAACCAAACCGGATGCTGGCTCTCTTTCGGCTCGTTCAGGAGACGGAGCACAAGCAGGTCGATCCATAGACTATGCAGGGGACGCAGCGCCTCTCGCTCACTTGGTTTGGACGTAATGAAGATCCATCCCTTGCGATGCTCCGACCATTCGGTCGCGGTCCAATGGCTCGTGGCTTTCTCTTTCCGTGGGAGCATTCGTAGGCTGTCCGCAATCAATCCAAGGGAGGCTAGGACGCCGTTGCGCTGCTGCTGCGCACCCTTCGCAATCATCATCGCCATCTCGGTGTTCTGCACCCGGCGGTCGATTTCGTCGGGGTTCGCCATCCACTCGACCAACTCCTGCGGGGTGGGGCCGAAGGTCAGCAGATGGGCGAATATCTTCTGCGGAGTCTCGGTGAAAAACTCTCCCTTCTTATCGGTGGTCGGTTGGTACAAGGACGCCGCGATGGCTCGGGCTTCGGCACGGCGGCGTAGCTCTTCGGACGGTCCCCAATAGGGACACCGCGCATCGAGCGGATTCAAAATAATGTCGCCACGGTCGGCATCATAGAACCGCTGCACAAACTCGCAGGCCGGGTCATACACGATGGCGGAATGGCCGCGCTCCTTGATCTGTACGAGGAGCTGCATGACCAGCCGGGATTTGCCCGCGCCAGTATCGCCCATGATTTCGATGTGCTGCCCTTCGGCGCGTAGGGGGATGCGCATGAGCTCTTTGGACTCGGTGGTTTTGAACCCGATGCCATCGCCCTTGATGACCTTATTGAAGCCGTTTGGAGAGACCAGGACGGGGCCTTTTAGCAGTCGTCCATACTTCAGTTCTTTGAGCCGTCGAACGTCTTTGCGGACGGCGAATGGGAGCTGGAGAAGAAACAAGGCAAGCCCTGACCACAACGGTATGCCGAAGATGCCTAAGAGAGAAGCACCGTCATAAACGAAGCGGCGAAGGTAGTCATGAAGAGGGCGGTTCATGTAAGCAACCTTCGGTCCCCGATAGAGAAAAACGACGCCGGAGGCATGAGCCGCTGCGGAGAGCGCCAAGGGTATCGGCTTGCCGATTAGCTGCGGCGTAGAACCTGGTTGCACGTCGGCTTCCGTGACAGGCCGGGTGTGGCGCTGGCGGTCTGCCACCGTAACAAGCTGGTACTCGCTGCTCTGGCGCATGGTGCCAAGGAAACCCGTTTCGGCATAGCAGGAGAGGTAGTAGCGTTGCAGCGGAGTCATGACAAAAGCGAGGTGGAGGTAAACGCAGACGACGGTCACGAGGAGCGCAACGAATAAGGCTCCAGAGCTGTAGACGGGATAGTGCGGCGGACGAACGATGGTTTCTTTGCGGCCCCATTGTGTGTCGGTCATGGCTGTTCTGTTGTCCCTTCCGCATAGCTGGCGAGCATGTCTGCAGCCGCTTTGCGCTTATTGGTTTTCACGTACCGGAGCATTTCTTTGAACTGCTCCGGCGTCATCTTTTCGCCGCGCAGCAACGGCTCAAGGGTGTTGATGAGCAGGAGACGTAAGGCTTGCACTTCGGCAAACAACGCCGCCCCATCGCCGTGTTGCTGTGCGTTCGCGGCATCCAGCAAGACTTCCCGTGCCCATTCGCGGAGGTTCTTTCCGCTGCTTGTGGCGACCCGCAATAGTGCTCTTTCTTCATTGCGGGTAAACCGGGTGGCAATGCTCTGGGTACGGGCCTCCCGTCCCTTAAGCCGCTGAAGGCGGTCTTCGATTTCAGAGGTCTGTGAAAGCATCGCTGGTCCTTCTGAGGCCAGCTTCGGGCGCGGTTCCCAATGGAACCGCCCGAATTTGGCCTCGGCGGCAAGCCGCCTGTTTTCTGCATGTTTCCCGTTGGAACCAAATTGGTTCCCAACGCAACCCTTTCAGGGATGGATTGTCTACGTTCTTCCGGCGCGCAGCGCCGTAGTGGCCCTGCCCCGGAATTGGATGGAGGATCATGCTTTCGATCCTGCCGCTACAGCCGGGGTTTGTACTGCGGGCTGCGTCGCCACAGCAGGCTTTTTGCTGGCCTGCTCAACGGCATCAGAAACGGGGGCCTTACGAACTCGCAGGGTCTGCGTGACATTGGCCGCCTGTGGCGTTTTCAAATACTCCTGAAACTCGCGATCCTTGTTGAAGGTGTAGCCGACACCCTGCTCGATAACGTCATCGGCAGTTGCGCGAGGCTGTCCATGGGAGCGGAGGAAGGTGACATACTGATCGACCAAGCGAGCGGTTGCGTCAGTAAACCGAACTGAGGCATTGACGTGGCGGGTTTGAGTGATTTCTAGCAGTGGCATTGCATTCTCCTTTGGTTGATGAATTAGGCAATCTTCGAGCGGGCAATCATGCGGTTAGCCTTCGTCGCGATCTCTCTCGCACGAGCGGAACAAAGCGTGGTGGGAATCTCGGAGCGACGGCGCACTTCGAGCATCGTGATTACGTCGTCAATGGGTGAGCCTTCGAGCAGCCAGAGACGGGCTGAAGCCATGTCTACGGTGCGCTGGGCGTAATAGAGAGGATTGGGTTTGTCGGCGCGGCGGGAAGCCAGCGTATGCGTGAGTTTCACCGCATCCTTGCCGTGGGCCAGTTCGTCGAGAACCCAAACCCAATCCTGCTCGGAATGTGTGTGCTTTCCGGGCTGCATTGGCCGTGCGATTCCGCGCAGCGGGAGCGCGGCATTGTCGAGATGAAAGTCGCCAGGATTCCAGACGGAATCGGATAGATATTCAACGGTGACGAGGTGTGCCGGCGAATACTTCTGATTCAAGAATCCGGGAATGCGGAGTACGCGGTTGCAGTCCGTGCAAGCGCGGTCGCCGCCAAAGACGATGGAGAGCTGCTTCAGCGTGGTTTCCTGACGCTCGAAGTCAAAGCCGTCAACACGCCAAAGCGCCTGATACTTGCCTGGGGATGTGGCGAGGACCACGGTCGGAGAAGGAACAACATCTGAAGCCCTAAGCGCAGCGACACGGGTATCCCCATCGAAGTCGATATCTATATACAGGTGACGGACGGAGGCAATGCACTCTTTAGTGCGACGGCGGCTGCCGGAGCGGAGCGGATTGGCAGCGACATAGACGTTGGCACCAGCATGGTTCTCGTGAGCGAGCCACCGAATATAGGCAGGCGCAAGCGCCTGTTCTAGTCGAACGATCCGCTGCGCGGGGCGGTCGGCACTCTCACTGCGCAGCAGGAGAGCAATGGTCTCCCCCGGAGCGAAGCAATGGGTAAGAAAGTCTGTGGCAGTTTGGCTCATGGCGAATACCTCGGATGCGATGGAATGTTGCAGGCCTTTAGCGTGAGGAAAGCCCGGCTTTCACCGGGTCTTCCTGAGCGTGATGACAAGCCCTAGAACGGGATGTCATCGGACGGCTCCGGCTCGTTGTCGAGATCCTCTTGGGCCGCCTTCTCGGCCCGGTCAAGTTTGAGGATCGTGAGAACCTGGATGCTGTCGGTGCGGACTGGCTTCTTGGCCTTCTTGGGCGTGTACTCGTAGTGGCGAATCTTGCCTTCGAGGTAGATGTGCTCGCCCTTCTTGAGCGTGGCGGCAAACTCGCCGAACTTGCCGAAGACGATGCAGCGGTGCCACTCGGTGATCTGCTTGTACTCGCCGCTCTCTTTGTCCTTGTAGCGTTCCGACGTGGCTAGGGAGAAGGTAGTGAAGTTGCTGTCGTTCTTGCCGGTGCGAACTTCGGCATCGGCTCCGAGGAATCCCATCAGTTCTGCTCTGTTCTTGTTCATGGTCGTGTCTCCGTTTTGAATTCCCGTTCTTGCTCGGGTCACCCTTGGCAAAGCCAGCGAGTGGGCCCGGCTCCCAAGTGCCAAGGAGTGCTTTCTTGGCGGGGCCCGGAAGAAGTTTGTGCGGCGTTCTTGGCCGCGCTTACAAACTTGTTTTGGGAGGAACCGAGACCCCGCAGGGGCGCTGCAAGCGAAGCAGAACGACGCCGAGCCGCAGGGCGCCGGTTTGGCCCCGAAGCAGTGACCGAGCATGACGAGGAATTGATGTGGAGAGATACGCCTCAAAGACAGAGCGAATGTAGGGGTTCCGGACGATGCCATGTCCCGGCAATGCAACTTCTTTCTTCTTGCCATGAACGCTGGAAAGACGAGCGGCAAAGCATCACCGCTGGCCACGCGATTCAGGCTGCGGTCTTCACGCCCAAGAGCACGTCTTTCCGTCGAAGGTCTCGACACCCGATGCCCAGTAAGAAGACTGTCTCCAACGAATCCGGTTGTCATCGCTCACCTCGTGACGGGCGTTAGTCGGCCTCGGCCGGAGCGCGGTAGATTTCTTCCGTCTGGAATGCTTGCTCGGCATGGGCGTATCCGGTAACAGAGATCATCTCGCGCACGCGGCGGCGGCCTGCGGCATTTCGCTCGCAGTAGAGAACGAAGTCGATGGCTTCTGCGGTCTCTGACCGCACGAAACCATGATTCAGATTCGGTCTGGCACTGAGAGCCAAGTCGGATAGCCGATTGAGAGCGTCCCACGCTGACTTTGCGTGGATGGTCGAAAGCGTTCCGCCGTGGCCGGTGTTCATGGCTTGCAAGAGGTCATAGCCGCACTCATCACGGATTTCACCCATCACGATGCGATCGGGCCGATGCCGAAGAGCGGCGGCCAATAGCTGGCTAGGAGTGACGGCGACTTGGCCAGGAATGGCCTCCACTGCCTCCCAACGAACCGCATTGGGATGGGCAATCTTCAACTCCGCCGGCTGTTCAATAACAATGAGGCGCTCATGGTGGGGTACATGATCGAGCAGCGACTTCATCAAAGTTGTCTTCCCCGAGCCGGTTCCGCCGCTGATGATGCCGTTCTTTTTGGCGTTGACAAGCTCGACAACCGTATCCCGGACATGCGCCGGTAGGCTGCCTGAAGCGATCAATTCATCGCTGGTGTACCAGCGGTTGAATTTGCGGATGGTCAGCGTAGGCCCATGAATGGAGGATGGAGCGCCGACGACGGCGACACGGGAGCCATCGGGAAGGCGCGTATTCAGGATCGGATTCTGGCTCGTGAGATCTTGTCCCAGGAGCCGTGCGATGCGCTCAATCGCCGCCTGCAGCCGGTCGTTCGTGTACGGGGTCGTCAGCGGGATATGCTGAACGACCCCTCCACGATCTGCGTAGACACCCGTGGTTCCATTAATCATCAGGTCAGAGATGGACGGGTCTAACAGAAGCTCACGCAGCTCTTCCGGGAAGAACGGCAATATCAGTTGGTAGCTCACCGCGATGCTCCTGCGGGTGGCGTCGCCGGTACAGCCGGCGACGCGGTAGTTGCTCCGGGGGCAATCGGGTTCACGGAGAGCCGGTTTTCATGGAACTCCGTGATGGTCAATCCAAGCGGATTGATCGTCTCGAACTGCGGGAAGATGCGAGCCTGATCGCTGACCTGTTTGGGGTTCAGGTAATATGTCACGCTGATACCCCAATGCTCGACGCGTGGCTCGTGCGAGTTGCGCGGAGAGTAGAGCTTGTCGATCGCTACAAGCGCCGTCCCACGCGCCATCGTGACGCCCTGAACGACCTCCTGCGACATGGAAGTGATGGTGACGTTCTTCACCTCGACATCGCTCTGCTCGATCTGCCCACCGATAACCTGCGAGACGAGGTGATTGGCGTTGTCGTCCGTCATGAGTTGCGAGGACAGATTGCCTGACAAGAAGTAATAGTTCAGCGGATACTTCTTGGCGATGGTGTCGCGACTGACGGTGTAGCGATAGTTGGCCCAATCAGTGAGGTATGTACGCACCTCACCCTCGCGCGGACTGTAGTTCAAGTCGCTGTACTGTATCGCCTGGGCACGACCCATCTCGTCGATGCGGATGTATCGGTTGGCAATGGGACGGCGGGCCAGAGAAAGATTCAGCCCCATCGAACCGAGTAACAGAACTGTTCCGCATCCGATGATGAGGCGGTACGCCTTCCGTTCGGAGTAATGGGAGGCGTAGACCTCATTGCCGATCTCGTCGGCAAGTGCAGCCTGTTTCGGTGTGAGAGACGTATCAATTGGAAGAGTGTGGGTGGACATGGCTCGGATGACTCCTTTCCGTTACCGCATGGAACACGACAGCCGTATAAATCATCGCGGCAATCAGTGCTCCGAATAAAAAGAGTGTCAGCAAACGCCGAAGGACACGTGACCTGCCTACGGCTCGTGCGGAGAAGAATGCGAGTAAGAAATTCCACATATCAAGCACCTGCTTTCGCCACTAACGCGGCTACACCTGCGGCTGTTTGCGTTGCTGCGGACGTGAGTCCAGCGGCGCCGCCAAAGATCGCCTGCGTCATGCTGGGGATGAAGAGCATGTTGATGATGAACGCCACAAACACCATCAAGCACGGGATGAGGTTCGCCATCCACATCTCCATCGAATAGTTGCCGTTGAACGTCTGCTGAATAAACCCGTTCATGAACCCCGCCCAGACGAAGATAAATGCAGCGGCAACGGCGCGAATCATGGCGAAGCTGATGAGCACATCAAGGAAGTGAAAGAACTTGGCGCGAAAATTCTTGGTCATGAGAAGGGGTATAAACACCGGACCGAAAAGTGCAGTTACACCGTACAAAATGAAGGAACTGCAATTGATGACAAACAGAATGGCCGAAGCCAAACCAAGCATGAGCTGCACGACGACGTAGCAGAGGATCTGAAGTGGTGCAGTGAAGGATGGCATTGCGGTGTTGTCGCCGGCGGTCTTGAGGAGCTGTAGCAAATTGTTGAGCGAGCTTTGATCGAAGGCGGCGACCATTGCCTGGGCAATATACGAAAAGAAGTGATTGATGCCGAAGCTCGCACCGGGGAATGGGTTCACCCAATAGTTTTCGAGCAGGCAGCAGATGATGAGCTTCATAAGAAAATTGGTAAGGTCGCCCACATGGACATGATCCTGATGGAGCCGGAAGGTCATGCCGGTGGTGCTCCAGTTGATCGACATGCTCACCAAAGTGAAGAGAGCGATACAGCTTAGCTCGGTAAGACCGAGCTGCGTCAGCGCACCGCCGTTCTGGGTGGTGAGGTTCGTCAGATTGTTGGTGAACTGATACAGCCAATCGACGCCGGAACTGGCGGAAGGAAGGGCCTGCGCTAACACAAGAATGGATGCCATATCGCTCTCTCAATCGTGGGTTGTAGTTGGATTAGGGAAGGTATGTCGTCCAGGTACTACCTTCATTCGCGGCGCTCACATCGTTCGTGGAGCGCTGCTGCTGAACGAACGCTGCCGTGTTCATGTCCTCCGCAGCCGCGTTGCGGCGTTCCATGTTGGCGACGGTCATCTGTCCAGCAAGGCAGACCTGCAAGCTGCCCTGGGACTGCATTTCCGACATCCGCTGGCCTTCTGCGGCGTTCAGGAGATTGAGCTGCTGGACCTCCGCGTTGGTCGAATCGCTGTTGTCGAACTGACTGGACATCAGCGAGCTATTGGCCGTAAGGTTCGTTGTCCTGCCCGAACGGTACTGACCCATAGCTGTGAGGCAGTCGGGCGAAACGCCGTCCGAAGTTTCGATCATGGCGAGCTGTGACATCCGGGAACTGCCGAGTTGCTGTCCAGCAAGGTAGGTGCTGGCATTGCTGTTCATCGGGACCGTGGCCGTCTGCCAACCGGTCAGCGATGCACTCGGGTTGTTAGAGTTCAGCGCAATCTTGATGCCGGCCGTTTCGCCGAACATGCTGGCTACGTTCACGTTCTCAAGAGCATGGAGTTCGGTTTGCCACAGTTGTTTCGCAGAAAAATGCGTGATGTTGTTCTTCAGCATGTTGTACTGCGATTCCAGTGTGGTGAGTTGCGATACAAGGCTGGCGTAACTGGTCGGATCGAAGACGATATCTCCGATGCCGAACAGGGCAAAGCTCGGGGTCGCGGTGAGAAGCAGAGCCGCGCCTGCCCCTAAGAGCCACTTACGGCGGTTGGTCAGTGTGACTTTCATAAAGCCTCCTGTGCTTGGGTTGAACTACATGCATTGCGGGCAGGTCGGGTCGAGCCTGTCCAGGGGAAAACCGTGGACGTGGGTTGCATTTGCAATCGCATCCGTGGCTGTGAGGTAAATCCATGCAAGCGTTTCGCGCCCGGTAGTTGTCCCGATGAGCAGGAGAGCGAGCACAATAGCTGCCGTGATTGCGGAGACCTGATACAAGCGATCAAGACTAGTCCTCTGCATAGCGTTCACTCCTCCTCTGCAAGCTGGCGGGCAATCTGCGGAATCACAGCTATCCACTCCGTGCCGCTGCGCTCGATAGTCTCGGGAAGCGTGTATCCAATCTCGGCGAGCCAATCGGCGCGATTGAGAACCAGTGCGACGGCAACTTTCTCACCGGTAGACTGTACAGCCAGGCTTCGTGACCGCCCTGCTTGGCATCACTCGACTTGCGAAGCAAATGTGCGAAGCGATCATTCATCACGGTGCTCCTCTCTACAAAGTGGGGCTAACGCGATGCTCCGCGTAGGACGGGACAAGCAAATCCGTGCCAATGTACACACGGGCGCGCGAACCTTCCTTGAGCGTGATGACGGGCAGGCGATTCAGGAAGTGATTGAGAACCTGCTCGCCCTCTTGGGCGGACTGCTCGGAGATGCCGTTGCGAATCTCGGTTGAAGGCGTGAAGACGCTTCCGTTGTTGCCGATCTGAGCAAGGCCGCCCAAGCCACCGATCGCTGCCGCGGCTGCGAAGGCTTCGAGATAGCCGTGATTCACCTTAGTGGCCATACCGGTTGTGCCGATCTGGTCAAGGCCGATGAACTTCGCGAACTCCAAAGAGAATCCGTCCGGGCAGATTGCGCGATGGAAGGTGACGAACATCTTGCGCTGCTGTTCGCTACCAACGCTCTGTACAGTTCCAAGCAACCGCGTTCCCTGGGGCAAGAGAAGCTGCTGGTGGTCATGGGAGTAGAGGTCGGTGGTCAGGTCCAGCATGATCGGGCTGCTGAATCCGCCGTCGATGTGGTTGGTGACGACCGCCTCCAACACTGTGCCCTCAAAGATCCGATACAAGCGCCCATCGTAGGTGTCGAAGTCATACGGCCCCATCGGGTCGGCCTTTGCGCTCGCTCTCGTTTGTTGCTCTGCGCTCGCCTCTGCAATGGGCGGCTTCTTGGCAGATGCATCAAGAGCAGGAGTAATGGTTTCGCCGGTTGCCTTGGGCGACGCCTCCTGACTCTCCCCGAGTACAGCGGTAGTTGTGGGCGCGGCCACAGCGGTGCTGCCGGAGTGCTGAAAGTCGATGGCGACGGTATCGCTATTGATGGCATCCTGTTGCTGTTTCTCACGCGCAAGCTGTTTTTGCTTGGCCTCCGCCTGCGCTTCCGAGACGTTGGAAGTGTGGGACGGTGCATTCGCGCTGTTGCCGTAAATCGCGTCGCGCTGGGCGGCGGTCATTGGAGGTGCGCCAGCGGCCTCCGGGCCGGGTGTCTCTTGCGCCGCCTGTAATTGCTGCATGGCGGCTGCGAGCTGCTGTTGCCTCTGGGTGATGTCGGCATCCTGCCGGGCCTGCGCCTGTTGCTGAGTCTCGAAGCTCGACACCTGCTGCGGGTTTGCCGTGGCTGGGCGCACCGGCAACGCGCTCTGCGACGCCGCCTTCTTATTGCCGCTGATCAGACTCGACAAGTTGGCGATGCCAATCAGCGCGATGATGACGACCAGCGCAATGACCAACGGCATTCCTTTACGCACGGGCGGCTTCGCTTCGGGCTGTTCCGGGACGGTGGCGGGTTGATTCAGATTCTCGTCGGCCATGACTACTCCTTTCCTTCCACACGGTGAAACTCGACTTTCTGCTTGCCGATGGAGAGATAGCCGTTGTCGAGCTCCTTCGGCACGGTATAGAGACCGTTACTGAAATCGAAGTTGATGAGCGACGGCTTCTTCTCCTTCACCTCATAAAGCGCGGGTGTCTCCTAGAAATGGCCGCGCAAATAGGTGAACTTGTCGTCATGCCATATCTGTTCAAGGCCCAGCGCATTGCCTTTTTTGGTGTCCCAGGTGTAATCGAAGTGGAGTGTGCCGGGATATTTGCTGCGATATGTTTCGGCCTTGGTGTCCTCGGCCTTCAACTCGGCTGTCTGCGCGGCCTTGGCCGCTGCCGCTTCCTGCTTGGCCCTTTCCAGCTCCGCAGCCGGGACGAACACCGGCAACTCGACTAATCGGTCCTTCGCCGCCTTATCGCCCGGCGTGATGAACACCTTGGAATCGAAGTGAAAGTCAGCGTCACTCGACACTTCGCGGAGCTGAAGGGTGTACTCGTTGCCGTGGTCGGACACGATGTGAATGTCCGTCGTGGCGTTCGCCACCTTCGGCTTGACACTAATGAAGCGGCTGGCGACATGGCCGCCGTCAAATACCCAATTCACCGTGTCGCCGGCGAATACGTTGGCTACCTTCTCCTCAGCAGGCAGCATGATGAGCGTCGATTGCAGCAAGCCAGTGCGGATGGCGGGAGGAGCGTCTGCCTCTGACACTGTAACGCTGCGGGGCGCGGCGGGTTCAAGGTGGTGAGGCTGATCGGTTGCTGCGTGGGCGGCGGCGGCCAAGCCGAGACCAAAGGAGACGATGAGGATGATGGGCGGTTTCACTGGTAGTCCTTTCGGTGGAGGTGGGAGTGGTTACACAGTCTCGCCCTGGGCGAAGCGCGTGATGCCCTCGGTGAGTCCGTACTTTTCGATCAGCTTGGTGCGGCGAACACGGTCCTTCGGCTTAGTAGAGAACGTGGCGTAGCTGCGCTTATCGAGCCGCAGCGTCACCACTTTGGTGAGCCCGTCGCGACGAATGTATAAGCCCTCGCGATCCTGCAAGCTCTCGAAGAGAGCGAGCTGCTGTTCGTTCATCTTGAACAATTCGGCGTAACGCTTCCGATTGAAAGTCGCATCTTTGAGAAACAGGAACGACGTGCAGGAATTCACGATGCTGTCGGCGTTCGCGCCGAGGTCATCGGCAGACTGACCAATCATGGTCACGCCACCGAGGTTCTTACGAACCGTCTTGATGGAAGCGAGCGCACCATCCAAGAGCTGCTTGTTTTTCATCGAAGAGAAGATCTCTTCAATGAGGATGTGCTTGGGCACTCCGAGATTGGCGGGGTTATAGAGAACGTCGTTGATGCGGCGGAGCAGCCATACCATCAATGGCTCAATCAGGTCTGCGTACTGTTCGTTGTTCACGCCCTGGAAGTCGAAGCACTGAAGGCGCGAGAGCGAGAGGCTGTCCTCAACGTTGTCGAAGACGGCGTTGTAAATGCCTTTGCCAACCCATTTCGAGAGATAACGGTCGAGCTTCTTGGGCAGGAAGAGATTCGAAAGGCGACGGTTTTCAGGATCGAGCAGGTACATATCCTGCACTGCCTTATGAATCACGTCGTCGTCTTCCGGCTCCAACTCCGCGCCGCCATTGGTAAGCAGCAATTTGATGAACGAGTACAGAAACTTAATGTTGCTTTCGGTAGGTTCAAGAGAGAATGGATTGATGCGGGGGCCGTCTTTGCCTACTCGATCAACCTTGCCACCGTACAGCTCGACCACGCTTTCGTAGCTGCCGCCAATGTCGAAAATGTAGGTAAAACCGCCATACTTCTGCTCAAGAGCAATCGCCGCGTTCCCATGCACGGACTTACCGGAGCCGGTTGGCCCGATGATGAGCATGACGCGCACACCGTCCACATACACGTCCTGAAAAAACGGCGTCCGCGTGCGCGTCTCGAAGATGTTAAGGTATTCCGAATCCAAGTCGTCCGAATGTGGATGCCCGATACTAGGCGCGAAGACGGAGGAAAGCCGCGCGTGATGATCCTCTGACAACCACAGCGGGAAGACGTTGAACCTGTGATTGCCGGGGAACATAGCGTAGAAGCCTGAGAGGTTTCCAAGCGTCTCTTCCATCACCTGCGCCCTTGCATCGACGAAGATCCGATGCACAGCCGGGACAACATCGCGAAGTTGCTCCTGGCTTCGAGCAGCGAGTAGAAGACGTAGGGAAAATTCGCCCTGCGCCTTCTTATCCAGACCCCGGATTACTTCACTGAGATCATCGACGTTAATATTGGCGGCCTTCGCCTTCGCGCCGGTTTCAAGCGATGCAGTATCGCGCCCGCTCATCACACGGGTCAGAACACCGACCTTGAAAAAGGAGATGAACTTCTCCTGAGCGTCGATCTCCTTGCGAGCCGAGCTTGCGGACTTGACCCGCCATGTGGAGCAGAGGACGCTATCGCAGTCGAGCGTGAGCAGGCCGGAGAACAAGCAAGGCCGGGATGCTTCTGGTGTCGTTTGGAGCGAGAACATCTGGACGTGGCGTTTG
This sequence comes from Acidobacteriota bacterium, assembly GCA_019351975.1. Taxonomy (GTDB): domain Bacteria; phylum Acidobacteriota; class Terriglobia; order Terriglobales; family Acidobacteriaceae; genus Granulicella. The sequence goes on from JABBOG010000024.1 coordinate 49,761, forward strand.
CCGACGGTAACGTGGTCGCTGTGCCATGCGACCGGACTCTTCACGATTTGCCGGTCTACTCCGGTGTCGCTGCGGAGATGGTCGCGCTCGGCCCACTCTTCAAGGTTGAAGAGGTAGCTGAAAAACTGGAAGGTCTCGGTCTTATCAAGTAAACGCAGTCCCAACGAGTTGCCGAGGTGGGACTGAAGAATGGTTGCGGTCTTTTCAAGATCGGACAACATACGCGAGGTGTCGATGGCGTTCTCTTGGGGTTTGCGCTCGAACGCTTTGGCTTTCGATGGCTCCAGCGTGAGGCACCAGTGGAGATCAATGCGGCGGAATGCTGCAGTCTGGTTCAGGAAGTTCAAACGGTCGGACGCGAACACCTCCGTGATGGGGTTGGCATACTTTGCCTGGCGTGGAAGCTCGAAACCCGACATCACGCGCGTGTACTGATAGAGACAGGAGCCTTCGGGGAGTCCGCGGAGCGCGCCTTCGATGGAGCGCATACGCGAATCAAGCTCAAGGTCGGTGACACCCTCCTCGTCGATACCGGTCAGGGAGAAGAGGCATCCATAACCGCCTCCCTTCAGCGCAAAGATGTTGGGGCTAACGAAGCGTGCAATCGGAACGATGCTGCACGCGGCTCCGGCCTTCGCGAACCACGGGGTATGTTTGATTTGCTTAGTGTTTGCGCGGGTCATAGTAGCTCTTCTGGTTGAGGCTCAGGCCCCAGAGCTGGAACATCTTTGGGTGTTTGCGAATGATGAGCCAAGCCGCGACGGCCATCGTCGGGAAGCTCAAAATCGCCAGCAGTCGGAACCCAACGAGGAAAACCGTCACGTTCACAAACACAATGGCCATCCATGTCGAGAGGTCGAGCCCTAGCTTGGCTCTGGGCCTGTTCATGGCCTGATTGATCGGTAACGGTTCTCCCCGCTTGGTCATGTCGATGCACCTCCTACATCGACTGTCCGGTCAGGCTGCCTATCCAACCGGCACCCCAGCCGAGCACTCCGGCGCCGAATAGCGCACCGAAGAGGCCTGGTATAGCATCTTGAAAACGACCACTCATCATGCGGATTCCCGCGAAAATGAGCCCGCCGAAGCAGATAACGGCACCTGCGTAAATCGCAAAAGTTTTGAAGGTGCCCATCAAGGTTTGCGCCCCGGAGAAATCCATCGTTCCCTGGGCATGAGCAACGCCGGCGAATGTAAGGACGACCAGAGTCGGCCCCATCACGCGCACGGCACGGAGTAGCGTCTGTTTTGAGAAGAGTCTTGCCCACCTCTGGATGGGCCGGAATCGAGCTTAACTTTGATCTGCATTGGCACCTCAATCAACCGTGGATTCGGTTGCGATATGGGCAACGTAGAATCACTCGGTTCACGGAGTCCAATAAATGCAAGAGGGTCGCTTATTCACTGGGAGAATAAGCGTCAGCTTTCAGGCACGCCGTCCGGAGTGACTGATGTGGGTTGGTGGGCCCTCTTGACCTTGGTCAGGTCAGCACGATTTGCGTTACGCACTTCTGCGTGACACGAAAGTGCGTGACGAATATGCGCCTGCTTGTGTCGCGAATTGCAAGCTTCTCGCACGCAAGGGAGTCGGAAGAAATTGCTGGGATAAAGCTGATGCCTGGCGGGACCTTGGTCGCTATAGTGGGATCAAATCGCGAGCGATTTCGTTTTGGAGTGCCGCGGAGAGGCCGGCCTGCTTGGCGAATTGCGACCAACTGTCTATAGCACCACGAACATCGGATAGGACGTTCTCGGGCTTCCTAATGCCGAAGCGATCAGCAACCGTAAGCAGATCGTTCTTGGATATGTCTTTGAACTTCTGATTGACGCTCATCAAGTGCTGGTATGTCCATAATCCCGTTGGTTTGTAGGCGTGTGTAACGTCGTAAGCCGGGGAGAGATTCCACTCTTGTCCTTGCCGAACGATGAAACCAAAGTTCTTGGTGTGATCGTCACAGTTGCGAGCCATCACGTTGAATGCCATACGACGGAAAATTTGGTCCAGAGCGTCATCATCCAGACCGAGCGCCCTGGCAGTCATGAAGAGTTGGGAATAGTCGTGTGTTCCACGCTGCTTGAAATCTAGGTGATTGATGGCACAGAGTGTTTGGATGTGGTGCTTCAGTGTTTTGCCACCAATCACCTCACGATCGAATCGCTTGGTCATAAAGTGAGCGCGTCCATTCTCTTCGAGCAGACGTGATTGAGACATCGAGATTCCTGCGGTCGTAGCCATCAGATAGTAGGCGAATTCAGTTCGACCGTAGCCTTCTCCTGTTCCGAGTTCCTCATCTTCACCCACGCCATCGAACTTCAACAACCAGTGCTCAAATCCCGTGGCGGCATCGAATTGTCCACTCCGCACTTCATCTGTTGCTGGATTCCACGCGATAACCGCCTTCGCTCGGGCTCCGCCAGCGGAGGTTCCAACCTTGATGATGTTGGCTAGCGCGGCTTTCGCTTCATGGTCGACTGCGAAGGTGCCCTGCACAAGCCGCCTGGCCTCTTCAACGAGCTCTTTCATTTCGACAGGAGCGGTGCTTTCTTTATGGGCTCCTCTCGCGGGTCGGAACTCTAGCGCGCCCATCCCTCGCTTTCCCATGTATGCGAGGCGGTCAAGAACAGTGACGGAAGTCTTAGCGATGCCTCGTTGAGCCATCCAAGCGTCAATGAGAGCATTCCCGAAGTCATCGGGAAGCGCGTCGGCCAACAGAGCGGGGAGTCGAAAATACGTGGCCTCCGGCAGTGTCGGGAAAACGTAAACCGAACGGGAGTCCTTCAGAGGCATGTGAATGGGAGCTAATTCTGTCCCTGTCCTTTTCCAAGCAGGATCGTATTCGAACGCGTAATAGTCGATACTGGGGTCAAGAGTGACAGCGCCGACGAAACGTCCCCAAACCCACACTTCAATAACCGATACGTCTTTCATCCTTGGTTGGCCTCGATGTTCGAACGACGGACGCGCCGGCGGGCGGCTTCTGAATGGCGCAAGAGCGCCAGCGGGCTTACAGAGGGCTTGGGCACAAGTAAACGCAGGCCGTCGAGAGAATCGAGAGCTTTCAGGACTCGAACGAGCGTTTCAATGCTCGATCCACGCCCCGCCTCAAGATTTCGCAGTGCTTTCTCGGAGATTCCGGCCTTCTGGGCAGTGGAAATCTGATCCAAGTTCTTCGCAATGCGCAGTTCTTGGATCTGCTTTCCTAGAGCAGCCTGCAGTTCGTCCGGGGAAAGAAAAGACATATCGGCCATAGCGGTAGAATAGTACCGTTTAACTCAAATTGTCAACTTAACCGGCATCATAGTGCCGATAAAACGACACTTGCTTAATAGGCACAATCGTACCGATTAGAGCTATATCATCACCTAATCGGTATGATCGTTCCGGTATCCAGGACATTGCAAAACCGTATCCTTGGTAGTGGGCAGGTATATATACCTGCCCACTACCGTTTATTTGGACTACCCTTTTACTGCCTTCACTGCTATGTATATATACCTAGCAGTGAAGGCAAAAAATGCGCCTGAAAACACAACTCGCAATTCAAGCGCATATCGAGGGGCTGCCCCCACGCGCCTGGAGTCGAAAAGACTTTCAAGAACTTCTGGCTGAAAAGAGGGACGATTGGAATGCTCCTCAGTACCTGACTCCTGGGCGCCTCATTACTTTCCTTTTGGACAATGACTTCGCTCGAAGAATCGACATCAAGTCGAAGGACTATGGGGCCAAGAGTCGATACATAACGGGCGATCTCTCTCTCCTTTCGTTCGCCTGCTCTTTTTACAAGCGCTCATACATCTCTCATGTCACTGCGCTTCATGTTCACGGGCTTGTGCCAGAGGGCACGGTCTACGTGAATCACGAGCAGACTCCCAAAAAGACAACATCTCGGCTCAGTCAAACCGGCATTGATCGAGCGTTCAAGAACCAGCCCCGCCGCTCGTCTTACGAATTTCGGACCGAGACACATACATTCATATTCCTGAACGGTAAGAACACAGGTGATGCGGGTGTAGTGGAGATCACAGGACCTTCCGGCCAACCCTTACGGTGTACGTCGCTGGAGAGAACACTGATCGACTGCGTAGTACGTCCCCAATACGTTGGAGGAATCTCCACGCTGGCCAACGCAATTCCAACGGTGATTAGCCGGATCTCGACTCAAGAACTCGTCTCTTTGCTCGCTCAAACCAAGTACGTTTACCCGTATCACCAGTCGGTGGGCTTCCTCCTCCAAAGAGCAGGCATGTCGTCTACACAACTCGAGCCTCTTCGTAGGCTTCCAAGACGCTTCAAGTTCTATTTGGACTACGGAATGAAGCGGTCGCTATACGACTCAGAATGGCAAATCTACTATCCAGCCGAACTCAAGTAAGCGTCGCGAGACGGCGGGGCGCTCAACCCCAAACCAACCCCACGTAAGAAATCGACCTGCCTATTTTCAATAACTTAGGGCTCTGTAAAGCTCCCGATCAGGCCTCGTAAGTCGTTGAAACTACGCTTCTGTCGCCGCTCATAACCCAAAGGTCGTAGGTTCAAATCCTACCCCCGCAACCAATCAAATCAA
>JABBOG010000080.1 GCA_019351975.1 Acidobacteriota bacterium
TTTGGTCCCAGAGATAGATGGTGCATACTTTTCTGAACGCCAGAAGGAGGCACTATGGGACAGATTCTTCACGGGTGCGCCCGCACGACTGAGGCAGTCCGTCGAGCGATACAGCATAGTCAAGAGAGCTTGAGGACCCTCGCCCGACGCCATGAGGTCAACCCGAAGACGATTGCCAAGTGGAGGAAGCGGACCTCTGTTGCGGATCGAAGGACCGGGCCGGCACCGAAGTCCACTGTTCTTTCCCTTCAACAGGAAGCCGTTGTCGTTGCCTTTCGCCGGCATACCCTGCTGCCGCTCGACGATTGCCTCTACGCTCTTCAGGCCACGATCCCGGAACTGACGCGGTCATCGCTCCATCGTTCTGCAACGGCACGACATCTCCCGGATTCCCGACGTAGATGGCGACCGGCTCCGGCGCAAGAAGTTCAAGACATACCGGATCGGCTACTTCCACATCGATATTGCCGAAGTTCGCACCGAGCAGGGCAAGCTTTACCTCTTCGTCGCCATCGACCGGACCTCCAAGTTCGCCTTCGTCGAGGTGCATGAGAAGGCCACTCAGCGGGTCGCGGCCGACTTCCTGAACGCATTGATCCAGTTCGTGCCCTATACGATCCACACTGTACTCACCGACAGCGGAGTGCATTTCACCACGCCCGGCAACCGCTGCTCGGCTGCTGCGGAGATCAAGCTTGCCCTCCAACGCGGAGAACTCTTCCGCGCCCATGCCTTCGAGTTCGCCTGCGCCAAAGCCGACATCGATCATCGCCTGACCAAGCCGAAACATCCCTGGACCAACGGCCAGGTCGAACGCATGAACCGAACCCTCAAAGAAGCCACCGTCAAGCGCTTCTACTACGAAACCCACCAGCACTTCCGTCAACACCTCATCAACTTCGTCACCGCCTACAACTTCGCTCGAAGGCTCAAGACCCTCAGAGGACTTACACCTACGAATACATCTGCTCCATCTGGACAAAAGAACCCCAACAACTCAATCTCAATCCAACCCATCTATCTCTGGAACCAAACACCTAGCAATTCGATTCGTGCCATGGCGCGGACGTAGGATCTTCGTCATCAACGAGGTGAGCAGCCCTTCGATGCTGCTGCTCGACCTTGCTGCAAACAATAACCACTGGCTTAGCATCACTGCTGCCGGCACGATGTCCAATCGCGACGGCATCGATGCACGAGTTACCTCTTCGCTGGCGACCGCATTTCCTAAACAGGGGCTTGCAGCGGCTCAAGTTATATCTCATGCAATAAAACCTCTGCTCGCAGCGTTCGACCCAACCATTATTCCCTTATTTTCCAAATACTTACAGGAATATGCACAGTACATTATGCAATATGAGTTGACGAGACAGCCCCCTAAAAGGCGAATATAAAGCGAATATCTATATGGCAGCCGCTCACACAATTCGCGTTCAAATCGAGGCTAGGCTTACCCAGCGCGTGCCTGCTGCCTTGTCGTACAAGATAAAGCGCGTCCCGGAACTTTTTGCGACAGGTATTGCCGAAGTTGATGAAATGCTCGGTGGCGGCATTCCACGAGGCAGTATTAGCGAGATCAGTGGAACCGTCTCGACGGGGAAAACTTCGTTTGCTCTGTCGGCTATCGCGTCCATCACGCGACTTGGTAATGCCTGTGCGTGGGTGGATCTGAACGATGCGCTCTCTCCGGAGACAATTGCTGCGGCGGGAGCGGAGTTGCGCCATTTGCTCTGGCTCCGCATGTTAGCCGAAAGTGGAAAGAAAGTGGCCGACAAGCCGTGGCCACAGCTGGAACAAGCTTTAAAAGCGACAGACCTGGTACTGCAAACGGGAGGCTTTGGTGCCATAGTGCTCGATATGAGCGATGTTCTGTTAGCGCACGCACGACACATCCCACTTGCAACATGGTATCGCTTCCGACTGGCCGCAGAAAAAGCACGCACAGCTTTGATCGTTCTGACGCAATCGCCCTGCACAAGCAGCTGCGCGTCATTAGTACTCAGTTGCGACGCCGGCCAGACCGCGTCATTTAGTTGCAGCGCCGAAACGCCATTGTTCGAGCGGCAACAATTCCAGCTTTCACAAGAACGCAACCGGTATGAAGGTTGCTCTTTAATGCAGAAGAAACCAGTACAGCGCGTGAGTTGGCTGGCGGAGACACTCTGGGTGAGGGAGCAGTAATGTATGCAGTTCTCCATGCGCCGAACTTTTTCGCCCAGGCCGCGGCGCATCAGCGTCCGGAGCTACGAAAGAAACCGTTTGTGGTGCTCGATGGAAAGCCCCCAATTGAGAGAGTGTTCGCGGCAAACAACGCAGCACGCTCTCTGGGCGTCGAGGTCGGCATGACCCTACTGCAGGCAGACGCATTTTCTGAAGTGATGACGTTTCGTCGCGTCATCGATCATGAGCGTACGGCCCATGCCACTCTTCACCACATTGCGTGCATGTTCTCACCACGTATCGAGTGCGTAGAGGAGCGGGTCGGCACGTATGCACTGGACATTCGCGGAATGGATCTTCTGTATGGAAATATTGAACAACTCGCGAACAAATTGAGGCAGAGCGTAATGGCGGCGGGCTTTCTCGCCAATATCGCTGTTGCGGAAAACTTCCACGCGGCGGTCTCTCTTGCTTGTGGCAAGACTGGCGTCTCTGTAGTGCCCTCCGGTTGTGAGGCGCACGCCATTGGTCAGCTTTCAATTACTGAGCTGCACCTTGCGTCGGAGCATGAAGCAACGTTTGCGCACTGGGGTATTCGCACCTGTGCTGACCTGGCCGCTCTTGCCGAGACCGATTTGATCGCGCGTATAGGGCAGGATGGGAAGAAGTTGCACGCTCTCGCTTGCGGTACATGGCCGCACTTGATGTTCCCGATAGAACCGAGTTTCGAAGCAGGTTTGGTGGAGGGCATGGAACTGGACTTCCCCGTAGAGGAGCTGGAACGTCTGCTCTTGCTGCTCTCCCACATGACGACAACGCTGCTGGAGCGGGTTCGAGGGAAAGCAAGGGCCATCGCCGCACTCCGTGTCATACTTCGTCTCGATGGCGGGGCAAAGCATGTACGAACGGTTCGTCCCGCGCTGCCGTTACAGGATACGCCAACACTGCTTAAGCTCATTCAACTTGATCTAGAGGTTCATCCTCCAACTGCAGGGGTTGTGAGTTTGGAGCTGCACGCACAGTCTGCCCCGCCCTATCGAACACAGCATGATCTATTTTTTCCGCAAGCTCCCGAACCTGGACAGCTCGAAGTGATGCTCGCCCGCTTGCGTAAGCTGCTGGGTGAGCAACGCGTCGGCTCACCGGAGTTGACCGACGATCATCGACCGAACGCCTTTCGTATGGTTCCGTTCGTTCCTCCACCACCAAAAAAGAGCGATAGACGATCACTCTCAACACCCATCGCTCTGCGCGTGTCGCGTCCACCTAAGATAGTTGGCGTTGCACTTACGAACCATGCTCCGGAGCAGGTCTTCTGGGACGGAACGTCCTATGTCGTCCGTGAAGCTGCGGGTCCTGTACGTGTGAGCGGACAGTGGTGGTCCGAGGCCAATTGGTCTCGCGAAGAGTGGGATGTTAAGCTGGTGAACGGCAATGCCGAACGGCTTTGCCGCATCGCCTTCGATCCACGTTCCCGCTGCTGGTATGTGCAGGGGACGTATGACTGATTATGTGGAATTGCACGCCCGATCCGCTTTCAGTTTCCTCGAAGGCGCGTCCATGCCGGAGTTTCTGATGCAGCAAGCGGCGCATCTGGACATGCCAGCGATGGGGCTGCTCGACCGCAACGGGCTGTATGGCGCGGCGCGATTTCATATGGAGGGAACCCGATGTGGAGTACGAGCGCACATCGGCGCAGAGGTTGCTGTAAGCGACCTGGGCCAGCGACTCCAGCCTGCGTCATATCTGCCTCATCAATTTCCTCCCGATCCCGCACGTTTGACACTACTGGCCAAGTCACATATCGGCTATCAGAATCTTTCCCGTCTCATTACACAATTCAAACTGAGGGAGAAGACGAAGTCAGAAGGAGCAGCGATCCTCGCGGATGTGGAAGAGTACGGCAACGGCTTGATATGCCTCACAGGTGGCAACGAAGGTCCACTTGCTGCGGCATTGGCTCAGGGCGGTTATGACGCTGCATACAAGTCCGTGAGGAAATTGGTACACCTCTTCGGTACCCGGAATGTCTATGTCGAGCTGCAGCGCCACTTCGACCGTGAGGAAGAGCATCGCAACCGCGCAGCGATTCGTATTGCGCGTTCACTGAATCTTCCCCTGTTAGCGACGGGAGGCGTAAACTATGGGACTTCGTATGAGCGCGAAGTGCTCGACATCTTCACTTGCATCCGCCATCGCAAGACTCTTGATACGGCGGGCCGTCTCCTAAGCCGCAATGCAGAACGGCATCTCCACACAGCGGCAGAGATGCACCAGCTTTTCTACGACTACCCGGAGGCCATCTCCAATACTCGCGAGCTGTCGACACGTCTGCAATTCCAGATGACTGGACTCGGGTACGAATTCCCAGCATATCCAGTGCCGGGGGGGGAGACGATGGATTCGTTTCTCCGTAAGCGGGTGGATGAAGGAATGCTGCGACGCTATTCTCCGAAGAATGATCCCGTTCTCTACGGTAAGGCCAAGCGGCAAGTGGAACGCGAGCTAAAGCTCATCGAAAAGCTAAGCCTGGCAGGCTATTTCTTGATTGTGTGGGACATTGTTTGCTTCTGCAAGAACAATGGGATACTCATTCAAGGGCGTGGTTCTGCGGCGAATAGCGTTGTTTGCTACGCGCTCGAAATCACTATTGTCGATTCGGTTGGTCTCGATCTTCTCTTTGAGCGATTTCTTTCGGAAGAACGTGGCGAATGGCCGGATATTGATCTTGACCTGCCCAGCGTTACGGACCGTGAGCGCGCTATTCAATATGTGTACCAGCGTTATGGCGAGCTGGGCGCAGCGATGACGGCTAACGTCATCACCTTCCGAAATCGATCCGCATCGCGCGAGGTTGGGAAAGCGCTCGGGTTCGACCAAGAAACTACCGCGAAGCTTGCTGGCCTCATGAGCGCCTGGGAGTGGAAGGCCCCGAGCGATACGCTGGAAAATAGCTTCAAGGCAGCGGGTCTCGATATGAAACACCGGCGCATCGCACACTATTTACAGAAGTGCAGCGACGTATTGAATCTGCCTCGCAATCTCGGCCAACACTCCGGTGGCATGGTCATATGCCAGGGACATCTGAATTCAGTCGTACCCATCGAACATGCGTCGATGGCGGCCCGGACAGTGGTGCAATGGGATAAAAACTACTGCTCCGATATGGGCATCATCAAGGTGGATCTTCTCGGCCTTGGGATGCTGGCGGTGCTTAAAGATGCGGCATATCTCGTTCCGCAGTATTACGGCGAACAACTAGACTACGCCCAGCTTCCGCAGGACGACGCCGTATACGCCACCATTCAGGAAGCTGATACGGTTGGTCTATTTCAGATTGAAAGCCGAGCACAGATGTCTGCCCTGCCCCGCACAAAGCCAAAGTGCTTTGCAGACCTTTCGATGCAGGTCGCCATTATCCGCCCTGGCCCGGTGACGGGAAAGTTCGTCAATCCTTATATCGCCCGTAGACTGGGCAGAGAGCCAATTACCTACCTCCATCCCTCGTTCAAGCCATTTCTCGAACGAACCTTAGGCGTGCCACTGTTCCAAGAGCAGGTGATGAAGATTGGCATGGTCGCTGCAAATCTCACAGGCGGAGAAGCGGAGGAACTCCGTAAGGCTATGGGAGGCAAAAGGTCGAAGTCCATCATTGCCGGGTTAAAGACCAGACTCCATGAGGGCATGACAGCAAATGGATTTGACGCGGCAACGCAGGAAGAAGTGATGCGGGTGCTAGCAACTGTGAAAGAGTTTATGTTTCCCGAATCGCATGCCCACAGCTTCGCTTCTATTGCATATTCAAGCGCATACACCCGACATCGCTACCCTGCGGCGTACACGTGTGCGCTCTTCAACAATCAGCCGATGGGTTTCTACTCTCCGGCCACTATCGCGAACGATGCAAAGCGGCATGGCGTCAAGATCGTACCTATCGACGTACAGAGTTCTGATTGGCTATGTACGCTCGAAGAGTTGAGCGAGCATAACCTTGCCAGGTATACCGGACCGGTTGCCGTTCGCATGGGTCTCCGGTATGTCAATGGACTGAGACGAAAAGTAGCGGAGGAAATCACAAATGCCCGCTTGATCAATGGCCCCTTCGCTTCAGAATACGAAGTGAGCCGTCGCGCTCCCTCAATAACAAAATCTGAGCTTATCTTGCTTGCAAGAGCGGGAGCATTTAACTGGACTGGAGGAAACCAGCACAGACGCACGGCTCTCTGGAACGCCGAGCGTGCCGGACAATGCGTTGGCCCTTTATTTGAAAACATCCCAGACGAACATGAACTGCAAGGTGTTGCACCTCTGCGAGCAATGACAACCGACGAGCGCTTGGTTGCCGACTTTGAAAGTACAGGCCTAACGCTTGGGCGGCACCCGATGGCATTTCACCGAACGGACATGGACGCTGTTGGCGTATTCCCTGCCACAAGCTTACGAGGAGTACCGGACGGTAGCTTCATCAGTATAGCTGGCGCGGTGATTGCTCGGCAGCGTCCAGGTACGGCCGAAGGCTTCATTTTTCTTAGCCTCGAAGATGAGACAGGCATTTCCAATGCCATCATCCATCCCCAACTCTATGAACGAAACCGCATCGCTGTGACACGCGAAAAATTCCTTCGTGTTGATGGAACTCTCCAAAATCGTGACGGCGTTATCAACGTCAAAGCGTCAGCCGTACATGTTCTGGCTTTTTAGGGGGGAGATATGAGATCGCGTGATTTCCATTGATATCAATGCTTTTACAAAAATACGGGTGTGCCTTCCGGAACAGCATTCGGGACGGAAAATGATAAACGGTAAATTTCCTACCAAGTTGAACAGTCATGCATTTTCTCTGCAACCAACATCAGAGGATCCCTGAACGCTCAACCCCAAACATTGTCTACAACCAATCACATCGCTAGATGTTGCTGGCTCCGAAACACAAAGCGTTTGTTTTTATATATGGCTTATGTTTAAGTGCTTATAAATTCAATTATTGTCGGCTTCAAATGAACTCTACTCTGAGATATCAAGATGTGGAAGCTTTGCGTGCAGGCTCGCTGTGTCCCTGTCACTGTCGCCCAAACCCAAACAGCGCCTATGCCGCCTACAAGGCGAACGGATTATTCCAATGAGTTGCGGACAGTGTGCTGTCGTTTTGAAATGAATCACCAGAGACAAATCTCTTTTATACGGAACGGCGAATCTTCCTGCTTGACAGTCATGCCTACTAAACGACAAAATCGCACTCGTGTAAATGCTTACATTATTAAAATATTTCGGAGAAACGCACCCGCTAAGGAATGAATGCGACGCGCGTTCAAGTCCCAGAAAGATATGCCGACCATGAAGTACATTTTGGCTCTGGACCAAGGCACGAGCAGCTCCCGTGCAGTCCTAGTGGGGAGGGACGGCCGCATCGCGGCTACCACACAGCGCGAGCTACCGCAGATTTACCCGCAATCAGGGTGGGTTGAACAAGACCCAGAATCCATATGGTCGTCGCAACTCGGTGCCATTCGCGCCCTCTTAGAGCAATCAGGCGTCACTGCCAAAGACATCTCTGCCTTAGGGATAACGAACCAGCGCGAAACCACCATTGTCTGGGACCGAGCATCCGGACAACCCATATTCAACGCAATCGTCTGGCAGGATCGCCGCAGCGCGCCACTTTGCGACCACTTGAAAGCTCAGGGCCACGAACCTCTCTTCCAAAGCAGGACCGGCCTGATCCTCGATGCGTACTTCTCCGGCAGCAAAATTCGATGGCTGCTGGATAATGTTAGCGGTGCACGTGCGAAAGCAGAGGCAGGAGAGCTATGCTTTGGCACTGTGGATGCGTGGCTGATCTGGAAACTTACGAACGGAGCGAGCCACATCACAGATGTAACCAACGCATCGCGGAGTTTACTCTTCAATATCCATACGCTTGCATGGGACGGCGAATTATTGAATCTAATGGACATCCCACAAAGCATGATGCCTACAGTTGTGTCATCAAGTGGGGAGTGTGCACAAACAGCGTCCTTGCTACCTGGAGTTCCAATCTGCGGCATCGCTGGCGACCAGCAGTCAGCATTGCTTGGACAGATGTGCCTTCGTCCAGGCATGGTCAAAAACACATACGGAACAGGCTGCTTCATGCTTATGCAAACCGGAGATACTCCGGTTGTATCCAGCAACCGACTGCTCACGACCATCGCATGGCAGATGGACGGCAAAGTCAATTACGCCCTTGAAGGCAGCGTTTTCATCGGTGGTGCCGCCATTCAGTGGCTCCGTGACGGTATCGGCATGATCGGCACCTCAATGGAGGTCGAATCCCTTGCAGCTTCAGTTTCGGATAATGACGGTGTTTATTTCGTACCCGCTCTGTCAGGGTTAGGCTCCCCTTACTGGGACCCCGACGCGCGTGGACTAATCATTGGCATTACTCGCGGAACGACGCGCGGACACATTGCACGAGCAGCCTTAGAAGGCATTGCACTACAGGTCACAGACCTTCTTTCCGCAATGCAAGCCGACTCCGGAATTACGATATCCGAACTGATGGTAGACGGTGGAGCGTCCTCAAACAGGCTCCTGATGCAAATGCAAGCTGATCTGCTCAATGTGCCTGTCGTCCGATCAAGCGCACCGGAGGCCACCGTGACTGGTGCCGCATTTCTTGCAGGCCTTGCTGCCGGATTCTGGAACAACATCGGCGAACTCGAGTCACGGTGGGAAAAGGGCGAAACGTTTGTGCCATCCATCACAGCAGCCGCGCGACGGACCCACATAACACGGTGGAAAGAAGCTGTTTCTCGTTCGCGTAATTGGCATCAGGATGCGACGTCATGAACCGCGATGCATCAGTACGTCAAGCAACGACCTCGAAGAACCAGTGGGACGTTCTCGTAGTCGGTGGCGGTGCCACAGGCCTCGGTACCGCAGTTGATGCAGCCGCACGTGGATACCGCACTCTGCTTGTGGAGCAAGCAGACTTCGCAAAGGCAACGTCAAGCCGCAGTACAAAACTTGCTCACGGAGGCGTTCGATATCTGCAACAGGGAAATCTATCGCTGGTTTTGGAAGCGCTGAAGGAGCGCGGCCGCATGCTGCACAATGCTCCGCATCTAGTGCGTAGGCAATCCTTTGTCATTCCCGCCCATGCGCCGTGGGAGATTCTTTTTTACGGCATCGGATTAAAGACTTACGATGCTCTTTCAGGGAAATCTAGCTTTGGCAAATCGCGGATGATGGGTGCTCACATCGTTCGGCAACTTCTGCCCACCATTGTGTCGCAGAATCTAAGCGGCGGAGTGGAATACTTTGATGGACAGTTCGACGATGCTCGTTACTGCATCGCACTCGCACAAACGCTCGAATCACTCGGCGGCGTCGCAATAAACTATGCTCGAATGACTCGTCTGCTCAAGACGAACGGCACCGTTTCAGGAGCGGTGATCGAGGACCTAGAAACAAATACACCGTTCGACGTACCGGCGCGCATCGTTATCAACGCTACAGGTGTATTCACTGACTCTGTTCGCTCGTTGGACGAACCTCTAGCCGTGCCCACGTTGACGGTGAGTCAAGGTTCCCACTTTGTCCTCCCAAGTTCATTTCTGCCAGGCACACATGCCCTTATGGTGCCTAAGACCGCCGACGGACGTGTTCTCTTTGCGATCCCCTGGCACACTGCTGTCGTCGTTGGCACTACCGATGAAGGCGTTCCGTCAGCATCGCTTGAGCCTCGCGCAATGGATGTCGAAACATCCTTCCTAAGCCATTATGTTGAACTCTACTTCGGTCGAAAGCCAAAAGATGTAGAGGTTCTCAGTATGTGGTCCGGGCTACGCCCTCTGGTTCGCAAGCAGGGCGCACGAGGAACTGCGGCGCTATCGCGAGAACATACAGTTCTGGTGTCGACATCACGACTCGTATCGGTCACTGGAGGCAAATGGACCACCTATCGCAGGATGGCGCAAGATGCAGTGGACATCGCCGCAAAAGCAGCAGGGCTGGCTCACCGGACCTGTACCACGCAGAATCTACGTCTCCACGGCTGGAATGAATCGGCTGCGGCAAACTTGGATGCCGAGCACGAATTGGCTGTATACGGAAGCGATCAGAGCATCATCAACGCTTTAGCGACTAGCACACCGGAGCTGGCCGCCCTACTGCATCCGCAACTTCCCTACCGGCTTGCAGAAGTCGTTTGGGCGGCCCGCGAAGAGATGGCGCGCAGCGTTGAGGATGTGCTCGCACGTCGCACCCGTGCTCTTTTTCTAAACGCAAGAGCGGCCATCGAGGTCGCACCTATAGTAGCTGCTTGCATAGCCAAGGAACTTGGGCGCGATAAGAAATGGCAAGACTCGGAGGTGGCTTCGTTCCGCGCATTGGCCAACGGTTATATATACAACAGCTATAGCTGATTAGCCAAAGGTATATAGCTTGATTCTTTGCAGCGGCTTTTGCGTGGTT
>JABBOG010000081.1 GCA_019351975.1 Acidobacteriota bacterium
TCGCTGCCTGCCGCTGATCGTTTCCACGCATATTTCCTGGATACAGCAAATCCCTCTTTAAAACTTCTGCCCCCTTCATACATAGAGTTTTTCCGCAGCCTGTGAAGCCCGTCCCCTTCAAAACAGAGGCTTAATCAGAGGATCCTTAGCGGCTAAAGGCGCGGTGCAAATGGGGGGAGTTAAGGTACGAGCTAAAGTTCGTGTCCTTCAAGGCTGGAAGCTTGCGTTGCCGCTTTCGGACAGGGGTGAGCGGATACACTGGGGAGCGTGGCGAACTTTTCGAGGAGAGAAAGAGTGCTGCTGGCGGTGGCACCGGTGGTTGCGGCGGCGGTGATCCGGCTGCTGGGGGCGACGCTGCGGTATCGGGATGTGTGTGCGGAGGGGGTGCCGGTGGGGCATAGGGTGGCGGGGCCGACGGTGTTTGCGTTCTGGCACTGCTCGATGCTGACGTGCGCGCATCGGTTTCGGGGTTGGGGATTGCGATTCTGATCTCGGCGGTCGTTCGATGGGGAGTTGATTGCGCGAACGGTGGAGCGGCTGGGTTTTGTGGCGGTGCGGGGGTCGAGTTCGAGGGGCGGAGCGGCGGGGCTGAAGGGTATGGCGGAGGCGTATGCGGCGGGGCATCGGTGCGCGTTTACGGCGGACGGGCCGAGGGGACCGGCGAGGGTGGCGAAGGCGGGGCCGGTGCAGCTGGCGGAGTTGACGGGAGCGGCGTGGATTGGGGCGTATCACGCGCAGCCGGATCGATTGTGGCGGCTGAAGAGCTGGGATGGATTCATGATTCCAAAGCCGTTTGCGACGGTGACGTTTGGGTGGCCGGAGCATGTGCCGCCGGAGTTGGGGCGGGTGCAGCAGGCGCTGGATGAGGCCGTGGCGATGGCTAAAGGCAGGAAGTAGGAAATAGGTTAGGGATTGCGATGCTGGTTTCGGAGTTTGGGTACGAGTTGCCGGAGGAGTTGATTGCGCAGCGGCCGCCGGAGGTAAGGGGGACGAGCCGGATGCTGGTGCTCGACCGTGCGACGGGGGCGTTTGCGGACCGGAGCTTTGGGGAGTTGCCGGAGTTGCTGCGGGCCGGAGATCTGCTGGTGCTGAATGATTCGCGGGTGATTCCAGCGCGGCTGTATGCGCGTCGGGTGGGGCTGACGACGCAGGAGAAGTCGCCGATGCCGAGCGGGCTGGTGGAGGTGTTGCTGACGGAGCGGCTGGCGGGCGCGGGGGAGTGGGCGGCGCTGGTGCGGCCGGCGAAGAAGGTGCGGGTGGGAGAGCGGCTGGTATTTGGGGCGCAGGGTGTGGCGGAGGCTGTGCTGCGGGCTAAGGTGATTGGGGCCGGGGAGTTTGGGGAGCGGACGCTGCGGTTTGAAGCGGTGGAGGATTTCTATGGGGTGCTGGAGCGGATTGGGCACCTGCCGCTGCCGCCGTATATTCATCGGGCCAAGGATGAGGAGGATTCGGCGGAGGACAGGGAGCGGTACCAGACGGTGTACTCGGCGCGGCTGAAGAGCGCGGAGGAGCGTGGATCGGCGGCTGCACCGACGGCGGGACTGCACTTTACGCCGGAGATTTTGCAAAGGCTGCGGGAGCGAGGGGTGGAGATTGCCACGGTGACGCTGCATGTGGGGCTGGGGACGTTTCAGCCGGTGCGGGCGGAGCGGACGGAGGAGATCAGGTTGCATGCAGAGAGCTATACGATCTCGGCGGAGACGGCGGAGGCGGTGAACCGGGCGCGGAGGGAGGGGCGACGGATTGTGGCGGTGGGTACGACGACGACGCGGACGCTGGAGCATGTGGCGCGGGTTTTTGAGGGCTCATCGAATGGGGAGATTGAGGCGCACTCCGGGAGTACGGCGCTGTTTTTGTCCCCGGGGGTGGATTTCAAGGTGGTGGGTGGGCTGGTGACGAACTTTCATCTGCCGGAGTCGACGCTGCTGATGCTGGTGAGTGCGTTTGCGGGGCGGGAGAAGGTGCTGGCGGCGTATGCGCATGCGGTGCGGGAGCGGTACAGATTTTTTAGTTATGGGGATTGTATGCTGGTGGTTTGAGCGGTGAGTGGTGGTGATGAAGCAGATTCCCTTCGGGAATGACAGAAAGAAAAGCAAAAGCAAAAGCAAGAGCAAGAGCGAAAGCAAGAAGCAAGAAGCAAGAAGCAAGTGCAAGTGCAAGAGGCAAGTGCAAGAAGCAGGTCCTCCGCCGTCGCCGAAGGATGACAAGGTTCGGAAAGGTGACAAGGTTTCGAGCGGTGACGAAGTTTCGAGCGATGACAAGGTTTTGAGGCGATGGCGAAGGGACGGCACCGTAAACTGATGTGCGTTGCTGTGGCATCAGAATGGGATGAACGTGGAGACGGAAATGAAGTCGAGTAATGAGAAGCCGCCGATTTACTTGCTGGACTCGATGGCGTTTATCTTTCGGGCGTATCACGCGATGCAGCGGTCAAGGCCGATGACGACGCGTACGGGGATTCCGACGGCGGCAACGTATGTTTTTGTGAACATGATTAACAAGCTGCGTGCGGACTTTAAGCCGGAGTATCTGGCGGCAGTGTATGACGTGGGTGCGCCGGTGCATCGGCATGAGATGGCTGCGCAGATGAAGGATGTGCAGAAGTTCAACATCAAGACGCAGCAGTTTGAGACGATTGAGTATGGCGGATATAAGGCGAACCGGGTGGAGACACCGCCGGATTTGATCCAGCAGCAGCCGTACATTCGGCGGGCGCTGGAGGCGTTTCGGATTCCAATTTTGTACTACGAGGGGTTTGAGGCCGATGACGTGATCGGGACGCTGAGCTGCAAGCTGGCGGAGATGGGGCATCGGGTGTTTGTGGTGTCGTCGGACAAGGACATGATGCAGCTGGTGAATGAGAATGTGTCGATCCTGAATCCGACGAAGGACAATTTGATCCTTGGTCCGGAGGGTGTGGAGAAGGTGCTTGGCGTACCGCCGGAGCGGGTGGTGGATGTGATGGCGCTGCGCGGGGATGCGATCGACAACATACCGGGAGCGCCGGGGATTGGGGATAAGGGATCGGTGGAGTTGATCCAGCAGTTTGGGACGGTGGAAGGTGCGCTGGACCGCGCGGATGAGGTGAAGAAGAAGACGTATCGGGAGTCGCTGCAAAATAATCGCGAGAATATTTTGTTGTCGAAGGAGCTGGTTACGATTCATACGTCGGTGCCGATTGAGTTTTCGATCGATGCAATGCGGACGCGGGCGGTGGACAACGCGGCGTGCAGGGCGCTGTTTACGGAGCTGGAGTTTACGACGCTGCTGAAGGACCTGGCGCCGGATGTGGATGCGGTGCAGACGACGTACAGCGTGAACGCGAGTGCGGAGGAGCTGGCGAAGCTGCTGGCGGAGGCGAGAGCGGCGGGGCATCTGGCGGTGGCGATGGCGGCGAATGCGCAGGCGGTGGCGGAGGAGATTGCTGCGGAGGGCGCGGAGGGCGCGGAGGGTGAGGTGGAGGCGGAGCCTGCGCCGGCGGAGACGATGTCGCTGTTTGGCGCGCAGGAGAGTGAGCCGGTGGTGGCGGCGAAGGTGGTGGAGAGTGGGGGTGATCCGGCGTGTAGGCTGGGGCTGGCGGTGACGGCGGCGCATGCGGTGGAGGTGGGGTTGGATGCTCCGGGGCTGCGGGAGGCGATGGAGGATGCGTCGCTGCCGAAGCAGGTGCATGATCTGAAGGCGGTGCTGCGGGCGCTGGAGCCGCATGGTGTGATGCTGCGCGGCGATGTTACGGATGTGATGCTGCAGAGCTATCTGCTGAATCCGACGCATGGGTCGCATACGCTGGTGGATATCGCGGCGCGGACGACGAGCCTGGCACTGACGCACCAGGTGACGAAGGAGAATCCGGCGGACCCGAAGAGGTTGGCGGAGGCTGCGGCAGCGGTGGTGCGGCTGGCGAAGGTGATGGGGGAACACGGATTAGGGATTAGGGAACAGGGATTAGGGATTGGGGAGCGGTTGGTGGATGAGCCGGGGCTGGGTGGGGCGGTCACGGAAGAGATGCTGTTTCCTGTAAGGGCGACGGCAGGGGAGAAGCAGATCCCCTTCGGGGATGACAGAAAGAACGGCAAAGGCAGCGACGCTGGGCGGGAGCTAGATGAAGGTTCAACGCTGGAGGAGGTTTACTGGAAGCTGGATCTGCCGCTGGTGGAGGTGCTGCTGCGGATGGAGCAGGCGGGGGTGCGGGTGGATGGGGAGTTGCTGCGCGAGATGAGCTCGCGGCTGGCGGTGACGATCGATGACCTGGCGGAGCGCGTGTATGCGATCTCGGGACAGCGGTTTAATATCAACTCGCCGAAGCAGTTGGGGGATGTGCTGTTCAACAAGATGGACCTGCCGAAGCCGATGAAGTATGGCAAGGGAAAGGTGATCTCGACGGCACAGGATGTGCTGGAGGAGTTGTCACAGCGAACGGATGTTGCGGGGCATGAGGTGGCGGCGATGGTGCTGGAGCATCGGCAGCTGCAGAAGCTGAAGGGGACGTATCTGGATGCGCTGCCGGTGCTGGCGGATGCGCAGGGGCGGATCCACACGACGTTTAACCAGGTGGGAACGGCGACGGGAAGGTTGAGTTCGACGAACCCGAATCTGCAGAATATTCCGATACGGACGGCGGTGGGAAGGGAAATTCGGGCGGCGTTTGTGGCGGCGGAGGGGAACCTGTTGATGTCGGCGGATTACTCTCAGATTGAGCTGCGGCTGATGGCGCACTTCTCGCAGGATGCACTGCTGCTGGACGCGTACAGGACCGGCAAGGACATCCATACGCTGACGGCGGCGGAGGTCTTTGGGGTGGACGCCGCGACGATGGACAAGGAGACGCGCGCACGGGCGAAGGCGGTGAACTTCGGGATTGTGTATGGGATCAGCCCGTTTGGGCTGGCGGCGCAGCTGGGGATCGAGCAGCGGGTGGCGAAGGAGTACATTGCGCGGTACTTTGAGCGCTATGAGGGTGTGGCGGCGTTCATCGAGCGGACGCTGGAGACGGTGCGGCGCGACCAGTCGGTGCGGACGGCGTTCGGGCGGGTGCGGCCGATCCCAGATATTCAGTCGCGCAACCCGAACCAGCGCGGGTTTGCGGAACGGACGGCGGTGAATACTCCGCTGCAAGGTACGGCGGCGGACTTGATCAAGATTGCGATGCTGCGAATTGATGCGGCGATGCGGGAGCGCGGGCTGCGGTCACTGATGACGCTGCAGGTGCATGATGAGCTGCTGTTCGATGTGGTGCCGGAAGAGGCCGACGAGATGCAGGAGCTGGTGAAGCGCGAGATGGAGTCGGCGGCGGAGTTTAGCGTGCCGATTGTGGCGGAGGTGGGGTTGGGGAAGAACTGGCGGGACATCAAGTAGGTCCTGCGCGGACGGCGGGAGTTGCGTACAGCCGAGGCGCTAAGATGGTGGGTATGCGAACGCTGGGTGTTGTGGTTGTGATGATGCTGTCGTCGATGGTGGGGTTAGGACAGCAGACGCTGCTGCTGTGGCCGAAGGGGAATCCGGAGCCGAGCAAGGTGGTAGGGCCGGAGATCGACCCGACGACGGCGGCTGACCGGATGGTGTCGGGCAAGGTGACGGTGCGGGTGACGAATGTGAGCAAGCCGAGCCTCACGGTCTATCCGCCACCAGCGGGCAAGAACACAGGCGCTGCGGCATTGGTGCTGCCGGGTGGGGCCTACGTGCGGCTGGCGTACAACATCGAGGGCACAGAGGTGTGCCAGTGGTTGAACTCGCTGGGGATGACGTGTGTGCTGGTGAAGTATCGGGTGCCGGAGGTCGGGCATTTTCCGGCGAATACGGAGGACCTGGAGGACGCGCAGCAGGCCATGCGGATCACGCGCGAACATGCTGCGGCGTGGCACATCGATCCGCAGAAGATTGGGGTGATTGGGTTCTCGGCGGGAGCGCATCTGGCGGTGGCGCTGAGTACGCATCCGGACTTCCAGGGGAAGGATGTGCCGCCGTCCACAGTGGATGCGCGGCCGGACTTTCAGATGGTGATCTATCCGGGGTGGCTGACGGACCCGAAGGAGCCGGGAAAGGTGGACCCGGCGCTGGCTCCGGATGCGAAGGTTCCGCCGACGTTTCTGGTGCAGGCGGAGAACGACTACACGGCGCATGTGGAGAATGTGCTGGTGTACTTTCTGGCGCTAAAGAATGCGCATGTGCCGGCGGAGCTGCATGTCTACACGCTGGGCGGCCACGGTTTCGGCATGCGGAAGACAGACCTGCCGATCTCGGATTGGGGGGAACTGGCGGAGAAGTGGCTGCATACGATTCATGTGCTGGGGGCACCGGGGGTGGTGGGCAGGCCGTGAGGGGTTAGGGACGGCGGAGGGTGGCGAGTATTGGCTCCGTCATTCGTTGCTTCGGCGAGCATGGTTAGTGGAAATGGTAGGATGCGTTCGGAAAGCGGCAAGATGTGGAATATTGTTCCTTTCGTCGGAGTTGGAGACGTGAAATTTGGCATGACGCCAGCCGAGGTCTTGCGTGCAAGGCCGGATTTGGGCCCATCCGAACTAGTTGACATGGGATACGGTGGATGGAGAGAAGTTCGGCTGGATAACAACGATGCCGTTAGTAAACCTATTTTTGATTACAGAGACAGAGAACTTTATCTCATACACCTGGGGTGGGACATAGCCGATGTGTATCTAAACGGCAATAGTATTTCGAAGCTCGATTCCAAAGAGACTATTCAATTTCTTGAGAGCGTTAACGGGTCGGCTCTGATCGAAGCAAACTATGACGTTACTTTTACGAGATTGGGAGTTTGTGTCGGAGGAATCTATTGCAGCGATGGATATCGCGATAAAACGGACCCGGTCGCTCTCTGGAACGGGTATATCGCTCTAGTCGATACGGCAGCATTTTTGAGGCACATGGAAAGAAATAGTCATACGATGAAACCTATTACTTTCCTGAACGATTGAAGCTGCGGCGCAGCGATGGTTGATGCGGTCGTGCCTGCAGATAGGCCAGGTCGTACGATCCGCGAGTTGAAGATATTGGAGTATACGATCGAGTCAGGCACGACTTTGGTGTGGATGATGGCGTTACGCGTGCTCTTGACGTCTGGTTTAGGCTTTGCATGCAGGCTTTGCACCGCCAGTGTTTACCCTAGATACAGACAAATTTCGATAGGGCGATTCTGACTTAGTCCGAAACATTCCCTCCGCGGCTAAAGCCGCAGGGCAAACAGGAGTGTTAACGCACGAGTTAAAGCTCGTACCCTTCAAAGCAGGGACTTAATCAGAGGCTCCATAGAACAAATTTTTCCTAGTTCCAATCGCTGCAATGCTAAAAGATCTCGAATGGTGGGTCGTGACGATCCGCACGATATCGCGACAGTGCTCGATTCAATTCCGGCCAATTTGAGGAAGAGATAGGGTGATTGGCCAATATTCGTAACAGTAAGTGAGAATCACACGCCGAGTTCGGTGCGGATGGCGTTGGCGATGGTGTGGGCGTGGTGGTGCATGGCGGTTGCGGATTCGGCTTCAATCATGACGCGGGCGAGGGCTTCGGTGCCGGAGTAGCGGATGACGACGCGGCCGGTGGTGGCGAGGTCGGACTCGGCGGCGGCGATGGCGGCGGCGATGGCGGGGAAGGTGTCGAGGGGGAGCTTTTCGCGCACCTTTACGTTGAGGATGACCTGGGGGAAGTTTTTGAGGTCGGCGATGAGCTGGCCGAGGGTTTTGCCGCTGCGGTGAACGACGTCGAGGACGAGGAGCGCGGTGAGGAGGCCGTCGCCGGTGGTGGCGCGGGCGGGGAAGAGGATGTGGCCGGACTGCTCGCCGCCGAGGGAGGCACCGGAGTTGCGCATCTCTTCGAGGACATATTTGTCGCCGACGGGGGCGCGGAGCATGGTGATGCCGGAGCGTGCGAAGGCGGCTTCGAGGCCCATGTTGGACATGGTGGTGGCGACGACGAGATTGTTGGCGAGGAGGCCGCGGGCCTGGAGGTCGCGGGCGCAGGCGAGCATGATGGCGTCGCCGTTGACGACGTTGCCGTGCTCGTCGGAGAAGAGGGCGCGGTCGGCGTCGCCATCGAAGGTGAAGCCCATGGAGGCGTTGTGAACTTTGACCTGGGCGGCGACGATTTCGGGGTGGAGGGCGCCGCAGTTGGCGTTGATGTTGCGTCCGTCGGGGGAGGCGTGGGTGACTTCGACGGTGCCGTGGAGGGAGTCGAAGAGCTGGGGCGCGACGGAGCTGGCGGCTCCGTTGGCGCAGTCGATGACGACAGTGCGGTTGTCGAGGGAGATGCCGGGGACGGCGTCGAGGAGGAAGCGGATGTAGTCGAGGCGGAAGGCGTCGTTGGGCTCGGGGAGTGGGGGATTGTCGGGGACGGTGGGGCTGGTGGCGAGGACGCGGGCGATGTCCTGCTCGATGGCGAGTTCGGTGGCGTCGGGGAGCTTGTAGCCGTCGGCGGCGAAGATTTTGATGCCGTTGTCCTGCCAGGGATTGTGGCTGGCGGAGATGACGATGCCGGCGGAGAAGCCGTGGGTGTGGGCGAGGAAGGCGATGGCGGGCGTAGTGATGACGCCGGCGGAGGCCACCTCCGCACCGCCCGCGCGGAGACCGGCGGCGAGCGTGGAGGCGATCCAGGGGCCGCTCTCGCGGGTGTCCATGCCGAGGATGATGCGGACGGGTTTGTGCGCTTCGCCGAGGCGGGTGGCGAGGGCTATGCCGATTGCGAAGATGGTGCGCTTGTCGAGGGGTGATTCACCGGCGACTGCACGAATTCCGTCCGTTCCAAACAGCTTGCGCATGGGGGTCCTTTGAAGCTTTGATAGCCACTGTTGATGGTAGTGGATGTGGCGGGCGGAGGGTAGGGGTGGGGGCATTGCGGTACGGATATCGGGCTGGAAGGGTTGGTGGATGTAAGATTCTCTGGACGGCATGAGCGGAGCGCAAAACACAAGCTTCTGGGGAACATCGGGCGCGAAGACCGCAGTCGCTGCCTACAGCTTTCTTATCGGGCGCATATTGTGCCGTGCCGCTGTTTTTGCACTGCTTGTCTGCGGGATTATGCCTCAGTGTACCGCCGCCAAGCTCCGCCACCACTACGCCGCTGGCGTTTACTTGACGGACGACGGACAGCTACTCCGGGCGCTGGCACAGCGGAATCCAGGGACTTACTGGATCGACGGGTACCAGATGACCGTATCTAAAGAAACGAAGATATGCTGGCATGATATGCCGCTGCAATTTGGATCTTTCTTGAATTGGGCTGGACAGCCAATTAGCATGCCCGAAATGTCCTCTCCGTGCAATAACGATCCTCCTAATGTCTCGAGTAGGTTAGGGTGGTTGCAATATCAGGGGACGGAAAAATTTGACTACTTTACGCCGTCCATGACCGTCACCGCAGATCGCATTGACATGTGGGAAACCGAGAGTAATGGCAAGATAGCTTCACAGCCACCGGCAAAGGCCGCGTGGCGAACTCTTTGTGCATCAACTGATCCGCATGAACGGCGCTATCCCAACGAAGGCCCCATCGATGTGGTGTGCGATGCGAAACTAAATCAATTCATTGAACATGTATTTACCGCGCTGCTGAAGCCTTCGGCAATGGCTCCCGATGCTCCGATTGCAACACGCAAATTGCCGAGCTTCTACATAGTAAGGCCATTTCGAGTGAGTCATAACTACGCCTTTGAGATCATTGACGGCTCAAGGGCAAGTTGTGGTTCGACCGGGGGCAATTGCATGTACAGACGGCCCCGCACTGGTTCGACGGTTCAGGAGATCGCATACGCCCCGGACGGTTCGGTCCTCATACCTGACACGGCATTGATTCACCTAACCAACGAGGCAGAACTCGCCGCTTTACTCTCGTACTCGGCTGCTGCCACAGACCAACAATTCATTGGCCAGCTGTTTCAGGTTCAGAGGTTTAAGCGACATGTCTTGAGTCTTAGCTACAAAGCTAGCGGACGTGAAAATTCAGACGAGACAGGCCAATTCATCTCAAAGATCAATGAAGCGGAGTTACGTCTTGGTATCAACAAGATGTACTTGGCTGAGTACGACATTCGCTATGCGCCGTTTGCATGGGCAGTGGAGCAGGGCAAGCAGATCAAAGGCCCTGTCGACCAACCCAACAAGCACATGCCGTGGTATGCGACCTATGCCTTCAACTACATCAGCCAGCTATATCCGAATGTGGATTACAGCAAGCTGAAGCGTGGGGAGGTGGAGTATCAGGAGTTTCTTGGGGAGTTGCGGAAGGCTGATCCGGAGGCGTTTGCGGCGAAGAAGTAGGGATTCGGGGCGGTTGGGTGGCGGGGTCATTCGGTGCTGGTGACTTTGGCGCGGAGGCGGCCTTCGGCCAGGTGGGCGGTGATCGGGGTGCCGGGTGGGGCGTCGGCGGCGTTGCGGAGGAGGCGGGGTTGGGTGGCGAGGACTTCAGAAGCAGGTCCTCCGCCTACGGCGAAGGATGACAAGCTGTTGGGGTTGGGGTTG
>JABBOG010000082.1 GCA_019351975.1 Acidobacteriota bacterium
TGGAGGGGCTCGGCGGCGGCGCGGCGGGCGGTGAGGGAACGGAGGCGGTCGAGGTCGGCGGGGGGGAGTTCGGCTTCGGGGTGGGCGTAGAGCCAGGCGCGGTCGCGCTGGAGGATGTGCGCGAGGAGGGTTTCGGCGTCGCGGCGGGCGATGCTGGTGGAGGCGGAGGTGAGGGCGGCGTGGATGGTCATGGGGATTCAATTACATGGAGCTTCTGAGCTAGGTTCAATGTATCTCCTCCGGGGCTAAAGCCCCTTTGTTTTGGTGGATTTACGGACGGGCTGAAGCCCGTCCCCTTCAAACAGCGACTACAACAGGGGTGTTCCAGCAGCGTAGGCGCATGCGCTCGGAGCTAAGAGTCAGGATATGCGCTAAGCTGGCGAGATGCGATGGTTGCTGAAGAGCTCGGTGCCGTTTGCGATGGTGTTGCCGGTGCTGGCGATGGTGGTGTGGGTGATGGTGGTGGGTGGGGCGGCGGTGGCGATGTATCGCACGCTGGTGGGTGTGACGCAGCCGGGGCAGAATGCGACGGTGCATCTGGGGGCGTTCCATGAGACGATTTTGCCGGAGTCATTTGCGCCGTTTGCGGTGAATTATGCGGTGCTGACGCACTCGCATGTGCTGACGGCGGTGTATATGCCGGGGGCGTTTCTGCAGATGCCGGTGTCTTTGGCGACGACGACGCCGGAGGCGTGGTATCCGCGGCAGCTGGATGAGTGGACGCGGCGGGGGGTGATGCTGCCGCTGCTCTCGCTACCAGCGTGGTGGCTGGTGGGGCTGGCGATGGAGGCGCTGCTGGGGCGACGCCGGGTGCGATGGCCGGTGGTGGTGCTGGGATGCGTGCTGTGCGTGCTGTTTGGGACGGTGCTGGCGGGGTTCCTTGCGGGGGCTTCGGAGAGCGCTGGAGGTGGGTGGGTGTATGCGGGTTTAGTGCTTTGGATTGTGCTGTTTGGGCTGCTGCCGTTGGCGGGGGTGCGGCAGTGGCACATGAGCCGGGCGCGGAGCTCCGGTTGATTCGGAGGTATCGCGCAGATCGCTACTGCTTTTGGAAGATGAGGAAGTAGTCCTGGCCGGCGGCTTTGGTGAAGTCGTAGCGGCCGACTTGTTTAAAGCCGGCGTGTTCGATTTCGGAGCGAAGGATGGGTTCGTTGAGGCCGTGGTCGGCACCGGTGCCGTTGCGGTCGATGATGCCGAAGCGGGCGCCGGGCTTGAGGGCGGAGCGGAGGTGGGCGAGGAAGGGCTGCGGGTTGGCGATCTCGTGGTAGACCTCGAGCATGAGGGCGGCGTCGAGGGAGTTGGGCGGGAGGTTGGGGTTGTCGGGTGTGCCGAGGATGGGCTGGATGTTGGGGAGGTGCTCGCGCTGGGCGCGCTGGCGGATGGCGACGATGGCTTTGGGGTTGATGTCTTCGGCGATGACTTTGCCGCCGCCATCGGGGCCGTCGGCGACACGCTTGGCGGCGCGGACGGTGAACCAGCCGCCGCCAGCGCCGATGTCTGCGACAACGGAGCCTGGCTTGAGGTTGAGGAGGGTCATGACGCGGTCGATCTGGAGTTTGTCGGCGCGGTCTTTGCTCTCGAAGACGCTGAGATCGCCGGTGTAGGGAGTGCTGGTGGGGTGTTGCGCGGTCGGAGCCGAGACTTGCGAGGGCGTTGGCGTTCGTGTCTGGGCGGGTAGTATGGGTAGAAGGGCAGCGGCGAGGATCGCGGCGAAGAGTGACGGGGTGTGGTGCATACGTGCATTAGACGCCTGATTGATTGAAGGCGACAAGAAATTGAAGGCGACAAGAAATTGAAGGCGACAAGGAGAGGCTCAGACGCATGAAGAGATGGACGGCGTGCAGGCGTTTGGGGAGCGGGTGGTTGATCGCGGCGGTTGCGGTGGTGGGCTGTGCGGCGAGGTTAGGGGCACAGGTGCAGGCGGTGCCGAAGACGCCGGTGGAGCTGGTGCGGGCGATGGTGGCGAAGGAGGACGCGGAGGCGGCGCACCGGCAGGTGTATGGGTATATGGCAAAGGAGCGGTCGGAGCGGACGGGCGGGCAGATGTGGACGGAGCGCGTGGTGCAGACGTCGGTGGGGAGGGTGCGGCGGCTGATGGAGGTGGACGGCAAGCCGCTGGATGCGGCGGCGGAACGTGCGGAGCGGGAGCGGCTGGAGGCGATCGTCGCAGACCCGAGGGCGTTTGAGGCGAAGGAGGCCAGCGAGCGCAGCGACGAGGCCAATGCGCGGAAGATGATGGACATGCTTCCGGCGGCGTTTCTGTTCGAGCATGTGAGGCTGGAGGATGGGGTGTGGAAGATGGACTACAGGCCGAACCCGGCGTACACGCCGCATGGGCTGCAGGAGCGGGTGCTGTATGGAATGAGCGGGAGGCTGGAGATCGATGCGCGGCAGGAGCGGCTGATGCGGATTGAGGGACGGCTGGCGCAGGATGTGTCGATTGGGTTCGGGATTCTGGCGACGGTGCATGCGGGGAGCTACTTTGTGAGCGAACGGAGGGAGGTGGATGGGCACTGGCGGACGGTGCATGTGGTGTCGGCGATTGAGGGGAAGGCGGCGCTGTTCAAGGCGCTGAGCCGGAATACGGATGTGACGCGGTGGGAGTTTCGGTATCTGGATCCGGGGACGACGGTGGCGCAGGCGGTGGCGATGGTGGAGTCGTCCGGGGGTGTTGCGGCGATGGGCGCTGCGCGGACGGCGGGGGAGTAATGGGGGTGGGGATCTGATGCTGTAGTTGGTGGGATGTATGGGGCAGAAAGGGTTGGGGAGGTTGGGGCGGGATCAGGATCTTCGAGGTCCTTCGACTGCGTTTGGCGCAAGGAGCGCGCCAACTACGCTCAGGATGACAGGCTTTGTGTGCGAGAGCGGGCTTAGAGCCATGGGTGATCGGGATGACGGGCGGGTTGGGTGAGCGGGCTTAGAGCCACGGATATCAGGTGCCCAAAAGATTTTGCGTTCGGATGGGGTGTGGGCGTGCGTATAGGTAGGTGAGCGCGCAGATGGCAATGGAAGCGATGGAGTTTCGGAGGCTTGTGGAGACGCACCAGAGGATGGTGTTCTCGCTGGCGCTGCGCGTGACGGGCGAGCATGGGGCGGCCGAAGAGGTAGCGCAGGATGCGTTTCTGGAGCTGTTTCGCAGTGGCGAGAGACTGGCCAGCGAGGACCATGTGCGCTTCTGGCTGCGGCGGGTGACGGTGCACCGGGCTACGGACGCGCTGCGCCGGAGGGCGGTGCGTCCAGAGGCGCAGGCGGAGGAGTGGATCGACGAGAGCCACTCGGCGACGGAGGACGGCGAGGCGCTGAATGCGGCGGTGGCGGCGCGGCTGGAGGAGATGCTGCGGACCTTGCCGGAGGCCATGCGGGTGGTTGTAGTACTGCGGTATCAGGAGGAGATGCGGGCGGAGGAGATTGCGGCGCTGCTGGGGCAGCCGGTGGCGTCGGTGAAGAGTAATTTGCAGCGTGGGCTGCAGATGTTGCGGAGGAAGGCTGCGGTAACGATGAAGGAGTATGTGCGATGAGCGAGATTGGGATGAAGGAGCGGGGACGGGATGGGTTCGAGGCGCAGCTGGCGGAGGCTCTGCGGCGTGTGGATGCGCCGGAGGGGTTTGCGGAGCGAGTGATGGAGCGCAGTGCAGCGGTCGCTGCCCATGGCGGTGAAGCTGTCGTAGGTAAGACATCCGCGCGCTCTTCCGGAGCCAGGGTTCTGGCGATGCGGCCGCGGTTGGCGCTGCACGGACGCGCGTGGGTTGGAGGAGCGATTGCGGCGGTGCTGGTGCTGGGTACGTTTGGAGCGGAGCAGGTGCAGGTGCGACGGGAGCGCGAGAGGGCTGCGCTGGCGACGCAGCAGTTTGAGGCGGCTACGCGGATTACGGACCAGGCGCTGCGGCAGACGCGAGAGCAGTTGGCGCGGGCCGGAGTTTCGTTGGAGTAAGGGATCAAACATTTGCGGTTGAAGACGAGGTGATGGCGATGAAGGGCATGACGAGGATTGCATGGATGGTGGTGCTTGTGGCGAGCACCCTGATGACGGCGGCGAAGGCGCAGACGAACGCTCCGGTGAAGGACGATCTGTTTAGCGGCACAAAGGTTTTCGAGAAGGGCGCGAGAGATGTGACGGAGATCACGATGGATCCGGACACGCTGGCGATGGTTGGCGGCAAGGACGGAAGGCGGGCGCATAACATGGTCCTGAACGTGGTTCGCACTTATAGCTATGACAAGCCGGGGATGTACAACATGGCTGACGTGGATGCGATCCGCAACCGGCTGAATACGGGAGACTGGCACTGCTCGGTGCATACGCGGGACCTGAAGACGGGGCAGTCGACTGATATTTGCAGCAAGCGGCGCTCGGACGATTTGTCGGAGACGGCGATTATCACGGTAGAGCCGAAGGAGCTGACGTTCATCCACACGATACGGAAGGGTTATGGCGGAGAGAGCTACCTGAGCGGCCTGCCGATGATGCTGTCGGCGCCTGGAGCTTCGCTGGCGATGATCGACCCGCAGGCGTTTGTGGACATGCATGTGGCGATGGCGCGGATGAAGGGGATGGACATGGGAGCGACGCAGGCGCAGATCGCGAGCGCGATGAAGAACGTTCCGCAGATCGACAGCGCTGCGATCAAGCAGCGGGTGGACGAGCAGATGAGGCGGCTGGATGAGCAGATGCGGTCGGGTAGGATGCAGCTGAAGGAGGAGCAGCCAGCGCCGCCTGCTGCTCCTGCGGCGCCTGCACCTCCGGCTGCGCAGCCTGAGTAGGTGCGGGCGTGTCGCCTCTACAATGAGGCGATGTCTCTTTTGTTTGAAATAGCGAAGACGAGTGAGGGTGGCGGGCGGCGTGCGGAGCTGGTGCTGCCGCATGGGGTGGTGCAGACGCCGATGTTCATGCCGGTGGGAACGGCGGCGACGGTGAAGGCTGTCGAGCAGGGAGTGCTGGAGCGGATTGGGACGGTGGAGCGTAGACCCACATCTCAAAATCGAGATGTGGGGCACCCGGCGGGACAGCCCGGGGACGGTGTACAGCCCACATCTCAGAATCGAGATGTGGGGCACCCGGCGGGACAGCCCGAGGGCGGTGTACATCCCACATCTCAGAATCGAGATGTGGGGCACCCGGATTTAGCTGGGTCGGATGTGGGGAACGCTGCGGGACGGGCGTGTGGGGCTGGTGCGGAGATTATTCTGGCGAACACGTACCACTTGTATCTGCGGCCGGGGCATGAGCTGATTCGGCGGGCGGGCGGGGTGCACCGGTTTATGAGCTGGGAGAGGCCGATGCTGACGGACTCGGGCGGGTTTCAGGTGTTCTCGCTGGCGAAGCTGAGGAAGGTGACGGCGGAGGGTGTGGCGTTTCGATCGCACATTGATGGAAGCAGGCACTTCTTTTCGCCCGAGCACTCGATGGCGGTGCAGATTGCGCTGGGTGCGGATGTGATGATGGTGTTTGACGAGTGCGTGGAGACGCCGGCGAGCTGGGAGCGGACGCGGGATTCGATGGCGCTGACGCATGCGTGGGCGGAGCGATCGAAGAAGTATTGGGTGGAGCACCGGCATGAGGTGCCGTGGGGAAGGCAGGGATTAGGGATTAGGGGACAGGGATCAGGGATCAGGGAGATTGGGCACGACGGTGGCGGCGATGGGGCGGCCGGAGTGGGGGGTGGGTTTGCGGGCAAGCATCAGGCGCTGTTTGGGATTGTGCAGGGTGGGATGTATGCGGACCTGCGGCGGGAGAGCGCAGACCGGCTGGTGGAGATGGACCTGCCGGGGTATGCGATTGGCGGGCTGGCGGTGGGCGAGGCGCGGGAGGTGACGCGCGAGATGATTGCGCTGGTGCTGGAGCGGCTGCCCAAAGACAAGCCACGGTATGTGATGGGGGTGGGGTATCCGGATGAGATTGAGGAGTATGCGCGGATGGGCGTGGACATGATGGACTGCGTGCTGCCGACGCGGGCGGGGCGGCATGGGCTGCTGTTTCGGCGTGAGGACCCGACGGACCGGAGCAGTGCGGTGGTACGGCTGAACATCAAGAAACAGGACAATGCGGAGGACCAGCGGCCGATCGATGAAGGGTGCGCGTGCATGGTTTGCCGGCGGTATACGCGGGCGTATCTGCGGCACCTGTTTGCGAGCGGAGAGCCGCTGGGGGCGACGCTGAACTCGGTGCATAATGTGGCGTTTTATCTGGAGACGATGGAGCGGGTGCGGAGGGAGCTGGCGCGCGGGGTGTAGGGTGGGGCGCGCGGGGTATCGCGGCAGGATTCAGCGAGGCTGCGCGGATGCTTGCGGCAGGGTGGAGGCGGGCAAAGCAGATTCCCTGCGGGAATGACAGAAAGAAAGGCAAGGGCAAGGGCAAAGGCAAGGGCAAAGGCAAGGGCAAGGGCAAGGGCAAGAGCAAAGGCAAGAGCAAAGGCAAAAGCAAAAGCAGATTCCCTGCGGGAATGACAGAAAGAAATGCAAATGCAAATGCGAAGGCGAAGGCAAAAGCGAAGGCGTTCAGGGGGACGCGTGGAGCGAACGCTAGGCGCCGACGCCCTGGTAGGGAAGAAAGAGCTCGAAGATGGTGCCGGTGCGAGGTCCGGAGGTGGCGCTGCGGACGAGCATGCGGCCTTTGTGGCGTTCGACGATTTCGCTGGAGATCCAGAGGCCGAGGCCCGTGCCGCCGATGCCTTTGGTGGTGTAGAAGGCCTTGTAGATGTGATTGAGGGTGTCTGCGTCGATGCCGTGGCCGGTGTCGGCGAAGGTGATGAGGATGCCCTCGACGCCGGAGCGGGGTTCGGTGATTTTGCGCGTACGGACGATGAGGTGGCCGCCGTTGCTGCGCATGGCGTCCAGGGCGTTGCTGACGAGGTTGTTGAGGACCTGGCGGACTTCGCTTTCCATGCAGACGATGGAGTCGTCGAAACGGTCGCGGCGCTGGACGGAGACGTTGGAGTTCTGCAGGCGTGAGTGGTAGAGGCTGAGGACGGAATCGATGAGATCGGTGCAGTTGACGGCCTGGGGGCGGGTGGACTGCTTGAAGAAGCGGAGGGACTGGGTGGTGATGAGCTTGACGCGCTGGAGTTCGCTGTCGGCGGTGGTGAGGTAGGTCTTGGTCTCGTCGGGATTATCGGAGCGTTTGGCGAGGTAGACGAGGTTCATCACGGATTCGAGGGGGTTGTTGATCTCGTGCGCGATGGAGGAGGCGAGACGACCGACGGCGGCGAGCTTTTCGCTCTCGCGGAGGGCGTCTTCGAACTCGACGCGCGAGGTGACGTCGGTCTGGATGCCGACGAAGTGCGTGACCTCACCCTGGCGGTTGCGGATGGGCGAGAGGGAGAGCTCGTTCCAGAAGGGGGAGCCGTCTTTGCGGAAGTTTTTGAGAACGACGGTGACTTCGCGGCCGGCGGCGATGGCCTCGCGCACGAGAACGATAGCGGACTGGTCGCGCTGATCGCCCTGGAGGAATCGGCAGTTTTTGCCGAGGACCTCTTCGAGGGCGTAGCCGGTCATGACTTCGAAGGCGGGGTTGACGTAGGTGAGGGGGAGATCGGGAGCCTGGGCGTTGGCGACGGAGATGCCGCTGGTGACGGAGCGGAAGATGCGGCGGTTGAGGTGGAGCTCTTCAAGGGCGTCATGATAGCGGCGGGCGAAGGAGCGGTGGGCGTAGAGAAGGAGGCTGAGCTGGGCGACGAGTTGCGCGGGGCGCTGGGGGACGACGAGGTAGCCGTCGTAGTGCTGTTCCTGCTGGTTGCCGGTGGACTCCGATGTGGCGGCGACATCGGTTGCGCCGACGACGGCGATGATGCCGGGATTGATGCGTTCGGAGTTGTTCCTGCGGTCTTTAAATAGAAGGCGGACGCGTTCGGCGGTGGGACGATCGGCGATGATGAGTTCAAACTCTGCGAGGACGTCCGGGTTGTCGAAGCTCGGTTCGTGGATGGAAGTCTCGACGCCGAATTGGATGGCGGCGCCTTCGATGAGCCGCTGGGTCATGGAATCTTCGACGAGGATGCAGACGCCGGAGTGGGGTGGCGCTTTACCTTCTTCGGCGGAGGAGAGGGGTTTTGTCTCCAGCGCCGATGCATAGTTGGAAGTCATTCTTAAGGGGCCTCATTGACGAGGCAAGAAGATTCCGTGGAGGCGTGAGAGCTCGCGCGGAGATTCTTTGCCTGGTTGATGTATTGCAAGAGACGCGTCAACCACAAGCCACCCGCGCTAGTAGAGATGTGTCACCGTGTCTGTATGGATGCGCGCATCGAGGGAGCGCGTTGTCTTGTACCAAAAGAAGCACAGGGCAGCAGCGCCGCAGGTGAGCGCGATGAGCAGACCGAGCCAGAGGCCGACGGCGCCAAGCTTTTGGTGGAAGCCGAGATAGATGCCGAGCGGCATGCCGATGAACCAGTAGCTGACGAGCTGGGTGAGGAAGGGAGCGGTGGTATTGCCAGCGCCGCGGAGGGCACCGGTGGCGGTGATCTGGAGGCCATCGAAGAACTGGAAGCCAGCGGCGATGAGGAGCAGGGGAACGGCGGCGGCGATGACGGCGGGGTTGGGTGTGAAGAGGTGGGCGATGCGGGCGGGGATGGAGAGAAGAAGGACGGAGGCGCAGAGCATGAAGGCTGCGCCGACGGCGATGCCGCTCCAGCCGGCGGCGATGGCGTTGGCGAGGGTGGCGGAGCCGGTGCGGATGCGTCCGATGGCGTGGCCGACGCGGACGGAGGTGGCGGCGGAGATGGCGAAGGGCACCATGAAGGTGGTGCTGGCGCACTGCAGGGCGACCTCGTGACCGGCGAGCGGAAGGCGGCCAAAGGTGGCGATGAGGGAGGTGACGAGGGCGAAGATGGCGATTTCGACGAAGATGGAGGCGCCGGCGGGTGCACCGAGGAGGAAGAGGCGGCGGAGGTGCTGGAACTCAATGCGGCGGAAGGCTTTCTGGCGGAGGCTGAGGAGGAGGCCGTAGTGGTGGTTGCGGTCGGCACGCCAGACGGCGACGAGGAGGACAAGCATGAGGTAGAGGCGTGCGAAGCTGGTGGCCCAGGAGGAGCCGGTGACGCCGAAGGCGGGGATGGCGAGGGTGTGAGCGGCGATGCGCCAATGGTGGCCGAAGATGAGGAACCAGTCGGCGGCGGCGTTGACGAGGTTGGCGGAGATGAGGGCGAAGGCGATGGGGCGGCCGTGGTGGGCGGCTTGGAGGTATCGGCGGAGGGTGAAGTAGAGCAGCAGAGGGAGGGTGCCGTAGTTGAGGCCCTGCATGGCGGGAACGGCACCGTTTAGGATGTCGCGGTCCACGGGAAGGTGCAGGAGGAGGGTGGGCGTGAGGGCGAAGATGCCGATGAGCAGGGCGGAGAGAGCGACGGCCATGACGAGGCCGTGAAGCAGCCAGCGGTTGGCTTGTGGGAGGTCTTTTGCGCCGAAGGCCTGGGAGATAAGGGTGTCGAGGCCGAGGAGGACGCCGCCAACGCCGAAGCAGAGGGTGTTGAAGAGGACCTGGGCGAGGGCGGCAGAGCTCATGGCGAGGGCGGAGTGTGGGAGATGGCCGAGCATGATGGTGTCGACCAGGGACATGGAGACCCAGCCGAGCTCGCCGGCGATGAGGGGGAGGGCGAGATGGACGAGCGGGGGCAGCTCGGTGCGGAAGTCGGTGAGCCGGAGG
The DNA here is from genome assembly GCA_019351975.1 of Acidobacteriota bacterium. Classification (GTDB taxonomy): domain Bacteria; phylum Acidobacteriota; class Terriglobia; order Terriglobales; family Acidobacteriaceae; genus Granulicella. The sequence continues at coordinate 9,629 of JABBOG010000082.1, forward strand.
CGCATACGTCAGGGTATCGCAGGCGGGTAGATGGGCGATGACGGCTACCAGCCGAGGGTTCCGGGTGGACCTTTGAAGGGGCCGCGGATGCGGGAGGTGATCCAGCCGCCGTAGAAGTCGCCGGGCTGGGGTGTGACGCGCTCGCCGTCTACGGTGCACTCGTCGACGCGGGAGGCGTAGAAGGCGAGGTGGTTGCGGAGGGCGGCGAAGGGGGGTGTGGGATGGGCGTAGCTCCAGGCGGCGTCGGGGCTGAGGGCGGAGGCGATGTGGATGGTCCAGTAGGTGGCTGTGCCTTTGAACTCGCAGAAGCTGCTGCGGCGGTTGGAGGGCTGGAGGAGGTGCATGGCGATGTCGGCGGGTGGGATGTAGAAGACGGGCGGGTGGCTGGTTTCGAGGATGCGGAGGGCGCGGGTGGTGTCGGCGAGGAGGACGCCGTGGTGGTGGATGCGGATGTGGCTGGGGGTGGGTTCGAGGCGCGGGGGGCGCGGGTAGTCCCATACTGATTCGGTGGGCGGATTGTTTGGCGTGGTCAAAGTGAGGCCTTTCGGATGGGTGGGAGCGGCGGCATGGGGCCTGAGATGAAGGTAAACTTCGGGCAACGGGTTTGCGCGGATGGATGCGCGCGGATGAGGCTGCGATGAACGCTTCTGCGAATGCGATGAACGCTTCTGCGAAGAAGTTGAATGAGATGAACAGGCTTTCGGATATGGGGCACTTTCCGGCGGTGGTGAACGCTGGCGCGACGGCGAACGTGCTGGCGACGATCACGGTGACATGGATGGTGGAACCGCGGTTTCCGCAGGCGTTCGCGCCAGTGGTGTG
>JABBOG010000025.1 GCA_019351975.1 Acidobacteriota bacterium
ACAATCCGCTCAGGGAATGCAATAAGACGAAATCAGAGGTTTTTCCGCAGCCTGTGAAGCCCGTCCGTTAACGCCATCAAATCAGGGGTTTTAACCCCGAAGGGAGATGCTTTGGACTTGATCAGAGCCTCTTTAGCATCGATACCACGGCCTCACCTCGGCCCGAATTCATCCGCATGCACCACAAACTCCGGATACGCTCCCGACCCCAGCTCTCGGATATCCATCCCCTGCCGATCTCCATCCGCATCCACGCGAAATCTCACCACTCTGTTCAGCACTGAATTCCCAACATACATCAGCGGGAACATGAACCCCAGCAGCGTCGCAATGCCGACCAACTCCGCCAGCACCATTCCCGCACGCGATCCCTCCGCCGGCCCAAAAAAACCAAACGCCAGCAGCCCCCACAAGCCCGCTCCCAGATGCACCGAGATCGCTCCTCCGGGATCGTCGATCAGCAGCTTCAACTCCAGCGCCTCGACCGAAAGCGTCACCAGCGCGCCCGCCACCACCGCGATCAAAATTGTCACACCCGGCGAGTACATTCCACTCCCCGCACTGCACGCCACCAGCCCCGCGATCCACCCATTCGCACTCAGCGATGCATCCGGCTTCCGGTACCGCAGCCGCGTCATCACCACCGCTGCCATACACCCTCCCGAAGCAGCCAGCATCGCATTCACCGCAATAAGAACCACCTGCACCGACGTCCCCCCATAAAACAGCATCGACGCCGCTCCCTCCAGCCCAATCCACCCCGCCACGGCAATCATGCAACCAAACAGCACCAGCACAATGTTGTGCCCCGGTATGGCCGCAGCCATCCCCTCGTGATACTTCCCAGTCCGCGGCCCCACCACCCACACCACCGACAGCGCCGCCAGGCCGCCCAACACCTGAATCACGCCCGCACCTCCGGCATCCACAAACGCTGCCACATGGAACAGCGCAGGCATCTCCGCCAGCCATCCGCCGCCCCACGCCCAGTGCGCAAACAGCGGGAAGAACAGCCCCGCAAACACCGCACTCGACGCACAGATCGCTCCCAGCCTCCACCGGTCGCCGCCACTGCTCACCGGAATCAGCGCCCCCATCCCCACCGCAAACAGCTCAAGCGCAAACACCAGCGCCGCATACGGTCCATGCTCTAGACTCGCGCGCAATCCGCGCCCCAGAAACCGCTCCGCTCCCAGCCAGTCCCACTGCCTCCCCGCAACCTGCGCCACATGCGCCGCTCCACCCGCAAACCCCGCCAGTGACGATCCCACCAGCGCAAACACCAGCGCCGCAACACCTACCGCGCACAGCGCCCCCAGCATCGCATGCGCCGCACTCCGCGACCGCCCCAAGCCCTGCTGAATCAGCGCCAGCCCCGCCGTTGCAAACGGCACCAGCACAAGGCACATCAGGCAGAGCGATAGACTCATCGCTCACCCCAATCCACTGTACGCCGCCGGTACGCAATCACCGCCAACCCCAACACCTCTAACGCCAACCCCGCAGCCACAAACCCCAGCCGCTGATCCACCGCCGCAAGCATAACCAGCGCGGCAAGTCCAAGCACCCAACCCGAAAGCAGCAACACGGCACCAATCAAATCCAATGGCAGGTCCTTTTTTTCTTACATCTCCAGCGATTGTGTTCCAGTCTAACCGCTCCCTCCTTTTACCTCGCTCACTTTCGAATATCTCAACCTGAACGCCTCAGACCACGCCTCCTCTAGTACACTCACAAACATTCCAATGCGTCCACAGTAAGGAGCACCGCATGAAAAACGCTCTCAGTCAGATCGTCACCTCACCCTTCGGTGCCTTCGCTGTCCTTACCATCGCAGCCTCCCTCGAAGTCCTCGGTGACTCCTTCTTCCAGTCCGGTCTCTATCGCTCCACAGGCTCTTCCCGCGTTCAGTGGTTTGTCTTTGGCGCCGCCGTCCTCGGCCTCTACGGCCTCTTCGTCAACCTTCCCCAATGGGACTTCGGCAAACTACTCGGCGTCTATGTCGCACTCTTCTTCGTCGTCGCGCAGATCATCGCCAAGCTTCGCTTCCACCAATCTCCCACCGCCCCCATCCTCGCCGGAGGCTCCCTCATCGTCGCCGGCGGCCTCGTCATCACCTTCTGGAAGGGCTGATTGCTCTCTGCCGCACCACCCAGCCCACACATTCCGCTAACGTCGTATCCTGAAAGCGTCGCCTCATCGGCTCCGCGCCGACATCCTCCACAGGAGCTCCCACAGTGCGTCCGCTCTCCACCGCTCTCCGCCTCACCATCTTCGTCCTCACGCTTACCACCCTCGCCAATCCTTCCGCCGCCCAATCACCCGACCACTGGATCGGCACCTGGGGCGCGGCTCCCATTGCCAAAGTTAATAAAAACAACGACTTCTCACAGGACACCACTCTTCGCCAGACCGTCCACATCTCCCTCGGTGGCACTCCCGTCCGCGTTACCTTTACCAACGAGCTTGGCACCGAACCCCTCACCATTGGCGGTGCCAACATCGCCGTCGCCGCCGCTCCCGGCGTCATCAATCCAAAGGCCGCCTATCCCCTCACCTTCAACGGCCATAGCGCCTTCACCATTCCGCCCGGTGCCGTCGCCGTCTCCGACGACGTCGCGCTGAATATCCCCGCACTCTCCAATCTCACCATCACCCTCTTCCTTCCTGCTCAAAACATCTCCACCATCACCACCCACGACCTCGCCCTCCAAACCAACTACTTCGCCCCCGGCAACCAGCTCTATGCCTCCAGCCTCCCCGACGCCCACACCAACGACTCCTGGCGCTTCCTCAAAAACGTTGAGATCGAGTCCCCCGTCGGTGCTTCCATCGTCACCTTCGGCGACAGCATCACCGATGGCTGGCGCAGCACCAAAGACGCCAACAACCGTTGGCCCGATGTCCTCGCCCAGCGCCTGCAGGACAACCGCTCCACCCGCGACCTCGCCGTCCTCAACGAAGGCATCGGCGGCAACCGCGTCCTCCACGACGAGTTCGGACCCAATGCCCTCTCCCGCTTCGACCGCGACGTCATTGATCAGGCTGGCGTCGAATTCCTCATCATTCTCGAAGGCATCAACGATATCGGCCACGCCCAAGACCCAGTCCATCCCCGCGATGCCATCACTGCCGACGAGCTCATCACCGGCCTGTCGCAGCTCGCCCGACGCGCCCACACCCACGGCATCAAGGTCTTCGGAGCGACCCTTACTCCCTACATGGGGGCCGGTTACTCCTCCCCCGCCGGCGAAACCATCCGCCAGGCCGTAAATCAATGGATCCGCACCACACCCGACCTCGATGGCGTCATCGACTTCGACCACGTCACCCGCGATCCCTCCAATCCCTCCGTCTTCGCCTCGGCATTCGACTCCGGCGACCACCTCCACCCCGGCGTAGCAGGCTATCAATCCATGGGCGAAGCCATCAATCTCAAACTCTTCACCAGCAAACCCTGAAGGGCCCCTTTCGCCAAACAGCAAACCGGATGGGCTGGGTCAGTCACCATCTCAGCCGCAGCCTGCAAAATCCTCTTGAGCAGGTTGCGGCCACACACAAGCGACCAGACGCCTACACCTGCGCTCCAGCAGCCGTCCCTTGATGAAGATCCAACTGCGTATGCCCGCTTCCGGCTAGCACCTGCTGCGCCGCCAACGCCTTGTCATGGCTGCCATGGAAGATCAGCACATACTCATCGCTCTTCAACGCGACATCGTATTTCAGCACGCTGTCCTTCGGAATCCCAAGGCTGAACAACCCAGCTCCCGCAGCGCTGACACCGCCAACCACCGCAGCGCCCTCCAGTCCGGCCACGATCCACGCCACCAGAGGCCCCGCCACAACCAGCGGTCCAATGCCTGGAATCACAAACAACGCAGACCCGAACAGCAGCCCCCAGAATCCGCCCCAGAAAGCGCCCATCTTCCCCCAATACTTCATCCGGTCGCCTGCGTTGTAGTAGCCAACGACGTGTTCATCCGTATGCGTGTCCTTCGCCGCAATCGACAAAGCCTGCATATCCACGCCAGACGACTGCAACTCCTTTACCGCCGCTTCAGCCTGTTCATGCGTCTTGTACACCGCTACTACCGTAGAAAAATCCGCCATGCCTTACTCCCGTACGCCGACAAACCAGCCATCGACCCGTCCTGTTGTTTTCAAAAACGCAAACCGCGTTCGGGGTTGTGCCTGTTCCGCAGTTGTAAGCCAGCCCTATGCCCACTTGTCACTCAAAGCACACTCTTTGTGACGTGGAAACGCCATCGCGGGTTCCACTCGGATCTCAACCACCCAACTCCATACAGCTCGAACAGCCCTCTCGCTTACCGTTCGTGGTGTGCGTTTATCGACTTTACTTCGTGAATCCTTCCCGTTACATTACAGTCTTAACAAATAGCTATCTTTTGTCTGTGCGGAGCGCACCATGTGGATTGTCCGGCTAGCGCTTGACCGGCCCTATACATTTATCGTCCTTGCCATTCTCATCCTGATCGCGGCGCCTGTCGTCATCTTGCGCACTCCCACGGACATCTTTCCCAACATTGATATCCCCGTCGTTTCAGTAGCCTGGCAGTACACCGGTCTCAATCCTGAAGAACTCGCCGGACGGCTCACCACACCCTACGAAAAAGCCCTCACCGCCCTCGTCGACAACATCTCGCACATCGAGTCCACCACCCTCAATGGCGAAGCCATCGTCAAAATCTACCTTCAGCCCGGTGCCTCTCTCGACACCGCCAACTCGCAGGTCTCAGCCGCCTCCGAGTACATGCTTAAATCGCTTCCCCCCGGCGTTCTACCTCCGGAAATCATCAACTTCTCCGCCTCCAGCGTGCCTATCCTTCAGCTCGGCCTCTCCGGTAAAGGTCTCTCCGAGCAGCAGCTCAACGACTATGGCATGAACGACATCCGCACCCAGCTCGTCACAATTCCGGGTGCCGTCGTCCCCAACGTATATGGCGGCAAGCAGCGCTCCATCATGATCAACCTGAATCCCAACCGGCTTCAGGCTGAAGGCCTCTCACCCAACGAAGTCCTCACCGCCCTCGGCAATCAGAACGTTGTCGAACCCAGCGGTACAGCCAAAATAGGCTCCGCCGAATACGATATCCGCCTCAACAGCACACCCACAACCATAGCCGGCCTCGGCGACCTTCCGCTCAAGCAGGTCAACGGTGCAACCGTCTACCTCAAAGACGTCGCCAGCGTCACGGACGGCTCCCCTCCTCAAACCAACATCGTCCGACAGAACGGCCATCGCGGCGTCCTCATCACCATCCTCAAGTCCGGCTCAGCCTCCACCCTCTCTGTCGTCAAAGGCATCTTCAATCTCCTGCCACGCGTTGAAGCCACCATTCCGCCGCAGCTCAAGATCACGCCCATCGGCGACCAGTCCATCTTCGTCCGCTCCTCCATCGACGGCGTTATCCGCGAAGGGGTCATCGCTGCCACACTCACTGGCCTGATGATCCTCCTCTTCCTCGGCTCCTGGCGCTCCACACTCATCATCGCCGTATCCATTCCTCTCTCCGTCCTCACCTCCATCATCGTCCTCAGCCTCATCGGCCAGACCATCAACATCATGACCCTCGGCGGCCTCGCGCTCGCCGTCGGCATCCTCGTCGATGACGCCACCGTTGAGATCGAAAACACCAACCGCTACCTAGAAGAAGGCCTCCAGCTCCGCGAAGCTATCCTCGAAGGAGCCGCGCAGATCGCAGTTCCCGCGCTCGTCTCCACGCTCTCCATCTGCATCGTCTTCCTCCCGATGTTCTTCCTCTCCGGCGTCTCGCGTTATCTGTTCGTTCCACTCGCCGAAGCCGTCGTCTTCGCCATGCTCGCCTCTTACGTCCTCTCCCGGACCCTCGTCCCCACCATGGCGATGTTCCTCCTCAAGCCCATCGATCACCACGCCGCTCCATCGCAGTCCTTTTTCGCCCGCTTCCAACGCAGCTTCGAGCGTGGCTTCGAGACCGTTCGCTCCTCGTACCAGATCATCCTCACCCGCCTCGTCACAGCGCGCTACGCCTTCATTCCACTCTTCCTCCTCGGCTGCCTCACCGCCCTCCTGCTGATCCCCTTCCTCGGTCAAAACTTCTTCCCTACCACCGACAACGGCTCCTTCATCCTCCACGTCCGCGCCAAAACCGGTACACGCATCGAAGAGACCGCCCGCCTCTGCGATCTCGTCGAAGACTCCATCCGCTCCACCGTGCCCGCGCAGCAGATGGGCAGCATTCTGGATAACATCGGTCTTCCCTATTCCCCGCTCAACACCATGCACGCCGCGAGCGGCCTTTTCGGTGCCGCAGACGCCGACATCCTCGTCTCTCTCAACAAGAACCACACCCCTACCGCCGATTTCGTCCGCACCCTGCGCACGCGCCTTCCTCACGAGTTTCCGGGCGTTACCTTCTACTTCCTTCCCTCTGACATCGTCACCCAGATCCTCAACTTCGGCCTCCCCGCTCCCATCGACATCCAGTTCGAAGGCTCTGACAATCACGGCAATCGCCGCATCGCCGCCGCCATGCTTCAGCAGCTCCGCCAGGTTCCCGGCCTTGTTGATCTCCGCATTGAGCAGCCTGACGACTCGCCCGTACTCAAAGTCAACGTCGATCGCACACGCGCGCTGCAAGGCGGCTACACACAGGGTGACATCGGCGGCTCCGCCCTCAATATTCTCTCCGGCTCAAGCCAGCTCACGCCGCAGTTCTTCCTCAATCCAAAGAACGGCGTCGCTTACAGCATCGTTGCCCAGACCCCGCAATACCAGATCCAGTCGCTCCAGGACCTCGAAAACATCCCCATCGCCTCACCCTCCGCCAAAGCGCCTGAGATTCTCGCTGACGTCGCCAGCATCTCCCGCGCCACAGAGCCACCCATCATCACCCACTACAACACACGCACAACCCTCGATATCTACGCAAACGTACAGGACCGAGACCTCGGCTCGGTCGCGCGTCAGGTACAGCGCATCGTCGACAGCAACCGTTCCTCGCTCTCTCGCGGAAACTTCGTGCGCGTCCGCGGTCAGGTCGAAACCATGCAAAGCTCCTACATCGGCCTTCTCTTCGGCCTCGGCTTCTCCATCCTTCTCGTCTACCTGCTCATCGTCGTCAACTTCCAGTCCTGGCTCGATCCGTTCATCATCATCACCGCGCTTCCCGCCGCCATCGCAGGCATCATCATCTTCCTCTTTCTCACGCGCACCACACTCTCGGTGCCCGCTCTTATGGGTTCCATCATGTGCATGGGCGTCGCTACCGCTAACTCCATCCTCGTCGTCTCCTTCGCCAAAGATCGCCTCCTCATCACTGGCGATGCCCTTCGTTCCGCCGTCGAAGCCGGTTCAACCCGCTTCCGCCCCGTCTGCATGACCGCTCTCGCCATGATCATCGGCATGTTCCCCATGGCCCTCGGTCTCGGCGACGGCGGACAGCAGAACGCTCCTCTTGGCCGCGCCGTCATCGGAGGTCTCACCTTCGCTACCATCGCAACCCTCATCTTCGTTCCCGCCGTCTTCGTCCTTCTGCACGGCGGAAAGAAGCAAGGCAGCGCACCATCTCAACCCACCGCCCCCAGCGAACGAGTCCTCGGCTAACCCGCCAAAACAGTACCATGGAAACATAGCCTCGAAACCACAGCACGCACCACATGAATCCACGCAGCACGATTCACACAGGAGCACACCAGGTTGTCACACCATCCCACCGCCGCCGATGCAGCATCGACCGAAGCTCAGCCGCCCGCGCAGCGCATCCCTCTGGGCGTGCGTATCGCAGTCGTCGTCTTCGCTCTTCTCATCATCGCAGGCCTCATCTATCGCTTCATTGGGCGCTCCGCCGACGCCCACCAGCTCGAGCGCGCCACCCAGCGGGAATCCGTCCCCAGTGTCATCGTCACCCTGCCAGACGTCTCCGGCTCGCGCTCCGAAATCGCTCTCCCCGGCAATACCCAGGCCTTCGACGACACCCCCATCTACGCCCGCACCAGCGGCTACATCAAGCAGTGGTTCGTCGACATCGGCCAGCACGTCACCAAAGGCCAGCTCATGGCCACCATCGAAACCCCCGAGCTCGACGAGCAGCTTGCCGTCGCACGCGCCGATCTCAGAAGCGCACAGGCCGACCTCAATCTCGCCAACACCACCTCGCAGCGCTATCAGAATCTCCTCAAGCTCGATTCCGTCTCCAAACAGGAGACCGACGTCGCCGTCTCCGGCGCAGCCGCCAAACGCGCCGTCGTCGAAGCCGCTGAAGCCAACGTCCGCCGCCTCGCACAGCTCCAGTCCTTCGAAAAGGTCTACGCTCCCTACTCCGGCATCGTCACGCAGCGCAACACCGACATCGGCGACCTCATCAACGCCGGCTCCTCCACTGCCAACAACACCGCCAAAGAGCTCTTCCACATCGCCGCCGTCAACGAACTCCGCATCTTCGTCGAGGTCCCCGAAGTCTACGCACCCGACATCCACGATGGCGACACCGCCACCCTCACCCTCGACGAATACCCAGGCCAGGTCTTTACCGGCACCGTCGCCCGCAACTCCGGCTCCATCGATTCCGGCTCCCGCACGCTCAACGTCGAAGTCGACGTCAACAACCGCAACGGCAAACTTCTTCCCGGCGCGTACGTCTTCGTCCACTTCAAAATCCCCGAGGAAAGCCGCCGCCTCTCCATCCCGTCAAACACCCTCCTCTTCCGCGCGCAGGGTCTGGAGGTCGGCATCGTTCGTGATGGCCACGTACACCTCCAGCCCATCACCATTGGCAGAGATAACGGCCGCTCCGTCGAGGTAGCAACAGGCCTTTCACCCAACGACAAGATCATCCTCGATCCCTCAGACTCCCTCTCCGAAGGTGAAGCAGTCGAGATCGCCAACCCATATGCGGTGAAGCGATGAAATCTCTCGCCATCGCTCCGCCCACACGATACTTCCTCCTCGTGCTCTGCACCGCCATCACCACCGGATGCATGGTCGGCCCTAAGTACAAGGTGCCGTTAGCGCCAACCGCGCCAGCCTTCAAAGAGACATCTGCTACCAGTCATGACGCTAACTGGCAACCCGCAAACCCCGACGACGCCATCCCTCGCGGCAGCTGGTGGACGCTCTTCAACGATCCCGGACTCAACACACTTGAGCCGCAGGTAGCCACCGCCAATCAAACCCTCAAGATCGCCGACGCCAACCTCGAAGCTGCGCGCGCCAACGTTCGCATCCAGAACTCCAACCGCTACCCCACCATCGGCATCAGCCCTTTCCTTGGCGGCGAGCGCTTCTCCTCCAACCAGCCCTACTTCCCCTCCAGCGCCGGAAACAACGGCGAAAGCGATATCGTTCTTCCCCTGCAGGTCAACTACGAGGTCGATCTCTGGGGAGCCATCCGCCGCGACATCGCCCAATCCCGCGAAGAGTCGCAGGCCACCGCCGCCGAGCGCCAGAACGCGCTCCTCTCCCTCCAGGCCGAGCTCGCCATCGATTACTTCGAACTCCGCGCCGCCGACGCCGAGCAAGTTCTCTACAACACCACAGTCGCGCAATACGCGGAAGCCGTCCGCATCACCTACAACCGCTTTCACGGCGGCATCGCCATCAAAGCCGACCTCACCCAGGCGCAAACTCAATATCAGGACGCCAAAGTACAGGCCGCCGACATCGCTGTAGGCCGCGCGCAATACGAGCACGCCATCGCCATCCTCATCGGCAAACCGCCCGAATCCTTCAGCATTCCGCCGGCACCACTGGTACTCGCCACCCAACCTCCAACCATTCCCACCGGCCTTCCTTCACAACTGCTCGAACGCCGTCCCGACATCGCTGCCGCAGAGCGCCGCATTGACGCAGCGAACGAACAGATCGGCATCGCGCGCGCCGCCTACTTCCCCACCCTCAACCTTGGCGCAGCCGCTGGCTATCAGAGCACCGCTTTCAATACGCTCTTCAACAAATCCAGCTTCATCTACACCTTGGGCCCCACCATCGGCGAAACCTTCTACGACGGTGGCCGCCGCCGCGGCCTCTCCGAACAGGCCCGCGCACAGTACGATAGCGCCGCCGCAACCTACCGGCAGACCATTCTCACCGCATATCGTCAGGTTGAAGACAACCTCGTCGCCCTCCGCGTCCTCGCCGATGAACAGGAGCAGCAGCGCCAGGCGACTGCCTCAGCGCAGGAGTCGGAACGCATCTTCAACAATCGTTACGTGGGCGGCGTTGACACATATCTACAGGTCATCACCGCGCAGACCACTGCACTCAACAACGAGCGCAACGACATCGAGATCCTGCGCCGCCGCATGGACGCCAGCGTTTTATTGATCAAGGTACTCGGCGGCGGTTGGAACCGCTCCCAGCTTCCGCCGCAGTAATCATCCGTCGCTAATCGATGGAGATCTTGCGCAACAACCGGAAGTCCGACAGCATCTTGCCCGTCCCCAGCACAACGCTCGCAAGCGGATCATCCGCGATGGAAACCGGCAGACCCGTCTCCTCGCGAATCCGCTTATCCAGGTTCTTGATCAGCGCACCGCCGCCCGTAAGCACAATACCGCGGTCCGAGATATCCGCCGACAGCTCCGGAGGCGTACGCTCCAACGCCACACGAATTGCATTCACAATCGTCGCAATGCACTCCGCTAGCGACTCGCGAATCTCAGAATCGTCAATCGTAATGGTCTTCGGCACGCCTTCAATCAGGTTGCGTCCCTTGATCTCCATGTGCAGCGGCCGCTCCAGCGGGTAAGCCGAGCCAATCTCAATCTTGATCTGCTCCGCCGTCCGTTCGCCAATCAGCAGGTTGTACTTACGCTTCAAGTACGTCATCACCGACTCGTCCATCTGGTTGCCCGCCATCCGCAGCGACCGCGAATACACGATCCCTGCCAGCGAAATCACGGCGATATCCGTCGTTCCGCCGCCAATATCCACCACCATGTTGCCGCCCGGCTCGGTAATCGGCAGGCCTGCGCCGATCGCCGCCACCATGGCCTGCTCCACCAGATGAACCTCGCTCGCCTTTGCGCGGTATGCCGAATCCATGACTGCGCGCTTCTCCACCTGCGTAATCTCGCTCGGTACACCGATCACGATCCGCGGATGCACCATCATCTTCCGGTTATGCGCCTTCTGGATGAAATAATTCAGCATCTTCTCGGTCTGCTTGAAGTCGGCAATCACGCCGTCTTTCATCGGCTTGATGGCAATGATATTGCCTGGCGTGCGCCCCAGCATATCTTTCGCCTCTTTGCCTACAGCCTCCACCTCTCCGGTCACGCGGTTCACAGCGATGATCGAAGGTTCATTGACGATGATGCCTTTACCCCGCGCAAACACCAGCGTATTGGCCGTGCCAAGATCAATCGCCAGGTCGCTGGAGAAGAGTGAGAAGATGGATCGCATGTTACTTGCACGCGACGTTCGCATCTGAAAATTTTTCGAGGACATGAGGCCGATCGGTTTCCTAAGCTGGAGATGAGTTGGGGCTTCGCTTCACCCGGCATCTCCATTGTACGGCCTGTGAGACATGTCTTCGAGCTCATCCAATCTCGGCTTTACTCGAACGCTCTTCCCACATACGCTTAAGGAAACACTTAGGAGTGATACAAGCATGATAATCGGCGTTCCCAAGGAAGTGAAAGACCACGAAAGCCGCGTCGGCATTACACCCGCTGGCGTCAAAGCCCTCGTCGATACGGGCCATAAGGTGCTCGTCGAGCAGGACGCCGGTACTTTGTCCTCTTTCCACGACGAGGAATATCAGTCTGTCGGTGCAGAAATCGTCGGCAACGCAGCCGATCTCTGGCGCGCCGCAAACATGATCGTCAAGGTCAAAGAGCCGGTGGAAAATGAGTATCAATACTTCCGCCCCGGCCTCGTACTCTTCACCTATCTCCATCTCGCGCCCCTCCGCAAGCTCACCGACGCCCTCATCGCCCAGAAGGTCACAGGCATCGCCTACGAGACCGTCCGCGACAAGGCCGGCACGCTGCCCCTGCTCACCCCCATGTCCGAGGTCGCAGGAAGGCTCTCCGTCCAGATCGGCGCAGCCTACCTTGAAAAGGAACACGGTGGCCGCGGCGTTCTTCTCGGCGGCGTCCCCGGCGTTCCTCCCGGCAACGTCTGCATCATCGGCGGTGGCATCGTCGGCACCAACGCAGCCAAAATCGCCCTCGGCATGGGAGCGAAAGTCACTCTCGTCGATCTCAATCTCAACCGCCTCCGCGAACTCGACGACATCTTTGGTGGCCGGCTACACACCCTCTACTCCAACGCCTACAACGTCCAACGCGCCGTCTGCGAGGCCGATCTCGTCATCGGTGGCGTTCTCATCCCAGGCGCCGCCGCGCCCAAGATCGTCACCAAAGCCATGGTCGCGAAGATGAAAAAAGGTTCCGTCATCGTAGACGTCGCCATCGATCAGGGCGGCTGCATCGAGACCGCCAGGCCAACCACCCACTCCGACCCCAGCTACATGGTCGATGGCGTCGTTCACTATTGCGTCACCAACATGCCCGCCGCCGTCCCAAACACCAGCACCCTCGCTCTCACCAACGCGACCTTCCCCTACGTCATGAAGCTCGCCAAGCTCGGTGCCAACGTCGCCATACGCGAAGAAGCCGGCATCGCGGAAGGCGTCAACACCTTCAACGGCTACCTTACCTATAAGGCCGTTGCGCAGGCGCAGAACCGCGATTTCACCTCCATCGAGCGCCTTCACCCCTAACAAACAACTCCCATGCGAGTAAACTTGCTCGCATGGGAGTTGCAAAATCACGCCGCAGAATCCTCATCATCACACTAGCCGTGTGCATGCTTCTCCTTCTGCTCTCCCTCGCCACACTCAACGCCTTCAATGCCAACTTTCTGAACCCTGTCACGCCTCTACAGACGCTTGTCTTTCTTGCGCTATCGGCCATCGTATTTCTCCTTTTCGTCGGCGTCCTCGTCCTTCTCGTCAGAAACATCCTGAAGCTTTACGCCGATCAGCGCAGCCGCGTTCTCGGCACTCGTCTGCGCACCCGCATGCTCCGCGGAGCCGTCCTCGTCTCGCTCGTTCCGCTCGTCTTCATGTTTGCCTTCAGCTATCTGCTGATGAACCGCGCCGTTGACCGCTGGTTCTCTCAGCCCGTCACCCAGATGCGCTCCGACGCCAGCAACATGGTGCTTGAGCTCTACCACTACGCCAACGCCAACGCACGCTCCGAAGCCGACGCCATCGCCGTCGAACTATCCGCTATACCCGTCGCAAAGGGCCAGAAGCTCACTCCCGCCTCCCTCGCAAATGCCAACCTCATCCTTCAGCGCCACGAGATGACACTGCAAGGCGGCTTCGTCATCTTCTACATGGATAACCGCGCCATCGCATCCCTGCATGTTCCAAACAGCCAAGTAGGCACCGCTGAACTTCGCTCGCTTCATCCGTCCGAGCTCTCCTCAGATGACAGCACCGACCAGCGAACTCCCAGCCTCCCCCCGTCCCTCCACGGCCCCATCCAACAGACCATCCTTCAAGCCGCCCAGCGCCCCGATGAACCCTTCTACTCCTTCGCAGGCAGCGACTACACACTCGGTACAGCGGGCTTGCAACATGGCGGCCTCGTCGTCGTCGCTCTACCCATACCATCCAGCATCTCTGCTACCTCTCTTCGTCTGCGCAAATCCGCCAATGCTTACTGGGCTCTCTTCCGTCAGCGCCGCCGTATCCGAAATCTCTACACCCTTTACCTCCTCCTCATCACCGCTGTCGCACTCTTCGCCTGCTGCTGGCTAGCCCTCTACCTCAGTAAACAAATCACCCGTCCCGTCGAATCCTTAGCCGACGCCATGGAAGCTATCGCCTCCGGAGACTACGCCCACCGCGTCGGCCAGTCCGCCACCGAAGAGCTCGGCGAACTCGTCGAAAGCTTCAACGCCATGGCCGCCGATCTCGAAAACGCCCACTCTCTCGCCGAGCAATCCTCCGCCAAACTCTCGGACCTCAACCAAACCCTGCAGGCGCGCCGCACCGAGCTGGAAACCATCATCGAAACCATTCCCTCCGGTGTCGTTACCCTCTCCATCGATCGCTTCATTCTCCTCGCGAATCGCGCCTTCTCCGAGATGCTCGACCCCGGCGGTCAACGCCGCTTCGTCGGATTCGATCTCTCGTCCGTCCTTCCCGCAGACATGCTCGATACGCTCGACCACCTCCTTCGCCGCGCACATCGCATGGGTGCTGCCTCAGCCGAGATACAGATGCAATCCAGCACCGGCATCCGCCATCTCGCAGCGACCGTTGCTATCCTCGAAGGCGCACCAGCGCCCGACAAAGATCCACCCCATCGTTCAACATTCGACCGAGAACACTTCGGCTACGTCCTCGTCCTCGAAGACGCAACCGAGCTTCTGCGCGCGCAAAAGCAAAGCGCCTGGAAAGAGGTTGCACGTCGCGTCGCGCATGAGATCAAGAACCCGCTCACCCCCATCTCGCTCAACGCCGACCTCATCCGCCGCCACATAGCCAGGCTCTCCTCGCTGCTCAACGAGCGTAATCTGGAGTCACCTTCTCCAGCCATCGTGCGCCGCTCCACCGACGTCATCCTCGCCTCCGTCGAAACCATGCGCGCGCTTGTCGACCAGTTCTCCGCTCTCGCCGAGTTCCCCAGCGCCCGGCCCCTTCCCGCCGATCTCAACACCATCGTCGACAATGCTCTTGCCCTCTTCGCCGGACGTCTCGGCACCATCCGCCTTCGCCGCGCTCTCGCTCCCGATCTCCCCCTCGTCCTGGCGGATCCCGAAGCCCTCAAACGCGCCCTCTCCAACCTCATCGACAACGCCGCCGAAGCCATGCAGGACAGCCTCCTCCGCGAGCTCCAACTCTCCACCCGTCTCCTCCCCTCCGGCATGATCGAACTCACCGTCGCCGACACCGGGCCCGGCCTCACCGACGACATGCGCGAGCGCCTCTTCCTTCCGTACTTCTCCACCAAACAACGCGGCACCGGCCTCGGCCTATCCATCGCTGCAAAGATCATCCAGGAACACCACGGCTCCATCCGCGTCGAAAGAAACCTACCTGCCGGAGCACGTTTCATCCTCGAACTTCGGCCCGCCAGCGAATCAGCTTACGCTACCGCACCATCGCTTGAGATACCCTCATGGGTACCAGAGGAACGCTCGTGAACCACGTTCTCATCGTCGACGACGAAGCCCACATCCGCGAGTCCCTAGAAGCCATCCTTAGCGAGGAAGACTACATCATCACCACCGCTGGCACCGCGGCCGAAGCCCTCGCTCTCATCAGAGACGCGGACTATCAGGCAGTCCTGCTCGATATCTGGCTCCCCGATGGCGATGGCCTCGACGTCCTCGCCGCCATCCGCGGAGATCAGCCAATCGACGCCTCGCCTCACCCCGGCATGCGCAACGCTCCATCACGCCCCGGCACACCAGAGGTCATCATGATCTCCGGCCACGGCACCATCGAAGCCGCCGTCCGCGCCACCAAACTCGGTGCCTATGACTTCCTCGAAAAGCCGCTCTCCATGGAGCGCACCATCCTCGTCCTCCGCAACGCCGTCCAGGCCTACAACCTGCGCGAAGACAACCAGGAGCTGTCACGGCAGCTCACGCGCGGCTCCGTCACAGGCAATTCGATCTCCGCCAAAGCGCTGCGTCAACAGATCAAACTTATGGCCCCTACCAACGGCCGCGTTCTCATCTACGGAGAATCCGGCGCCGGCAAAGAACTCGTTGCGCGCTCCATGCACGCCCAGTCTCTCCGTCGCGACCGCGTCTTTGTCGAACTCAACTGCGCCGCTATCCCCGAAGATTTCATCGAAAGCGAACTCTTCGGCTACCGCCACGGCGCAGGCCCTGTAGCCGGCGGCCGCAGCATCAACCAACCCACTGAGAAGCGCGGCACCTTCGAACGCGCTCACGGAGGCACGCTCTTCCTCGACGAAGTCGGCGATATGAGCCTCAAAACCCAGGCCCGAGTCCTCCGCGCACTTGACGAGCAGCGCTTCTACCCCGTCGGCGCATCCACGCCCGTCCACGTCGACACACGCGTCATCGCCGCCACCAACAAAGACCTCGAAGAAGAGATCGCCCGCGGCAACTTCCGCGAAGATCTTTTCTATCGCCTCAACGTCATCCCTTTCTTCGTCCCGCCTCTCCGTGATCGCAAAGAAGACATCCCACTCCTCGCGCGCGAGTTCCTCTCCGAGTTCGGACATCAGTACGGCAGACCCCACGTTGAGATCGCAGACGCCGCTCTCAGCGCTCTCCAGCAGTATCAATGGCCCGGCAACGTCCGTGAGCTGCGCAATGTCGTCGAGCGCGTCCTCATCCTCAACCCCAAAGCACCACGCATCGAAGCCAAGCACCTGCCCATGCTCGTCCAACGCACCGAAGGCACGTCCTCAGGAAGAGCATCCTCCAGCTCACGCGAAGAGTTCTCCACCCTGCTTGAAGCACGCGAAGCTTACGAACGCGACTTCATCCTCAAGGAGCTCGACCGTTCCAACGGCAACGTCTCCCGCGCTGCGGAGTCCCTCGGCCTCGAACGTTCCCACCTCTATCGCAAGATGAAAGCGCTCGGCATCGCCACTCGAGAGTAGCCAATCGCAGCATTTCCCTCGCTCGCCACAGCATCTCCACGGTTGACCGGAAGCCCACAGCACGGTATAAATCGTGTATCTGGTGTTCGGGAAGACGGTGCAAATCCGTCGCTACCCCGTAACTGTAAGCACTGAGAGCTTGGCAATCTGGATGAAGCCACTGGAAGAAATTCTGGGAAGGCCGCCCAATCTCGTCGAAGTGCAAGTCAGGAGACCGGCCAGGTAACGTATCGGCTTGCTCCAACCTCGCAGGGAGGGTTCTGGAGCGTATCCACGCGTCATCTGCGACGTGCTGGCTGCTGCCGCTGTCCAACTCCCGCTCTGTGACGCTGGCCTTCCGCCGCCTCACAAGGAGCGATTCATGCAGCAGCTTCGCCCACATTCCGTAACCCTCATCCTCGGCGGCGTCCGCAGCGGAAAGAGCCGTTACGCCCAGAACCTCGCCGCCCAAACCGAGCCCGTCACCTTCATCGCCACGGCCGAGTCTCGCAATGACACCGAGATGCTCCTCAAGATCGAACGCCACCGCGCCGACCGCCCGGCCACTTGGCCCACCATCGAAGAGCCGCTCCATCTCGCCGCCGCCATCACCACCGCATCGCAAACGTCCAGCACCATCCTCGTGGACTGCCTGACCATCTTCTCCGCAAACCTTCTGGAAGCCCACGCCGAAGCCCACGCAGCCCTCCAGTCCGAAATCGACGCCCTCTGCAAAGCCCTCCAGCACGCAACCTGCAACATCATCCTCGTCTCCAACGAAGTCGGCAGCGGTGTCGTCCCCGCCTACGCCTCTGGCCGCCGCTTCCGCGACCTCGTCGGTGAACTGAACCAGCGCGTCGCCGCCGTCGCCGACACCGTCCTCCTCATCGTTGCCGGCCTTCCCCTCGCACTCAAAGGCTCCATCCCATCGGTGGCCGCACAATGAACGGCTTCCTCATCGCAGGCTCTGCAAGCGGCGTCGGAAAAACCACCGTCACGCTCGCCATCCTCGCTGCCATGCGCCGCAGACGTCTCCGCGTCCAACCCTTCAAAGGCGGTCCCGACTTCCTCGACACCGGCCACCACACCCGCATCGCAGGCCGCGCCGCACGCAACCTCGACACCTGGATGCTCTCCCACGACGCCAACCTCCTCACCCTCGCCAACGCCACCCGCGACGCCGACTGCTTCCTCGTCGAAGGCATGATGGGCCTCTTCGACGGCAAGAGTGGCAGCTCCGAAATCGGCAGTAGCGCCGAGATCGCCAAGTTCCTCAAGCTCCCCGTCGTTCTCATCCTCGACGCCAGCAAGAGCGCCGGCAGCATCGCCGCCGTCCTCCACGGCTTCGAAACCTTCGATCCCGACCTCCCTCTCGCAGGCGTCATCCTCAACCGCGTCGCCACACCCAGCCACTTCCGTCTGCTCGAAACCGCCATCACGACCCACTGCAAAACCCCCATCCTCGGCTGGCTCCCGCGCAATGCATCCGTCACCATCCCCGAACGTCATCTCGGCCTCCAGACCACCGAAGAAGCCAGCGCCCTGGACGCCGACGCCCAACAGTGGCACACCTTCGCCGACCTCGCCGACAACCACCTCAACATGGATCGCCTCCTCTCGCTTGAATGTGGCCTCGATCTTCTCCACAATGCGCCCACTGCGTCTCCCACCCCGATCCAGTCCCTGCGCATCGGCGTCGCGCGCGACAGCGCCTTCTCCTTCTACTACGAAGACAACTTCGATCTCCTGCGCGAACACGGCGCTACCATCGTCCATTTCAGCCCGCTCAATGACAGCCGCCTTCCCCTCGATCTCGACGCCATATACTTCGGCGGCGGTTACCCCGAACTCCACGCTGCACGCCTCAGCGCCAACCACTCCATGCTCGAATCCATCCGGCACTTCGCCGCCACAGACAAGCCCATCTACGCCGAGTGCGGCGGCATGATCTACCTCTCGCAGCACCTCACCACCTCCACTGGAACCTATCCCATGGCCGCCGTTCTCCCTCTCACAATGGAGATGACCAACAAGCTCGTCCACTTCGGCTACGCCACCATCGAACTCACCCGCGACTGCCTCATCGGCACCGCTGGCACTATCCTTCGCGGCCACAGCTTTCACTACTCCCGCATCACCAATGTCGCCCCTCTGCCCACAGCCTATGCAGTCCTCTACTCTCTCTCCGGACGCAAGGAGAACGAAGGCTTTCATCACGGCAACGTCCTCGCCAGCTACATCCACCTGCACTTCCGCACCGCTCCATCCATCGCTGCGCATCTGGTCCACGCAGCACAACAAGCGCAACCCGCCTCACCAGAGCACTACGACGCCTCTGACATGAGGCAACTCGTATGAACACCGCATCCACAAACGCGATTAGCGAAATCACGCGCAACATCGAGCCACCCAGTCGCGTCGCCCACCAGCGCGCGCAAGCTCACCTCGACAGCCTCACCAAACCTCTCGGCAGCCTCGGACGCCTCGAAGATCTCGCCGCCCAGATCGCGTCCATCCTCGGCGATCGCCTCACCCTTCCCCTCCGCAAAGGCGTCTACATCTTCGCCGCCGACCACGGCATCACCGCCGAAGGCGTCAGCGCCTATCCCCGCGAAGTCACTCACCAGATGGTGCTGAACTTCCTCTCCCACGGTGCCGCCGTCAACGTGCTCGCGAACTTACACCACGCGCAGCTCACCGTCATCGATGCCGGCGTCGACGCAGACTTCCACAACGCACCCGGCCTTCTCCATCGCAAGATCGCCCGCGGCACACGCAACATGCTCCATGAAGACGCCATGACGGACGCCGACCTTGCCCGTGCGCTCACTGTCGGCGCAGAGCTCGCGGACATCGCCGCCAGCTCCGGCCAAACCCTCATCGCCATCGGTGAAATGGGCATCGGCAATACCACCTCTGCCAGCGCCATCACCTGCGCCCTCACCGGAGCATCCCCAGCCCTCGCCACCGGCAAAGGCACCGGCATCGACACCTCCGCGCATGCGCGAAAGATCTCCATCGTGCAGTCCATCCTCACCGCACGCTTCGGCACAACGCCCACCCAGCCATCGCCTCTCGAAATCCTCCGCTGCGTCGGCGGCTTCGAGATCGCCGCCATCGTCGGCATGGTCCTCGCTGCCGCCCGCCACAAGCTCGTCATCCTCGCAGACGGCTTCATCTCCACAGCCGCCATCGCTCTTGCCGCCGCCATCGCTCCCAGCGCCCGCGCCTACATCATCGCCGGCCATCAGTCCGAAGAGCCCGGCCACAAGCTCATCCTCGATCACCTCAAGCTCACGCCGGTCCTCGCCCTCAACATGCGTCTCGGCGAAGCCTCCGGCGCAGTCCTCGCCATGCCCATTCTCGAATCCGCCATCGCCCTCTGCCTCCAGATGGCGACCTTCAGCTCCGCCGGCGTCAGCGGTGCATCACGGTGAACCTCTCCGCATCCCTTCGCCGCTCTGCCTCCGATCTCCTCACAGCCATTCAGTTCCTCACACGCGTCCCCGTTCCAGAACAGCCTTACGCCACAGACTCCCTCGCTCGCTCCGTAAAATTCTTTCCCCTCGTCGGTCTCCTCGTCGGCTGCGTTGCCGCATTCCTCAACCGCGCACTCACACCGCATCTTCCTCGATTGATCACCGCGTTCCTCCTCGTCCTCTACTTCCTGCTCATTACAGGTTGCCTCCACGAAGACGGCCTCTCCGACGCAGCCGACGGCTTCGGCGGTGGCACCAACCGCGAGCAGATCCTTCGCATCATGCGCGACAGCCGCATCGGCACCTACGGCGGCGCCGCCATCGCGCTCAGCATCATCGGCCGCCTCCTTCTTCTCTCCTATCTGCCTGCCTTACAGGTCGCGCAATACCTCATCGTCGCCCACGTTCTCTGTCGCTGGACCACCCTCCCGCTCAGCTACTTTCTTCCCTCCGCGCGCACGCAGACGACCGATGAATATCCCGGCCAGGGAAACCGCCTCGCAAAGCTCACGACCGCTTCAGCGCTCGTCTCCGGCACCATCTTCAGCTTTGCCGTTGCGGTCTTCCTCCTGCGCGCTCAAGCTGTCGCTCCCATCCTCAGCGCAATCGCAATCACCTACCTCACCGCCATCTACTACCGCAAACGCATCGGCGGCGTCACCGGAGACTGCTTCGGAGCCACCAACCAGCTCGCCGAAATCGGTGTATACCTCTGCGGAGTCTGGATCGTATGAGCGATAACCTCTTCATCCGACACGCAGAGACCGACATGGCTGGCACCTTCTGCGGTCACTCCGACCCGCCTGTCAATCAGCGCGGCCAGGCGCAGATTCAGACCCTCCTCGCATCCATCGATCTGCGGCAAATCGACTGCATCTACAGCAGCGATCTACAGCGCGCCACAGCTACCGCACACGCCATCGCCAACACGCACAACCTCCCTGTCCACCCCAGCACCGCTCTTCGCGAGATCCACTTCGGTGCATGGGAAGGTCTCACCTGGCAGCAAATCGAGCAGCGCGATCCAGCATACGCGCGCAGTTGGACCGAAGAATTCCCCAACCTGCCCGCACCCGGCGGCGAAACCTTCGCAGACTTCCAGGCACGCATCCTCAACGCAATCGAACTGCTTTCGCCGCCACCATCCAACAATCGAACCGTCATCGTCACCCACGCAGGCGTCATGCGCGTCGTCCTCGCCGCATCCTCCTGCTGCACCGAGCAGCAAGCCTGGGAGCGCACCCGCGCCTACTGCTCCACCTTTACCTACCAACGGCCCGCCGGCCTCCAGCAGCGTGTACCATGACCCACCAAAACGTTCACGTACGCGAACTCGCCGCATGGGGCTTGGACAACTACAGCTACCGCCCCGACCTCGCCCACAGCTCCATCACCTCGCTCGCTGGAAAGACTCGTAATCCCGCGACGCAAGCTCTTCTCGCACACCAAACAACCGCACTCCAACCGCTGCTCCATCCCCATTCTCTCCGCCCCGATCTCCTCGAAGAGATGCACGGCCTGCAATGGTCTCTCGGCGTTGTCGACCTCCGCGCTCTTATCGCGTTTCAGCGCAGGCTCTTCTTCGACCCAACGCGCCCCCCAAAAGAAATTCCCGCAGCCCACGACTGGAACAGCCTCATCGGGCTGTGCTTCGCGCCCGCAATCGCACCGCAGTACACCTCAACCCACGATGCCGCAACCAACGCCATCACCATCCGCTCCACCAATCCAAACGTGCACGTCAGAACCGGCAACGAACTCGCATCACCATTTCGCATCCACGCTGGAGGCCCGTTCTTCGAGGTCGCCTCATTCCGCAACCGCTGGTTCCTGCGCGACGGCTATCACCGTGCCTACGCCTTGCTCCGTGCAGGTATAAACGAAGTCCCATCCGTGATCGTCCACGCCAAAACAATCCACGAGCTCGGTGCCGTCCAACCATGGTTCTTCACAGAAGACACCCTCTTTGCCGACAACCCGCCTTTCGTATCAGACTTCCTCGACGACGCGATGGTTCTCACCTACAACCGTCCTCCGCTCATCAGAACCATTCGCATCACCATCGAACAATCTCTCAGCCCAGCATCACCTACAGGAGAAACATCATGAGCATCGCAACCAAACGTGGCGACGGCGGCCAGACCGGCCTTGCCGGCGGTATCCGCGTCTCCAAAGCAGACCTCCGCGTCGAATCCTACGGCTCCGTCGACGAGCTCAACACCGTCCTGGGATTCGCCCGCAGCATCTGCCAGGACAAAGAAATCGCCACATGGACAGAGGAGATTCAGCGCACCCTCTTCCGCGTCGGCTCCGCCCTCGCCACACCGCCAGAGAGCAAAAAACAGCCGCCCATCGTCTCCCAGGAAGACATCGACATGCTCACCAACCTCGTCCACAAGATCGAGGCCAACCCCGCCATCCTCTCCGACTGGTCGCTCCCCGGCGCGCACACAGAATCCGCCGCCTACGAGGTCGCACGCACCGTCTGCCGCCGCGCCGAACGCGCCGCCGTCCGCTTCATCGAAAGCGGCGGCGAAGTCCAGCCCACCGTCCTTCCCTACCTCAACCGTCTCTCCGACGTCATCTGGCTCTTCGGCCGCCAGATCGAGTGCAACGCCGGCGTCGAGTCGCGCCTTCGCCCCGAAACCAAAGGCGGCCCCAAATGGTCCCGCGCCTGGTAAGCCGGTCTGAGCCAGCCTTGAAGAGTTCGAACTGCGGCTGGTGCATCAAGTTTTGTTTGTCATTCCCGAAGGGAATCTGCGTTTGCCCTTCCTCGCATGAACAGCAAAAATTCCTTTACCTCTAAGGAGCCTCTGCACCGATGCACGCCGCACCCTTCTCCGATCCCGAGCGCGACGCGGTCTACCGCGCCATCGCGTCGCGTCGTGACGTGCGTCGCGGCTTCACGCCCACCCCCCTGCCCGACGATCTTCTCCATCGCCTTCTCACCGCAGCGCACAGCGCCCCCTCCGTTGGCCTCATGCAGCCATCGCGCTTCATCCTCATCCGTGACCTCGCCATTCGCTCCGCAATCCATGCCATCTTCCAGGACACCAACACCACCGCAGCCGCCACCTACACCGGCAAACACGCCGAGCAGTACGCCGCCCTCAAACTCGAAGGCATCCTCGAAGCCCCCCAGAACCTCTGCGTCGTCTGCGATCCCCATAACCCCCGCGGCCACCAGCTCGGCCGCCAGACCATGCCTGAAACAGCCGCCTACAGCACCGTCTGCGCCATCCAGAATCTCTGGCTCGCCGCACGCGCCGAAGGCGTCGGCGTAGGCTGGGTCAGCATCCTCGATCCCGCTCGCCTGCGTTCCGTCCTCCACATTCCCGAGCACATCCTTCCCGTCGCCTACCTCTGCCTCGGTTACGTCAACAGCTTCGCCACCGAGCCCGAACTCGAGCGCTCCGGCTGGGAAAAACGCATCGCCCTCGAAACCGCCGTCTGCTTCGACCGCTACACCGAACCCAGCGACGTCAAGGCCCGCAACACCCAGGACGCAGAATCATGAGAGCCCGCGCCATCATGGTTCTCGGCACCAGCTCGCACGTCGGCAAATCCCTGCTGACCGCCGCGCTCTGCCGCATCTTCGCGCAGCAAGGCCACAGCGTCGCCCCCTTCAAATCGCAGAACATGTCCCTCAACTCCGCCGTCACGCCTGACGGCCTCGAGATCGGTCGCGCGCAAGCCCTGCAAGCCGAGGCCGCCGGCATCCTTCCCTCCGTCCACATGAATCCCATCCTCCTCAAGCCCAGCGGAAACATGTCCTCGCAGGTCGTCGTTCGCGGCAAAATCTGGGGCAATCTCACCGCCTCCAACTACCACCTCCGCCGCGTCGAAGAACTCTTCCCCATCGTCGCCGACAGCTACGAAACCCTCGCCTCTCAGCACGACATCATCATCCTCGAAGGCGCAGGCTCTCCCGCCGAGATCAACCTCAAGCAGCACGACATCGTCAACATGCGCATGGCCTCCCACGCCAACGCCGCCTGCATCCTCGTCGGCGACATCGACCGCGGCGGCGTCTTCGCCTCCCTCTTCGGCACCATCGCACTCCTCGATCCCCCCGAACAAAACCTCATCCGGGGCTTCCTCATCAACAAATTCCGCGGCGACCTCTCCCTCCTCGACTCAGGCATCCGCATGATGGAAGACCGTCTCGCCAAGCCATGCATCGGCGTCCTTCCCTACCTTCCCCAGCTCAACCTCGACGAAGAAGACAGCCTCGGCCTTCCCCCCATCGATGCCACCACCACCCCGCCCTGGCTTCCCTCCAACGATCCCACGCGCCCCCTGCGCGTCGCCGTCATCGCTCTCCCATCCTTCTCCAACTTCACCGACTTCGACGCCCTCCACGCCGAACCCTCCGTCTCCCTCCAACTCACCCGTGACCCCCAACGCCTCGCCCACGCGGACATCCTCATCCTCCCCGGCAGCAAACAGACCGCCAACGACCTCCTCTGGCTGCGCTCCACCGGCCTCGCCGCCGCCGTCCTCCATCACACTCGCACGCGCCTCACCATCGGCATCTGCGGAGGCATGCAGATGCTCGGCCAGCAGATCCTCGACCCCACCGGCATCGAGCGCGCAGGCACCCTCCCCGGCCTCGGCCTGCTCCCCATACACAGCTCCATGCAGCCCGTAAAAACCACACGCATCAGCTCCGGTCACCTCATCGCACCCTCCCTCTTCAATCAGCCAACGCCCCGCACCGCAATCAGCGGCTACGAAATCCACGTCGGCGAAACCCACTACCTCCCCCACGCCATCCCTTTCGCCACACTGCAAACTGAAGCCAGCCAGCATACCTTCACCGACGGCTGCGTCTCCACCGACGCCCGCACCTTCGGCACCTACATGCATGGCCTCTTCGACGACGACACCTTCCGCCACGCCTTTCTCACCGCCGCCCGCGCCTCTCTCAACCTCGCTCCCGCCTCGTCCTTCACCGACTGGAAACAGCAGCGCGAAGCCGCCCTCAACCGTCTCGCCGACACCGTCCGCGCCTCCCTCGACATGCCACAGCTCTTCTCCTGGGTTGGCCTCACCTACACCAACGCCACCGCCCATGCCACCAGCGAACAACCCCAGCCGTGAACCGCTCCCTGCTCCTCCCCGCCGCCTATCTCGCCGACCAGCTCGCCGGCGACCCCGAATGGTTCCCTCACCCCGTTCGCCTCATCGGCCTCGCCATCTCGAACGGTGAATCCGCCCTCCGCCGCCCCAACCAATCACCCGCCTTCGAGCTCCTCTCCGGCGCAGCCCTCACCCTCACCATCGTCCGCGCGACCTACGCCCTCACAGCAGCGGCCATCCGCCTCGCGCACCGCATCTCCCACACCCACGGCAACGCCGCCGAGCTCCTCCTCGCCTGGACCTGCCTCGCCGCACGCAACCTTGACCAGGAAGCCACCGCCGTCCTCCACGCCCTCGAACGCAACGACCTGCCACTCGCTCGCCAGCGCCTCTCCCGCATCGTCGGCCGCGACACCGCCCATCTCGACGCCTCCGAGATCAGCCGCGCCCTCATCGAAACCGTCGCCGAAAGCGCCTCGGACGGTGTCCTCGCGCCGCTCTTCTACATGGCCATCGGCGGCGTCCCGCTCGCCATGGCCTACAAAGCCGTCAACACCCTGGACTCCATGATCGGCCACGCCGATCAGCGCTACTTCTACTTCGGCAAAGCCGCCGCACGCCTCGACGACGCAGCAAATTACCTCCCCGCACGCCTCACCGCGCTTGCCATCATCGCAGCCTCCCATCTCACCCCGCACGCCGACGCATCAGCCGCACGTCGCATCTGGCAGCGCGACGCCCGCCACCACAAAAGCCCCAACGCAGGCCAACCAGAAGCCGCCATCTCCGGCGCACTCCGCGCATCCCTCGGCGGCACCAACATCTACGCCGGCGAACTCATCCCAGCCCAGCGCATCGGCTCTGAATTTCCTCCGCCCACACCCATCCACGCGCGTCGAGCCATCCGCCTCGTCTCCATCGCATCCCTCCTCGCGCTCGCCCTCGCAACAGCAACGATAGCCCTCACCCAAACCAGAAAGCGCGCCCGCTGATGCACCAAACCTACCCCATCCACGGCGGCCAACTCCACCACATCGCCCAACGCTTCAACCTCCCCCCCGAGACCCTCACCGACTTCAGCGCCAACATCAACCCCAGCGGCCCCCCATCCGCCGTCCTCGCCGCCCTCCACGCAGCACTCGATCACCCCTCCGTCCTCACCCTCTATCCCGATCTCCAACACACCCAGCTCAAGCAAGCCATCGCTCAACACCTCGGCCTCACGCCCCAACACATCATCGTCGCCAACGGCTTCGTCCCATTACTCGACGCCGTCCTCCGCACCCTCCACCTCCGCACCTGCCTCCTCCCCGTCCCATCCTTCGTCGAGTACCGCCAATCCCTCTCCCGCGCAGGCATCGCCATCACGCCCCACCCCTGCTCCGCCGATTCCAATTTCAGCTACGACGCAGGGTCCATACTCGCCGCGCGCCACGACGCAATCCTCCTCGCGAATCCGCAAAATCCCTCCGGCATCCTTCACAGCGCCACGTTCATGCGCGACCTCATCCGCATCGCAGCACAATCCAACACCCACATCCTCCTCGACGAAGCCTTCATCGACTACGCTCCCGAAGACTCCCTCACACACGCCATCGACCAGCTCCCCAACCTCATCGTCTTTCGCTCCGTCACCAAGTTTCACGCTATCCCCGGCCTGCGCGTCGCCTACGCCGTCGCCTCCCCCCAACTCGCCTCCGCAATCAACGCCGCACTTCCCCCCTGGCCCATCACTACCCTCGCTTCAGTCGCTGTCATCGCCGCACTCACCGACGACCCCTACGCCATCACCTCGCGCTCCGAAAACATCCAGCGCCGCGACGATCTCCGCGCCCAACTCACCGCCCTCGGCCTCACCGTCTATCCCTCCGCCGCAAACTTCCTCTTCTTTCGCATCCCCACCGCAATGGACCCGGACGCTTTCTGGCAGCACATGATCACAGCGCACCGCATCGTCCTGCGCTCCTGCGCCAACTACGAGGCTCTCCCGCCCTGCCACTTTCGCACCGCCGTTCTCACGCCGCAAAAAAATACGCAACTCGTCACAGCCATCGCTGCATCGCTGTCTCACCTGCTCTAACGCTGTACAAGGAAAAGCCACGCAAGTCCCACCTTGCTCAGGCACCGTCGGCATCAATTGGTAGCGGGGGAGGGACTCGAACCCTCAAGCCCTTACGAGCGTCTGATTTTGAGTCAGATGCGGTTGCCAGTTTCGCCACCCCGCCCTATCATCTGCCGACGCCTTCCATCATAGCAAACTCCATATCCCACCCATCTGCGCTCTACCCCCCGCAGCACC
The DNA here is from genome assembly GCA_019351975.1 of Acidobacteriota bacterium. Lineage (GTDB taxonomy): Bacteria > Acidobacteriota > Terriglobia > Terriglobales > Acidobacteriaceae > Granulicella. The sequence goes on from JABBOG010000025.1 coordinate 27,445, forward strand.
CCTCCCTGCCACACGATGGTACTTTTAGTGCATGGGACACACCTCCGATAAATCCGTCGTCATGGCCACGTTACACACCGCCGGCCTCGTTCCCGTCCTGCGCGCCGACTCCATCGACCAGGCCCTCGCCCTCGCCTCCGCCATCGCCGACGGCGGCGTCAAAGTCCTCGAAGTCACCATGACCGTCCCCGGCGCGCTCCACGTCATCCGCCGCCTCACCCACGACCGTCCAGACATCCTCATCGGCGCTGGCACCGTCCTCGACCCCGAAACCGCCCGCATCTGCATCCTCGAAGGTGCCAACTTCATCGTCAGCCCCGCACTCAATCTCAAAACCATCGAGATGTGTCACCGCTACTCCATCGCCGTTCTGCCCGGAGCGCTCACCCCTACCGAGATCCTCACCGCCTGGGACGCCGGTGCCGACGCCGTCAAAGTCTTCCCCGCCAGCGCCATGGGTGGCGCAAGATACCTCGCCTCCCTCAAAGGCCCACTCCCTCACATCAAGATGATCCCCACCGGTGGCGTCTCACTCGCCACAGCAGCCGACTTCCTCAACGCCGGAGCCTTCGCCCTCGGTGTCGGCTCCGACCTCGTCGACACCAAAGCCATGGCCGTCGGCAAGCCCGAAGTCATCACCGACACCGCACGCCGCTACCTCGCCATCCTCCACGACTTCCGCATGAAGCACAGCGACCACGTTAGCCGCATCTCTTAAATCCCGCCGCGTCTACTGAGCCGTCATCCTGAACACTCTGAGCCATCTGTCTCGGAACTTCGCCGCATCCATTGAGCCGTCATCCTGAGCGAGGCGCAGCGCAGCCGAATAACCCCGAAGCCCCACACTCGCCCATGCTCTTCGGCCCTTTCTCCGCACCAAGCTGCAACGAACGTCACAGACGAAGACACTCGCCTACAACGCAAATGCCCGCTCCACCAATCCCCGCCCCAACGCAATCTCCTCCTCGCTCACCGAATGCGGTTTGCCCGGATACCTCCGCAACATCACCTCCGCACCCATCGCCTCCAATACCCTCGCCGACTCCTCCACTCGCGACCACGGCACATGCGGATCAGGATCGCCGCTGCTCTGCAACGTCGGCATCCCACCCAGAGCGCCCGCATGTGAAATGTCGCTTCCCGGCGCTCCAATCAACCCTCCCGTCCATGCGATCAACCCCCCATACCGCGCCGGATGCGTCGCCACAAACTCCGTCGCCAGGCACGCTCCCTGCGAGAATCCACCCACCACAATCCGCTCCCGCGCAACGCCCTTCGCAACCGCCAAATCCACCGCGCTCGCAACCTTCCGCAGCGCCGAACTCACCCACGGTTCATTGCTCGAACGCTCCGCCAGAAACGAGTTCGGATACCAACTCCCTCCCACAGCCTCCGGCGCTAGAAACGCAATCCTCTGCCCCTCAAGCATCAGCGCACCCGACACTCCAAGGATGTCCTCCGCCGACGCGCCCCGTCCGTGAATCAAGATCACGACGCCCGTCGCGCTCTCCAAAGCTGCTCCCGCCGCATACATCTCGCCCTTCCCATGTGGATCATGTGGATCAAACCCGCTCATGCCTCACCTCCGTCTCATGCAATCTTAGCCGAGTCAGCCGACAGAACTACCCCAGTTCGCTCGCCATGCCTGTCCCGCACGCTAAATGCATCGCCATAAGGCTGCTACCTGTCGTACACTTTGCAATCATGCCTCCCGCCATCGCCGCGCTCGCACTCACCCGCACCTTCGACGGCTTCACCGCAGTCGATCACATCGATCTCGCCGTCGAACCCGGCCAGTTCTTCGGCTTCCTCGGTCCCAACGGTGCAGGCAAATCCACCACCATCAAAATGCTCACCGGCCTCCTCGCTCCCAGCTCCGGCTCCATCCAGATCCTCGGCCAGGACCTCTTCTCCAACCCCATCGACGTCAAACGCCACATCGGCGTCGTCCCCGAAGGCATGGCCCTCTTCGGCAAGCTCACCGCCCGCGAGTACCTCCTCTTCGTCGGCCGCATGTACGGCCTCGACAAGACCACCGCCGCCCAGCGTGCCGCCGAGCTCCTCGAATTCATGGGCCTCGCCAACGAACCCAAAAAGCTCATCGCCGACTACTCCCACGGCATGGGCAAAAAGCTCGCCCTCGCCGCCGCCGTCATCCACGGCCCCAAGGTCCTCTTCCTCGACGAGCCCTTCGAAGGCGTCGACGCCATCGCCGCCAACACCCTCAAAACCATGCTCCAGAGCATGATCGCCCGCGGCGCCACCATCTTCCTCACCTCCCACGTCCTCGAGATCGTCGAACGCCTCTGCTCCCACATCGCCATCATCCATCGCGGCCACATCGTCGCCAACGGCTCGCTCGACGAGCTCCGTGCCGGCGTTCAGGCCCGCCTCACACCCACCGCCGAGCCCGGCTTCACCGCCGATCCCACCGCCCGCCTCACCCTCGAACAGATCTTCCTCAACGTCGTCGGCGGCCAGAACGGCAGCCAACCCGGCATCACCCATCCCGAGCAGGAGCTCGCATGGCTCAGCTAGACACCCCCTGGACGCCGCAGCAGACCCGCTCGCAGTTCGCCGCCGTCGCTTGGCTGCGCTGGCGCATCACCGTCAACAGCCTCCGTCGCAAGGGCGGTGCCAGTGAGCTCGTTGGCCGCATCTTTCTCTACCTCATCTTCGCCGCCATCACTCTCTTCTTCGTCGTCGGCGCCGCCGCTGCAGCCTTCTACCTCGCCTCCGAAGGCCATCTCCCGCGCATCGCCTGGCTGCTCTGGGGCACATTCGTCCTCTGCCAGTTCCTCAACATCCAGCTCGGCCAGCCCGGCACCACCTTCGACCCCACGCAGCTCATCCGCTTCCCTATCCGTCGCCGCACCTACACCTCCATCCGTCTCTTCTTCGGCATCCTCTCGCCCGCCAATATCGTCGGCACGCTTATCTCACTAGCCATCGCCGTCGGCACCTCCATCGCCGTTCCATCGCTCTGGTTCTACGCCCTCATCACGCTCTCCATCTTCGCCGCCACCAACGTCTTCTTCACCCGCATGATCTTCGCCTGGGTTGACCGTTGGCTCTCCACCCGCCGCGCCCGCGAAGTCTTCACCGGCCTCATCTTCGCCGTCTCCATCGCCATCCAGTGGGCCAACTTCAACTTCAATCCCGCCTACAACCATGGTCACTCCACCCACGAAAGAATCTCACCGCAGCACCTCCATCGCGTCGCATCGTTCTACCATCAGGCACGCCCCATCCTCGCCATCTTCCCCCCGGAACTCACCTCCGCTTCGCTCCTCGCCGCCCACCATCACGACCTTCCCCACTTCGTCGCGCGCACGCTTGGCTGCGCTCTCTTCGGCGCTCTTTTTCTCGCCATCTTCGCGCTCCGCATGGCCACCGAATTTCGCGGCGAACTTCTCTCCAACGCTGCCTCCGCCGCCACAACCTCCGGCCTCAAGCCATCGTCAACGCACGCCACGCAATCCTTCATCCCCTCCGCAGCTTCCTCCACCACCTTCGGCATCTCCACCATCATCACCGCGCTCCTCGGCAAAGAGCTCCTCTACCTCCGCCGCCACATGGGCATCCTCTACGGTCTGCTCATGCCGATCCTCCTCGTTCTCTTCTTCGCCGGCCGCTACGCCTCTGCCAGCCACTCCGAGTGGATCTTCCCCGCCGCCGTCGGCTACACCCTCCTCGCCGTCGCTCCCCTCAGCTACAACGCCTTCGGCTTCGAAGCCACCGGCTCCCAGCTCTACTTCCTCGCCCCCGTACGCATCAGCGACGTCCTTCTCGCCAAAAATCTCTTCAGCTTCCTCATGGCATCTGTCGAAGTCCTCGCCGTCTTCGCCATCATCACCTACATGTCCGGCCTGCCCTCGCTCCAGACCGCTATCGCCGCCATCCTCTGGGCCGCCGGCACCCTCGCCATCAACTCCGTCTTCGGCAACCGACGCTCCTTCAGCACCCCCAAGAAAATCAACCCTCTTCGTATGGCCAACAAGCAGACCTCCCAACTCAGCGCTCTCATCAGCCTCGGAGTCCTCGCCCTCTCCGCCGCCATCGCCGCCGGCGCATTTCTCCTCTGCGCACTCCTCCACGCCCAATGGCTTGTCATCCCCATCGCCGCAGCCTTCGCCACCGTCGGCATCCTCATCTACACGCGCTCGCTACGCTCCATCGACACCTTCGCCCTCGCCCACCGCGAACCCCTCTTCGCCGAACTCTGCAAGCAAACCTAGCCCTCCACCACCCCAATCACGCTCATCATCCTCCCCGTCACCCCCCGCTCCGCCCGATAACTGAAGTACCGCCTCCGACCATCCTCCAACCGAGCACACGCCGAACACTCCCCCACCACCGTAATCGCCTCCGCCCTCACCCCAGCCTCCACCAGCTGCCGCCGATTCGCCTCCCACAGATCCCCAAAAATCTGCCCACCATCACCCACCGCAAACAGCTCTCCAGCATCCCCGAACCGCTCCTCAAACTGCCGCCGCACCTCCTCCCCCACAGCAAAGCAGCACGGCCCAATCGAAGGCCCGATCGCCGCCACAAAATCCTCCGGCCTCGCCCCAAACTCCCTCACCATCGCCTCCACACCCACCCCTGCAATCCCCGCCAGCGTTCCCTTCCACCCCGCATGGAACCCACCCACCACTCTCTTACGCGTATCCGCAACCAGCACCGGCACACAGTCCGCCGTCTGAATTCCCAGCATGAGCCCCCGCTCACCCGTAATCAGTCCATCCCCCTGCAACACCGCCTTCCCCTCTGCCGTCTCCAGTGCCGCCCCACCGCGCCGTACCACCTGCACCACACCACCGTGCAACTGCCGCACCGTCACCAGCGCCACCTCCCTCTCCCCGCTTACCTCTGCGACAAACCTCCTCCGGTTCTCCGCCACGGTCGCCGTATCGTCCTCCCCAGTCCACCCCAGATTCTGCTCGCCAGCACCATACGCGACGCTACCCCCGCCCTGCCGTGTACTGAACCCCGCACGCAGCCACTCAAATTCGCTCCACGCCTCCACCCGCACCACGCCCGGCGTCGCTTCAACCTCTCTTCGCTGCTGTAGAACACCTGTCATACATGCATTCTACAAACCCATCACTCGCCCACCTCACACCCCCCGCATCTATGTAACCATTGCTTTGCAGTAACCATTGCTTTGCAGTAACCATTGCTTTGCACCAAATGGAGGTCCTTTTCTCGTATGAAATTCCGCTCGCTCCTGGCGTCCGCACTCTGCGCCGCCGCTCTACTCACGCCCGCCCTCGCGTTCGCCGATCACGTCAAAACTGACTACAACCACCAGATCAACTTCTCCACCTTCCACACCTACTCCTGGGGCAAAGTAAAAGTCTCCGACCAGCTCGACGAATCCCGCATCAAGCACGCCGTCGACGAACAACTTCAGAAGGACGGCTGGCAGCTCGTCCCCTCCGGCGGCCAGGTCACCCTCATGGCCACCGACCACATCCACAATGAACAGGAAGCCGAAAACTACTACAGCCCAATGCCCGACGGATGGGGCGGTGGCTGGGGCTGGGGCGGCTGGGAGTGGGGTATGGGCGGCGGCATGGGTCAGGGCGAAGAGCTCAGCACCGTCACCAACACCCAATCCGCTCACCTCATCGTCGACATCTTCGACGCCCAGACCAAGCACCTACTCTGGCGCGGCGTCTCTCGCGGTGAGCTCACCGACAAACCCAACGTCAACCGCAAACACCTCTACGCCGACATCCACAAAATGTTCGATCACTTCCCACCAAAATCCAAATAACTCTCAAATTCCTCTCCTTAAATGTTCCGGGCCCGCTTTCAGGCGGGCCCATGAGAGGCTTTGGGGAGGGGAATTTCTGAGGATTTCTTAGGGGTGTCCAAAAAAAGGACAAAAGGAAGGAACTTACTTCAGGTAGGACAAATGGAATAGCCTCTCAGTTACAGTATGTGACGACACACCTTTCGCATTGGTTGCACCGCCTATCCGATATTCGGTCGCACCACGAAACATAATCATTTCAAAACGTTTTTCGCTCTAACCCCGTCCAACCTCGCAGAGTCTATGAACCCTTCGCACCCTCCCGCCCCAGTCGACGCTCCGCCTGTGCCTCCTGAAACGGCCGGGCATAACGACGCTCCCCACCCGCGTAAAGAATTTTCGCGTCAACCTATTGCATCCGTGCCACTTCAGCGTTACCATACCGCGACTGCCGCATGAACAATTCCACACAGATCGCCTCACACCTCCTTCGCTCCCGCATCGGCAAACTTTGCGTCGCCATCACCGGTTCATCGCCAGAAGAGATGATCGAAAAGGCCACCGAAGTCCTCAAAGAGACGAGCTTCCTCGAATTTCGCCTCGATTACCTCGCCAAACCCGCCCTGGCCCTCCCCCTGCTCAAACAGTTCCTCACCGAACACAGCGCAGCCACGGCCATCGCCACCTGTCGCTGCAAAGAAAATGGCGGCCGCTTCAATGGCTCCAGCACCGCGGCCCTCGACATCCTGCTCGCCGCTGCCGCCTCTTCCTTTCAGCTCGTCGACATCGAGCTTGAGTCTGTTGAAAAGTTGCCAAAAAATACGCTCTCCCGCATCCGCGAGGCTGGCGCAGCCGTCATCATCAGCTATCACGACTTCCACGCCACCAAAGACCTCGACGCCATCTATCAGCGCATCAAGCCGCACGCACCCGACTACACCAAGATCGTTCCCACCGCCCGCACCCTCTCCGACAACATCACCCTCATGCGCTTCCTCGAACGCGTCGAAGACGAGTCCAACTCCTCCGTCGTCGGCATCTGCATGGGAGACCCCGGCATCATCTCCCGCGTCCTCGGCCTCCGCTCCGGCTCCGCCTTCACCTTCGCAGCCGCTACCGAAGGCGAAGAGACCGCCCCCGGCCAGATCGCCGCGCGCACCCTCATCGACACCTATCGCATCAGCCAGGTAGACGCCGCAACCAAGGTCTACGGCGTCGCCGGCAACCCCATCCGCAGCTCGCTCTCGCCGCTCATGCTCAACACCGCCTTCCGCCGCGAGACCGTCAACGCCGTCTACCTCGGCCTCCAGACCTCCAAAGCCGACGACCTCTTCAAGCTCGCCCGCGAGGTCCCCATCCAGGGCCTCAGCATCACCATGCCCCTCAAGCAGGACGTCATGCCCCTGCTCGAGCACACCGACCCTCTCTCCGCCAAGATCGGTGCCGTCAACACCATCCTCCGCGCCAAAGACGGCAAGTTCTACGGATTCAACACCGACGTCGCAGGCATCATCCAGCCGATCGAACGCCGCCTTCCCCTCAAAGACGCGAAGGTTCTCGTCCTCGGTGCTGGCGGTGCCGCACGCGCCGCCGTCTTCGGCTGCCGCGACAAAGGTGCCGAGGTCTTCATCCTCAACCGCACACCCGAGACCGCACAGAAGCTCGCACGCCAGTCCGGCGCCAAGGCCATCAAGCGCGAAGTCGTCGCCAAAACCCACTTCGATGTCATCATCAACGCCACGCCCATCGGCATGGCCAGCAACACCACAAAGAACACCCCCGCGTCCCCACTCGAAGCCGCCGAGATCAACGCCCGCTACGTCTTCGACCTCGTCTACAACCCCATCGAAACCCCGCTTCTTCGCCTCGCGCGCCAGAAGGGCATCCCCGTCATCACCGGCGTCGAGATGTTCGTCCAGCAAGGCGCACGCCAGTTCGAGATCTGGACCGGCAAGCCCGCCCCCGAAGAAGAGATGCTCCGCGTCGTCCTCCACGCCCTTCGCCAGGGCTCCGACCCCACCTTAACCGTAGCCGCCCCCCCATCACCGGCAGCCGAAACACCTGCCCCGGCGCCCGCCCCAGAGACAAGCGAAGCCACACCCAAACCGGCCCCAGCCAGGCCAACTCCAGCCAAGCCCGTTCCAGCTAAACCCACGCCAGCCAAGCCCACGCCAGCCAAACCAGCTCCCGCGAAACCTCAGGCGAAGCAGCCGGTAAAACCCGTCGCTGCCTCAAAAGCTCCTGCGAAACCTGCTCCAAAGAAAGCCGTAGCCAAAGCTCCGGCAAAGGCCAAACCCAAGCCGAAATCGCGGTAGTCAACATGCAGGTCACGCCGCCTCGTGACCTGCGCATATCGCCCGGCGCTTACCCCTCCAGGCTCTGCCGCAACCATCCCTGCAGCGCCGACATACTCACCTCGCGACCCAGAAACGCCTGTACCAGCTCCCTCGCCGGCTTCGACCCGCCCAGCTCCAGCACCGCCTGCCGATATCGCCGCGCCACCGGCCCCTCCACCAGATTCTTGCGGTCGAACTCCGCAAAGAACTCCAGCGCCATCACCTTGTCATACAGATACGTGTAGTAGTTTGACGTGTACCCCACAAGGTGCGTGAACGCCGCGTACATCCGGTTCCCTTCCACAAACTCATACTTCGAAAACCGGTCGTATCCCGCCTTCAGCAGCGCGTCCAGATCCAATTCGCCTGCCTTCTTGTCGTGTGTCTCCAGCGAGTACGTTGCATACATCACCTGCGTCAGCGTGCTCAGCGCGCGCCCATGCGCACTCGCCTTCACCATTCGCGCAAACACCTCCTTCGGAATCGACTCTCCCGTCTGATAGTGCCGCGCAAACGTCCCCACCAGTGCCGCGTCCTCGAAAAACTCCTCCAGCATCTGCGACGGCACCTCAACAAAATCCCCCTCCGTCGCAATCCCCGACTGCCCCGCCCACCGCTGCCGTCCTCCCAGTACCTCATGCATCAGGTGCCCAAACTCGTGAAAGTACGTCACCACATCCGCATACTGCATCAGCCCGAAGTCCTCACCCTTCGGCTCCGGAAAGTTACACACCAGCGAAGCCTCCGGCACCTGCTGCCCCTGCACCCCGCCCACCAGCGAGCACTCACTGAACCACTTGCTCTTGCCCTCGCGCGGATGCATATCCAGATAAATCCTCCCCACCACTGCACCTTTATATCGACTGGAGTCTTCAACCTTCGATCCCACCGCAACGCTGTCATCTCGACCGGAGTCGGCGCTCTTTGCGGGTGCCCCATTCATGACGACGGCTTCATCGTCGGCATGGGTGGGATCCGACCCTCCATCATCCATCACGTCAAACGCCTTCACCCCATCAGCCCACACCGCCGCACGCTCGTTCCGCACAAACCTCACCCCAAACAGCTTCCCCGCCGTCATCAGAATCCCCGCCTCCACCTGCTCATACGGAAAATACGGCCGCACGCTCTGCGAATCAAAGTCATACATCGCCCTCCGATACTGCTCCTCCCAATACCGTGCATCGCTCAGCGTCAACGGCAGCGCCTCCGGGTTCCGTCCGCGCACAAACGCCTCCAGCTCCACAAACTCCTGTTGCGCCGTCTCTCTCGCGGCCGCCTCCACCTCATCCAGAAACTTCCGCATATTTGCCGCCGAACCCATCATCTGGTCCACCGTCGCCAGGTCAGCCCAGCTTCTGAACCCCAGCAGCCCCGCCATCTCCTCGCGCGCCGCCAGCAGGTCCAGCAGCACCTGCTTGTTCGTCGGATACCCCCTGTCGTTGTACGCCAGATACATCTGCCGCCGCAGCTTCGGGCTCACCGCATAGCTCATCACCGGCGACATCTCCGGCGGGTCCGTCGTCAGCACGACCGCCCCCTCCGCCACCAGCTTCACCCCGCTCTCCAACGCCTCCGTCCTCACCCCATGCCGCGCCAGAGTATCCTCCGGCAGCCCAAACAGCTCGTCCACATCCTCAACTTCAATCTTGCGCACGTCATCCTGCACCGTCCGGCTAAAGCTCATACTCAGCTCGGTCATCTTGTCGGCCAGCGCGCGCACCCGCTCCCTCGTCGCGTCGTCCTTGTCCACACCCGACAGCCGATACCCCAGCAGCGTCCGTTCCATGTAATACCGCGTCGCCTCATCCTCTCCGCTCACATCCACCTCCGCCAGCGCCGCATACACCTCGCGGTTCAGGCTCAGCGCCACTCCTTCAGCACCAATCACCTGCGACAAAGCCTGCGCCGCGTCCCTCACCTCCGCCACCGGGTGCACCATGAACATCACACCGCTCTGGCTTCCCGCCATCCGCAGATGCCAGCTCGCGCGGTCATACGCCGCCAGCGTATTCCCCACCGTGCGCTCTCCCGTTACCGCCAGCAAATCCACAATCTTCGTCCGCGAAGCCTCTAAATGCGCCTCCACCCACGCCTTCGTCTCCTCCGCACCCATCGCGCCCGCCCACAAATGCAGCTCATCCCGCACCACGCCCGTCTCCAAACCCGCATCCGCAACCTGCATCATTCGCATCTCTCCATCCCAAAACTTCCTGCTTCAACTCTACGTGATTTGTTCAAGGACGCCTGTCGCTCCCAGCCCCATAGTGCTTCAACTCCGCCATTGCCTTACCATAAGCCGCCCGAATCTCCGTCTGGCTGAAGCATCTGTCCCAGAACTCCGTCGCCAGTTGCGCCATCGCCACGTCCAGCACGCCGCTCTCTGGCCACGGATTACTCGCGTGCAGCTCCGCCAACTCTCTCCCAAACTCATACACAACCCGGTTCAGCCTCCTCTGCCAGACATCCCCAGCATCCTCCATCATCTGCTGCCCTCCTCTTCCTCAACCGATTTGCATCTTTCCTCTCCACGAACCTACAGCCAAAATCGCGCGAAAGAAAAACATTGACAATCGTATCTGCGATGGAATAGGGTGGTGATGGGTACTCTTACCCACTGAGGTTACTTCCATGAAGCGTACCATGTTGGCCATCCTCGCGATCTCCCCCGTGCTGCTCCACGCACAGGCCAAATCGCCTGCTCAGCCCAGTTCTACGCCTGTTCTTCAGTCCAGCAATACCCAGCCCGCCGCCTTCGCCGCTGTCAGTGCATCCGACCGCGACATCGCAGCCCCAGCCCCGGTTCGCATCTCCACCGGCGTTACACCTCCAACCCTCATCCACTCCGTTAACGTCGATACCAACCACATCCTGCAAATGCCTGTCGGCCAGCCCCAGAATGTCACCGTTGACATGATCGTCGACGAAAACGGTAAGCCCTCCAACGTCAAAGTCGTCAAATCCGCCGACATCTTCACGGATAGAGGCGTCGTCTCCGCCGTCAATCAGTACCGTTACAAGCCCGCCACCCTCAACGGCAGCCCCGTTCCCATGGCTGTCACCCTCCAGTTCACCATCGAATAGCTTTGCCCGTAGCACACTCCTCCAGGGACGGTGGCCACCGCCTCCGTCCCTTCTTTCCATCAAAACTCACCCCAACACCCTGCGCCATTCGCCCGCTTCCCCTCTTACAATAAGAGCATCATGCGCTTCCTGATCGCTCTGCTCGCCATCGCCGGTATCTTCGACTCGACCCTCGCCCTGCGCATTCACAACCAGAACCCCGCCGACGCTCCTCCCTGCGCCGTCACCGAAAAGTTCGACTGCGGTGCCGTCAACCACGGCCGCTACGCCGTCTTCCCGCCCATCGGCTTCGACGAAGCCGCAAACTCCGGCAAAGTCCACATCCCCGTCGCCATCATCGGCATCATCGGCTACGCCATCATCGGCATCCTCGCTCTCACCAGGCAATACTGGCTCACCCTCCAGGTCACTGAGATCGGCTTCGCCTGCGCTGCCTTCCTCTCCTACCTCGAAGCCTACGTCATCGAAAAATGGTGCATCTACTGCCTGTGGTCCATGGCCATCGTCACCACCATCCTCCTCTGCACCATCGCGACGCTCGTCATGAACCACCTGCAACGACGCCGTGCCCCCATGCGCTCCTGAACCTCGCACCCTGCGCAGCAGCTACAATCCACCCATGTGGCCATCCATCGCGCAGAACGTCGTTGAACTCCTCGTCCCCCACCTCGGCACCGCCGTCACCCGCGTCTTCAGCAAACAACTCGCTCCCGCCACCATCGACAGCGCCGACCCCCTCGCCCAAAGCCTCCGCACCGACGTCAGCCGCATCTCCGCATCCCACGACAGCCTCTTCCGCCAGCTCAGCGATCAATCCGACAAGCTCTCCACCATCTCCTCCGACACCCACTCCATCAAGCTCCAAACCGCCGCCATCGAAGACCGCCTCATCGCCCTCGAGCGCCGCGCCTCCACCCAGCAAACCCTCGCCGCCGCTATCCTCTTCCTCCTCGCCGCCTGCACCGTCCTCCTTTTGATCCTCCTCCTGCATCGCCCCTGACCCTCGCCGCGCGTCCACACCACCCGGCCAATTCCATATACTGATCCAGTGCCTAACCTCGTCACCCTCGCCGACATCCAGTCCGCCGCCCATCGCATCGCTCCCGCCGCCGTCCGCACGCCGCTCGTTCGCCTCACCCGCGCCCGCCTCCGCATGGCCGGCTTCCCGGAGCTCTCCGAGACCGCGCCCGACATCTACCTCAAAGACGAGTCCGCCCAGCCCATCCACAGCTTCAAGCTCCGCGGTGCCTACAACAAGATCGCGCAGCTCTCGCCCGACGAGCTTCGCCGCGGCGTCATCACCTACTCCTCCGGAAACCACGCGCAGGGCGTCGCCTACGCAGCACGCGCTCTCGGCGCCAAAGCCATCATCGTCATGCCCTCCAACGCGCCACAGATCAAGCGCGACGCCACACTAGCCCTCGGCGCGGAAATTGTCGAAGTTGGCCCCGCCAGCTCCGAGCGCAAACACAAGGCCGAAGCCCTCGCCGCCCTCCACGGCTACACCATCATCCCGCCCTACGACGATCCAGCCATCATCGCCGGCCAGGCCACCTGCGGCCTCGAAATCCTCGAACAACTCCCCAACGTCGATCTCGTCCTCTCCCCCGTCTCCGGCGGCGGCCTGCTCTCCGGCGTCTCCACCGCCATCAAGCTCTCCGCAGCACCATCTTCCAACTCCATCCACAGCGGGCAGGAGCATCGCCCTGAAGGGGACCGACTTCAGTCCGTCCGTTCCACGCAGCAGCAAAGCGGCGGCTTCAGCCGTGGAGGCAGTGATAGCTCCCCTATTCAAATCTTCGGCTGCGAACCCGAGCTCGCCGCCGACGCTCACGCCTCCTTCACCACCCGCACCCTCACCGAGTGGCCCGCCGAACTCACCTCCCGCACCCTCTGCGACGGCCTCCGCACCCAGTCCCTCGGTGCCCTCAACTTCGACCACATTCTCCGCTTCACCGACGGCATCCTCACCGTCACCGAGGCCGAGATCCGCACCGCTACCCGCATCATCCTTCAAGCCACTAAGCTTACCGCCGAGCCTTCAGGCGCCATCACCCTCGCAGCCGCGCTCTTCCACACCCACCAGCTTCCACCCGCCCGAAAGATCGTCGCCATCCTTTCCGGCGGCAACCTCGACCCCACTCTCCGCACCGAACTCCTCAACCAAAACGAGCCGATGAGCGCGTAAGCGCAACAGACGTCCGAACCACGAACCTTCAAACTGCGAACCCTCCTAGATACACAGCAACCGCGCCGCATTCCCGTGCACCAGCGCCTCCATCTCCGCGTCACTCAACTCCAACCCTGCCAGAAAATCCCTCCCCTTCGTATTCGGGCTAAACGGGTAATCCACCGAGTACATCATCCGCTCCAGCCCCAGCACCTCCCTGCAACACTCAAACGGCGGCCGCGTAAAATATCCGCTCGTCGTCACATGAATCTGCTCCTGAAACGTCTCCAGCACCGACCGCTGCAGATGCTTCGCTGCCCCTGACAGCACCGCATTGGACCGCGCCAGCGCATACGGCAGCATCTCGCCCATGTGCCCAAGGATCAGCTGCAGCTTCGGCAGCCTGTCAAACACCCCAGCCAGAATCAGCCGCAGCGTATGGATCGCAGTCTCTGAGTGCCAACCCCACCCCGCGATCGACATCAAAAATCCCGTCTCCCCCGGTAGGCCCGCATAGTACCGCGCAAACACGTCCTCCGGCGGCGGCGCAGGATGCAGATACAGCGGCACCCCCGCGGCCTCCACCGCCTCCAGAAACGGAAAAAACTCCGGCGCATCCAGAAACTTGCCGTCCGTCATTCCATCCAGCAACACGCCCACAAAACCCGGCAGCTTCAGACACCGTTCCATCTCTTTCACAGCATTCGCCGGCTCCTTCAACCCCGGCGTGCAGAACCCTCGAAACCGCTCAGGATGCCTTGCTATCGCCGCCGCAAGCTCATCGTGCACCCCGTGAAACACCGCCGTCTGGTCCTCCGCCGACAGCTCTTCCTTTCCCATCGCCGCCAGCGACAGCACCTGTATCCCCACCCCGCCCTCATCCATCGCCTGAATCCGCCCCTCGCCCAGATCCTGCAGCCGCCCCTGCAGCGCCCGCATCGGCTCAGGTGTCTTCTCATACGCTCCCGTGGCCTTCAAAAAATCCGCCGTCACAAAGTGCTCTTCCAACGCAATCGTCTTCATACCGTCTTCAGATGCGCTCCATCTCCGTTCCACCGCAAAATCCAACCGTACCCTCACCACTCGCGCCCTCATCCCCGTATTAGAATCGCCCTATGCCGTTCCTCCTCAAGGTCTTCATCCTGGCCATCGTCCAGGGCCTCGCCGAACTCCTGCCCGTCTCCAGCTCCGCGCACGTCGTCGTCGCCGAAAAGCTGCTCGCCCTCGACCCATCCTCGCCCCAGATGACGCTCATCCTCGTCATGCTCCACACCGGCACCATGTTCGCCGTCATCGTCTACTTCTGGAACCAGTGGCGTCTCGCCTATTTCACCAATGCGCACGCCTTCAAGCGCTTCGCCGTCCGCGCCATCTGGGCCAGCTTCCTCACCGCCCTCGTCGGCTATCCCATCATCGAAATCATTGAGCACACCGCCTTCAAGGGCCACTCCAAAGGCGAGATCGAACTCCTCTTCTCACGCCTCGACCTCATCGCTCCCGCACTCTTCGCCGCCGGCCTGCTCATCCTCATCTCCAGCCGCAAAGACCGCGCCGAAACCCCCACCGCTCCCGCGCGCCCTAACTATGAACGCTCCCTCGTCCTCTCCGGCGACAACGTCACCTTCTCGCAAGCCGGTTGGATGGGCGCCGTCCAGGGCCTCTGCCTTCCCTTTCGCGGATTCTCCCGCTCCGGTGCCACAATCTCCACCGGCTTGCTCACCAACACCAGCCGCCAGCGCGCCGAGCGCTTCAGTTTCGCCCTCGCCGTCATCCTCACCCCCGCCGCCATCGCCCGCGAAGCCGAACGCCTCCTCAAGGCTAACCACGCCGCCGCCCTCGCAGGCACACCCCTTGATCTCCACGCCAACGTCCTGGCATCCCTGCTCGGCATGCTCTTCAGCTTCATCGCTGGCCTGGCCGCCCTGCGCTGGCTCAGCTCCTGGCTCGAGCACGGCCGCTGGTATCTCTTCGGCATCTACTGCATCGTCGCCAGCTTCGCCGTCTTCTACCTCTACCACCTCGGCTACTAGCCCTGCAGCACCCGGGCGTCATCGCCCTTCGTGTACCGCCACGCCCACCAGATCAGCGGCACCTGTAACGGCAGCCGCAGCCACATCGCCCACAGCGGCACTCCGGGATACCTCCCCGGATGCTGCACCATCCACACATTCGCCGGCATCACGCACACCAGCAACACCACAATTCCCCACGCCGCCGCCCGCGCCACCGCCGGATACCGTCGCACCATCAGCACCCCAACCCCGCCTGCGATCTCCGCCGCTCCACTCACCAGCACCAGCGCATGATGCTCCGGCAGGTAATCCGGCATAATCCGCTCATACGTGCGCGTCAGCACAAAGTGCCCCACCCCCGCCACCACATACAGCACGCCCATCACCACCCGCCCAACCCGCATGCCGATCCCTCAACCTACACTCTACCCTCACAAAAAAAGAGCGGCCCGAAAGCCGCCCTTCTCCTCAACGCATACGCATGCATCGAAGTCTACGACTTCCGTGCATCCCGCTCGCGCTTCACATAATCATGCGATGTCAGCACATGCGACTGCTGTTCCGCCAGCAGCTGACGGATCGGCAGCGGCAAATCGTGCTCCAGCGCATCTTTATACGCCTTCTTCGCCTCATCCTCGCCCTGCTCCGCGCTCTCCAGCATCGCATGGTCGCCTCCGCCCATCTTGGCCTTCAGGTCAGCCCACGTGCGGTGTAACGCACCAGACGCCGATCCCGACTCCTTCACATCCGCCATGCCCGCGCGATGCAGCTCATTCTCAAGCTCGGCGCGAAAATTCGCACGCTTCAGGCTCTCCGCCAGGAAATACCGCTTCAGCGATGGATCCTGCACATGCTCACCAAGATCCGCAAAGCCCTTTTGCCCATCTTCCAGGCTCTTGATTACATCCAGGAGCACCCGCTCCATGTCCTTATTCTTGTCCGATCCATCCAATTCATTGGTCGACATAATCTTCCTTCCTCAGCCATCTGGCCCAATCTAGTGCGCGTGTGAGGTCTGCCGGTTGACCGCGATTCTCCTTCACCGGCAGCAAGCAAGAGAAATCGCGAAAATCCCGCGCCCCCACCGCCACGCCACAGGCCCACCCTTCGGCCAGCCCGTTCAGTCCTCTAGATGCACAAACCCTTAACCCGCGTTGACCCACCCCCCAAGAAAAACCCAAATCCCTCTACCCCAACCCTATTCCCTAACCCCTATTCCCTAACCCCTAACCCCTGCCCGTAGTCACCACTCTGGTTCCGCCCCGCACCACGCCCCCGCCTATGGAACAATAAACTTGCTCTGGTTGTTCGGTCCTTCGCAGCGTGTACGCCCAGCCTCAAGGCTGCAAGGCCCTCGCTCGACCGCGCCTAAACACCTATGAAGCCCGAGAGATTCAACTACGCCCCAACTCGCAGCCGCCGTCTCAACGAGATGCTCGGCCTCACCGTGCTGGTCGCCGCTGGCCTCCTCCTCCTCGCCCTCATCAGCTACACACCATCCGACCCCTCCTTCAACACCGTCGGTGGCCGTGCCGCCGCCACCGCTGGCAGCGCATCCCGTGCAGCCCACAACTGGATCGGCCTCATCGGCTCCTATACCGCCGACGCTCTCCTCCAGACCTTCGGCATCGCCGTCTTCTTCCTTCCGCTCGCTCTCATGCGCATCGGCGTCTCCTGGATGCGTTCCCAGATGCGTTCCCGCCACGCTGGCTCTACCTTCGCCAAGATCGCTGGCATCTCTCTCTGGCTCATCTTCGCTCCCGCCACACTCTCGCTCCTTCCCGGCAACATGCTCTGGCGCGGCGCACTTCCCATCTCCGGTGTCGAAGGCGGCATCCTCGCCGACAGCCTCGTCCACATCGTCAACTTCCCCGGAACCGCCATCCTCTGCGGCCTCATGGTCGCGCTCTCTCTCTACCTCACCACCAGCTTCCTTCTCGCCAACGCCTCCGGCTGGTTCTCCGCCCACTTCAGCTTTATCCGCAAGATCAACGAGCGCTATGCTGCCTGGCGCTTCCGCCGCAACAACAAATCTGCGAACGCCGAACTCGATGCCTTCGCCACCAAACGCGAGATCGCTGCCGCCCAGGCCCATAATCCAACCGAAGCCCGCGCCAACGACGACTCCGAGCCCAACACCTCGCTCCTCTCCGGCTTCTTCAGCTGGTTCAGCCGCCGCAAACGCCAGCAGGCCCACGAAGACAGCCTCACCTCTGGCAACATGCTCGGCCTCTCCGACGACGAACAGCCCTCCGTCTGGCAGACCATGCCTCGCACCCTCGTCGACGCTGAGCCCGTCACTGGCCTCCACGTAGCCACCGCCGCAGCCGCTCCCTTCGCCACCCAACTCGCCGCTGCATCCGCCCCCCTCCGCTCCACGCCCATCGAAGACGAGCTTCCCTTCCCCGGCGACGACCCCACACCTGACTCCGAATCCCACGACGACAACTGGCTCGACGCTCCCGAGCGCCAGGCGCCCGCGCCCATCCTCTCCAACCCTCCCCGCAACACCCACGTCTCCATGCCGGAGCCGCCCCCCGCGCGCATTCCCACCCCGCGCGCCGCCACGCCCGCGCCGCTCCCACCCATGCCTTCCCCCACAGCCGACATCCGCGAGCAGAACATCGCCTTCGGCAAGCGCGCCGACGCCGACCTCCGCGCCGTCGCCATCGCCCCCAAGTCCGTCCGCGGCTACAAGCTTCCCCCCAGCTCTCTCCTCTTCCGCTCCGAAGAGCACGCCCAGGTCCGCGAAAATGAACTTCGCGAAGAGGCACGCGTCCTCGTCGAAAAATGCGCCGAGTTCGGCGTCGACGGCAAAGTCGAGCAGATCAACCCTGGCCCCGTCGTCACTACCTTCGAGTTCCGCCCCGACGCCGGCGTAAAATACTCCCGCGTCACCGGCCTCGCCGACGACCTCTGCCTCGCCATGGCCGCCGAGTCCATCCTCATCGAACGCATGGCCGGCAAATCCACCGTCGGCATCCAGGTCCCTAACCGCGAGCGCGAGACCATCTGGCTCCGCGACGTCGTCGAATGCGAATCGTTCGCACAAAGCAAAAGCCGCCTGGCGATTGCGCTGGGAAAAGACATCTCCGGCCGCATCGTCACCGGCGATCTCGCCTCCATGCCGCACGTCCTCATCGCTGGCTCCACCGGTTCGGGAAAATCCGTCGCCATCAACGCCATGATCATGAGCGTCCTCTTCAAGTCCACACCCGAACAGGTCCGCATGATCCTCGTCGACCCCAAGCGCGTCGAGCTCGGCATGTACGAGGGCATCCCCCACCTCTTCACCCCCATCATCACCGAAGCCAAGCTCGCCGCCAACGCGCTCCGCAATGCCGTCCGCGAGATGGAGCGCCGCCTCAAGCTCCTCGCCGCCAACCACGTCCGCAACATCGACCAGTTCAACAAGCTCTTCGACAACGGCAGCGAGTACCTCTTCGAGGACGTCAACCAGGAGCCGCTCCCCTACATCATGATCATCATCGACGAGCTCGCCGACCTCATGATGCTCGACCGCTCCAACGTCGAAGAGTCCATCACCCGCCTCGCGCAGATGGCCCGCGCCGTCGGCATCCACCTCGTTCTCGCCACACAGCGTCCCTCCGTCGACGTCATCACCGGCCTCATCAAGGCCAACGTTCCCACCCGCATGTCCTTCCGCCTCGCCACCAAAGTCGACTCCCGCACCATCATCGACTCCAACGGCGCAGAATCCCTCCTCGGTCGCGGCGACATGCTCTTCCTCCCCCCCGGCACCAGCCGCCTTCAGCGCGTCCACGCTCCCTTCGTCACCGAAAAAGAGATCTCCGCCGTCACCGAATTCTGGCGCGCCCAGGGCGAAGCCGAATACGTTCAGGGCTTCCTCGAAGGCCCCAAGGACGAAAAGGGCAACGAAACCGGCAGCGCCAACGACGGCGACGACAACGACGCTCTCTTCGACGACGCCGTACGCCTCGTCTTCGAGTTCGGCAAAGCCTCCACCTCGCTCCTCCAGCGCCGCCTTCGCATCGGCTACGGCCGCGCCGCCCACCTCATCGACATGATGGAACGCGACGGCCTCGTCGGCCCCGCCGACGGCTCCAAACCCCGCGAAATCCTCAAATCCCCCAACTACTTCGCCGAAGTCGACGCCGCCACCCGCTAGCCGTTGCTGTATTGCAAACTGAGGGTAGGCCCCTACAAAACCCTCACCAATGGCTCCGCCATTTGCACCCTGAGCGGAGCTTGACGCCGCTTCCAGCATCCAACGCAGTCGAACGGCTCCGCCAACCCGAATCAGCGAACTCCTAAACGAACGCAGGCTCCGCTTTCGATCAATCCGTCCGCTACCGTCCGCCACCATCATGGCTGTGTCGCCGCCGAGCCTGCGAGAAGCGCGCTTATTCACTGCTGCCATCTGCTACCATCCGCCCGTCCTCGGAGATGACTACGCGCAGATCATCGTTCTATACGTAGAAGTGCCGCCGCATTGCGATCGCATCTTGCAGTGCAGGACCAGAGGAGGGTCGCATGAACCTGAAAGTCGCCAGACATATCCTTGCATGGGTCAGCGCAGTGTGGATCACCGCCGGTGCCGCCCGGGCCCTTGCACCCGGTGCCGATGTTGTGCTTCTGAAAAATGGCGACCGCATCACAGGCCGCGTCCTGACCACCAGCGCGGACACCGTCTCTCTGCAGACGGATGCAGCAGGTATCATCACCATTCGACGAGACGCCATCGAGCGCGTCCTTCCAGAACCCACCGCGGCTCCGCTGACCGCGCCCAGTACGCGGATCGTTGCTCCAGACCCTCAGGCGCAGCCCATCGCGACTTTGACCTCAGTGCCGCCTAAATCCCATTGTCTTGAGCATCTGAAGCCTGTCCCAGTGACATGGGCCATCCAATTTCAGGGAGCACCCAACGAGGTAGTGGTGGGGACGGTAAGTCAGGATCTCTTCGGTGCCGGGCTCGAGATCAGCTCCTGCGAGGGCAACCCTCGAAACCAGACAAGCCTTGCGGCACAGGGAAGCCATTCCCGGTTCTACGAGCGCAATTCCGGTGCCATCACCGCCGATGTCGCCGATGCCGAGTTGGAGCAGCAACACTTCTTTCGCGGCACGCAGGGCACCGCGATACTGGTCGTCGGCGATGTCTTCAACAATAACGCGCTCGGGATGGCGATGCAAAAAAGTGTGGGCGTCGGCTTGCTCTCTGCGCAGTACAAATACAAAGCAGCCGCGTATGATTTTGCAGGCGATATTCGCTACATCAACCAGCATCTGGACGGCGTCTCCACCGCCCTGAACCTCGCAGCGATCCGCTTGAAAGAACAGGCGCACCTTGACGGCAAACTCTTCCACCTGGACGAACAGGGTTGGATCATGCCGGCCCTCAACGATGTCCACGCATTGCAGGCGTACGGTTCAATGGCACCGTCCGTGACACTCAAACCCTGGCTGACGCTGGGCATCTCAGAGGAAGAGAGCTATCTGGAGAATGCTCCGTATCCGCGGCTCAAGAACTACTTCACGAGTACCGTGACGCTGACCCTACACGGCGGCTCTGGATCAAAATAGACGGAGGCGACACCATGTCCAAGAAGAGCAAACTGCGAAGTTCACACCTGCTCCGCATGCTGGAACAGAAGACCACCGGACCCTCCGCGAACGGCGATCCAGCCTCAGCACCGCGCGCAGCCGAAGCCTCGCCAGCGGACGATCCCACAGGCTCCTGCCGCTATGCAGACGGCCTGGGGCAGATGCAGTGTGAGTCCCCCGTCACCAAAAGCGACTGCGATGGCAAGGGCGGTTTTTTTACGCCGGATGCGCGGTGCTGAAGATGCATCATGCATCCGGAGCAGCCTGCTAGGTTCAAGCGCCTTCACGCGTTGAGGCACGTCGCCACCACCCACTCCGGCATGTTCGGATACACCACCGCATTCACGCAGTGCTCGATATACCCGCCGCTCATCGCCCGCACCGCAAAATGCTCCTCCGCAAGCGTCAGCGGACATGGCCACGGCCCCACCTCTACAACAATCCCCCAAACCAGCGCCAGCAGATGCATCGCCGTCCACAACGGCCGTCCCCGCGTCCACATCGCACCAAAGATCACCAGCACAATCCACGCCAGGTGAATCACGGAGATACACGCAGCCATCCGCACATCTCCTTTACAACCACCTCACTCCGCGGGCTGCGTCCCCAACCACCGCATCACATCCGCACGCACCCGCTCATAGCTCGGCTCGCCCTTCGGATACGTCCGAACCGTCCCATGCCCCTTGGTCGTATAGTAGTTCAGCGCAAAATCCTTGATATGCAGTGAGCTCTCCGGCACCGTCGCCTTCGGATCGCCGATCCTCACCTCGCCGCCCACATCCACATGCCTGGCCGCATCCGCGCTCTCCAGCGACACATACTCCCGCACCCTTCCATCCGGCCCAAAGTACTCAAAGTTGTACCGCGTCAGCGACCGTCCCACCGGCTCATAGTACTCCCGCACAATCCAGTGCTCGCCCCGCACATCAAACGAGTCAATCACATCGCTCTCCCGCGCGCTGATCCCCGGATCGCCCCTCTCCCTCGCCCCTCGCAGCACCTCTCGCTCGCGGTCAAACTCTCCCCACCGCCCCAGCGCCGCCTCCACAATCACCAGATTCTTATGCGCCAACCAGAACCGTGGCGACTGCGCCACTACGCTCCTGTACTGCAACTCCGCAGCCTCATACTCGTGCATCCCCAGCTCCGCGTCGCCTATGCCCTCCTCGCCGTCGATGTCCCCCGGATGCTGCTTCACATACGCCGCAAACATCTCCTTCGCCACCTGAAAGTGCTTCTCCGCCAGCGCCTCGCGCGCTGCCTTGATCGCCGGCGGCACCGTCCGCTGCGACTGCGCAGCAGCCATCCCGCATCCCACCATCGCCATCACCGCCGCCGTCACACCGCCGCGCATCAACCGTCTCAATCGCCTACCTTTGCCTTCCCTGCCGCTTCGTATGTCGGCTCGCCAGCGCTCCCAGCACGCTGATCGCTACCAGCAGCAAGATCCACCCGGTCTCCGGGCTTCGCTCGTCGCGTCTCCGCTCGCCTGCCTGCTTCACATACCGCCCATCCAGCTCCTCAGGCCCCAGCACCGCCACCAGCGGCGCTGCCTCAATTCGCGTCAGGCTTCCACGGTCATAGACGGACGCACCCTCCGCATCGTCACCATACCGCAGCTTATACCGAGCACCCGCCACCGCATCAAAGCACACCGTCCGCTGCCGCATCTCAAGCTCCACCGACTGCATCCGCACCATCGGCTTCCCGTCATCCTTCACCGCCACCGTCAGCGTCGCAGGCTCATGCACATTCGACGCAATCACAGCCCCCACCGTCAGCTTCGACGCATCGATCGCCGGAACCCCGCCCGGCCCCGCCTTCCGCAGCACCCGCCAGATCGACCCCTCCACCCTCTCGCGCAGCTTCTTGCCCCCGTCCCTCTCCGCCGAAATCGTCACCGCCCGCAGAAAGCTCTCTTTGTACCCCCGCTGCGGCACAAATCTCACTCGCTCTATCGGCACATGCGCCGCCGCCTTGATCCGCGTCACCGTCGCCCCATTCTGCTCCTCCATCTTCCCGCTCGCAGCCACCACCGTATACAGCGTCTGCGCCTCGCGGCTCGCAGGCACCACCGCTCCCTGCACCGCGCTCACCGGCAACCGCTTCAGCATCCCCGCATCCGCTCCGCGCACCCGCAGCGCCACATGCAGCTCCGCATACGTCGACTCCTGCAGTGCCATCTCCGTCGATCGCGCCAGCCCATCCTTCGTCAGGTCAAACAGCACAAACGTCCCTAACGGCTTCTTCGCGCCGCCCACGCCGTCCCATCCCCACACCTCCGCCGTCGCCACAAAGTTCTGCGCCGCCAGTTGCAGATCGACCGTCGTATACGGCCGCTTTGGCATCGCCAGATCGAACTCCAGCGCTCCACCCTGCTCCCGCGCATGCTCCACCGTCGCCGATATCGCATCCGTCGGCTGCGCTTCGCTGAAGCTCACCGCAAACGGTATCTCCTGCTGGCTCTGCCCCACCTCCCGCACCACCCGCAGATCCCCCGCCGCCGCACTCGCCGCATGCGCAAACACGCTCGCATCCAGCACCGCGCATGCCTCGCCCGAAGCTCCTCCCGGTACCGTCAGCGTCCGCTCATACTTCATCGGCTGCGCCTGCGCCCCGCTGTCCCGCACCTGCCCCGCCACACGTACATCCCCCACCTGCCACAGCATCGCCATCGCCATCGCAAGCTCCAGCCTCACGCCTCACGCTCCCACCCGGCCCCAACCCCGATCTTCGCCCACAGATCCATGGACTAACTCTCTCCCTTCATATTTCTGGCGCTCGATGGCGGGACAGCTCACATCCAGAGTC
>JABBOG010000083.1 GCA_019351975.1 Acidobacteriota bacterium
TCCGCGAGCCTGATCTTCCATTTTTCGACCAGCTTCGCGGCCTGACGCGAGCGCCGCTCGGCACGAGCAAGCATCCGCTCCACATGGAGGCGCTGCTGTGTCGGTTTGTCTGACCTGCCAGCGGAATGATTGGGCACTTGATCCTGATGCAGAAGAGGAGAGACGTACAACCGGATTTTATACAAGCTGGGTTGAGTGCCGGGGGAGGTGCCTGGTGCCGCATCGGCAAACTGCGGCACCATCGTTTGCCGACGAGAGTCTACTTCGATCCGTTCTTCATTCTTGATTCGAGAATGAAGAACGGATATGCTATTGTCATGCTTCGTCCTTTCGACATTGCCGTACTGCTGAAACTGACGCTTCCAGGAGCTCCAGAGTCGTCATTCCAGAAACTTGCTTCCGACCTTCATGTCGCCAGTTCCGAGGTGCACGGGGCCGTGAAGAGAGCTCGGCTGTCTGGCCTGATGCAGCACGATGGGCCAAAAAAGGTAAACCGTTCAGCACTTCTGGAGCTGTTGGGGCATGGCATGAGGTATGTGTATCCGGCCGTACGGGGAGAGCTGATGAGAGGTGTGCCCACTTCTTTTGCAGCCGAGCCATTGCGGAGCGTCGTTCACAGTAGTGGAGATGAAGTGCCTGTGTGGCCACATCTGCTTGGGAAGGTGCGTGGTTATTCCTTTGAGCCGCTCTACAAACACGCCGCAGAAGCGGCCTTGGCGGACCCTGCGTTGTACGAGCTCCTTAGCCTTGTCGACGCGCTGCGGGATGGACGAGTCCGCGAGCGAAAGATTGCCCTGGAGATGATGAGCAAGAGGTTACTGGAAAATGGCTAGCAATCTGACTGTATCCAGTAGGAATGATTGGTCTGTTTAGGGTTGATGGTTCTAAGCAGACTGCATGGGGATGACGTGGCCAAAGGGAGCATGCCGCGAACCGGTCGAGGCCCACAGAACCGGATACGGTGGAGCGACGGCTGGGAACGTCCCCCACAGGTCCGTAAAGAAAACCAGTGTCTGCGGCTCGATCCCGTGATCGTCCAGCCATTCGAAGCAGGGGCCGAATGCGGTTCCTCCTCCGCCAATCGGATCGAGATGAATCGGCTGTCCGGCCTCGTAGCTCTCTATCTTGTGAATGACCGTATCGAAGTAGAGAACATGCACACGCTGTGGCCGCTGACCTTCAAGAATCGAACGGATCTCCGCCTCGAAGAGTCGCAGTTGCCGACCGTGGACTGAGCCGGAACAGTCGACCGCAATAGCGATCTCCCTAACACCCTCCCGTATCACGCCCGGCAGATAGAGGCCGGACCAGATTTGGCGCCGATTGGGACGCGCCCAGCTATAGTCTGCCGGAGTCGTCTCCGACCAGAGCCTACGGAGCATCTCACGCCAATCAACGGCCGCCTCAGCTGCACCTTCCAGTGCTCTTCGGAGGCCAGCTGGAAGCTTTCCTGCCTGCCTGGCAACAGTCGCCGCCTGGCTGACCGCTGCACTCCACGCGCGAGCCTGTTCTTCCAGTGACTTGCTCTCCTCGCTCGATCGAGGTGCATCGAGGACCTGGCCCACGCCGCCTTCTGTCGTCGGAGCCGACGGTTCATCCGAAGAAGTTCGCTCTTGGCTGCCGTCCCCGGTTCTGCCGTTCGCGGACGAAGGGTGATCGCTCGGGTCGTCCGACTGCTCTCCAGCCTCCGCTTCGAGCTGGTTATAGATCTGCTCCGCACTCATGCCATGGAAGCGAGAGTCGACGAGAATACCCTCGGGAAGGCTCAATCCGGCATCGAGCAGCAAGGGATTGATGGCATAGTCGCACGCTTCATTCCACCGCCTGGGATCGCGCCCCGAACGCCGGACATGATGGTGGAGTGCCGGGTGCATGACCTCATGCGCCAGTACCCCGGCAAGGGTTGCTGAGTTGAGCGTATCGACGAACGTAGGATTATAGAAGAGCGATACGCCGTCGGTGGCCATGGTTTGCACCGATTGGGTCTCCTGGCCCTTCAATCGAAACAGGAGGGCTCCGAAGAAAGGGTGGTCGAGCAACAAAGCCGTTCGGGCCTTCTGGATGCGACGGGTCATCGAGGTCTCATAGCTCATGCTGCAGCGGGCGCCTCCATGTACGCGGACATATGAGCAACGATCTCATCCACTGTCGGGGCCTCCGCAATTTCTGTCATCACCGTGGTCGCGCGATCGCGCAAAATTCCATCCATCTGCGCCACTAGATCAGCAGCATCGGTAGCCGTCGTAACCCGCAGGAGATCGTGCTTCTTCAGATCCTGCGCCGTGTAGGTACACAGCCGCTGCCGGATTTCCTCCGCGAAGCGATTGAGGTCCGCGTCTCCGTTGACGTTGAGGCGTGGCAGGATCTCCACCAGGTCGAAGACATTCGTGACCAGGGACGCATGGAAGCGGGATTCCGGCTCGTTGAGTCTGTCCACCATGTGTGAGACCACTTCCCGGAGCCGCTTCCAGAGATCTTCTGTTCCGCGGGTCAGCGACTGGCGCACGGAGGTATCGATCTCGCGCGCAACGCGCGCCTGCTCGTCGGCCGACATCTGGACCCGGAAGTCGGCGCCAGATGGGATCGGCAGGATTTCAAGCTTGACCCCAAATTTATCGCGCAGCTGGGCAGGTGAAAGATAGTCCTCCTCACGAAAGAGACCATTCAGTTCCGGGCGCACCTGTTCGATGTACTGGGGGTAGACGGTCAGGAAGCTCTCGACACCCTGCTCGAAGCTCGATTCAAACTCGCGCATCTTCGCCATGAGATCAAAGTAGAAGTTCGATGGCAGCAGCCGAAACCCTTCATCCGACCACGGCAACGTGATCGTGTAGAAGTACTGCCGAATCTGCCCCGCGAGCGTGCGGAGTTCATCGAGCTTGTCCGCTCCGCGCAGAAGCTGCTTGTTGTACCTTCCTGCGCCGGGATGCGCTCCGTGCTGGCTGGCGACATCGCGGCTGATCGTGCGGTCGTGTTTGACGGCCGTCCAGATACTGATATGGACGGCCGCAAGCATGGCTCGTTCGGTAATCATTGAAGCACCTCGCGGTATTCGACTCCAAAGCGAATGAACTCCGGAGTGTGGGTAATAGCGGCATCTCGGGCCGCCGCGTCGCGCATGGCCATGATGCGCATCTCGGTAGGCAAACGGTCGAGATACCTGAGTCCTCTCCCAATCGAGTGGTCGGTCATGGCTCGTCCCAGCGCCGTGGCAATGGCGATCTGCGCCGAGGTCTCCGTTGGAACCAGTGCCGTATCGGGGTTGAGCAGAACCTCGTCGATCGAAGGCAACTGGCGGAACAGCCGCAGGAATGCCGCGAACTCGGAGGCAGCTGCGCATCCGACCGTGCCGTCCAGAAGCTGTGCCTCAAACTCACTGGTGCCAGAGAGAAACGCCACCTTTTGTCGTCGGCCGATCCCGGAGAGGACGTTCGAGGCCATCTCCCACGAGCGGGGCGTGGGCCAGGCATTGGCGTCCGAGGTTGGATCTGCCGTGTGGAGCAGATCCGGTTTGAACCGCAGAAAGGCGATGATCTCGGGCCGAACACACGCCTTGACGGCCCACGTGCACCAATCCTCTAAATCCGCTTCAAGATCGAGATGCACAAATCGATTCCGCAACGGTCGCGGCATGGAGAAATGGACACCCCGTTCGGAGGCCGGGTTCCCCGCTGCAAGGACCACCCATCCGTCCGGCAGCCCATACTCTCCGAGCCTTCGATCCAGTACTAATTGGTAGCAGCCCGCCTGGGTCATCTGCGGGGCCGAGGTCAGTTCATCGAGGAAGAGTATGCCCCTGCCCGATTTGGGAAGGAACTTCGGGGGCACCCACTCGGTCTGATCTGCCGCAATCCTGGGCAGGCCACGTAGATCGACGGGATCGAGTTGCACGGCACGTACATCCAGAAAGTCGTAGCCAAGATCATCGGCCACCTGGCTGACGATCTGCGACTTGCCGACACCGCATGCGCCCCAGATATGCAGAGGCACACGCTCGCCAATCAGCGCATGAAGCGCTTCGTAGAGTTTGGAGGGTTTCATTGGAATGCTCGCTTGTTGAGAGTAAGGTGTGACCGTGCTTAGTTGCGCTCCATAGAGCCAACTCAACCCGGATGTACCAGAAATAAAGCGATGCGGCAGCAAGAGGTGCTCGGTGGCACAATCAAGCCTGGCCGCCACGGATTGGATCCGTACTTGATTGGGCACAAGGTTGTCAGCAAGAGCAGGACCTGAATAGCCCTCATTCTTGAAAGCTCTCTCAAAACTCTGAACCCGACCCCACAGACGTGTCCAGCCGGCATCCGGTCTATCGAATCAGGAATCGACATGGCTTCGCGGGTGCTCATAGATCGAAGCGCAAAAAAAACCACCACGGGAACGTGATGGTGAGTGCTTGAATCTGGAGTAAGTTCTGTTTGGAAGAGCCTACCACTCTTCGCGCCGATATGCTATCGCCTTCGCTCTGCGTCGGCCAGTTCTGTAAAACCATCTGCGGGACTGATCCGACACTGCCAAGGCCTGATTTACGGCGTTCCGATCAAAGGGGAACCCGGCGGGCAGTGGTCGTCGTAATCGCCACAACCGGTCCATGGCGTCATATCTCCCGCGATCCCGGCTGACTTCGAACTGCCGCCTTCCAGCCATCCTGATTGCACTCTGATCTCCGTCCTTGAGTTTCGAGGCTTCCACCACGGCTGCGGGGAGTCGGGTCGCTGAGGTGTTTCCTCATGAGGATACCCGCATACACCCACCTGGATAAAGACCTGAATCCCCTATCCAGGCTCAGCCATCGAGGCCATTTGGCGTGGGATGACATCGACTTGAGGGTAGCTCAGCCGAACAGGCTCAGTTGCACGCTGTCCTCGCTCGCGTTCGGCCACAGCGCTGACTTCGAATGTTTCTTCGTGACAGGAGGAGGTGCGTCCACGAGATGGATACCGTTCGGCACTGAAGACTGCCCACCGGCCAGCTGAGCGGCCATCGCGGGGGCGAGATTCAGCGTCTCGTCCGATTCCGCAAGCATGGATTGGGAAAGCACCTTCTCACGCTCGTGATCAAGCTCCCGCCACACGGCGTCAGCCGATTCACCCACCCCGGCCTTCTCGACAAGTTCCCGCGCCATGGCACTCATCAGATCTTCGTCTGTATCGAGCGATTGCAGACCTTCGCCGGAGAACTTACCCTCCATCATCAGCGCGACCAGCATCTTCTTGCCCATCAGTCGCAGGCAGGTCTCCTGCATCGTGCCTGCGTAGGTCACAAACTTTACCCGCACGGCATGCCTCTGGCCGATTCTCCAGGAGCGACGCGAGGCCTGTCGCAACGTGTGCAGCGAGTATCCGGTCTCATAGAAATACAGGGTGGGAAAGGCCAAGAGGTCGAGTCCGGTCTCAACCAGCTTCGGATGGCAGAGGACAACCTCAACGCCCGCCTTCAACTGCCGCTCATACCAGTCCTCCCGCCTGTCGGTAGGAACTGAGGAGCGGAGAACGGACACCCGAAAGCCCTCCTGCTGCAACACGGCCTCCAATCGCCGGGTAACGTCTTTCGCGCCGGTAAACGTGGCATAGATCTGACAGCGCCTTCCCTGACGGAGCTCTTCTTTGATGTCGGCGATCAGCACGCGCTCCTTCGCATAGAGAGCTTCCCGCGTGAGGTTCGCGGGTTCGGTCACCAGGAACTTCACATACTCCTTCGTTTGCGGATCAAAAGCCCGCGCCCATACCGGATCGAAGTCGTAGGGATGATCGGGATAGAGCAGGAGCGTATTGAGCAGGATGCTCATCAGGCTCTTGTTGCCGCGATGCGCCTTCATCGCGGAGCGAATATCCTCTTCAAGCTGTTCGTAAGCCTGCTGCAGCCCCTCGTCCATATCGACCGAAATGACGCTCTCGTCATATCGCGGCAAATTGTCCGAGATGTCCTCAAGAGACAGAAACGCCGTCGTGGTCATTAGGAACTTGCCGAAGAGCATCGGCGATGCTCCGGGCTTACGCACGACTCGGACCGTCTTCCTGGTGGCTCTCGAACAGGCGTTATCTGCCCCTTCCAACTTCTCGACGGTTTCGAGAACGCCGTACTGCTCCTGGAAGTCCCGTCGACCTTGCCCTCCGTAGGCGAAGCCATCGCGCACCATCGCGTGCGGCTCCATGCGGTAGAAGATGTTGAACAGGTCGTCGGCATAGCCGCCCATCAGGGTTCCCGTGAGTGCGATCAATCGATTCGCTGCTCGTCCGAGCACGCCAAGTCCGTTGCCCTGAGCAGTGTCGCCGGCCAGTTGATGGAGTTCATCCGCGATGGCGAAGTCGAACCAGCCACGCATATACCGACCGATGTACTCGATGGGCGCCATCCGTTGAATGCGCGTGCGGTCAGCCTGCCAAAGTGCGGAGAAGCGGGTGGTGCCACCCTTAGGATTGGACAAAGATTCCGAGACTTTGATTTTGTCGGTGAAGTCGAGATACGTCAGCTTGTGACGTTCTGCGTTCAGAACCGCTCGACCGGAGTCGGGATTGATGACACCCCCACAATGCGGACCGGACTGCGCTTTCAGGTAGGCATGCTTCCAGAAATACCCCAGCTTTGCTCTGTCCTTGCCTGCGATGAAAAAGGTCGGGCCGGAAAACCGTTGACGCCACTCCGCTCTTCCCAGGCGGCGCATCTCGGCCAGCGTGAGATGCTTACCCTCATAGACCGTCCTGCCTTTGCTCAGCTTCACCTCGCAGACTCCGTGCGGCTTTTTGGGATCGCCTCCGTTGCGCATATCTTCGATCAGGAACGCGCGTGCGCGCGGCACGGTCAGCAACACCTCCCGCGCCCACTTGTGCGTGATGTGCGAGGGGCACATCACCAGCGTCGTGCTGGGCCGGCCTTCGGCAAGTACATGGATCGTTCCCAGTGCCATGAAGGTCTTGCCCGCTCCGCATTCGGCGACGATCCGTGCTGCCTTCGCTTGACGAAGATACTGGGCGACTCCCGTAATGGCGAGCGCCTGGGCAGGGAGTGCTTTGCGCAAAAGAGACCCGATGGCTGCCGCGAAAGGGTCCTTCGTACACTGCAGCGGTGGATAGGTTTCGAGGATGCGAGCTCCCAACTCCGCGGCGTGGGCGCGCAGGTAATCGAACGTGGTCTCCATGGAGATGCCTCGTGGATTCTGAGTGATCGGGTGTCTTACAGGTTTACGCGATGGGTGACAATTTCAAGCAAGGAGGATCCGGCTGCCCAAAACGTACGGACCGAGATCAGTCGATCACGTGCAGTGCTTTGGATCCATGGACAACGGCGTCGGTCACAAGGCGCCGGTCGAAGGTTGCCAGCTTGCCGGCATGGGCCGAAGCCAGCGCGAGCAAATAGCTATCCGTTACCTGCGCCGCATCCAGCAACCGCTCAGTCTGGATGAGCTTGCGATCAAATAGAGATACGTCGTCGGACCAGAACTCATGGCCCGGAAGGGCGCGCAGGCCACGCACGACCTCCATCACAGCCGTCGGCGTTCCCGGGGAATTTGGATAACGCGCATGTCCAACGATGCGAAGCACGCCATTCTCGGTCAGCGGACAGGTGGCCCAGGCTTGTCTCCCGGAGGCAGCAAACCATTGATGCGCCCGGTCATGCTGCACGTGAGCAGGATCGATCAGAGCGATGAGAACATTGACGTCGAGAAGGAACCGACTCACAACAGATCCTCACGAAGCTGCTGTACAAGCTCGGAGGTAACGCGAGGAGATGACGGGTTTACCGGAAGCAGAGGAATGCCATTCCTGGTCTTGGGAGCTGAATCGGTCGGCCGCAGTGCCTTGCGGGCAAGCAAAGAAATCACCTCTCCGACGCTCTTCTTCTGAATCCCTGCCATCTCTTTCGCAACAGCCAGCACGTCGTCATCGATCGCAAGCGTGGTCCGCATGTTGGACTCCCTCCCTATAACATCACGCATCAATCATCATACATCACATTCTGAACCGCTCTCGGACAACAGGGTGCGCACCGTTCCATCCAGCAGTTCTCCCAGCGAAAACTGTGGCCAAAACACAGGCCCACTCTTCTCTGGAAAGCGAAGTGCATGGGAGCGTAAGCCATCCGCTATCCAACTGAGCACCTCCTCAGTGGTCGCCGAAAGGAGCACAGGTTGGCAGCCGATGCCGTCCAGCTCCTTGATTCGTTCCTTCTCTTCCATCACGTCGAGGACATGATGGGCCCAGCCCGGTTCAGCGGGCAGACCAAGAAAGCTCACAAGACTTGCCCATGCCTCTTCGCGCCGGTATCGGAGCAGGATCGTGCGGCCAGCGCCTCCATTGCTATGAAGCTCTTCGGAAATCGCCAGAAGATGACGAACTGGCTGTCTCCGATCCGAGAGAGGGACCGCACCTTTGTAACAGGAGGCTCTTTCTCCGAGCGAAACCTCCATCGTCGTGTTGTCTGGAAAGGACAGAGTGAACGTTGCCTTCTCGTGCACCGCCGCCGTAATCGCACCCACATCCGAATCGTTGCCGAAGACGCTCAGCAGATGGGCCTGCCGGCCTTCCCCTACGTACCGATCGACGCGCACACGGATGCGGGTCGATATCTTCTCGGTCATACGTTGATATTCAAGCAGCCCTAGGCGCAGGTGTGCATTCTGCATCCGTCTCTCCCTCGGACGTACTCGACGTCTCAGTCAGCTTCAGGGTTCTCCCATCGGCATACACCAGTCGAAGTTCATTGGCCCAGCGTTCCCGACGATGAATGAATTGCGTGTCGCCGACGTCTTCGATGAAGGTGGTGACATGTTTTACAGACCGCCAGCGGGCGATATGCCGATCGTCACCCTGACCGAAGACGCCATTCAACAGCCCTGCGGTACACAGAAGTCCCACGTGCCCTCCGTGCAATGGCGTGATAGGCCGACCCGTCGCAATGTCCTCGTGAGGCAGGAGAAAAGACGCCACCTGCTTCCAGGCAGCGGATTGCGGCAATAGATCCTCCAATCGATCGTATGGAAGCCCGCGATAGCCCAGAGTTACTTCGTCGGATGCCGGGACGATATAGGGTGCGCACGCCCCTCTCTGTAATTGAGGCAGTGCCATAAAACTGCCATAGGGGCTGATCTTCTGAAGCTGGCTCCTGTTGCGTTCTAACGCGCTACCCTTTACATCGCGTCGAACTCCGAGCATCGCGATCTGCCGGTAATGGACTGATTCGGGGTCCGTCATGCGAAAGACGTTCAAGTCGCTGAAATGCGAACTCAGAACGCCCGCACAATCATGGAGACGCTCGAAGGGAATCACCAGGATCAGCACCCCGTCCATCACCAGCCACCGATGGGTATAGTCCAGAAACACAGCCTCCATGCGGCGATTGGCCATCGATCCGATCTCCGAATCATAGGGAGGGTTCAGATAAAGCAGCGAAAACGACTCCGGTCGGGCCATCGCATCGAATGTGTTGCCTTGGACAGTCTCGATCCCGTTCATGCGTGCGATCCGCGCGCGCTCGGCGTCCAACTCGATTCCGTAACGTCGAACCTCGGCATCGCTCGTGACAAGCTGGAGTGCCGTCCCTTTTCCTACACAAGGATCGATCACAGAGGCTGGCCTCGAGAAGGACAGCAACGCGCGAAGCTTGGCGCCCTCACTCTCTGGCAGTGGGTAGTAACCCATCTTCAAACGTGCGACATGGCGCATGGACTCACCGTATATGTTGAGAGTTGTGATTCAAGGCATAACGTTGCCGTTTGGCAACGTTATGCTTTAGACGACGTGCCTTTGGCTCATTGAAAGGCTGCTGGTTGTCTTCAATTCAGAGGCACAGTGCCTTCTGTGCATCTGAACGGCTGCATTGAGGCTTATCCAGTCATAGCGAAGCCCTTGGGAATCCACTTAGCAATTTTGGCTGCGAACGGGTAGAGTCCTTTTCCGTGACCCTCTGTTGCGATGACAGGCACAGCATCAAGCAACCGGTCCCGCCGATGTGCGGTTTCGACCAAGGACAATGTCGATATTGTTCAGCAATACTGCGCCGTACATCCGGGAAATACTGGTTAAGAGATTGGACAGTGTATTTTTTTTGGTACACTCTAGAGATGAGCTCGAATGAGCAAAGCAACGCCACCAGAAGTTCCAATTCGGTTCTACCGCTCGGACACAGGTAGAGAGCCGGTGCGTGAGTGGCTGCGCGAGTTGGAGGAAGGCGACCGTCGCGCTATCGGCCTTGATCTGATGCGGGTGCAGTTCGGGTGGCCTATCGAAATGCCGCTGGTTCGCAGTTTGAAGGATGGCCTGTGGGAGGTTCGCTCTTCCCTA
>JABBOG010000026.1 GCA_019351975.1 Acidobacteriota bacterium
GGGCAACAGCAAGGGCAACAGCAAAAGCAACAGCAAGGGCAACAGCAAGGGCAACAGCCAAGGCAATAGCAACGGCAATAGCAACGGCAGCGGCAAGGACAACGGCAAGGGCAAGGGCAACAGCAGCGGCAGCGACAGCAGCAACGACAGCAGCAACAGCAACGGTAAGGCGGTGAAGGGCGGGGAAAATGCGGTGGGAAGTTGGTATGCTCACAGATTATGTCTAGTGTGCGAACGATGACGGTGCCGGGTTTGAGGGAGTTTCAGCGGCTGGCGAAGGAGCACTCGCTGGTGACGGTGACGAGGGCGGTGGTGGCGGACCTGGAGACGCCGGTGTCGGCGTTTTTGAAGGTGGCGGCGGAGGAGCCGGAGGCGTTTCTGCTGGAGTCGGTGGAGGGTGGCGAGAAGGTGGGGCGGTACACGTTTATCGGGATACGGCCGTATCGGAAGATGACGGCGCGGGATGGGCGGATTACGGTGGTGGAGGGGCGGCGGCGGCGGACGTATGCGGGCGACATCTTTGCAGAGCTGAAGGCGGCGCTGGAGGGGGAGACGCCGGCGAAGATGGAGGGACTGCCACCGTTTACGGCGGGCGCGGTGGGGTTCTTCAGCTATGACGTGGTGCGGTCGATTGAGACGCTGCCGGAGCTGGCGGCGGATGAGCTGCACGTGCCGGATGCGCACCTGATGTTCTTCGATGAGGTGCTGGCGTTCGACCATGTGAAGAAGGCGATCCACCTGATGGTGACGGTGGGCGCGCGGGGCAAGGTGGATGCGGCGGGGTACAAGGTGGCGGAGCGGCGGCTGAATCGGCTGGAGACGATGCTGAGTGCGGCGATTGCGAGGCCGAAGAAGCAGAGGCCGGTGAAGGGCGCGTTGAAGCTGAAGGCGCGGACGAAGGTGGCGGATTTTCTGCGCAGTGTGGAGCGGGTGAAGGAGTACATTGCGGCGGGGGATGTGTTTCAGTGCGTGCTGAGCCAGAGGTTCGACTGCGTGCCGGAGGTGGAACCGTTTGCGATTTACAGGTCGCTGCGGATTGTGAATCCGTCGCCGTATATGTACTTTCTGCGGTTTGGGCTGGAGGGGGGTGCTGGGGACGAGAGTCGCGTGGCGCATATTGTGGGGTCGTCGCCGGAGCTGCTGGTGCGGGTGCATGAGGGTGTGGTGGAGTACAGGCCGATTGCGGGGTCGAGACCGAGGGGCAAGGACGAGGTAGAGGACAGGGCAATGGAGGCCGACCTGCGCGCGGATGCGAAGGAGGTGTCGGAGCATGTGATGCTGGTGGACCTGGGGCGGAACGATGTGGGGAGGGTGAGTGAGTTTGGCAGCGTGAAGGTGAAGGACCTGATGTTCGTGGAGCGATACTCGCACATTATGCACCTGGTGAGCGCGCTGGAGGGAAGGCTGCGCAAGGGGCTGGCACCGCTGGATGCGTTCAGGGCGTGTTTTCCGGCGGGGACGCTGAGTGGGGCGCCGAAGATTCGGGCGATGGAGATTATTGAGGAGATGGAGCCGGCGCGGCGGGGTGTGTATGGCGGCGCGATTTTCTATGCGGACTTCAGCGGGAATCTGGACTCGTGTATTGCGATACGGACGCTGTTTATGGATGGAGAGAAGGGGTATATCCAGGCGGGCGCGGGGGTAGTGGCGGACTCGGTCGCGCAGAAGGAGCACGAGGAGTGCGGCAATAAGGCGAAGGCGGTGGTGCGGGCGATCGAGCGGGCACGCGGATGACGGATATGGATGAAGCCCGCTTTAAGCACCTTGTGGCTGGCGAAGCGTATACGGTCGTAAGGCGGTTTGTGGATTTCGACGGTGCGGAGCACGCAGTGGGTGAGCGCTGGAAATTCCTGAGTTACAGATTTGTGCCCTACTGTGATGGGCTTTCCCTGTTTGTTGTCCGCGAAGAGGCACCGCAGCGAATCCGGTTGGAGTGGACAGAGGCAGGCCAAGGACCGGTCATCGATGCTCTCGAGAGTTATGTACAGCGCGCAAACTAGTCCTACTCTTCCTGCTTGAGGGCCCAGTAGATGCCGGCGGCGATCTGGGCGGCACCGATGGCGCGGGTGAGGTGTGGGCGCTTGGCGAGCGAGCGCATAAGTTTGCGCCAGGGGCGGGGGCCGCGGTTCCAGGCGCTGGCGTCGGCGGTGGGGCGGATGAGGGCCATGACGCCGTCTCCGATGAGGACCATGGCGGCGAAGTGCTTTGCGCGGGTTGGGCTGGTGATCAACATGTGGAGTAAGAGGCTGTGGGTGGGGTGTGGCGTTGTCTGTGGGGTTGGGTGTGAGGTGAGGCGACGCAGATTTACTTCGGGAATGACAGCGAAGATGTGCGATGCGGTGGTGCGGGTAGAATCGGGGGATGGTGTTTGTGCTGGATAACTACGACTCGTTTACGTACAACCTGGTGCAGTATATGGGGGAGTTGAGCGGTGAGGCCGGGGGCGTTAGTGCGGAGATTGTGGTGCGCCGCAACGACGAGGTGACGCCGGAGGAGGTTGTGGCGATGCGGCCGGACAGGATTCTGCTGTCGCCGGGACCGTGCACGCCGCAGGATGCGGGGATCCTGATACCGCTGCTACGGCATCTCGCCGGGCTGCCGGAGAAGGAGCAGATTCCGGTGCTGGGGGTTTGCCTGGGGCACCAGGCGATGGGCGCGGCGTTTGGCGGGGACGTGGTGCGTGCGCCGCAGTTGATGCATGGCAAGACAAGCGTGGTGGAGCATGATGGGCGGACGATCTTTCGCGGTCTGCCGCAGCCGATGACGTGCACGCGATACCACTCGCTGATTGTGGAGGAGGGGACGCTGCCGGAGGTGCTGGAGGTGTCGGCGCGTGTTGCGGGAGAGGGTGGGAAGGGCTTGATTATGGGGCTGCGGCATCGGACGCTGCCGATGGAGGGGGTGCAGTTTCATCCGGAGAGCGTGCTGACGGAGCAGGGGAAGATGCTGATTGCGAATTTTTTGCGGCAGTAGAGCGTGTAGCAGGTACCGTGTCGAATTTGGTGCGGCTGCCCTCAAGGAAGTGGATCCGGTCTGCCCGCGCGCTTATCGTGAGGCATGGCTCGCATGCGGCGAAGCCTGTGGGGCTTGATGAGACTTAGGATGGTTGCAAGCTGGCTGCTGATCAGTGTGGGTGCTCTTTCGGCGCAGACGAACACGTGGGAGCCCTCCGCCGGGCATACGCAGGTGCGGATATGGCCGGGAGCGGTGCCAGATGCGCTGCCGGTGACTGGGCCAGAGGTGGCGGAGACGACCAGCGGCAAGGATCTGGTGGCGGGCAAGCCGTGGGTGGCGGTGGAGCGGGTGTCCGAGCCCACGATGACGGTATATGCGCCGAAGGGCAAGAATACCGGGGCGGCGGTGGTGGTGTTTCCGGGCGGCGGCTACCAGATTCTGGCGATCGACCTGGAGGGGACGGAGGTGTGCGACTGGCTGACGGCGAAGGGGATTACGTGCGTGCTGCTGAAGTATCGCGTGCCGTGCGACCCGACGGCGGCGTATGACACGTCGGCGTGGTGCCGGTCGGGGCCGTATCCGGAGTCGCCGATGGCGCTGGAGGATGCGCAGCGAACGCTGGGGCTGGTGCGGTTTCATGCAGCGGAGTGGGGGATTGATCCGCACAAGATTGGGGTGCTGGGGTTTTCGGCGGGCGGGCATCTGGTGGCGGCGATGAGTACGCACTTTGTGCGGGTGTATCCGGCGGTCGATGCGGCGGACAAGGTGAGTTGCAGGCCGGACTTTGCGGTGGCGGTGTATCCGGGGCACCTGACGCTGTCATCGGCGGAGTGGGAGGCAAAGCAGAGTGCGAAGAAGATCGTGGTGCCGCACGCGGCGGGTGCGGATACAGCGCTGACGCTGAGCCCGTTTGTGCCGGTGACGGCGCAGACGCCGACGACGTTTCTGTTGCAGAACGAGGACGACCATGTGGACGGCATGGACCAGGCGCTGGCGTACTACATCGCGCTGAAGAAGGCTGGTGTGCCGGTGGAGATGCACTCGTATGCGCAGGGTGGGCACGCGTTTGGGCTGCGGAGGACGAAGCTTCCGGCGACGGCGTGGCCAGAGCTGGTGGATACGTGGCTGGCGACCATCGGGATGATCCCAGGGTGAGATTGTGTTAGGGCTGAGGCTGTCGACGGACGGTGCGTTTGGCGGCGTGCGCGTGCGAGCGTAACCTTCAGGAAGGAGCTTTGACCGATCACGATGCGACGATTGACGATGGTGTGGATGGTTTGTGCAGGTGGGTTTCTGGCTGGGGTGGCGGGCGCGCAGCAGCAGGCGGCGCCGCAGGTGATGGGGACGGTGGCGACCAAGGATGCGCTGGTGACGGGCGGTCTGGAGGTAAAGGGAGACAAGGCGCGGCTGATGAACAACGCGAGCATCACGGCGAACGGGCGGACGGCGGAGGTGAAGCTGCAGCGCGGCGGCGACCTGCTGGTGTGCGCGACGAGCCAGCTGCATCTGCTGCACTCGGGCGGGCCGAAGGCGCTGCTGTTTGGGCTGGACCGAGGGGCGCTGGAGCTGCATACGGGGGCGGATGCGAGAGACGTGATTCTGACACCTGACATTCGGTTCACGGTGGAGGCGAAGGGCAGCTTTGATCTTGGGCTGCGGGTGACGCGGAATGGGGATACGTGCGTGAACAACGGCGGCAGCAAGGCACCGGTGTTGATGCTGACGGACTCGTTTTCGCAGGCGAACTACAGGCTGATGCCGGGGCAGCACGTGCTGTTTGAGCATGGGAATCTGCGGCAGGTGGTGGACAACGAGAGTTCGCCGTGCGGCTGCCCGGGATCGGGCGACGGGGAGCGCGTGGAGGGCGATATGAGCGCCGCGCAGAAGGCTTCGGCGGAGCATCCGTTTCCGGCAGCGGCGAGCCAGGGATTGACGGCGGAGCAGCCAGTGGAGAACTCGCCGGTAGGGGAGAAGGACACGCAGGTTTCGACGACGTTTGCGTATGGGCAGGGGCAGGGTGCGCCGCCGAGCACGGAGCCAGCGAGCGCGTCGGCGGATCAGAGTGCGAGCGAGTCTCAGGGGATGGCGGCGATGGGCGGGGCACCGCCGGAGCTGCCGCCGCCGCCGTCGCCGAAGGTATCGTTTGGCGCGAAGCTGAAGCACTTCTTTTACCGAATCTTTCATCCGTCGGCGCCGGCGGTGTGATGATCGGGCTGAAGGGGACAGGCGGGGTGGGCTACAATGATTGGATTGGGTTGAGTTTCGAGCGCCCGCAAAAATCACCAGAATCAGGAGTTTTCCCTTGTCGATTCCCGCTACACAGATGCGCCCCGGCATGATTATCAAGTTCAAGGACGATCTGCATCTCGTCTTTTCCGTAGAGCACCGGACGCCAGGCAATCTGCGCGCGTTTATCCAGGCAAAGCTGAAGAATGTGCGCACGGGCGCGATGTTTACCGAGCGGTTTCGTTCGCCGGACCCAATCGATCGCATCCACGTGGATTCGATCAAGATGGAGTATTTGTACAACGATGGCGACGACTACTACTTCATGGACCAGACCACGTATGAGCAGACGGCGCTGAAGCGCGATACGCTGGGCGATGCGGTGGAGTATCTGACGTCGAACCTGCTGATCGAGGTGAGCTTCCACGACGGCAAGCCGGTGGGTATCGAGCTGCCGACGGCAGTGGAGATGACCGTGGTGGAGACCGAGCCGGGCATCAAGTCTGCAACGGCGAGCTCTGTGACCAAGCCGGCGAAGATGGAGACGGGGCTGGTGGTGCAGGTGCCGCCGTTTATCAACGAGGGCGAGAAGATTCGCGTGGATACGGCTGAGGGCGCGTATATGAGCCGGGCGTAACGCTACAACGCAGAGCTACGCAGAGACTGTACAGAGATCGACACAATACGAAGGGCGCAGCCGTTATGGCTGCGCCCTTTGTGTTGCGCGCGATGCGGTTAGAAGCGGATATAGACGCTCGCAGAAGGCTCTTCGGTGGAGACCCAGCTGCGGGTGGAGATCCTGGGGCGATAGAAGTTTGGCGCGCGATAGATGAGTGTGCGGCCCTGAATACGGAAGCCGAGGTGGCCGCCCTTGGTGGGGAAGTCCAGGCCGGTTTCGACGAGACCTGTACCGCGCCACATGTGGTCGTAGTGGTCAGGCATGAAGTCGAGTGCGCCGCCGCCGACGTTGATGAAGGGCTGGAGGTGAAAGACGCGGGCATGGAACATGTAGGCTGCGGTGATCTCGTGCACGTCGTTGGGGAACTGGCGGCGATGTTCAACACCGGGCGTAGCAGGCATGTAGTAGCCGAAGCGCTGGGAGTAGCGGGTGAAGCCGTAGTTGAACTCAACGCCGGCCCATGCAACGGGGTGCTCTTGGAAGGAGATCAGCAGGCCGTCGGAGTTGGTCGTGAATTGCTGATTGGTTCCGCCAGCGTTGGTTCCATCGGAGGTCAGGGTTGTGGTGAACTGGCCGACGCCGCCCATGGCGATGTCAGGGCTGTGCAGCTTGTAAAACTGCGCCTGCGCGCCGACGGCGGCAAAGGCGAGGAGAAGCGGAAGTGCGTTACGAAGGGTGCGGATGATCATCTCTATAGCTCCTGCGAAGGTTCGGTTCGAGGGCGTGCAGAGACTCCCCGCGGCTTGCACCGCGCGTTGCGATCTGCAGAACCCTCTCTTGTCGAAATACAACAACAGCGGTGATGCAGATGCTGTTGGCCCGTTTGTGTCTTCACTAAGAAAGACGTTGCTGGGAAGCGTGCGGTTGTATGAACTCCGGGTCACAAACAGGCGCGAAGATTGGTTGTACAACGAGGTGTTTGCTTCCGGGGTACGTGCTCTGCGAGACTAAGACTTCGTTATGGTTGTTCACTTTTTAGTTCGCGGGCGTGTGCAGGGTGTTGGGTTTCGCTGGTTCGTGCATCGCGAGGCTGCGGAGCTGGAGCTGCGCGGCTGGGTGCGCAATACGGACGCGGGTGATGTGGAGATTGTGGCCGCAGGCGATGCGGAAGACATTGCCGAACTGCGGGTTGAACTGCGCAAGGGATCGCGCGGCAGCCGCGTGGATGCGGTGATTGAACATGAGTTGCAGGAGTCCGAGGCGGAGACGCTGAAGGCATTTGAGATTGAAGGAGCGTGGTAGATATGTCGAAGCCGATTGATTGCGAGCCGTTGAAGGCGCTGGTGCGTGGTGTGCCAGATTTTCCGAAGCCTGGGATTCTGTTCTATGACATTACGACGCTGCTGAAGGACAAGACTGGGTTTGCGCAGTTGATCGACGCGTTTGCGCAGTACTACATCGGTAAAAAAGTGGATTTAGTGCTGGGAATTGAGGCGCGCGGGTTCATCTTTGGACCGGCGCTGGCGTATCGGCTGAATGCCGGCTTTGTGCCGGTGCGCAAGCCGAAGAAGCTGCCTGCGCCAGTAGAGAAGGTGGAGTATGACCTGGAGTATGGGAGCGATTCGCTGGAGATTCATAAGGATGCGATTGAGCCGGGGCAGCGCGTGATTATTGTGGATGACCTGCTGGCTACGGGCGGGACGATGCAGGCGACCATTGACCTGGTGAAGCGGATGGGCGGCGAGATCGTTGGGCTGACGGTGGCGATCGAGCTGGATTTTTTGAAGGGAAGGGAGAAATTTCCAGAGTTGGATGTGTTCAGCTTGATGCATTATGACGAGTAAGAGCGTCGAATAAAATCCCGAAAATTTCAAAGTTCTTTGAATTGGCATCGAACGTAAGCGGACGCAGAGGAGAAATATTATGAAGTCGTTTGGGTATGCAGTGGAGAGTAAGACGTCGGCGTTGGGGCCGTTTCACTTTGATCGGCGGGAGCCGGGGCCGAAGGATGTTGT
This sequence comes from Acidobacteriota bacterium, assembly GCA_019351975.1. GTDB lineage: Bacteria > Acidobacteriota > Terriglobia > Terriglobales > Acidobacteriaceae > Granulicella. The sequence goes on from JABBOG010000026.1 coordinate 7,816, forward strand.
GGTGGCGATTGACTACTGCGGGATCTGTCACTCGGACATTCACCAGGCGCGCGATGAGTGGGGTGGATCGATCTATCCGATGGTGCCGGGGCATGAGATTGTGGGTCATGTGACGGCGGTTGGCAAGGATGTGACGAAGTTCAAGGTGGGCGATCTGGCGGGCGTTGGCGTGACGGTCGAGACGTGCATGGCGTGCGAGAACTGCAAGGCGGGCGAGGAGCAGTACTGCACGAAGGGCATGGTGGGAACGTACAATGCGAAGGACTATGCGGGCAACGTGACGTATGGCGGCTACTCGGATAACGTGGTGGCGCCGGAGCACTATGTGCACACGATTTCGCCGAAGCTGGATCTGGCGGCGGTGGCACCGCTGCTGTGTGCGGGGATCACGACGTACTCGCCGCTGCGGCACTGGAAGGTGGGCGCGGGCAAGAAGGTGGGCGTGGTTGGACTGGGCGGTCTGGGACACATGGGGCTGAAGTTTGCGCACAGCTTTGGAGCCCATGTGGTGCAGTTTACGACCAGCGAGAACAAAATTGAAGACGCGAAGAAGCTGGGTGCCGATGAGGTGGTGATCAGCAAGGATGCGGACGCGATGGCGAAGCATGCCGGAAGCTTCGACTTCATTCTGGACTGCGTTTCGGCACCGCATGACATCAACGCATACCTGGGGATGCTGCGGCTGGATGGAGCGCTGTGCCTGGTTGGCCTGCCGGAGCAGCCGGTGGCGACATCGCCGTTTGCGCTGGTTACGAATCGGAGATCGCTGTCGGGATCGATGATTGGCGGCATGCGCGAGACGCAGGAGATGCTGGATTATTGCGCGGAGAAGAACATCGTCTCAGACATTGAGCTGATTGGGTACGACCGGCTGGAAGAGGCGTATGCACGCGTGGTGAAGAGCGATGTGAAGTACCGCTTCGTGCTGGATGGAAAGACACTAAAGAAGTAGGGATCAGGCAGTTCAAACGGGGGCTTCGCTTTGTTGGTTGAGGCGAGGCCCTTTTTGGTACAGCGAAGGCAGTTGTGGATGGCGGGCGCAACAGCAGATTCCCTTCGGGAATGACAGACAGAAAGGCAAAGGCAAAGGCGACGGCGACGGCAAAGGCAAGGGCGCAGGGGCAAGGGCAGGCACCGCCGCTGCAAGGGCCATGGAGCCTGTGGCTACGATGGAGGGTGTCTATATGAACTGGATGAACATGGGAATTTCGGTGGGGTAGGTGTGGGGTGTGGGGTCGATGTGGCCGGTGGCGGGATCGTGCGCGAACACGGTGATATTGGAGCTGCCCTGGTTGGCGCAGAGGAGCCAGCGGCGGGAGGGGTCGAAGGTGAAGTAGCGCGTGACCTCGCCGGCGGTGTTGATGCGCTGCTGCTCGGTAAGCAGGCCGGTGGAAGGATTGACGCGATAGCAGCAGAGTGAGTTTTCGCCGCGGGTGTTGGCGTAGAGCAGGCTGCCGTCGGGGCTGATGTTAAGTTCGCAGCCGGTGCTTCCGGGGGCGTCAGAGGGCCGGGCGAGCGTGGAGATGACGCTGCCTTTGCGCAGCACGGGGAGCGGCTGGCCGTTGCTGACGTTCCAGTCGTAGATGTCGATGGTGCAGTCGAGCTCGTGGATGCAGTAGAACCAGCGACCGTTGGGGTGGAAGAGGATGTGGCGCGGACCGGAGCCGGGGCGGGCGGCGACGCGGGTTGGCGTTTCGAGCGGGTCGGCTGCGTTAGGGTGAATGGGGAAGATCTCGATGGCGTCTTCGCCGAGGTTGCAGGCAAGTACGAAGCGGTTGTCAGGCGAGACGACGGCGCAGTGCATGTGCGCGGCCTCCTGGCGCACCTTGTTGGGGCCGAGCGAGCCGCAGGCGGCGTTGCCGTCGCATTGGAAGAGCGCTGCGGCGTTGTGCAGCGCGCCGTCGGAGCTGAGGCTGAAGGCGGCGAGGCTGCCACCTCCGTAGTTGGCGACGAAGGCCGCGCGTCCGCTGTGATCCGTAGAGACGTAGCAGGGGCCGTTGCCGCCGGTGCTGAGGCGCTGCATCTGTGTGAGGCTGGCGGTGGCGCGGTCGAGGTGGAAGCTGGACAGAGCGCCGTTGCCCTCGGGGATCTCGTTGACGGCGTAGAGAATTGGCAGCGTTGGGTGGAGTGTGAGATAGCTTGGATGCTGCGCCGCGGCGATGGGCTCGATGTTGGAGAGCGTTCCGGTGGAGGCGTTCCACGCTGCACGGAAGATGCCTTTGTCGGTGCCGGAGCCAAGGAGAATCCAGCGGGGGCCGGGGGTGGGTTCGGCGAAGGCGCGGAGAGCGAAGGGGAGCGCGGCGGCGGAGGCGAGGAAGTGACGGCGTGAGATGGTCATCAGCGAGATGATACCGCAGGAAGAGGTGTGCGGGTGCGTACACCGACGCAGTATCACACTGCGCTAAGCCAGAGCGGCGTGGATCAGGGGTGGAACTTTGCTACCGCAGGACCGGAGATCGAGGGTCTGGAGTTTGGTGTCGGTGGCAGCAGGTCTTCGAGCTTGAGGTAGACGGCGTTGGTCCAGCCGAAGCCGATGATGTTGCTCTTGTAACCGGCGGCGACTTTTACGTTGGCCGAGCCGCTGGCTACGTTGTATTTTTCGCGGATGGTGCCGTCGCGCAGGAAGTTGGTGAGGATGGTGGAGGTGAACTCGCGGGCGATGCGCGCGGCGTCGTTGTGGAAGCCGTTCTGGTCGAGGCCGGAGACGGCGAGCCAGGTGATCGGCGCCCAGCCAAAGGGGGCGTCCCACTGCACACCGGAGACGGTGTCGCTGGTCTGCAGGCCACCGCTCTGCTCGAAGTGCTTGAGGTTGGCGTGGACGGCGGCGGCTTGCGCAGGCGACGCGGCGCGCGCCCACAGCGGGTAGAAGGTCGTGAGGTAGTCGTAGTTGTTGCGCGTATGCGCGACGAAGTCGTAGTCGAAGTACATGCCCGCGCTGGCGTCCCACAGATACTTGTCGATGGCGTCGCGTCGGGCTGCGGCGCGCTGCGTCCACTGCGCGGCCTCGGCGTTACGTCCGAGAAGTGTGGCGATGTGTGCCATGTCGAGCTCGTACTTGTAGAGGAGGCTGTTGAGGCCGACGGGGGCGAAGTGCTGCGTGGAGCCGGAGAAGGGGCCGAAGCGGAAGGTGGGGTCGAAGCCGGACTCGCGCATGGCGCGATCGCCGCGATAGAACGAGGCAGTGAGGCGGTGGTTGTCGACGATGGCCTGGGCGCAGACGCGCGAGGTGGTGATGTCGCAGCTGGTGGTGGCGAGGCCAGCGGCCTCGGCGGCCGTGGGATGCATGGTGCTGTTGACGAGGTAGCCGGGGTGGTCGGTTGGGTGCGCGAGCAGCCAGCGGATAACGTCGGGATAGTAGCTGGAGTCGTCGGCCATCTCAGGCACGGGGCCCTGGCCGAGATCGAAGTAGCGCGCGAGACCTGTGTCGCCGGCGCGGTGTTCGGGTGAGACCCAGAGCGCGTAGTCGCGCTGCGCGAAGCTGTAGGCGCGGTCGAGCCACTTGAGGTCAGGCGTGGTGCCGGGCGCAGGGTGCTCGTAGACCTCGCGGATCATGGATGAAAGAAAGGGCGGCTGCGAGCGAGTGAAGAAGTAGGTGCGGTTCGCGTTGAGGATGGCGCCGTAGTTCTGAATCTCGTAGAAGAAGTTTTCGACCATGCCTTTGGCGAGGTCGCGGCGGTTGTCGTGCTCGAGGCCGAGGAGGATGAAGTAGCTGTCCCAGCCGTACATCTCGTTGAAGCGGCCGCCTGGAACGACGTAGCGATTGGGCAGGTAAAGCAGGCCAGCGACCGGGACGTCGGAGGGTTTGACCTCGTCGATGTGGTGGATGACGCGCGGCAGGTGGCGGACGTCGACGCCGCAGGCAGCGTGCATGGCGGCGACGGCGGGTGGCACGGGCAGATCGGCGGGAAGATAGAGGACGGGCGCGGTTTTGACCTTGATGTCGACGAGCGATTTACAGTCGGACATCGAGCGGGAGAGCGTGTCCCAACTGTTGCGAATGTAGACGTCGATGCGTGTGTGATCCGCAGCAGCGGGCGACTGCGCGGCGGCAGTAACGACGGCGGAGAGAAGTAGCGCGGCAAGGGAGTGCTTGACGGTCATAGGAAGAGTGGACTGGTGTGGGCGAACAGATAAGGTCCGGCAAAATGTACGTTGCCGGACCTTATCTACGCGGATGACACTACTGTACGCTTGCAACCCAGCTGGTGTATGGCGGCAGGGTGACGTTCTTGAGCGTAGAGATGGACTTCAGCGACGGATCATCGGCTGCGAGCGTCTTTACGGTGCTGCCGTTGACGCCAGAGCCTGCCAGGTTCAGCGTAACAGTCTGCGGTGTGGCGGTGAAGTTCGTTGCAACGACAACGGCAGGGCCGGAGTCGGTGGTACGAACGTAGGAGAGCACGCTGGGGTTGGAGGTATCGAGCATGGTCACGTTGCCGTTGCGGATGGCGGCGTTGTCGCGGCGCAGAGCGATGATCTGCTCAAACCAGGACAGCTCGGAGTTGGGGTCTTTGGATTCGGTGGCCACGTTGACGGACTTGAAGTCGGGAGCGACCGGCAGCCATGTGTGCGGGTTGGTGCTGAAGCCAGCTTGCGGTCCCGCGGTCCACTGCATCGGCGTGCGCTCACCGTCGCGGCCATCGGGCTTGGGCACTCCGGGCGGCACATCCATGCTGCGTTTGGGTTGCGGCGTTGTGTGCATGCCAAGCTCTTCGCCGTAGTACATCAGCGCCGTATCCTTGGTGGTAAAGAGTACGGTGGCGAGGAGCTTGTTGATCAGGTCGTCGTGCACGCCGTCGCCGTAGCGGTCGATGGCGCGCTTGTTGTCGTGGTTGTCAAAGACGATGAGCGGCTGCGAGCCGTGCACCTGCGTCTCAACTTCTTCGATGTGTTTGCGAAACGTTGTGGCGTCAAGTTTGTCGTGGTCGCCGTGAAAGCCAACGAGCATGTCCATGGGCAACTGTAGCTCGTTGTGTGCTGCGCCGCCGTACCAGACGTCCAGCTCAGAGGTGCTGGGTAGATATGTCTCGCCGATCAAAACCCGGTCGCCAGGATACGACGCGACCATCGCGCGCATGCGGCGGATGACATCATGCACCTCGGGGAGGTTGTTGGTGTACTTGTCGCCCACTTTGGGGTCGCCGTTGCGGTTCACGCCGCCGAGCACTGGGTTATTGCGCAGTTGCGGATCCTCAAAGAGGTTCGGGATCGCATCGAGACGGAAGCCTGCGACGCCCTTGTCGAGCCAGAAGCGCATGGAGTCAAACATGGCCTTCTCGACGGCGGGGTTGCGCCAGTTCAGGTCAGGCTGCTGCTTGAAGAACTCGTGATAATAGAACTGGTGCACCGCCGGAACCCACTGCCATGCGGAGCCGCCGAAGCCGGAGACCCAGTTGTTCGGCGGGACGACTTTCTTGCCGTCCAGACCGGTCTGCTCGTTCTTCTTTTGATAGTCGGTGACGCCCGGCGAATTGGCGGGTATGCCGTCGTTCCAGCAGTACCAGTCGTGCTTCGGATCGGTGCGCGAGCTGGCAGCTTCGACAAACCACGGGTCCTTGTCGGAGGTGTGGTTCAGCACCATGTCGAGGATGACGCGGACGTGGTGCTGCTGGCCTTCGGTGATGAGGCGCTGCATGTCCGCGAGCGTGCCGTAGGTGGGATCGACGGCCTCGTAGTTGGAGATGTCGTAGCCGGTGTCGACCTGCGGCGAGGGGTACATGGGGGCAATCCAGATGGCATCGATGCCGAGGTGCTGGAGGTAGCCGAGGCGCGATGTGATGCCGTTGAGATCGCCGATGCCGTCGCCGTTGGAGTCCTGATAGGAGCGCGGGTAGATCTCATAGATGACGGCGTGCTTCCACCAGGGATCGGCGGAGCTTGTAGCTGCTGCCGTCTGGGCGTGCGCAATGGGAGCGAGGAGAGGTGTGTTGAGAGCTCCAAACGAAGCGGCGAGAAGGACGGCGCTGAGGGCCGCGGAACCACAAAAACGCCGACAGGGACTTGAATGGGGGAGTATTGACATCATGAAATTGCCTCCAGAGGAACCGGCGAGAACTATACCATTGCGCGGGATGCTTTCGCGAGGCTGTTATGTCAGCTTGCTGTGCGTTCCTTTTCGGGGATGATGCATGATTGCGGCTCAGAGGCCCACTATGATTCGGTAAAGTGCACCAGAGAGCACTATTTTGCAGGATTCATCGATGAAAGGAAACGTTCTCTCAAAATGTTATGTCAGCTTGTCCCTATCTCAGAATGATCAGACATAAGAAATAGGTTGACAGGTCACGCCCGTGGTGCGTAAGGTTGGCGCGCATTAAGTTTGTCATTTGACGTTCACCGAAGCCATTCCCGCAGAGGAAGCCGGCGGATACCATGCAGGCGCACGGAACCCGACCTTTATTGGCCAAGGCTGGATGTTTGATTCGAGCGCACAGGAACATTTTTGGGAGGAGGAAGTATGCATAGAGGCTGGTTTCAAAGATTTGGTACACCGCTGATGGCAATCGCGAGCGTGGGACTGCTGGCGCCAGCGAGCCGCGTTCTGGCGCAGGCGACGTCGGGCGAGATTGTGGGAACTGTCACCGACGCGACGGGAGCGGCGATTCCGAACGCGAACGTTACGGTCATCGATGACGCGAAGGGTACCTCGACCAAACTGAAGAGCAATGCGGCGGGCGAGTTTTCTGCGACCCAACTGATCCCGGATAACTATTCGGTGAAGGTGGAGGCGGCGGGCTTCAAAAGCTTCGAGCAACATGGAGTGCATGTGGCCGCCGACGAAGCGCCTGAGGTGCGTGCCGTCCTGAGCGTAGGTAGTTCGAGTCAGACGGTGGAGGTTCTCGCTGACCAGGTGCCGCAGCTCAAGACTGATCACACCGACGTTGCGACGAACTATTCGGCGCAGGACATCGAGACGATGCCGATACCGGATCACAACTTCGCGAACCTGCAGTTACTGTTGCCGGGTGCTGTGCAGCTCGGATGGTCGCATGCAGCGGATGAAAACCCGCAGGGCTCCAAGCAGATTCAAATCGATGGACAGGCGTTCGGCGGCGTCAACTACACACTGGATGGAACCGATAACCAGGATGCGATTCTCGGAATCATTGTCATCAATCCAAACTCGGATTCCATGTCGGACGCCAAGATTGCGACGCAGAACTTCGACGCTGAGTTTGGTAAAGCCGTAGCTTCTGTGGACACGATCTCGACGAAGTCTGGTACGAACCAGTTTCATGGAACGGCATTTGACAACCGCGAGAGTGCAGCGAATCTCGCCCGCGATCCATTTTCGGAGTCGGGCACGGGCCCAATTCCAGCCGGGCTGAAAAATCAGTTTGGTGGATCGGTTGGCGGACCCGTGATCCATAACAAGATCTTCTTCTTCGGTGACTACCAGGGTGTCCGGCAGAAGGTTGGAACATCGGATGTGCAGACGGTGCCGTCGGCGCGCCTGATCTCGTCCTGCTTGAGTGGTACAGGTTGCGACTTCAGCGAGTACGTCGCGCAGGGCTTCAAGATCTACGACCCACTACAGCCGGGCGACCCAGCCGTCACCGTGATCCCCGCCAGCGATGTTTCGCCGACAGCGATGAACCTCTTCAAGCTGCTGCAGCCATATAAACCGAACATTATCAATGCATCGACCGACAACGGCCTCACGAACAACTATCAAGGCAGCGGTACGGGTCTCTTCAATAGCAATCAGTGGGACATCCGCATCGATTCAACCATCGGTCAGCAGTCGCATGCGTTTGGAAGATTCAGCCGTTTCACAAGCGTCCTGTCGGGACCGACGTTGTTCGGACTGGCTGGTGGAGACGGTGAGGGCCTCGCCGGTTATGGCGGAACGTCTGACAGTGCCGATGACAGCCTCGCGTTGGGCTATGATGAGGCAATCGGCCCGACATGGGTGACAGAGTTGCGCCTCGGCTACTTCCGCTACAACGTGCTCACGCACAAGTACGACACAGGCAACACGAACCTGCCAATCCAGGGCGAAAACATCAGCGGTACAGGAGCAAATGCTGCACTGACTGTGCCAATCGACTACGGCGCGCCGGACATCAATATCGCCGATCTGAATGTAACCAATCCGCTGGATGGGCCGAACAATGGCACAGGAGCAGGATCACAATATGGCACGGGACTGAACGTCAATCGTTGCAACTGCCCGTTAACGGAGCGTGAAGACCAGTTCCAGCTAGTGAATAACTGGACGAAGATTCTTGGGACGCACTCGATCAAGTTTGGTATCGATCTGCGGTACGCTCGCAATCTTCGTATCCCGAGCGATAACGACCGCACAGGTAACAACCAATTCGGCCCTGGACCTACGTCGAATGGAACCACGGGCGGTCTCGGTCTTGCTACCTACGTTCTCGGCGACGTGACGGCGTATAACCGCTACGCCAGCACTGCGACGAACGCGAAAGAATTTCAGAAGCGCGACTTCTTCTTCATCCAGGACACATGGCGTACCACGCCAAAGCTGACCCTGAACCTCGGTCTGCGTTACGAGATTTATTTTCCCGAATCCGTCAACGGCAAGGGCAACGGCGCATTGCTGAATCTGGATACTGGCTGGATCAACGTTGCTGGCTACGGCGGGGTTGCTTCAAACCTCGGCGTGTCGACAGCAAAGAACACGTACAACCCTCGGCTCGGCGCGGCGTACCAACTCAACTCGAAGACGGTGTTCCGCGTTGGTTATGGTCGCAGCTTCGATCTCGGTGTCTTCGGTTCTGTGTTCGGCCACGTTGTAACGCAGAACCTTCCAGTCCTCGTGAATCAATCCATCAACGCTACAGGCGGAACAAATACCTATGCGTTCCAGCTCGATAATCCCGCGAGCACACAGGGAGGCCTGGCGACAGGCTTGACGAACTATGCACCGTTACAACCAAACGCGCAGGGACAGATTGCGAATCCCGGAGCGCAGGTCAACTCCAAAGCACGGCCATTCACAGAGAAGCTGCCAACACTGGATGCATGGAACTTCTCAGCGGAGCGGTCACTCACTCCAACGCTCTCTCTGACGGTAGCCTACGTCGGAAATAAGGGCACCAACACACTTAGCGATGGAGACGGCAACACAACAAATCCGAATGAAGCAGGCATTGTTCTGCCGGCGGTCTATTCGGTGACGAAGACAACGCTGCACTACGATCCTGCGGGAGGCACATGCTATCCGGCGGGTCCGAATTGCTTGCCGGCAGCGGCTGGAGGAACCGTCGGCGGCGGTAATCTGCTGATCAACACAGCAACAGGAGCGGTTTCAAACCAGACCCTGCTGCAACGCTATATGGGCTATACGCTTACCGCGTGCGGAGGACCGTGCGGTTGGACGCAGGCGATCAGCTACTACGGCGACAACCAGAACACCAACTACAACGCACTCCAGGTTACGCTGCAAAAGACCATGTCCAACAACCTTTCGGGCAATCTTATCTACGCGTACCAGCGTGGCAACGATGCGGCAAGCGGTTATGCGACATGGAGCCACTCTGCCGTCTGGGGGCCGGACAGCTCCATTCGCCGCAGTGCGCTGACAGCGTTCGGCATCTACAAGCTGCCCTTTGGCAAAGGACAACGATTCCTGGGCCAATCGAGAGGTGTTGTAAATCAGATTCTCAGCGGCTTCGAGTTCAGCCCGACATTTGTGTACCAGAGCGGTCTGCCGTTCACGCTGTCGGATAGCGATTGCGGAGCGTCGATCCCCGGATCTGCGCCCTGCTATGTCAATGGCAATGACTCGAACCTTAAGCATAAGTTCACCGGTTATGCTGGCTCTCCAGCGGGCATATCGATGTTCAGCGACGTCGTACCGACCGGCAATCTGCCGGGCACAACGACGGCGATCAACCTGTGCAATACGCCAACACCCGCTGCTGGCGGATTCACCTGCGCGGCGCTCGATACCATCGGCAACAGCGGTCGTAACCGGGCCTTCGGTCCGAACTTCTTCAACTCTGATATGTCAGCGATGAAGAACTTCACGATCAAGGATAGGTATACGCTCCAGTTCCGCGCCGATGCCTTTAACGCATTCAACCATATCAACTTCGCTCTGCCCAATGGAACGATTGATGCACCGAATGCTGGCGCGATCACGGCGGGTCCCGGTCCGAACGGAACTGCCAATCCACGGCAGATGCAGTTCACCGCTCGGCTGGAGTTCTAGATTCGTTCGACGATTCCAAGGTGGGAGGAGAAACTTCCTCCCGCCTTTTCTTTTTTTGATTTAGGTTGAGTAACAGGCGATGGAGTGCCGCAGGATGAACGTTGTACGCAGAGGGTACGGGTTACGTTGTGCAGCTATTCTGGCGCTGGCCACTGTCTTCTGCGCTGACGCTGTGCAACCCGGAGCGGGCGCAGCGCAGAGTCCATCCGGCACAGTTGCAAGCGCTCCCACGTCACAAGCAACGAGCGATGCCGCGACATTGCAATCGTTGCGTAGGAGCATCGATACTGGCCACGCTGCGGACGCACTGCAACAGATTGCAGCGATACGAGCGCAACGCAGCGGCGGCACCGGGGCGACGATACCGGGCCTTAATCTCGTTGAGGGCCTCGCGTTCTATGCGCAGTCAAACCTCAAGGCCGCCGACGCATCGTTCGCGGCAGCTCTCGTGGATGATCCGAACGATGTGGAAGCCTCGCAGATGCGGGGCCTCACGCTCTTTGGCCTTGGTCATCCTGCGGAGGCCATTCCTCTGCTGCAGTCTGCCAGCGCAAAAGGAGGCCTGGGGAGGGCTGATCCGAACTACGTACTCGCGCTGTGCTACATGGATACTCACCGCTTCGACGAAGCGCGGCACGCGTTTGCGGCGCAGTTCGGCTTTGCGCCGGACAGCGCGGATGCGTATCTGGTGGCTGCGCGCATGCTGTTGCGGCGAGAGTATCTGCCGATCGCGCAGAGCTTTGCGGAGAAGGCTGCGGCGATGGACCCTTCGTTGCCTTTGGTGCATGAGCTGCTCGGAGAGATTGCGCTGGCTGGCAACCACCTCGATCAGGCTGTCGCGGAGTTTGAGAAGGAGCGCGCACGCAACCCTCTGGAACCTAGCATCTATGACAGGCTCGGTGACGCCTACACACGGGCTGCGCGGTACGACGACGCACAGCGCAGCCTGCAGGAGGCAGTCTTGCTGGAGCCCAATGCAACCGGGCCGTACATCCTGCTGGGCAAGATCATGCTGAAGAAGGGTGACCCCATCGCGGCGGTCACCTATCTCCAGCGCGCCGAGCGCATGGATCCGGCAAACTACATCACCCATAGTTTGCTGGGGCAAGCGTATCGCGGCATGGGGCGAACCGACGAAGCCAGCCGCGAAGCAGCTACCGCAGAGCGGCTACAGAACGCAACCGAGCCCAAGGCCGCCAGCGGCGGCAGATAGACATTGCGACACTCGCCGCTCTGGCCGAATCCTCTACTGGCTCACTATACTTATGCGGAGATGAGTCAAGCATGATCTGGACCAGACGCGGATTTGTGAAGTCACTGTCGAGCACAGCACTGGTGCTGTCGTTGGAGGATGTGCTGAAGCTCACCGCGGCTGCACAGGATAGCGCGGCACCGCAGAGCACGTCTCCTCACGCCGCCGCTCCGCAGATCGGTGCGCGGCCAGCCTATGACGCGCAGCCGCGCTCCGCAAAGCAACTTCCTTCACCAGTTGCTGGAACGCCGCTTGGATACAGCTTTCTCGATGTCGCCACTCAAAGCGGTCTCAACAAAAAAACGATCTACGGCAACGAGCATCGCAACCGGTTCTTGTTGGAGACCACGGGATGCGGTGTGGCGTTTTATGACTTCGACCGCGACGATTGGCTCGATATCTTCATGGTGAATGGAACGCGGCTCGACGGCTTTCCGAAGGGCGACGAGCCGATCAGCCGCCTCTTCAAAAATAATCGCGATGGAACCTTCACCGACATCACAGCGAAGACGGGTATGACGCGCTCCGGATGGGGCCAGGGCTGCTGCATCGGTGACTTCGATAACGATGGATGGGACGACTTGTATGTCAGTTACTACGGCCAACCAATCCTGTATCGCAATCATGGCAACGGAACCTTCACCGATGTGACAGCGAAGGCCGGCCTGACGCAGAGCAAAACACGGTGGAACTCTGGATGCGCGTTTCTCGACTACGACAAGGACGGGCACCTGGATCTCTTCGTAGCGAACTACATCGACTTCGACATTAAGACGGCACCGCTGCCGGAGGCTGCCGGCTGCTCCTACAAGGGAATGCAGGTGGCGTGCGGACCGCCGGGCCTCGATGGCGGGAAGAATATTCTGTACCACAACAACGGCGATGGCACGTTTACTGATGTCAGCGAGAAGGCTGGCATGTGGAACACAATCGGAACGTATGGGTTGTCCGTCGTCGTGGCGGATCTGGACAACGATGGATGGCCGGATATCTACGTGGCGAACGACTCCACTGCGGCGACGCTGTACGAAAATCAGAAGGATGGCACCTTCAAAGATGTCGCCATCGAGGCGGGCGTGGCGTACTCGCCGGACGGCAAGCCGCAGGCTGGAATGGGCGTCGCTGTTGGCGATTTCAATCGCGATGGAATGCTCGACATCGTAAAGACAAACTTTGCAGGAGATACGGATTCGCTCTATGAGAACCTCGGAGACGGCACATTCGAGGACCACACGTATCTTTCTGGCATAGGCATTAACACGCGCTACCTAGGATGGGGCGTGAGCTTCATCGATCTCGACAACGACGGCTGGCTCGACATCTTTATCTCAAACGGGCACGTGTATCCAGAGGTAGACGGCTCGCATCTGGATGCGCCGTACGCCGAGCACAAGTACGTGTACCGCAACCTTCGCAACGGCCAGTTCGAAGATGTCACGAGGCTCGCTGGTCCCGGTATGACAGACGCGGTTCCAGCCCGCGGCTGCGCCATGGGTGACTACAACAACGATGGCCACATGGACATCGTCGTGAACTGCGTGAACGCTCTGCCACAGCTGCTGCGCTGCGATGCGACCATTGAGCGCAACTGGATCAAGATTCGCGCAGTAGGGAAGAAGAGTAACCGCAGTGGCATCGGAGCACGAATTACCGTGACGGCGACGACCGCGCCGCAGGACGTATCCGGTGTCTGCAGGCAGCCGATGCGGCAGATCGAGGAGGTGCGCAGCGGTGGAAGCTACTACTCCCAGAACGATATGCGTATTCACTTCGGGCTCGATCAGGCAACACAGGCGGACACTGTTGAGATCGCCTGGCCAGCAGGTGGAAAGGACGTGTTGCACAACCTCGCCGCCAACCATCTATATGTCATTGAAGAGGGCGGAAAGATACTAAAGACCGTTGCGATGGGTGCTTCTCCGAAGGATGTAGGAGATCGTGGAACGAATACGAACAAGCCTGCAGGAGCAGGCGCATGAAACTGCTGCGGTTCGGCGCCGCACTTCTAGCTGCGTGCGTCGGTTGCATGATGTTGCCCGCGCAGAAGCCTGCACCTCAGCCGCCGTATGCTGCAGGCGCAGAGCATGCAGGCCCGGGGTGGTTCGTTGATGTTGCATCGAAGGCTGGTATTCTCGTGCGCAATGTCAACGGCGACGAGGCTGTAAAGAAGTACATCATCGAGACGACCGGATCGGGCGTCGCCATCATCGACTACGACCGCGATGGTTGGCCGGATATTTTTCTCGTGAACGGCATGCAGCTTGCGTCCGAGCAACACACAGGCCAGACCGCGCCGACAAGCCATCTCTTCCGCAATAATCACGATGGCACCTTCACAGACGTTACAGCAAGAGCGGGTCTGGCTTCGACAGCGTGGGGGCAGGGCGTCTGCGTTGGCGATTACGACAACGATGGATGGCCGGACATGTACGTCACCGGCTACGGAAAGAACCGGCTCTTCCATAATCAGGGCGATGGTACGTTCCGCGAGGTGGCAGAGCAAACTGGTACTGCGGGCACGGGCAAGGAATGGGGTACAGGCTGCGCATTCATCGACTACGACCGCGACGGCAAGCTGGATCTGATGGTCGCGAACTATGTACACTTCGATCTCGCGAAGACGCCGGAGCCGGGTTCGCAGCCCGATTGCATCTGGAAGGGAACACCGGTGATGTGCGGCCCGCGCGGCCTCCCAAGCGCTCCGAACATCCTCTATCGCAACGAAGGCAACGGAGCGTTTCGAGATGTGAGTGCCACCAGCGGCATACAAAAGACCGATGGACACTACTGTTTCTCGGTCACCACGCTGGACTACAACGAAGATGGATGGCCGGACATCTACGTTGCGTGCGATTCCACGCCTGCCATTCTGTATCGCAATAACAAGAACGGCACGTTTACCGATGTCGCGCAGGATGCTGGAGTGGCCTTCAACGAGGACGGTCGCGAGCAGGCGGGCATGGGCTCAACCTCAGCGGATTACGACGGTGACGGGCATCTCGACCTCTTCAAAACAAACTTCTCCGACGACACCGCAACCCTCTATCACGCCAGCGGCGACGGTACGTTCACCGACGACACCTACGCCGCCGGTCTCGGAATCAACCTTGAAGATCTCGGTTGGGGGACAATGTTTGCTGACATCGATAATGATGGCTATCCGGACCTTCTGGTCGTGAATGGACACGTGTATCCGCAGGTAGATTCAGCGCACCTGGGTTCTGCGTACAAGGAGCCGCGCTTGCTGTACTGGAACCAGGGCAACGGCAAGTTCAAGGACGTCTCGAAGACCTCCGGGCCCGGGATGACCGAGCCACTGTCGGGGCGCGGTTTGGCTATCGCGGACCTGTGGAACGACGGGCGCATCGAAGCGGTGGTCAACAACCTGAGCGACCAGTCGATGCTGCTGGTGAATGAAGCGAAAAATGACAACCACTGGCTCGGCGTGAGCCTGGAAGGGACGAAGTCAAACCGCTCTGCCATCGGCGCGCACGTGACGTTGCACGGAAGCAAGCGCATGTGGGTCGATGAGGTGCGCAGTGGTTCCAGCTACGACAGCAGCAGCGATCTACGGCTGCACTTTGGTCTCGGCGCTGTGACGAAGCTACAGCGCATCGACGTGCGCTGGCCCAATGGTGAGTCGGAGCAGTTCCCGTGCGATAGCGTGGATCGGATCGTAGATCTGGTCGAGGGAAAAGGGAAGCCGCTGCAATGAAGCTCGCAAACCACGCGGCAAGCGTTCGCTAGTTTGGATCCGACGCCGAGGCATCAGGTGCAGGCGCGGCAGATACAGCCTTCGCTGCGACCGGAACCAGCTTTCGCTTCGCGCGCAGGTATGCGACGAGATCGCTGATCTGCGCGTCGCTGAGTATGTCACCGTAGGCAGGCATGCTCTTCCCGCCATCATGGATCTGCTGTGCGATCTGCGCCTTCTTCATGCGTTTCCGAACCAGTTGCAGGTCTGGGCCCTCAGCCCCGCCCACGCCAGCAGGACCGTGGCAGTGCACGCATCCCTGCGCTGCGAAGAGCTCTTTTCCACGCATCTTCGCCTTTGACCCAGCGGAGACTGCGGGCACAGGCTGCATGGTAGCGATGGCAAATACGGCGCAGCCGATGGCGGCGCATAGAACAGCGGAGTGGCGGCGATTCATCACGACTCTTCTATTGTCCGACAGGAACAGCGTTTGTGCCTACTGGCACGGCACCGGCAGTGGCGGGAAGCGTCGGCTCGGCCTCATCGGCTCCATGCCTGTCGAGATCGTGGACGTGCCACGGAATACTCTCCTGCGCGCTCTCAGGGTGCTTGCTCAGGTATTGCAGCGCATACGTGCTCGCAGTGGGATCGTCTTTTTCGTCGGAGAAAGCAGCAGCTTCCACGCGCGCTTTGTCCTTCATCCCAAGCCGTCGATACAGAATCGCAAGGTTGTAGTGCGCTGCGAGATCGTCAGGATCGATCGTCTGGATCGTCTCGTACTCGGCCCGCGCCAGTTCATACTTGTGCTGCTGATAGTACGAAAATCCGAGTTCGCGATGTGCATCCCGTGAACGCGGAAACTGGGCGACGACTTGCTGTAGATTCACAATCGCGTCGTCCACTTTGCCTTCGTTGCGCTGCACCAGCGCAAGGTAATACATGGCGCGTGCATTGTTCTTTGCCAGTTGCATCGACTTTTGCAGATAGGGCAGAGCCTCGTTATATTTCTCCCACTGGATGTAGGTGATGGCGATATTGGTTTGCGCATCTGCGTAGTCGGGACGAAGTTTCGCGACCTGCTCGAAGGCGTTCACGCTGGCAGCGTATTGCTGTGCATCCAGCAGCGCGATGCCGTAGTTGTTCCAGCGCATCCACTCCGGATTCTCATCGGGCAGCGGCTTGATCGCAGCGTTGGCGCCGACGTTTAGCGTGCGCGTCGTGCTCGCCATCTCCACGATAGGTTGCTGATAGTGTGTGCCTGCGGGCATCTTCATCACGAAGTCGATAAAGTGTTCGTCGAAGCGCCGATACATGACAGCAGCAGTGACAGTCGCCGGGCTATTGTTTCGCGGCATGGTGAACGCATAGCGCACAAGCTGCGAGCGCCCTGACTGGATCGTGTTGTTATATGCAACGACGCGATTGTCCCACACCTGATGCAGGTCGTTGAGGTTTCCCTGCTTGTTAATCAGCCGATTCGTGAAGCTGTGCGCAGACGGATCGAGTGAGTTATTCGCTTGCAGATAACCGCTCTTCGCAATGGTCTTCCCCGCTGCATCTTTCACCGTGAAGGCAACCCACGCCTCGTAAAAATCACGCTGCTCCGGCACCAGCGAGTGGCCGATGCCCTTGTTCTGAATCACGACCGAAACCGTAACGCGCTGTCCGCTGTTCAGCGTAAAGGGTGTTTCGCCGAGTGGCGCGACCAGGCTCGTCTGCTCCGCAGTCGGAGCCTGCGGTTCCACCGAGAAGATGTCGATATTCAGCGCCTGGTTCTTCAGGTATGCCGCGATGCGTTTCGCCTGCTCGTCGAAGTGATAGTACTGCGGGATGAGCGAGTTCGCTCCGAGCCAGCGATGCGATGCCAGCTTGCCATCCTTCGCGCCGGGGTCCGGCAATGCGGCCAGCTCTTCGCGCTGCATGTGGCACGTCTGGCAGGTGGAGACAGCCGGTTTGCTGTAGAAGGGAAGCGGAGATTGCTTCGCGAACGACGTATTCTGCCACTCGTCGTAGACGGTAAAGGCGCGCTTCCACTTATAGCCATTCAGCATCGTCGGCAGCGCAGCTTTGTGGCATGCGGCGCAGAACTCCGGCGTGCTGTAGAACGGCTTCATCACCGCTGCCGAATGACGGTCGAGGTGTGACAGAATCTCCGCGTCCGACACTGGGCCGTGGATCGGCTTGCCACTGGCATCGACCATCACGGCAGGCTCGGCAAGCACATAGCTTCCCGTACCGTATTTATTTACCGACTGGATGGAGTGGCAGACCATGCAGGTAATGCCGTCTTTATCGTAGCTGCGCGATCGCGGAGCGCCGTCGGTAAGCGCACCAGCAGCTACTGCCGTCGGGTTGTGGCAACCCTCGCAGTGCCGTGACGACGCGATACCCTTCTCGTCGTTCAGCATGTTGACGTTGCGCTGATACCAGATGGGGCGAACCGAGTTCGAGTGCGCCGACTCCCGCCACTCCGCGTGCGATTCTTTATGGCAGTGACCACAGTATTCCGCGCTCGGATAGCTCTTCGGATCGATGAACTCACCGTTGTCGGTGGTCATATTCGTTGGAAGAAATGGATCGGTAGCACTGAAGTGATTCTTGTATTCCGCGGCAATCTTCGCGCTGTACGCTGTGCGCGCAGCAGTGGAAGCGTCCGCTGCTGGCGCTGTCGTTGTTGTCGATGCCTGCGCACCTGAGCCTGCGCGTACCGCAGTCGGCAGCAGTAGCGCCAATGACAGCGCGGCAACACCGCCGATGTACCGGGACGCGTTCGTAATGGTGATCGGGTGAATCGACATCTGTAATCCTCAAAAACCTGCAAGCTTGTTTTCTAGAGACTCGATGAGCCTATAGCCCGGATACACCCGTTGTCAGCAGTTCAGGCGATGGGTATTTGCCTCCATCAAAAGGTTGAGGCGCATCCATCGATCGGCAAAGATCTGTTCAGGACTTCGCCGCTTGCATAGGCGCTGCCATGGGCTTGCCTTGCCCCTCTTTCAGCGTCACGATCCGGTCAATCTGCGGTACGGCAAAGGTCTCCACCGCACCGCTCGGCCAATGCACCTCAAGCGAATCCACCGCCGTCGCCGTGCCGAGGCCAAAGTGCGGCCGCATGTCCGACGTCGAAGCAAAGCTGCCGCCTGAAAAAATGTCCGCGCGCTGGCGCATGCCGTTGGCGTTTAAGTACAGCGTCGCTCCCGTCGCATCGCGCGGGCTCTTCGGTCCACCGATAAGATGGAACGCGACCCAGTGGTTCTGATTAATGTCGACGTTGCGCAGCAGCGCAGGTGCCGAGTCCATATTGTTCACGACCGCGTCCATATGGCCATCGTTGAACAGATCGCCCACCGCCATGCCGCGCGAAGGCATCGCCTGCGCAAGCCCGGTTCCTTCCACTGCGGGCACCGGTTCCAGTCGTTTGCCGTCGATGTTGTGGAACAGCAGCGGCCGCTCCGCCCAACTCGTGCCCCAGTTGTTGGTATCGGCATTGCGATAGACGTGCCCATCAACCTCCAGCAGGTCCTTCCATCCGTCGTTGTCGTAGTCCAGAAACGCGGTGCCCCAGCCGAGAAACGGGATCGTCATGTCCGCGATGTGTGTCTGATCGCTCACATCGGTAAAGTTCGCGTCACCATCATTGCGATAGAGAACCTTGTAGTCATCGGAAAACGTCGTGTTGAAGATATCGAGCTGGCCGTTGTTGCGGTAGTCACCTACAGCAATACCCATCGACGCCGTCTCGCGCCCCTCTTTGTTCAGCGCGTAGCCGGACGCATAGCTCTGGTCATCGAACGTGCCATCCCCCTTGTTGATGTACAGGTAATTCGGCGTCGAGTCGTCCGCCACCAGAAGGTCTACCTTGCCGTCATTGTTGACATCGATGAACACCGACGACAGCCCATAGTAGCCGGCTTTATCATTCACGCCCGCCTTCTCGCTCACATCCGTAAACGTGCCGTCGCCGTTATTGTGGAACAGGTGATCGCTCTCGCCAGGCAGGCCACGCGGCCCGCAGTAGGTCCTCACGCCGCGATAGCTGCAGAACGACAGTGGCAGCGCGTCCGTATCGGTCGTCTGCGATTTAACGTCGTAGTGTACATAGCCCGGCACAAACAGATCGAGCCTGCCATCACCGTCGTAGTCGCCCCACGTCGCACCCGTGGACCAGTTGCCAAGCGCCACGCCAGCCTTCTCCGCGACATCCGTGAAGGTGCCATCGTGGTTGTTGTGATACAGCCGGTTCTTTCCGAAGTTGGTAACGTAGATGTCCGGCCATCCATCGTTGTCGTAGTCGCCAATAGCCACGCCAAAGCCCCAGCGATCGTTCCCGACGCCCGCCTTCGCAGTCACATCCGTGAAGGTGCCATCATGGTTGTTATGGAACAGCGCAGCATGCGGCGCCATCGCTTTGCCATCCAGGGCAGCCTCGGTGCTCCCGTTCACCAGGTAGATGTCCATCCACCCGTCATTGTCATAGTCCAGCAGCGCAACGCCCGATCCAATGCTCTCGAGGATGTACTTCTTCTCCGGCGTTCCCATCACGTGGTGCCACTTCGTCAGCCCGGCTTTGTCAGCAACGTTCTGGAAGACGATCGGCCCCGTCTTCACCGTCCCGCCGACCGTGATTGGAACATGCGCCGCGCTGACATTGGGAGCGAAGACGCCGTCCGTGCTGGAGCCGCCCTTGGCGGCCGACTGCGCGCCCTCCTGCGGCTTCTCCTTCTGCGCTTCCAGCGGCGACTGCGCCTGCGGTGCGGCGAAGGCGATCGCGCTGCAACACAGCGCGGTGACGACGATCAGCGAGTGACGTAGCGTTTGGTTCTTTGCGCAACTGAAACGTAGCATGGATATCCCTGGAAGCTATTGTCCCACTCAAACGCATAGGCTGGCGCGTGCGTGCGAACAGGCGCAATCATACGTGATCGTAAGTCGCTCCTAAGCCACATTCTTTGCAGGCGGCAAGAATTCAATCTTTCGATGGAGAGCAGGATCAAACTTTCAGAGCACGCGAAGCCCTTCGTACAAACGAAGCTGCCATACCTCTGCGATGTGGCATACCATCCTTTAAGTAAAGAAACTGATATGACAGATCCACGCGAACACAAACCCCCTTCCGCGACAGCATCAAGGACGCGGAAGCCGCGCCCGTCGTCGGCCGCAGCGGACGTCCTTCCTTCCGGCGTCCCCATGCATCGCGCCATCTACGAAGCTTTGCTCGCCGAGATTAAAACCGGCGTATACAAGCGCGGCGACCGCATGCCCAGCGAGGCCTTGCTGTGTGAACGTTTTGCAGCTTCGCGCATCACCGTTGCGAAGGCGTTCCAAACACTACAGCGCGACGGTTTGGTCGTCCGCCGTCCCGGTTCAGGAAGCTACGTCGAAGAGCCTTCGCGCACCGGCTCCCTTCAATTCGGTTTGCTCATCCCAGACCTCGGCAAGACCGAAATCTTCGAGCCCATCTGCCAGGGCATCATGCACTCGCCCGCTGCGAAGTCACACTCCCTCAGTTGGGGCCACTCCACGGGCAAAGAGACCGATCCCATACGCGCCATGGAAGAGCTCTGCCATCAATACATCGAGCAAGGTGTGGCCGGCGTCTTCTTTGCGCCACTGGAGCACTCCTCCGCCATGCAGGAAGGCAATCGCAAGATCGCTTGCATGCTCCAGCAGGCGGGCATCGCCGTCGTCCTTCTCGACCGATGCTTCGAACCTTATCCCGACAGATCGAACTTTGACCTCGTCGGCATCGACAACCATCGCGCCGGATTCATCCTCACACGGCATCTCCTGCACGCTGGAGCCAGTCGCATCGTCTTTGCAACCCGCCCCAACTCCGCGCCCACCGTGGAAGCGCGCATCGCCGGCTACCGGCAGGCCTTGCACACCTTGGCCGAGGGCGCTCAGGCGACCGTCTTCCGAGGCGACTTCGACGACGCAGGCTTCGTCCGGCAGATGCTCAGCAGTGCTCATCCTGACGCCATCATCTGCACCAACGACGTAACCGCTGCGCGCCTCATGCAGACCCTGATCTCGCTCGGCGTAAACATCCCCGGCGACATCAAAATGGCAGGCATCGACGATGTGCGCTACGCGAAGTTTCTGCCCACACCCCTCACCACGCTGCGCCAGGACTGCGCAGCCATCGGCGCCGCAGCCATGGCCGCGATGATCTCCCGCCTGCAGCAGCCCGACATGCCCACGCGCGATATCTTCCTCCGCTGCGAACTCATCGTGCGCGCTTCCACACGCGGCCCCGATCACAACCGCACGCATCCTCTCCCCCTGCCTCGCGCGACTCCATAGCGGCCGCCTCAACCCGCCTTCGTCATCGCCTCCGGCTTCATAGAGGCGTCAAACTCCGCCTCCGACAAGTACCCCAGCTCACGGTTCGCCTCGCGCAGCGACAGCCCCTTCTGGTGCGCATGTTTCGCCAGCTTCGCCGCCTTGTCATACCCGATATGCTGATTCAGCGCCGTCACCAGCATCAGACACGTCTCCACATACGCGTTGATCCGCGCCAGGTTCGCCTCCAGCCCCTCCACGCAGAACTCTACAAACATATGGCACGTATCCGTCAGCAGCCGCGCCGAGTGCATGAAGTTGTAGATCATTACCGGCTTGAACACGTTCAGTTCAAAGTTCCCCTGGCTGCCGCCAAACGCAATCGCCGCATTGTTGCCGTGCACCTGCACCGCAACCATCGTCATCGCCTCACTCTGCGTCGGGTTCACCTTGCCCGGCATGATCGAACTGCCCGGCTCGTTCTCAGGTATCGTCAGCTCGCCCAGACCGCACCTCGGCCCCGAACTTAACCACCGCACATCGTTGGCAATCTTCATCAGCGACGCCGACAGCGTCACCATCGCCCCGCTCGCAAACACCAGCTCATCATGCGCCGACAGCGCCGCAAACTTGTTCGGATGCGAACGGAACGGCAGCCCCGTCAGCTCCGCAATCTTTGCCGCCGCGCGCTCTGCAAACTCCGGATGCGCATTCAGCCCCGTCCCCACCGCCGTCCCGCCAATGGCCAGTTCGTACAGCCCATCCAGCGTCGCCTCCATCCGCACAATATCGCGTTCCAGCAGGCTCGCCCATCCCCCAATCTCCTGTCCCAGCATCAGCGGCGTAGCGTCCTGCAGATGCGTCCGCCCGATCTTCACCACATCCTCAAACTGCTTCGCCTTTGCCGCCAGCGCATCGTGCAGCCGCTGCACCGCCGGTATCAGCCGCTCCTTCACCGCCGTCGCCGCTGCGATATACATCGCCGTCGGAAACGTATCATTCGACGACTGCGACATATTCACATCATCGTTCGGATGAATCGGCTTCTTGCTTCCCATCGTCCCGCCCGCCATCTCAATCGCGCGGTTCGAGATCACCTCATTCACATTCATATTCGTCTGCGTACCCGATCCCGTCTGCCAGATCCGCAGCGGAAACTCCGCACCGTGCTTGCCCGCGATCACCTCATCGGCCGCGCGCACCACCAACTCCATCTTCTCCGCGCTCAGCTTGCCCAGATCGAAATTCACCATCGCCGCTGCCTTCTTCAGCACCGCAAACGCATGGATCAACTCCGCCGGCATCCGGTCTTCGCCAATATCGAAGTGATGCAGCGAACGCTCCGTCTGCGCCCCCCAGTAATGTTCCGCCGGAACCTCAATCTGCCCCATGCTGTCCGACTCAACCCGCGTTCCAGCCTTCATCTCTTCCATCCTCTCCATGTACACCCTCTCCATGTAATGGTACGCAACCTCACCACCACCGCACCAGCGCGCAGCGCGTTTGCTTTTCTTTCTGTCATTCCCGAAGGGAATCTGTTGTTCCTCTTACCCCAGGTCTCGCACCACTCCGGGCGCCCACCACCCGCCCGGAGATCCAAAAGCGCGCCCTAAAACTTCGTCTCCGCCGCCGCCTTCCCCAGCTCCACCGACCCATTCAGCTTCAAATCCTCCACCGAATCCCCCACGTGAATCCCGTACTTGCCCGGGTCGATCACCCAGTTCTTCTTCTCCGTGTCGTACCACGCGAACGCCCGTGCATCCAGCTTTACCGACACATGCTTGGTCTCGCCCGCACCCAGTTCCACACGTTGAAATCCCTTCAACTGCCGCTCCGGTTGCGGCACCTTCGCCGGCGCATCCGACACATAAACCTGCGCCACCTCCGCTCCCGCGCGCTCGCCCGTATTCTTCACATCGAACGTCACCGTCACCTCAGGATTCACGCCGCTCGACACCGGCTCGACCTTCAAATCCGAAAACGCAAACGTCGTATACGACATCCCAAATCCAAACGGGAACAGCGGCTTCACGTGATTGTGCTCATACCCGCGGTACCCAACAAAGATCCCCTCTTTGTACACAATCTTGTTGGTCCCCGGCTGCGGATAGTAGTCGTTGTACGTCGGATTATCCTCGGCGCGCCTCTCAAACGTCACCGGCAGATGCCCCGAGGGATTCACATCGCCCAGCACAATCTCCGCCAGCGCCGTTCCCGCCGCCTGCCCGGAGTACCAGCTCTCCATCATCACCGGCACCTTATCCAGCCACGCCTGCGAATCCACATTCCCACCCGACGTCACATCCACCACCACGTTCTTGTTCGCCGCCGCCATCGCCTCAATCAGCTCATCCTGCCCATACGGCAGGCTGAACGTCCGATCCCCGCCCTCGCTCTCGCTCTGCGCATCGAAGCCCGCCGCCACAATCACCGCATCCGCGCCCTTCGCCATCTCGATCGCGCGATCATGCACCACCTTCTGCGTGTCCACAATCGCCAGCCGCAGCCGTCCGCCGATCGGCCCGCGCTTCCAGTCCTCGACCACCACCTTGTGCGGCCCCGCGCTCAACTGCAGCGTCACATGCGGCTGAAACGCCCGCACAATCGCCCAGTCGTCGATCACCATCTTCCCATCCACATACACCCGATTCCCCGAACCCTCACCCGGCCCCTCCAGCGCCACAATGTAGCTTCCCGCCGTCGGCGCCGCGTAGTACCCCGTAAACCTCCGCGAGCTCTCCTTCGCCTTCTGCTTGAACAGATTCATCATCGCCGCCGGATCATCCGCAAGGCTCCCCCAGCTGATGCCCGCCGTATTGAGGTGGTCCACCACGCCGCTGCTCTCCGCCTTCCCCGACAGATCCGCATTCCCAAACGTCTCCTCCGTCAGCCCCGACTTTCCGCCGTTCGCTTCGGTCGTAAAGTTCGTCGCGATCGCCAGATCCGACATCGACGAGACGCCGCGGTCATACAGCACATTCACCTTCGTCCCCAGCGCATGCGTAAAGCCCTCAATATCGCTCACCATGTGGAAGGGAACTACGCCCGCGCTTCCGCCGCCCACCGGCACACCCGGATACGCATCCGGCCCCACCACCAGAATCGTCTTCAGCTTCGTCTTGTCCAGCGGCAGCAGGTTGCCGTCATTCTTCAACAGCACCGTCGCCTCGCGTGCTCCCTTCAGCGCAATCTCGTTATTCTGCTCATCTACATACGAGATCGCCGGGTCCGTCTGCGGCCTGTCCAGCCACCCAAACTCCATCGCCACCGTCAGAATATGCCGCACCTTCTCATCGATGGTCGCCTCCGTCACCGTTCCCGCCTTGATCGCCGGCAGCAGGTTCTCCTTGTTCATGAACTTGCCAAACGGCATCTCCAGGTCAAGCCCCCCATTCGCCGCGCCCACCGCGCTGTACGTCGCATCCCAGTCCGACATCATCACACCCTTGAAGCCCCAGTCCTTCCGCACCACATCGATATTGAAGTACGGATTCTCGGTCGAGTGCTTCCCGTTGATCTCGTTATACGAGTCCATAATCGCGCCCACATGCGCCTGCTTCACCGCCGCCTCAAACGACGGCAGATAAATCTCCCTTAGCGCCTCTTCGCTGATAATCGAGTCCGAGTCGTGCCGCAGAAACTCCGAGTTGTTCCCCAGAAAGTGCTTGATCGTCGCACTCACTCCCTGCGCCTGCATCCCGTCGATATACCCCACCGCAAGGTTCGACGTGAGAAACGGGTCTTCGCCAAAGTATTCAAAGTTGCGCCCATTGCGCGGCGACCGATAGATATTCACCCCCGGCCCCAGCATGTAATTCACCCCGCGTGCCCGCGCATCGCGCCCAATCCCCGCTCCCACCTGCCGCGCCATCTCTCTGTCCCACGACGCCGCCAGCCCAATCCCCGCCGCATACGTCGTCGACGGAAACCCCGCATTCGACCTCGTTCCATACGGTCCGTCCGACATCTCAAACGCCGGTAGCCCCTCCGACGGCATCGCCCGGATCGCAAATCCCGTCCCGCCGATATAGTCGATCTTCTGGTCCAGCGTCATCCCATGGATGATCGCGTCAATCTTCTGCTCCTCAGCCTGCGTCAGCGCATGCGGCCCCTGCAACGCCTGCGTCGTCTGCGCTCCCTGCTCCTGCTGCGAAGTCTGCGCATCCTGCTGCGCCACAGCCGCCGCCGTACCAGCAACCATCACCATCCCCAGCATCACATTGCAGACAGCCTTCCGGCTCAAACGCATCTTGCAGTTCATTGGCAAACTCCGGCGCACAGTCATAGCTCCATCCTTCTCAAAACACTCAGTCGTCAGGCACCGCACCGCATAAAGTTCGCGTAAGGACTAAATTCCAGTCCACCCCACCAACCCCGCACCTCGCATTACACCTGCCGGAGAATCTTACGACGCCCAACCTACCCTTGGAAAGCACACCAACCCATGTCATCCTTCGCCCCCAACCCTTGTCACCCTTCTCCCCAAAATCTTGTCATCCTTCGCCGCAGGCGGAGGACCCGCTTTTCGCATCTGCCTACCCCCAAAGCTTGTCATCCTTCGCCGCAGGCGGAATACCTGCTTCTCGCATCTGCCTACCCCCAAATCTTGTCATCCTTCGCCGCAGGCGGAGGACCCGTTTCTCGCCAGGGCTCATCCAATCTCCGCGTGCCGCCCCCCCAAGAAATGTTGTCATCCTTCGCCGCAGCCGGAGGACTCGCCACCCCCTCGTCCCAAAAGAGCACACCGCCCCTCCACTGCGCTATAGTCATCCCCTGAACAAATTCCCCCCGGAGACCCACGTGCGCACCCTCCTCACACTCCTCGCCACACCGCTCCTCATGATCCCCGCCGTCATCGCCCAGCAGTCCACCAGCCCCATCGTCCAGATCGACACCGGCAAGCTCCAGGGCGTCACCACCGACGGCGTCACCGCCTACAAAGGCATCCCCTTCGCCGCACCGCCCGTCGGCAACCTCCGCTGGCGCGCACCGCAGCCCGCCGCGCACTGGCAGGGCGTCCGCTCCGCCGCCAACTACGGCCACGACTGCATGCAGCTTCCATTCCCCTCCGACGCCGCGCCTCTCGGCACCGCCCCCAGCGAAGACTGCCTCGTCATGAACGTCTGGGTTCCCGCCCACCCCACCTCCGCCAAGCTCCCCGTCATGGTCTGGATCTACGGTGGCGGCTTCGTCAACGGCGGCAGCTCGCCCTCCGTCTATGACGGCTCCAACTTCGCCAAAGGCGACGTCGTCTTCGTCAGCTTCAACTATCGCCTCGGCCGCTTCGGCTTCTTCGCCCATCCCGCCCTCACCGCCGAAACCCCCAACGGCCCCCTCGGCAACTACGCCTACATGGACCAGATCGCCGCCCTCCAGTGGGTCAAGCGCAACATCGCATCCTTCGGCGGCGATCCCTCCACCGTCACCCTCTTCGGCGAGTCCGCCGGCGGCATGTCCGTCCACGCTCTCCTCACCAGCCCCCTCACCTCCGGCCTCTTCCAGCGCGCCATCATCGAGTCCGGCGGTGGCCGCGGCGGCGTCGGCAAAGCCACGCCCTTCCTCAGCAAGTCCGTCCCTAACCCCACCGGCCCGGCCACACCCTCCGCCGAAAGCATCGGTCTCGCCTTCGCCGAAAGCAAAGGCATCCACGGCTCCGGCCCCGACGCCCTCGCCAAACTCCGCGCCCTCCCCGCCGACCAGGTCGTCAACGGCCTCAACATGGCCTCCATGCAGCAGGCCGCGCCAACCTACTCCGGCCCCATGATCGACGGCCAGATCGTCACCGCCTCCGCCGACGCCGCCTATCTCGCCGGAACCCAGCTCCACGTCCCCCTCATCATCGGCGCCAACAGCATGGACATCGGCTTCCCCCGCGCCAAAACCAAGGAAGAGCTCTTCGCCCCCTTCGGCCCCAACGCCAAAGCCGCGCAGGCTGCCTACGACCCCACCGACAACGGTAACGTCGCCCGCCTCGGCATGGAAGTCACCTCCGACGCCTTCATGGTCGAGCCCGCCCGCTTCGTCGCCCAGACCCTCTCCGCCGACGGCCAGCCCGTCTGGGAGTACCGCTTCTCCTACGTCGCCACATCCCTCCGCGACAAGCTCCCCGGAGCTCCCCACGCCACCGAGATCCCCTTCGTCTTCGACACCGTCAAAGCCCGCTACGCCGCCGAAACCACCCCCGCCGACGAGCAGGCCGCCGACTCCATCCACCAGTACTGGCTCCAGTTCGTCAAGACCGGCAACCCCAACGGCCCCGGCCTCCCCCACTGGCCGCAGTACAACGCCACCACCGACCAGATCATGGACTTCACCAACAACGGCCCCCACCCCGAAGCCGACCCCTGGAAGGCTCGCCTCGACGTCACCCAGCAGCTCGCCAACCAGCACGCCCAGCAGTCCACCCCCACCAAATAATCTTCACCTTACGCCGCCAGCCGGGTATCCCATGTCTCGATCCTGAGACATGGGTCCCGGCCACGCCGCTATCACCCATCAACCGCCTTACTTCGCCTGCACAAGCCCCGCAACCACCGCATCTACCTTATCGAGGACCTGCTTCCAGCCCTCAAGCTGACCGCTGTTCTTCGCGCTCTCCATCGGCTCGTTTCCAATGTGGGTCAGCTTCGTCTGGCCGTTTCCGAGATCCTCAAACAGCGTCACGTCGTACGCACCGTCGACCGCCTCGTGCTCGATCCCATACTCCGCCGCCTCAATCTTGTTTCCCTTCGAGTCCGAAAAGTACATCGACGAGACGATCTTCTCGTACGGCACAATCTCGTGGTACTCAATCGCATTCCAGAACTCCTGCCCATCCGGCGACTTCATGCAGAAAAGTGACTTCCCACCGACGCGGAAATCCATCTTGCAAACCGGAGCCGTAAAGCCCTTAGGCCCCCACCACTGCATCACGTACTCCGGCTCTGTCCACGCCTTCCAAACCAGCTCGCGTGGGGCATCGAAAACCCTCGCAATCATCATCCGCTCCTGCTCACCGACCGTGCTTTGTGTCATCGTTCTTCTCCTTGGGTTCTTCTCAGGTGTGACTAGATTCAGCCTGTGCCAACGTCTTTGGATCGCGAACGAACAGAGGCGCAACTCGGCGGCTCGCGGGCCGCAGCGCCCACGACACCACAGTCAAGCCCGCAAGTACAAGCGGCGCGAGAACGTGAAACCCATACGCTCCGTAGACGCCCACAGCGACGCACGACGCAGCCGCGCCCGTAAGGTCGAAGAAGATCCCCGCATAGGCCCATTCCTTGAGCAGTGGCAGCCGCGGCCAGAGGATGGCGATCGCTCCAAGCACCTTCCAGACTCCCAGAATCGCAAAGAAATACTCCGGATACCGGAGGACCGGCACAACGCCCTGCGGATTCACGCGATACTGCCATATCTGGCCAGCACCGCCGCTTCCGATGAAAAACGCGATAAGCCCCGTCGTGATCCAATAAACAACGTTCCTCGACTTCGCTGTCATGCCACACCTCCTGCAACGCGTTCCAATGCACCGATGAATCTCTGCCATCCATACGTTGCGCCCTGATACGCTGCCTGCTGATCGTTGCGGAAGCCAGAGTGCTCCATCCGCACGTGGGTACCACCTTCTGTCGCCGTCAACGTCCACAGCACGACCGAATCAAGGCCCAGTGCGGCCCAGCGATACGAGAGCTGCCTCATGGGCTCGACGATCAGCACCTCACACTCGATCACGCCGTCCCATTGCGGCATCGGATCGGCGCGGAACTGAAACCGCCTCCCCGCAACTGGTTCGTAGTCGTTATTCATCAGCCATTGGGCGATCAGCGGCTTCTCGGTCAGCGCTCGCCACAACCTCTCAGGCGGGTGAGCGAAGACTCTCTCGATCACAACGCTGCGTGTGCCTTCTGTTTGCGTGCTCACTTTTCCATCCCTTCCAGAACAGCTTCAAGACGGTCGAATCGTTCGTTCCAGAATGCGCCAAAGTCCTTCATCCACGCAGCGGCCGGTGCTAGAGCCTCAGGCCGCGCGCAGTAGTGGTTTTCGCGGCCCTCCCTGCGATTGCCTACCAGCTTCGCCCGCTTCAGCACCGTGAGGTGCTTGGAGACTGCAGGCTGCGATACCCCTGCATTTGCGGTCAGCGCATGTACCGTCCGCTCACCCTTGCGCACCAGCTCTTCGAAGATCGCCCTGCGCGTCGGGTCGGCAAGGGCACGGAACACGTGTTGGGCTTCAGCAGACTTCATCCTCCCAAACCATAACCATACGGTTATGCGTTGTCAACTGAAATCTATGCGTCGCTTGTAGGTTGTGGGCCACATCGTACAGATTAAGTCCACAACCTCGACATCGGTCGATTCCACCGACGCGGCGCAGGGGTATCATGGGTTCTCCGCGTTGTGCTACACCGATGCTCGGAGGACTTGCGAATGATCTGGAATCGGTCCATACCTCGCACCACCGTCATCCCGGTTCTCGCGTATCGCAACGCCAACGACGCGGCGGAATGGCTATGCAAAGCCTTCGACTTCACCATCCGGCTACGGGTCGACACGCACCGCGTGCAGCTCAACGTCGGAGAAGGCGCAGTCATCGTTCGAGAGCTTCGCCCGCATGAGATCGGCAATCCTCTCGGCCTCGGCCACTCCATCACGGTTCGCGTTGAAGACGCAGATGCCCACTGCCATCGCGCGAAAAACCACGGCGCAAGAATTACCCAGGAACCACAAACCCATCCATATGGAGAGCGGCAATACGTCGCAGAGGATCTTGCAGGTCATTCCTGGACGTTCTCACAATCAGTCGCCGACATGCTCCCGGAAGACTGGGGCGGAACCTCGGAACACCTGCAATAGCCGAGGCGGCACGCATAGCGCCCGGACATAGAAAAAACGACCGCCAAAAGGCCGACGCGTCAATATCAAGCCCTAAGTTCGAATCAACCACCTATGCGTATTTATCGACCTCTGTGTTTAGCTGTCGAAGTGCTTCCCCATAGGCAGTATGCAGCACTCTGACATCTATCACTCGCTGGTTGTATCGGCGAACGCAAAGGGCCCGTTTCCGGTGGCCGTACATCGAGTAGATCGGCCAAACTATGGGCAATCCGACTAAACAAGCGATTCCGAACCAATCGCTTTTCTCAGGTGCTCCCAGTGCGCCCCACATCCAGGAACAAGCGATAACCACCATGACGGGTACCGCGACCGCCTTCCATGCACGGCTCCTGTCTGAATTCAAAGCTGTCCCGCACGCTGTGCAGTATGGAACACGCAAGGTAACAAATTCTGTCCGGGTAGGCCCAATGGTTCGTGAGAGTGACCCCTCCACGCACTCGACTTCTGTGGTTGCGGCTAAACAAGAGGGACAAACTGGCGGAAAGATAATCCGCTGACGAGGAAGCAGCACCCTCTCCCAAGATCGCTCTCTCAGCCAAAAAAGGTAGAGGCATTCAATTGCGAGGAGCGCAGCCGAACTGTAGATCAAGTAGTTCACAATTACTTCGGCACTTCCACCGGTACCCAGTCACGTTGGCCTGTTCCTTTGCAGGGTTCACACTGTTTGCCATCAACTAAGCCAGTTCCGTGACATTCGCCGCATGCTGTTTTAAGAATCGCCATGAATTTTGCCGCCTTTCGTGTTTATCCTACGGGCGGTCAACAAAGGGGTCAATATTCAACCCAATAAAAAAGCCCAACCGTTCGGCTTCCAGTCTGCCCGCACGGAAAACGGTGTTTTCGGAAACTTGCTGGGAGCTGGCCGTCGATGCGGCCTTGGTTGATGCAAAATCGCCAAGCCATTCGTCCGTGGCCACTACTTCACGAGGCACTCACCTTCCCACCTGCCGCAATGCAGAAGCAACCAACACTCCCGGCATCACCCACCGCCCCCAAACCCTGTAGCATAATCGTAGGGCGACGCGACCACTGCGCCCAACGAATCTCGTCCCCGGGCCTTTGCCCACCTTGAAAGGAACCTTCGTGCCTCAAATTCAGTCTGACGCTCTTGTCTTCTTCGGTGCCACCGGCGATCTCGCCCATAAGAAGATCTTTCCGGCCCTGCAGGCGCTGGTGAAGCGCGGCAGCCTCAACATCCCCATCATCGGCGTCGCCAAAGCCGGATGGAACCTAGACCAGCTCAAAGCCCGCGCCAAAGACAGCCTCGAACAGCACGGCGGCCTCGACCCCATCGCCTGGGACAAGCTCTCCAGCCTCCTCCGCTACGTCGACGGCGACTACAACGACCCCGCCACCTTCTCCGCCCTACGAACCGCTCTCGGCAACGCCCAGCACCCCGCCCACTACCTCGCCATCCCGCCCTCCCTCTTTGAAGAGGTCGTCGATCAGCTCGTCAAATCCGGCTGCTCCAAAGGCGGCCGCATGATCGTCGAAAAGCCCTTCGGCCACGACCTCGCCTCCGCACAGGAGCTCGACCGCATCCTCCTCGCCGCCTTCCCCGAGTCCTCCATCTTCCGCATCGACCACTACCTCGCCAAAGGTCCCGTGCAGAACATGGTCTCCTTCCGCTTCTCCAACTCCTTCCTCGAACCCCTCTGGAACCGCGAGCACATCGAAAGCATCCAGATCACCATGGCCGAAGACTTCGGCGTCCAGGGCCGCGGCGCCTTCTACGACCAGAACGGCACCGTCCGCGACGTCGTCCAGAACCACCTCTTCCAGCTCCTCTGCAACCTCGCCATGGAGTCGCCCGCACGCAAGGACGCCGAGTCCATCCGCGACGAAAAGGTGAAGGTCCTCAAAGCCATCTCCCCCATCGGCAACGAGGACATCGTGCGCGGCCAGTTCCAGGGCTACCTCGACGAAAAGGGCGTCGCCCCCAACTCCAACACCGAAACCTTCGTCGCCCTCCGCCTCGAGATCCAGTCCTGGCGCTGGGCCGGTGTACCCGTCTACATCCGCGCCGGCAAAAACCTCCCCGTCACCTGCACCGAGGTCATCACCCGCTTTCACTGCCCGCCCGTCACCAAGTTCACCCCCGAGGGGCTTCCACAGGACTACATCCGCTTCCGCGTCAACCCCGACATGACCATCGCCATGGGTGTCTCCGTCGCCGGTGCCGAGCAAAACTCACCTCGCGAGCTCGCCGAGCTCGTCGCCAGCCGCCAGCCCACAGCCGAGCAGATGGAACCCTACGAGCTCGTCCTCACCGACGCCCTCTGCGGCGACTCCAGCATCTTCGCCCGCCAGGACTACGTCGAAGAGGCCTGGCGCATCGTCGACCCCATCCTCGACGCCAGCCTCCCCGTCTTCCCCTACGCGCCCGGCACATGGGGTCCCAAAGACGCCAAAGCCTTCGCCCCTCCCCGCGGCTGGGTCAACCCCGTCGTCGACGCCAATGGCAAGACTGCGAAACCGCCGCATGCCTGACATCCACGCTCCAAAACGCCTGTCGGAAAAACGCCGAAGCACCCTGATCCGGAGATAGGGTGCACTAACCCCGGCGTAATATCCCCTAACGACGCCCGTTTACGCGTTTAAAGACTTCCCATCGAGAACGTGTCCCGCACGGCAATCACGAACCAGAGCACTGGCGCCGCCACCAGCAGCGCATCGATCCGGTCCAGAATTCCCCCATGCCCGGGCAGCATCGTCCCCGAATCCTTCACCCCAGCGCCGCGCTTAAGTGCTGATTCTAAGAGGTCTCCAAACTGCGCCGCAGCATTGAGCACCACCGCCAGAATCAAAAACACCCACCACGGCTCGGTCGTATGCAACCGCGTAAACGACGAATTCTGCTGCGTAAACCAGTCTCCCAACAGCACCAGACCCATCCCAAACGCACACGAAGCCACCACCGAAGCAATCGCCCCTTCCCACGTCTTATTTGGCGATAAACGCGGGGAAAACTTGTGTTTTCCGAACCTTTTTCCCACATACAGCGCCGCTATATCTCCCGACCAGACGCACAGAAACAGAAAAAGCAGCAGCGCAGTCCCATTTTCTTCATTCAAAATTTGCGGGATAAGTGTAAGAGGATAAACAACATACAGCAACATCAAAAGCCCTACAGAAGTCTGCCAGAGCACAAGATCGAGCGACATGCGAAATGCAGCCACCGCAAACAACACCAGCGTCACAAACGAGACGACGGCAATCGTATCCGTCGGCCGAAAATACGTCGCCAGGAAGAACAGCGCCACTGCCGAAACCAGCCACCACAAGGGAATTGGGCATTTTCCAGCGTCCGCAAATGCTCGAAACTCCATGGCAGCCAGCACTGCGACCACTGCGGCTGCGACCGTGATCATCCACGACTTGCCCAAAAAAATGAGCGCAAACACCAGTGCAATGAGGACGATAGCTGTAAGGATGCGCTTCATAGGCCTTGTTGAGAATACAACGTCTGGCGAAGCAGCGTTTACCTGCCTGAACTTCTCTGCCTAAGCGTTTTAGAATGATATATATACTGCTATGTGCAAGTCTTTAGAAAACTGCCACGGACAGCGGCGCATCCGCGTTGGTCCAGGCTGGAGATGTGACGCTTGCAACCGGAGCTATATTGCCGTCCCCCGTTGTAGAAAACTTGAGTAAGGCCGGGTCTGCTGTACTGCCGCAGGACGCGGTCGAGACGACGTAGAGGAAGCCTTCCGTGTCGAGCGCGACACCTCCCGCGCAACCAAGCTGGGTGCTGGCTCCGGAGATTTGGCGCAAAGGGGGAGTATTTCCTGTGGCTCCCGCACCGAAGACCAGAATGCTTGAAACACCCGCAACTACGTTTGATACGTATAGGTTACCGGCGCTGTCGATAGCTAATCCCTTCGGAGATCCGACTTCCATGGTCGTCAGAGCTCCGCCAATGGAGCGGGAAGGGACCGCCGCTCCCGGAGCGAACACGACCACGGGGGCAATCGCGATGTTGTTTACTGGCGAACCGGTAGCTACGTACAAATTGCCGCTAGCATCGATGGCCATAGCTTGAGGTCCCGCATCTGAGGTGATGGAAACGTTGCTTTGAGGCGCACCAGAGCCGGTGGAGGTTGCGCTGAATGTGGCGATACCGCCCGCGCCATTGGAGACGTAGACGTCGCCTCCGCTGCTCACGGAGAGCGCACTCGCACTCGTCAGGCCGGTTGTGCTGTTGAAGGGGATGGAGCGCTTAGTGGGTGCATTGCCGGTTGATCCCGCGCCGTATTCATTGATTGCAGAGGACTTGGAGGATTGCGAGGAGGTGTAGATATCGCCGAGAGCGTCAATGCCTAGAAACTCCAGCGCCGTGCTCGACGGGGAGGCGATCGTGGAAACAGGCGAGCTGGACGAAGTGGCGGCTGTAGAAAGCTCCAGTATGGAGCCAGATGCCAATGTTGTTCCCGTGGCCGGTGTGTTTTGGATCACATAGATGCCGACATTTGGTGCTCCTGTCGTGGCACCTGTTGTGGTGCCGTCGGAGCTACAGCCTGCCATCGCCACCATGAGGCCGATTACGAGTGATTCCGTAACGTATAGCGCGGCCTTCCGGGTTCTGATCCCGCTTGTGACGCGCGCGGCGGTTCGTGCTTTCGTCGATACGGTCATGCTCTCTCCAGAGTTTCGCAGGCATCTCCACGTAGGCCAATGACTTCTAGAGCCTACTGAAATCTCGCAAAGATGATTGATTCATTTTTACCATTCAAACATAAATCGCGGTGTGAGGTTGTTGCAGGCTCCGTAAGTAAGTGGCAGCGGCGGGATGGACGGACATCGACTGGTCGTTTTTTGATTTGATCGGCTCCAGCCTAATGCCGAAGGAGTAGCTGGTCGACTCGAAGTCGTTTGGAATGCGGAGAGCGACCTTAATCTGAGCTTCGAGGCATGAGAAGTGCCTTCCAGAGGCCGTTGGAGAATTTCTAAGTTGTGGGGATACCTTTGTGGCTGTGAGAGGCGGGATCAGGATGCAGCGGCCGATGATAGAGATCATGCACGGCCTTAGCGCCGGGCTAGCTCAGCCTCGGTTGGCAGCGTATCAGAAAAGGTCTCATCGGATGACTCTCCGAGACCTCCAAAGCGACGTTCACGTTGCTGGTAGTCGGCGATGGCCTCAATCAGATGAAGTCCCCTGAAATCCGGCCACAAGCGGTCTGTAACGAAGATCTCCGCGTACGCGATCTGCCACAGGAGAAAATTGGAAATGCGCTGCTCGCCAGAGGTCCGGATCACCAGATCGGGATCGGGCATATGTGCCGTGTACAGACTGGCATTGAGTTGAGGCTCGTCAATCCGCGATTTAATCGCGTCATCGACGCCCTCTGCGGCGAGCATATCTTCAACGGAGATACCCCTCTTGTGCGCCTCCGCGATCATGTTGTGCAGCAGCGCTCGCGCTGCGTCGACGATCTCTGAGCGGGAGCCATAGTTTAGCGCTAAGGTAAGCGTCGTCCCGGTGTTTTTGCAGGTCTGTTCGGCGGCCCATTGCATTGTGTCCTGCACTTCCTGCGGTAGTTCATGGGTGCGGCCAATGTACGCCATGCGGATATTGTTGTCGTTCATTCGCTTGACGTTCGAAACAAGATAGGACTTCAGCAGCTTCATAAGGAAGCCGACCTCGTTTCGTGGACGGCGAAGGTTATTCTCAAGCGAAAATGCGTAAAGGGTCAGCCAGGGGAGGTCGATGCGGGATGCGGTCTCCACGACATATTGAACGCTCTCAGCGCCCTGCTGATGGCCCAGGAAACGCTTTAAGGCGCGCTTGCCAGCCCAGCGGCCGTTTCCGTCCATGATGATGGCAACGTGCTGCGGGAGACGCTCTGCGTCCAGCGTCTCGTACACAGCGCGTTCCTCGGGCGTAAGCTCGTGCGCTCTGTTCGAGCGATGATACACGCGGCTGAGGATGGATTCGCGCACAATGGGCTCGCAACAATGACGATAGCTGAAAAAGTCAGAAGTAGGAAACAGTAAATCAACAAAAGTCGGGACGATGGGGAGGGTTAGAACGGAAAGCTGAGATTAAACGGAGAGGCGTCGCAAGCTGCCCACAGTCCAAATTTACTTAGACCGTAAGGAAGTGCGACGCCGGAGGTGCTCGTCTACGGATCAGGCTTTAGGCCATGCGGCGGTTTCGGCCCTGATGGGCATTCTGCGATAGCTCGCGGATGTGGTTGATGAAGATGGACTTCTGCGTCGATGTGAGGTGTGCTGTGTACTTTGCAACCTCGGCAAGAAATGGATCAGTCAGAAGAACAGCCGCCTCGTCCCGATGACGGGTCGGAGCGTCGCGAAGCAAGGCGGAGATATCTACCTGTAACGCACGCGCCAGACGGTCAAGAGAGGACAGAGTGGGCATAGCCTTGCCATTTTCTATCTTTGAGATGTAGGTGCGTGGCACCCCCATACGGGCAGCGAGCTGGCGCTGCGATAGATTACGGACATGGCGAAGATCGCGAACAGCGGCAGACACCTGCGGGCCACCTTCAGTCGGCTCCTCAGAGCTTTCCGATACTAGCGCAATTGTTGGTTGTAGCTTGGTTGGCTCAGGCAGTAGAGACTTCTTGCATCGTCGACACGCATCGGTAGCAGTACGAAACTGAACGAGTTTACAGGCCTCGCAACGGAGTACCTCACGCGATGTCGATCCAGGTGTAGACTGAACCTCCAATGCGCTGACGGGCGCCATCATGGTTGCCATAAGTTGTGTGATGCGGACGGCTGCCAGAGCGGGCACCGTACCCCTGCGTCCGATAACGAAACAGGAGATGTGCCTAGGTTGACACTACGCGCTCAAGGAGTCAAGGTGTATCGCAGAGAATTCCAACAGATATATGGTAGAAAGCGGCAGTGGAACCAAGATAGTACATAGGTCGCGTGTTCAGCAGATATTACGAAGTCGGAGAACCCTGTGAAAGATATGTTAAATGCGGAACGCGCCGAGATGCTGTTACGAGAGTGGACCGCGAACGAATCACTGGTGAAGCATGGTCTCTCTGTAGCGAGATGTACGGAGAGCTATGGCTTGCGGGAGGCAGAGCGTCTGGGCTTATCGGGGGAGGATGCATCGCGTTTCGGCGAGGAGTACCGATGTGCGGGCTTATTGCACGATTTTGATTACGACCGCCATCCTACGCCGGCAGAGCACCCGTTTGTGGGCGTGACATACCTTCGGGCGCAGGGCTGGCCGGAGCCGATGTTGCATGCCATTCTGGCACACGCGGACTACTCTGGTGTCGTTCCGGAGACACATCTGGATAAGGCTCTTTTTGCTTGTGACGAATTAGCTGGATTCCTAACGGCATGTGCTCTTGTGCGCCCCAGCAAGGCAATCGGGGAAGTGGAGGTTGCCAGCGTGAAAAAGAAGATGAAGGACAAAGCTTTCGCCCGCGCGGTAAAGCGGGAGGACATGTTGCTTGGCGCGGCGTTGCTGGGCATCTCGATCGACGAACACATTGGCAATTGTCTTCGCGCGATGCAGGTGCATTCCGAAGAGTTAGGGCTTGTGGGGATGGTCGCTGGATGAATAATTGCAGTCTAGTGACAGGCGCGCAAGAAGATAAGCCACGCCAGCGACAGCACGATTGAGCCGATGATGCCGATAGTCAGGATTGCTGCGCGGCTGCCTTCTGGCTGGCTGGCAGTGTCATGCTCATGCTCATGCTCACGGGGGGCGTTGGGGTTATAGCGAATAGGAAAGAGGTGGCCCTGCGGTATAGCTTTGTCAGAAGAGAATTGCCCAGTGTGAAGCTCATCATTTGCAAAGTAGTTGTAGGAGATGCGGAAGTGCTTGTTGAGGGGGATGCCAAAGGCAAGAGCGCGGCCAGCGCCGAAGTCATATTTGCATTGGGTAACGGTCGCGAGCGCTTCAGGCCATGAAGCTTGTTCAGCGGTAGGATCGTTGGTTGGCTCAATGTTCACTGAGTGTTTACCCTAGGGATGAGATGCGCTTTACCGCTGAGGCGGCAAATGCCTGATTGGTTGCAGGAATACCGTTCAGGCTATCAACGGCGCGTGACAGGTCCTCCACAACGATCGCCTCGAAGCCGAGCCGCGACGCGGCGAGTGCTGAGGATGCTACGCAAAAGTCGTAGGCTAGACCTGTAAAGAAAAGTCGGCTCAGGTTCCGCTCTCGCAGATAACCTGCCAGCCCAGTGGGTGTGACGCGATCGTTTT
This sequence comes from Acidobacteriota bacterium, assembly GCA_019351975.1. Taxonomy (GTDB): domain Bacteria; phylum Acidobacteriota; class Terriglobia; order Terriglobales; family Acidobacteriaceae; genus Granulicella. Next base: position 46,296 of record JABBOG010000026.1, read on the forward strand.
CCGTAAAAGCGGAGTAGCTATCGATCCCGAGGCGAAAGCCTTTGCGAAGGATGAGTTCGGCGTGCCGGATATTCAGATCAGGGCTGAGTTCGGCACCTTTTGAGCCTTGGATACAATGATCTGGCCAGAGTTGCTGTCGGCCGTATCTCGTCTCGATCGTATCCGTAAACGGCCGCTTTTTGTGTGTGCTCGCGAAGGAGATGTGTCCTTGGGGATGCCAATCCTGCGTGAGAATAACGTGATCAAAGGCTCGGGCAACCCGGTTGATCCCAGCGATGATTGCGTCGCCGCCAGTTACAGCGAGGGCTCCGCCTGGAAGGAAGTCTTGTTGCATATCGATGACAATGAGAGCGTCATGGGCTGAATCAGGGACTATCGCTGGTAGTTGCCGCGTCGTGGTGGTCATAGGGTGAGCATTGGCACTCTTAAGAAACGATACGGCATTTTTCCTGCTGCCGTACTATGCTGAACGCACGGTCTCATCTGGGCGAAAGAAGAGCAGCAACGGAGATGTAGGTATGAGGCGAGATTTTGCATCAGATGCAACTTTGCTGATCAGCGGCATGCTGTTTGACTCATCTCCGTTCATCCTGGTGCCCGCGGGACAGGCACAGGGTACGCGCTTCAAGCACAATGGAAGTACAGCAGGTGGACACGTGTTCGAACTGAAGGTAAATCCAACATTCGAAGTGTTTGTCACCGTGAAAATGGTTCCGTTGAAGAAATCATGGGATGATGCGTCGTGGATGAAGTTGATCCACTCGCCGCTGTAATGCAGGGAAGTGGAGAAAGCTGGATGAGCATGGTGAAGATCATTGAAAGCCCGCGCGAAGCGTGGCAGGGTTTGCCGAAGCAGATGCAGCCGGAGGTGAAGGCCGAGTATCTGCGCGCATTGCTGTTGGCTGGCTTCACGCATATCGACGCGGTGAGTTTTGTATCGAAGGAGTTCATGCCGCAGATGGCAGATTCCGAAATGGTGCTAGAGTTTCTTGATGCTGGACCAGACATCGAGATCATTGGTATGGTCGCGAATGCAAACGGCGCGGAAGTAGCGGTGGAGACAGGACGCGTGACAACGCTTGCCTTTCCGTACTCGATTTCGCCCCAATTTTTAGAGCGCAACCAGCGGCAGACGCCAGAGGATGCGCTCGACCAGCTTGAGCAAATCGGCGAATTTGCATACAAGGGTGGGCAGGATGTTGTCGCTTATGTGGCGATGGCATTTGGCAATCCATTTGGAGATGCATGGGACATTGACGAAGTTGTGAGTGCCGTAGACTTGCTCGTAGATTCGGGCGTGGCACAAGTTTCACTCTCCGATACCGCAGGCATTGCTTCTGCTGAGATGGTGCGGGATGTTATGCGGCTTGTGTTGGACGTTCATGAAGGGCTGGAGATCGGCGTGCATCTCCCTACTCGACCGGAGGATGCTGCGATTAAAATACAAGCCGCATACGAGGCTGGCTGTAGACGTTTCGATGCGTCCATAGGAGGTCTCGGCACATGTCTCTATGCTTCCGACGCGCGTGTGGTAAATTTGCCCACTGAGGTGCTGCTGGGAACGCTGAAAGCGTTGGGTGCGGAGTTGCCGGAACTGGAGTCGCTCGAGCGCGTGATGGCGATGGGCATTGATTTGCAGCGGCGTTACGGTGCCGCTGTACAGTAAGTACGAAGCATGGGCCGGACACAAATAAGTCAGTGGAGCACAAGTGTATGACCGATGCAGGGAAGATGTTGGAGCTTGGATTTGCAGAAACGCGCGTTCGAGTGCGGTATGCCGAAACTGACCAGATGGGTGTGGTGTATCACGCAAATTACTTAATCTGGTTTGAGGTAGGAAGGGTTGAATTCATACGGCAGTTGGGACTGGATTATAAGAAGATGGAGCAGGAAGAAGGCGCGATGATCGCCGTCGCCGATGTTTCAGCTCGCTACAAAGCTCCGGCTCGCTATGATGACGAGCTTCTAGTGAGGACGACTTTGGCGGGTGTGCGCGGGTCGATTGTTCGGTTCCGCTATTCGATTCTACGGGCTGTCGATGAAGTGCTTTTATGTGAGGGAGAAACGGTGCACGTCGTCGTTGGACCGGACATGAAGCGGCGTGATATGCCTCTCTTATATGCGGAACGGTTTGCCGCGGTACTGCATCAGAACCAAAGATTGGAGCCAGGAGTAAGTAGATGAGCGAGACAAAGGTGGCGCTGATATCGGGCGGGAATAAGGGGCTCGGCCTTGAAACAGGCAGGCAGCTCGGAAAGATGGGCTATACGATTCTGTTGGGATCGCGAGATCCACTCAAGGGTGAAGCGGCTGCTGGTCCGCTGCGCGAAGAAGGAACGGATGTACGCGTAGTGAGGCTGGACGTGACAAGGCAAACCGACATTGAAGCGGCTGTAGTGATGATCGAAAAAGAATTTGGAAAGCTCGACGTGCTGGTGAATAATGCAGGGGTCATGATTGAAAAGGGTTGGACCAAGAACACTACCAGTGAAACCACTTTGGAGAATCTACGCACAACATTCGACGCGAACCTCTTCGCCGTGTTTGCTTTGACGAAGGCCGTGCTTCCGCTCCTCAAGAAAAGCGATGCAGGCCGGGTTGTCAATGTGTCCAGCATCCTTGGTTCGGTAAGTCTGCAAGCTACGAAGGGTTCTCCGACCTATGGGACCAAGCTCTTTGCATATAACGCGTCAAAGGCGGCACTGAATGTCTTGACTATTTCACTCGCACACGAGCTTCAGGGCACGAAGATCAAGGTGAATTCAGCACATCCAGGCTGGGTGAAGACGGACTTAGGCGGCAGTGCTGCACCAATGGCGGTATCGGATGGCGCGAAGACTGAGGTGGAGTTGGCGACGCTAGGCGAGGATGGTCCGAACGGAGGATTCTTTCACAATGGCAAGTCGATTCCCTGGTAGTTAGAGCTGATTATCTATTGGTGTAGAGGGTGAAGGGGGAGTCTGAACCAGGCGGC
>JABBOG010000027.1 GCA_019351975.1 Acidobacteriota bacterium
TCGGCACCGATCTGGCGGGCGGTGAGGAGGAGCTGGTCGAACTTGAGGTGATTGTTGCAGAGGGTGCAGGGAATGGGCGTGCGGCCGGCGAGGTACTCGGAGACGAAGGGGCGGACGACCTCGGCCTCGAAGCGGTCCTGGGCGTTGACGAGGTAGTAGGGGATGCCGAGGTGCTCGGCGACGTGGCGGGCGTCGTAGACGTCGTCGATGGAGCAGCAGCGGCCCTGGACGGACTCGGGCATGGTCTGGCCGTCAGAGGTGCGGCGACCGGCGAGGCGACGCTGGTTCCAGAGCTGGAGGGTGAGGCCGACGAGGGGGTAGCCCTGGGCGTGCAGGAGCGCGGCGACGGCGGAGGAATCGACTCCCCCTGACATGGCTACGGCGATGGTCTGTTTCTGCGACATAGGTTCAGTAGATATGATGATAGTCTCTGGCGATATGTGCGGGAAATCCGGCGAGAGGGACAGGCAGGAATGGCGAAGACGCAGCAACATGCGATGGCAGGACGGTGGGCACTGCCGTTTCTTGGAGTTGCATGCGCGGTCGGGGTGGGATCGATCTACTATCACCAGCCGCTTCTGCTGGTGATGGGAAAGACGTTTGGGCGCGGCGCGCGTTCGATGGAGCTGGTGGCGGTGGCGACGCAACTGGGATACGCTGCGGGAATTCTGTGCTTTGTGCCGCTTGGGGATGTGACGGAGCGGCGCAGCTTGATGATGCGGATGTATGCCGCCGTGTCGGTCGCACTGGTACTGGTGGCGGTTGCGCACACGTTGACGTGGTTGATTGTGGCGAGTGCGCTGGTGGGGCTGATGGCTTCGGTGACGCATGTGGTGGTGCCGATGGCTCCGGACCTTGTTCCGGATGAGAAACGCGGTAAGGCGATTGGGACGGTGATGACGGGGCTGCTGCTGGGGATTCTGCTGGCGAGGAGCTTTGCCGGGTGGATCGAGAAGTTGAATGGCTGGCGGACGGTGTTTGTTGTGGCTGCGGTGATGAATCTGGCGTTTGTGCCGATCATGTATCGCGCGATGCCGAGGATGGAGCCGCGCGCTTCGCTGACGTACAGGCAGACGATGCGGTCGCTGTGGACGCTGTTTTGTACCGAGCCGCTGCTGCGCGAGGCGGGCGTGTTGGGCGCGTTGAGCTTTGGAGCGTTCAGTTGCTTCTGGACGACGCTGGCGTATCTGCTGTTTTCTCACTACAGGATGGGGCCGGGAGTGGCGGGAACGTTTGGGATGGTGGGCGCGGCGGGTGCGCTGGTGGCGCCGTTTGCGGGATGGCTGGCGGACAAGCGAGGGACGCGGTTTGTGGTGACGGTCGCGGGGGCTGTGCTGACGGCGTCGTTTGTATGGCTCTGGTGGACGGACAAGTGGCGAGTGACGACGGCGTGGCACCTTGGGTTGCTGGTGGTGGGGGTAGTGACGCTGGATCTGGGACAACAGATGATGCAGGTGGGGAACCAGACGCGCATCTTCGGGCTGGGATCGCAGGTGAGGAGCAGGCTGAATACGATCTATATGGTGATGTACTTTATGGGCGGGGCGCTGGGTTCGGCGCTATCGGGATGGGCGTGGTCGCGGTGGGGATGGAACGGAGTGTGTCTGGTTGCGTTAGCGTTGATCGGTGCGGCGGCGCTGTGGCACCTGATGGGATACAGCCGAACGCACGAGGAGGTTCGGGTGCATGTGCCAGCGGAGGAACGGGAGCCTGCGTAGATGGCTGGGGGCAAAAAAGGAGCGCCGCTTGTGGGCGGCGCCGGGGGAGTGACACTTGGTTTCTATGAACAAGGTATCGGGATGAGAGTTGGGACGCATCGGCCATATGGATGATTTGTGTTCCATCGATGGGGAGAGAGGGTACAGTTGGAGGCTATCCAAAGTGATTTGCACAGCCCGGGACAGAAATGTCGTAATACGGCACAACCATTATCGAGATACGCCGTCCAATAGAGTGTAGTAAGTAAGGCAATGAGTCGGCACCAGCAGTCCCCACGGTGGCCCGGCATCCCCTATCCGCAACACCCTCCCCACCCCCAGTAGGCCCCCAGTAGTTCGGGGGTCTAACGCCTTTAAGCGGCTCATTTCGATGCATGTCGGAGCCTTGATGAGCGGGTTTGGTGGAGTTGCCGTGTTTGCGATTCCGTTGAACGCTCTGATATGTGATATATCTAACTCACGTTTCTGTAACCAAAATTTCACATGCATCTTGCGGCACTCGTGTATCGAGCCGCTGGCTGATCTTTTTCGGAGGTTTGATGTTCGATCGCAGATATCTGTACGCAGCGGTGGCAGTGATTGGAAGCGCGAGTGTGGCGCTGGGGCAGTCAACGGCAACGTTGTCGGGAGTGGTGACGGATCCGAGTGGAGCGGCGGTGCCTCACGCGAGTGTGGTGGTTCATTCGCTTGCTACGGGACTGGACCGCGACATTGTGACGGACGGCGCAGGGCTCTATGTGGTGCCGTCGCTGCAGCCTGGAGATTACAAGGTGGAGGCGACGGCTCCGGGTTTCAGCGCAGACGTCTTCCAGAAGGTCCGGCTGGAGGTGGACCAAAGCAGCACGCTGAATCTGCAGCTGCCAGCGGCATCGGCGGGCGAGACAGTGCAGGTGGAGGGGGCAGCGCAGCAGATTGAGACGCAGAGCATGACGGTGGGGCAAGTGATTGGCAAGAACACGGTGCAGGAACTGCCGCTAAATGGACGCCACTTTCTGGATCTAACGGTGCTGACGCCGGGCGGTGTAGTGGCTCCGACGGCGGGCAGCCTGACGCAGGCGAGCCGCGGCCTGGGAGCAAATTCATTTATTACGGCTGGGAATCGGGAGGATTCGGTGGACTTCCAGATCAATGGCGTGAATTTGAATGATATGAGCCAGAACCAGATTACGTTTCAGCCGTCGATTAGCACGACGTCTGAGTTCAAGATTGATAACCAGACTCCCAGTGCGCAGTATGGTCGAAGCTCGGGATCGATTGTGAATGTCAGCACGCGTTCGGGCACGGATCAATTTCATGGTGAGGTGTTTGACTACTTCCGCAACGAGGCACTGGATGCAAGGAACTATTTCAATCGTAGTGTGAATGTAACGACGGGTGCTTCGCTGGGAGAGGCGGGCGTGAAAGCGCCGTTGAAGCGTAATGACTTTGGAGCGTCGGTTGGCGGACCGATCTGGAGAGGGCATACATTTTTCTTTGCGAGTTATGAGGGGTTGAGGCAGCACCAAGGGATTTTACAAAATAGCGAGGTGCTATCGGCGGCGCAGCGTGCTGCAACGGTTGCAGCGGGCAAGCCGGCGGCGAATGCGCTGCTGGCGCTGATTCCGGTGGCGAACAGCGGGAACAACTTTGTAGGGTTTACGCCGGGGCCGGTGCAGATCGATCAAGGAACAATGGATGTACTGCACCAGTTCAATACGAGCGATGTGCTGCATGGGTTTTATGCGTTTCAGGCGGATGCACGCATTGAGCCGGCGTTGCAGGGTGATACGGTTCCTGGATTCGGCGATCATCGAGATGCACATCGTCAGATCCTGACGGTGAACGAAACTCATATTTTTTCGTCGAGTTTTGTGAATGAGGCGAGGCTTGGGTTCAATCGGATTTCAATTTCGTTTGTGCCGAATACGCAGTTGGATCCGGCAAATTACTTCATCGGGGACGGAGTGACGACCAACCTCGGCTTACCGCAGACTACGTTTTCGGATCTGGGATTGACGATTGGAGGGCCTGCGGGATTTCCGCAAGGGCGGGTGGATACGCTTGGGTTGATCTCCGATACGGCTACGTTGTTGCGTGGGAGACACACGATCAAGTTCGGCGGAGAGTTCCGCCGGTTCCTGGAGGCAAGCTTCTCCCAGGATACGGGATCGCTGACGTATGCGAGCACGCCGCTGGACTTTGAACAGGATCTGGCCACGGGATTCTCAATCACGCCGGGGACGATCGACAGCCGCGTATACATCAATGCGGCGGCTGGATTCGTGCAGGACGACTACAAGGTCACGCCGAAGCTCACACTGGATCTTGGCTTTCGTTTTGAGTGGAATGGAACGCCCGTAGAAGGAGAGAACCGGTTTGTGTTGTTCAATCCCGCAGGCCCTTCGCTGACACGCGTGGGGACGAATGGCGTGGGCAGCCCATATCCGCAGCAGTATAACTATGAGCCGCGCGTGGGGCTAGCGTATGACTTGTTTGGAACCGGGTTGACGGTGCTGCGCGGAGGCTATGCGTATATGGCTGACCAGCCGGTGGAGGATGTTGTGGCAGGGTTGACGACGAATCCTCCGTTCACGAACAAGGTGCTGTATTCATCAGCGACAAAGCCGATTCCGGTTGGATCGCTGTACGCATCGGCGGCGGCGGCGGGACTGTCGGTGTCGAGCGTCAATCCGAACTTCAAGAATGCATATACGGAGGACTACAACGTCAATCTGCAGCAGGCGCTTGGATGGGGCCTGGTTGGATCGATCGGGTACTACGGATCAGAGGGACATCATCTGAGGATTGCTACCAACCAGAATCAGCCATTCGGAGCGACGCCGAGACCGTATCTGACGCTCGCAGCGAACAGCCCGATTGATCCGGGCAAATCCATCAACTCGAATATCAACGAGGCGAACAGTATTGGGTATTCGAACTACAACGCGCTGTGGGTGGTGCTGAGCAAGACGGCGAGCCACGGTCTGGAGTTCAGTATGAACTACGACTGGTCGAAGTCGATGGATACGAACTCACTCGGATCGCAGGGTGGCTTCAATCTACAGGACAGCAACAATCCGCGGGGGAACTACGGTTTGTCCGACTTCGACGTGCGGGATCACTATGCTGGAACGGCGATTTACAATCTGCCGTTCAAGGGCAACCGGCTGATCTCTGGATATCAACTGTCTACGATTGTGCAGTATCAGACTGGGAATCCGATCAATATCATTGAGGCGAATTCGACGTATACGGGAATCGCTGGTGTGGTGAGGCCGAACCTGGTTGGGCAGATTCATACGGCGAAGGTGCAGGCAGCAAACAATACGGATGTGACGTTCATTCCGGCGACGGAAGCCTGCCTGACGGCAACAATTACTCCTGGTTGCTCGTTTCAATACTCTGCGACGATCGGCGATATTCAGCGTAACGCTGTGACCGGTCCGGGATTTGCCGATATCGATCTATCGGGAGAAAAAGATACGAAGCTGTTCCGGAGTCTATTTTTCAAGTTGCGCGTGGATGCGTTCGATATTTTGAACCATCCGAACTTCGGACAGCCTTCGGGGAATATTCAGTCGTCGCTGTTTGGTTTGATCACGTCGACGCGTTTTGCTACCAGCGATGGTGGGTCTTCGCGTCAGTTGCAGATCAGCGGCAAGTTTGAGTTCTAGGAGCGTTTGGGCATGGTTCGCGTCTCGCTGGATGGTCATGGAGACGCGAACCGTAACCCGCAAGCGTTGAGGGATGATTGGGTGAGTTCTGTCATGTAGAATTCGCGGGTGCAACCAACGATGATGCAGCGACTTCCGAAGACACCGAATCTTACTGAACTTGCCTATAGAAGCGTGAAGCAACAACTGCTGATGGGAACGCTGGCGGAGGGGACGAAGTTAACGGAGGAGTACCTGGCGGCGAAGTTGGGTATCAGCAAGTCTCCTGTACGGGAGGCGTTGATGCGATTAGAGAGCGAGGGGTTGATCCGGATTGAGGCGCGACGGGGCGCTTATTGCCGACGGTTTTCAGCGAAGGAGGTTGCGGATCTGTTCGCTGTGCGTGAGTTGCTGGAGGTGCATGCGTTGGGGATGGTGGAGATTACGCAGCCGCTGCTGGATGAGATGGCCGCGAGCATTGAACGCACGCGGAGGCATTTGGAGTGTGGCGACCGGGCAGCGCATATCGAGGAGGATATCGCGTTTCATCGGTTGATTGCAGAGGCGACGAAGAATCTGGAGTTTGCACGCGTGCTGGAAAACGTGCAGCAGAAGAGCCTGTTGTGCCGGATGGCGACGTTCGATCTGTCTGCGTTGAGTACGCCTGCGAGTCACGAGCACATCTACGTGGCACTCAAGGAGGGGAACCGGAAGCGTGCGCAGAAGATGATGCGAGAACATATTGTGTATGTCCGGGATGCATTGTTGCGGTCGATGCAGCGTACGGTGGAAGGTTCTGCGTTGAGTGTCGAGGCGAACGGCGCGACAAGACCAGGGGAGCAGGATGCCCTTGGGCATGGGACTGAATATTTGAGAGTTCGTTAGGAGATCATGATGCTTCGTCGTACCTTTTTGGCAACACTTCCGATGGCGGCCGCTGGGACGTCTACGCTGCTGCAACAAAAGGCCGCAACGGTTGGGGGCGAGGCAGCCAAGGCTGCAGGAGCGGACGCGGCGCTGCCGAAGTATCAGGCGAAGGGCGCGGAGTGGTTCAAGCGGCCGGACGTCCATGCAGGAGACCGACCGGCGGGAGCGAGCTTTGCGTCTCGGTCGGCGGCGCTGGGATGCTCGGGTGCGGCGGGGACGGCGCATCCGCTGGCGACGCAGACGGCGATTGACATGCTAAAGCGTGGCGGGTCCGCGGTAGATGCGGCGATTGCTGCGAATGCGATGCTGGGGTTTGTGGAGCCGACAAGCTCGGGACTGGGTGGAGACTGTTACGCGCTGCTGTGGGACCCGAAGGCGGGGCAGGTGATGGGGATGGCGAGCTCGGGGAAGTCACCGAAGGGACTGTCGTTGGCGACGGCGCGTTCGAGGGCGAAGAATGGTGTGCTGCCGCATCTTGGAGCCGTTACGGTGTCGACGCCGGGAGCGCTGGATGGATGGTGGACGCTGCATCAGCGGTACGGGAAGCTGAAGTGGGCGGAGCTGTTTGAGCCGGCAATTCATTACTGCGAGGTGGGATCGCCGGTGCCGCAGATTATTGGATATTACATTCAGCGGAACATGGCAATCTTTCTGAAACCTGGGTCAGGGGTGGAGGAGACGGCGAATGCGGTGCATACGTATCAGCCGAATGGCAGTGGGCCGTTTGAGTACGATGTGCGGCGGAATCCTGATCTGGCGCGGACGTACAGGATGATTGCTGAGGGCGGACGCGATGCGTTTTACGATGGGCCGATTGCGCAGACGATCGATGCGTACTTCAAGAGGATTGGAGGATGGTTGTCGGCGGAAGACCTGCGTGAGCATCATGCAGAGTGGCCGAAGCCGCTGGTGACGAACTACCGCGGCGTGGATGTGTACGGTATGGGTGCGAATACGCAGGGGCTGGCGACGCTGCAGATGCTGAATATGATCGAGCAGTTCGATATGCGCGGAATGGGATTTCAGTCGGTGGATTCGCTGCAGGTGCAGATAGAGGCGAAGCGGCTGGCGTATGAGGACAGGGCGCGGTACTATGCGGATCCGCACTTTGCGCAGATTCCGGTGGAGTGGTTGAACTCGAAGGAGTATGCGAAGGAGAGGGCGAAGCTGATCCGGACCGACAGGATCCTGGAGCCGGTGCATCCGGGGCAGGCACCGAGCCATGGGGACACGACGTACTTCAGCACGGCGGACGAGGATGGGATGATGGTGTCGATGATCCAGTCGAATTTCCGTGGGATGGGATCGGGGCTTGTGGCGGATGGATTGGGATTCATGTTTCAAGATCGCGGCGAGCTGTTTTCGCTACAGGATGGACATCCGAATATCTATGCGCCAGGCAAGCGGCCGTTCCAGACGATCATTCCGGGGTTTGCGATGCGGGATGGGGTGCCGTGGCTGGCGTTTGGGGTGATGGGTGGAGACATGCAGCCGCAGGGACAGACGCAGATTGTAGTGAATCGCGTGGACTATGGGCTGGACGTGCAGGCGGCGGGGGACAGCCCGCGTTGGCACCACGAGGGATCGTCGCAGAGCATGGGTGAGGATCCGGCAGGGTTGGGGCCGAGGGGAATACTGCGGCTGGAGGCAGGTGTGCCTGTGGAGACGCGCGAGGCGCTGATTAAGTTGGGATGGCCGATGGGAGCGAGCGACGGCGGGTTTGGGCGGTACGAGTGTGTGGAGAATCGCAAGCAGGGAGCCGACCGCGTGTATGCGGCGGCGAGCGAGATGAGGGCTGATGGCGTCGCGCTGGCGTACTGATTGAACGCAAGGCTACATGCGGATGTAACCGTAATGGCCTTTGTTTTCAAGGACGGCGATGGCGGATACCATCGACGGAACGATGATGACGCCGGGAAGCAGGTTGGTCTGTAAGTCCTGAAACACATCTTCTTGCTTGAGCTTTAGCTTTTTCGAGATGAAGATGGACTGCCCGTGCAACGCCATGTGGCACGCGAGGAGCTGAAGGCCACGGGCTTGAAGGGCCTGAATGCTGGCATCTTCCTCAGCGAAAGCGTCGTTGTTCGGGTCATTCGAGGTGTACTTGGGTGGGTTGCCGAAGGAGCTGGTGTAGAAGATATTGCGCGTGAGCGGTTTGGCTGTCTTGGGATCGTTGACCTTCATCAGTTCGCCAATGCGGTATTTGTCCCAAAGGGAGTCGTTGTAATTTAAGACTGTGGCGAAGCCGCGGATTGCGGCGATGATTTTGATCTTCCCGGCGGGAATGTTGAAACCGAATTGCAGGCCGTTGAAGGAGTTGACCATGTGGTCGAAGGCGTTGCCGTCGTCGACGGTGGTGATGTCATAGAGTTGTTTGGCGTCGTAGTGCTGTTTGAGTAGCTGGTCGAACGAAGACATCTGCCAGTCGGAGGGCTTGTAGAGGAGTCCGGATTCGGCGGAGACGGAAGGTGTGGCGAGCGCGGCAAAGCCTGCGGCTGCGCTTCCGACGAATGACCTGCGACTGATCGACTTCATGGAATCTCCTGATGTGGTGTTTCTGGAAGAGCTGTGCGGCTGTTGCGTTTACGTCTATCCGCCGGTTCAAGGCCCTGCAAAATTATAACGGGGGAAGTGCAGGTTCTATCTGGCGGGGTGCGGAGGATGCTCCTGAAGTTGGTGTGGGGCGATTTGTTTGCGATGCCATCCGATTATTGGATCTGTAACATTTTCGTAACGTTCTCTTCATGGTCCTTGCCTAACGTCTGAAGTGATCAAAGCGTAACGAAGCATACCTGCTGAGCACTGTTCTCACGGGATGCGCGCGCAATGACGACGTTGGAATTCGGAGGAAATAAGCCAGAATGTTACGCAAGAGTTTGATGTGCTTGTTGGTGTTAGCGAGTCCGCTTTGGGTGTGTGCGCAAAGCAATACGGGAATGAGCGGAAAAGTTTACGACCCTGCGGGGGCGCTTGTTTCGGATGCGAATGTCACGGTTACGAACCTGAGCACGGGCTTTGTTTCGCATGCGGTGACTGATGCTAACGGTGGATATAGCCTCAGCGGGTTGAAGGCGGGCACGTACAAGGTTGTGGTGGTGAAACCTGGATTTCAGACGACGACGGTGGCGAGTCTCGGTGTGGATGCAGGGCAAGTTGTGGCAGAGAGCGTGACGCTGCAGCTGAGTTCTGTTGGTTCTACGGTGACGGTATCGGGTGGCCTTTCGGGGGCGACGGAGCAGCCGACGGAGCAGGATGTGTTCCAGTCGAATCAGCAGTTGCGTGTGCTGGACCGGGCGCAGATTGAAGCTGCAGGACCGGTGGCTGGAGCCGCGCAGATTGTGGCGATGGCGCCGGGCGCGAATGTGACGGGCTATGGAAATACGGGGGCAACGAAGTACACGGTGGGCGTGAACGGAGTGAGCCAGGGATGGGGCGGCTATGGTGGCTACTCTGGCGGCGGAGCGCTGGCGATCACGCTGGATGGGGTGCCGATTGCTGACCCGGCGACGGACTTGTGGCAGTCGCCGACGATACCGGAACAGTTCATGATCCAGAACGTGAATGTGACGTATGGACCGGGTGATCCGGATACGCGCTGGTTCAATAATGTAGGCGGCATGATCGAGTTTACGCCGGTGCAGCCGACGGCGAAGCCGCATGCGGACATCTCGGCGACATATGGCAGTTTTAGTCAGAAAGATCTTTCGGCAAATCTGACGAGCGGAGTTTATCATGGCTGGTCGGCGGTGGTTGCTGGAGGTGTTGGCGATGGCAATGACTTCCGCGTTGCGCCGGATGGATTTCAAAATCCAGGCAAAGATGTCGCGGCGTATGGGAAGGCTATAAAGAGCTACCAGGAGAATACGTTTGAGATTGCCGGGTACTACGCACATGGTGCGGGGTACAGGTCGCAGGTGATTCCGACGGTGGCGAATCCACTGATCACGGTGGATGGGCAGCCTGGTAGTCTGGAATATAGCCAGCAGACATCGGGTTACTTCAGCACGTTGCCGTATGCAAGCTATAACAAGTACGACACGAACGAAGATGGGTTGATCTATGGGCGGGAACACATTGCGCTCGATCCCACGACTTCGCTGGATAACCTGACGTGGTACAACCACATCGCGCGGTCGCACTATCGCACCACTGACGTTTACAATTTGGGACCGCAGCAGGATGAGTGGAACAGCCCACATACAGATACGATCGGCAATAAACTGCTGCTGACGAAGCTGATGAAGTTCAACACGATTACGGTTGGTGGATACTACATCCACGCGATGTATAACAGCCGGAACAACTTCTACAACCCAGCGGATGGTGGTGCGAAGCGAATCGCGAACATTGGTGGCAAGATCCGGTCTTCGTACTTCAATCAAGACGATTTTGCGATCACGCTACAAGACCAGATACGTTTTGGACAGAGGATCACGGTGACGCCGGGTCTGCGTTATGTGGGCTTCAGCACGGGCTACGCAAACAACTCGCTGCAAGATTTCAACTTCGCGCCGAACGTGCTGCTAAGCACGCACTGCGCTGCAACGGGAGCGTCGACGTCGGGCAATGTGAAGGACCAGGGATCGAACTGCGGCGGGCTGGAGAATCGCAGTGGTGTTGAGCCATCGGTTAACGGAACGGTGCGTGTATTGCCGTGGCTGGAGCTGTACGGCGGGTTCATGGAGTCGTTGCGTGGACCGCAGGTTGGCGGCGGCGGCGGGTTATTCCAGAGCGTGCAGCCGGCGAGCTATCACTTATCGCGCCAGCACTATTCACAGGGCGGATTCAAGATTCACCATGAAGGCATGGGCGCCCTGAACACGATGCTGATTACGGGAACGTTCTATTACCAGAACTGGGCGAACCAGGAGATCGATACGACGCTGGCCAATGGGAACAGTGTGTCCGCGAACGGAACGTCGGAGTATAAGGGCGTGAATGGCTCTTTTGATGATGATCCGATTGCGCGGTTGCATGTGTTTGCGAACGCGAATGTGGAGACCGCGACCTATACGAACTACGAGACGGTTGTGCCGCTGGGGAGCTCAACGCCGGAGCAGAATTTCAATGGACTACACGTGCCGTATGTGCCGAAGTCGACCGTGAATGCCGGGGCTTATTACGATTTCACTGTGAGCCATGATCTGCATATCAGGCCGATGGCGTCGTTCCAGTACATTGGGTCGCAGTACATCTTCAACAACAATGGTGTGGATTCGGCTGGGAACCAATTTCCGCAGCCGAGTAATCAGACGATGCCCGGATACGGCACGGTGAATCTTGGTGTGAAGGTACCGTACAAGTTCATGGAGCTGAACTTCAACGCGCTGAACGTAGCTGACAGCAAGTACCTGATCTACGAGTACATTTCGTCAGGAGGGTACTTCAGCACAGCTGGAAATGGAACACCTGCGGAGAGTGCCGGGTATATCCTCGCATATCCGGGAGCGCCGATCAGCGTGTATGGAGGCATTACGCTGCACTTCTAGTCGGTGGACGATAAAGCCGCGCGGAGCCTCTGCTCTGCGCGGTTTTTTATTTGAGGGGGTGGGCATCCTTCGCTGGGGTGGAGCATTCTCACCAGATGGCAATGCTTTGCCCCAAGGAACCCCTATGGCTCGCCCGTATTGGAGTGGACAGGTACAAATCTCGTTGGTCACGTTTGGCGTGAAGCTTTTTGTGGCGACTGAGGCGAGTTCGGAGATACGGTTTCACCAGATTGACCGTGGATCAGGGGAGCGGGTGAAGCACCAGAAGGTGCTGGCGAGTGCGGTGGAGAGCGATCCGGAGGAGGGTGCAGCACCGGTTGAGAAGAGCCAGATTGTGAAGGGATATGAGTACTCGAAGGGGCGGTATGTGACGATTGAGCCTGCCGAGTTGGCGCACCTGCGCGTGCCATCGAAGCACACGATGGAGGTGACGCAGTTCGTAGATGAGGATGAGTTATCGCCGGAGTACTTTGAGAAGCCGTACTTTGTAGTGCCTGAGAATGATGCGCAGACGGAGGCGTTTCTTACGGTGCGAAAGGCGCTGATCGATACAAAGAAGGTGGCACTTTCCAAGGTTGCGTTTGCGGGGCGAGAGCATGTGGTGGCGATTGCGCCGGCGGGGAAGGGCGATTCTGGCGGAATGATGGCGTACACGATGCGCTACGCGGCGGAGTTGAGGGATCCGGCGTCGTACTTTGCGGATGTGAAGAAGATGGAGATCAATGATGATTCGCTGGCGCTGGCGAAGGAGTTGATCAAGCGTAAAGCGGTGGCGTTTGATGCGTCGAAGTTTGTGGACGGGTATGAGGTGGCGGTGAAGGAGTTGGTGGAGGCGAAGTTGCAGCATGTGGCTGTGCCGCGGGATGAGGCTCCGGTGAAGGAGCGCGGCAAGGTGATCAACCTGATGGATGCGCTGCGACGTTCGGTGAGTGGGGGTACTGAGGCGAAGGACGCGGCACCTGTGACGATGGCAGAGAAGAAGAAAGATGTGAAGTCAGCAAAGGTGGAGACGCCGAAGGGGCCGACGCTGGTGAAGTCTGAGGCACACGCGGGTGGAAAGCATGAGACGAAATCTGCGCGGGTGTCCAGGCGTAAGTCTGCGTAAACTGTGACGACGGCAAGGAATGGGCTGGAGAGATATGTGCCGCGAAGCCGCCGCCAGTTGCCGGTATTCCAGGTGAAATACTGAGGCCTGGACAGGATAGCGGCCAACTTCGCCGTGCTGGGAGGCGTCGTAGGGAAATCTGCGTTGCTAAGACAATTGCCTGAGTGGGCACTGGAAGAGACATTGTTGTAGATAGACTGTGTAATGATACCCGGGATCTTCAGGAGGGTTGGGGAACAATGACGACGCTTGAGGCTTCGCTGAATGCGCTGGGGCAAGAGACGGCCGACGATGCTGCGGGTGTGGTTTCATGGGTGCACATCGGTGATTTGCATACGACGGATGCAGATGGGCAGAATCTGCTGGATTTGAGGGTCATTGTCGATGAAGTCAACGGTGCGTTCAAGGGAGCTTCTTCCTTTGTGTATTTACCTGGAGATATTGCGAACGAGGGAAGTGCGGAAGAGTACGCGATGGTGCGTGAGGCGCTGGATGAGTTGAAGGTCCCGTGGTTTACGGTCATTGGCGACCATGATGTGCACGAGAGGAGTTTTGCGAACTACCTAGCGTCGATGAGTTCTTCGAAGCACTACGGTTTTGTGGTGGGGACGGTGCGATTCCTTGCGCTGAATGCGTTTGATGAGCCTGACCCTGGATGCTTTTGCGTGATGGATGCACAGATGGAATGGGTGCGTCGCGAGATTGCAGACGCGAAGACGAGGATGGAATCCGTCGTGATCTTGATGCATTGTTACCCTTCCGATCTTAAGCGAGGCGGGCAGAGGTTACGGGAGTTGATGGGGCAAGGAGACGTACGGGTTGTGGACATGGGGCATACGCACTACAACGAAGTTGCGAACGACGGCAGGGTGATTTATACAGCCACGCGGTCAACAGGGCAGATTGAAGAGGGGTCGGTTGGATTTTCGGTAACGAACATAGACAACGGTTGTGTGAGCTGGAAGTTCTTCGAGTTGGATGCGCTCCCTGCGGTGATGATTACGACACCAGTGGATGAACACTTCGTGACGGAATCGACGTTGGAGACGCTGGAGGCATCTCAATCGGTGGTTGTGCGGGTGAAGATTTGGGACCGTGATGAAGTGTGTCAAGTGACTGCGGTGTGGGGCGGTCAAGAGATGGGGATGGCGCAAGTGCAGGGAAGCAATGTGTGGCAGGCTGAGATTGATGTCGAAGGGATGGCGGAGGGGACCTATACGTTGAGCGTGAGCGCCGCGACACGGGACGGGCGAAGCGGAAGCGATAGGATACGGTTTGTGCACGGTTTGAAGGGGTATACGGCACCGCTGCGCAAGGAGCGGGACCAGGATAATGCCATCGACGCGTGGCCAGAGCGAGGGCTGCTGGGTACGCAACTGGGACCGAATAAGAATGGGAGAAAGTGGTAGATGCTGTCAGATGTGCTTCTGCCATTGATCGTTGGACTCAGCATTCTGTTGATGCTTGTTCGACCACGAGGAATTCCGGAGGTTTATTGGATTGGCGGCGGAGCGTTGCTGCTGGTGGTGACGCGTCTGGTGTCGGTGCGATTGGCGGCGAAGGCGGTTGCTGAGGGATCGGATGTTTATCTTTTTCTAATCGGCATGATGTTGTTGTCGGCGCTGGCGCGGGAGCATGGGGTATTTGACTGGTTGTCGTCGACGGCGCTGCGGGGGGCTGGTGGGTCCAGTGTGAGGCTGTTCACGCTGGTGTATGGCATTGGAACGCTGGTGACGATCTTCATGTCGAATGATGCTACGGCGGTGGTGTTGACGCCGGCGATTCTTGCAGTGGTGCGCAAGGCGAAGGTTCAGCCACTTCCTTGTCTTTTTGCGTGCGCATTGATTGCGAACGCGGCGTCCTTCGTATTGCCGATTTCGAACCCTGCGAACCTTGTTGTCTTCCACCAGGGGATGCCGCCGCTGGGGCGATGGATGACGGCCTTTGGTGTGCCAGCAGTGTTTTCGATTGCGATGACGTATGTGGTGATGCGGGCCGTGTTCAGGGAGGAGTTGCGGGAAGAGATCCACGCGTCGGTAGAGGCGAAAGCGCTTAGCGGCAATGGGGTGATGGTGCTGGTTGGGTTAGGGCTGATGATCGGCGTGCTGCTTGCGGCGTCGGCGATGAATAAGGAGCTGGGGCTGCCAACATGCCTGGCGGCGCTTGCGGTAACGGCAGCGGTGTCGATGAAGGCGCGCAGCAATCCTCTGAAGCTGGCGAAGGAGATTAGTTGGGGAACCCTGGCGCTGGTGGCTGGGTTGTTCGTGATGGTGGATGCTGTTCAGAGCATGGGCGCGTTGCGATACACGGAAGCGGCGCTGCGGTGGGTGCAGGGACTGGCGCTGGGCACGGGAGCCATGGTGGCGAGCTTTACGGTAGGCATTGCAAACAATGTGGTGAATAACCTCCCCCTGGGGTTGATTGCGGGAGGAACGTTGGAGGCGGCGCACGCGAAGGGATTGATCGCCAACGCGGTACTGATAGGGGTGGATCTGGGGCCGAATCTTTCAGTGACGGGATCGCTGGCTACGATTCTCTGGCTGATTGCGCTGCGCAAGGAGAAGCTGAATGTAAGCTTCTGGGACTTCTTCAAAGTCGGTGTCGTGGCAATGCCCGCGGCTATGCTCGCTTCGGTTGGAGCGGCGATTGCGATGCAGGTGCTGTTTGGCGTGAACTAATGCGGATGGAGCGAGGGTTTGTGAGGAGACGATGTTATGAAGACGGGCTGGATCTTTCCATTCATTATTCTCGGGGGCGCGCTGCAGACCTGTGGCGCGGCCATGAACGGGCAGCTGAATAAACATATTGTGAACCCGTGGCTGGCGTCCGCGATCTCGTTTGCCTTGATTACTATCTTTTTTGTCGGTGCGTTCATGATTATGCCGCACCCACTGCCAACAAACGCGGACGTAGCTTCGTTGCCCTGGTGGGCTGTGATTGGAGGGTTGGTCGGAGCCGTGCAGGTGTACGCAGGGCTGACGTTGGTGAACCGCGTTGGAGCGGGTCCATTTATGGCGCTGACGGTGACGTCGGCACTGATTATGTCCCTGCTGGTGGAGCAGTTCGGGTGGTTTCGGATGGTGCCGCATGCGATTACACCGCTGCGGGCGTTGGGAGCTGTACTGCTGATTTCGGGCGTTACGCTGATCGCAAAGTTTTAGATTGCTGGGTCGGTGGCTGTGTGTGGCGGAGGATCCTTGGGGGTCTCCGTTAGCGATCCTGCTGGGTGATGATGTGGAGGTCAACGTGAGGGGCTTCCACCATGAAGCGCTGGATGGCCATGAAGTAGAGGTATTTACGAAGGCCGTGCAGTGCGGACCGACCGAAGATGGCTTGGGTGATGCGGTGCTCCCGCACGTAGGTGGCGGTGGTGGATGGGATGTTGGTGCCGGAGAGATGTACGATCTTCGCGCCTAAGTTGATGGCGAACTGAAGGCTGCCGTCGAGGACACGTTTGCGCTCGGGTTGTTCATCCTTCCGGCTTTCGACGTGAATGACGTAGAGTTCGCCGCCTAGACCTTCAGCGAGGCGGGCTCCGCGTGCGATAAGGTCGCGAGCCTGCGGGCTGGCGCTGATGCAGACGGCCACCTTTTCGGTGATGGCCCAGTGCGGGCCAAGCTGTTTGAGTTTCACGTAGTCTTCGAGCGTGCGGTCGACGGCGCGGGTGACGCGGTGGAGCGCCATCTCGCGGAGGGCGATGAGATTGCCTCTGCGGAAGAAGTTGGAGAGGGCGCGTTCGGCGCGGTCGAGAGGGTAGATATCGCCGCGGCGCATGCGGGTGGCGAGCGCTTCTGGAGTGAGGTCGGCGATGACGATTTCGTCGGCGCGATCGAGGACCCAGTCGGGCACGGTCTCGCGGACGGAGATTCCGGTGAGGCTTTGGATGCGCGGGGTGAGGCTCTCGATGTGCTGGACGTTGATGGTGGAGAGGACATCGATGTTCGACTCAAGGAGCAGGAGAACATCTTCGTATCGCTTCTGGTTGCGGCTCCCGGCGATGTTGGTGTGGGCGAGCTCGTCGACGATGACAACCTGGGGTTTGCGGGCGAGGATTGCGTCAACGTCCATTTCGAGAAAGAGTGTGCCTTTGTAGTCGATCTCGCGCGGGGGGACGTGATCGAGCTTCGCGGCGAGTTCGGCGGTGCCTTTGCGTCCGTGGGTTTCGACGATGCCGATGACGACATCTTCGTTGCGCTGGCGGCGGCGTATGCCTTCGCTGAGCATATTGAAGGTTTTGCCGACGCCGGGCGCGTATCCTAGGAAGATTTTGAAACGCCCGCGCGTTTTCTCGGAGTCGGCAGCGATCAGCCAGTCCTCGGGGCTTTTTCTGGGTATCGAAGTGGCGTTCAACGTCGTAGTATCTCCTTGTGAACTCGCAACGCGTCGTCTCTATCTTTCGGTGGTCAATGGCCGTCGGACTGCTGTTGGGAATTGTAGTCGTATACCACCTGTGGCTGAATGTAAACCATACGACGGTAGCGTTGACGATGCTGCTTCTGGTGCTGTTTCTGGCCGCGAGGTGGGGCTTGAGATATGCGCTGGTGATCTCAGTTGCGGCGACGGGATTTTACAACTTTTACTTTTTGCCGCCCATTGGCACGTTTACGATCAGCGACCCCGAAAACTGGGTGGGAATGTTTGCGTTTCTGGCAGTGTCTGTTGTGGGCAGCCGACTGGCGGAGCGGGCGCGCGAGGAGGCTGAGGACGCACGCAGGCGGCAGCGGGAGCTTGAGGTTCTGTATGGCTTGAGCCGACAGTTGCTCCAGACCGAGAATGTGGCGAGTCTTCTGAATGCGATCAGCCCGGCGATCATGCTGGTGACGCGGGCGCGGGCGGTGGAACTTTTTCTGCTGGATGGAGACCGCCGCTATCGAGCGGGCGATGACAGGCTGAATACCATGGACGATATTGGTCTGAGGCAGATGTCGCAGACGCTTCCGGCACCGGATGTGGTGGGTTGGCAGGCCCGCGTGCCGCTGAGGGTAGGAGTGAAGCCGCGTGGATTGCTGCTGCTGAACGGGATTTCGTTGTCTGTGGAGACGCTGGAGGCGATTGGTGGGCTGATCTCCGTGGCGATTGACCGGGCTCAGGCGCTGGAGCATGTGACGCGCGGCGAGGCTGCGAAGGAGAGCGAGCGGCTGCGGTCGCTGATGATCGACTCGATTACGCACGAACTGAGGACGCCGCTTACGGCGATCAAGGCTTCGGCGACGACACTGCTGCTGCCGCATCTGCTTGATGCGGCGGAGCAGAAGGAGCTGCTGATGGTGATCGATGAGGAGAGTGACCGGCTGAATCGTCTGGTTTCAGAGGCTGTGGAGATGGCGCAACTGGATACGCAGGAGGTGCATATGACCTTTGCTGCGGTATCGGTTGCGGCGATGGTGAAGCAGGCGATGGAGACGTGCACCAGCCTGCTGGACGACAGGCCCGTGACGGAGTGGCTGCCGCAGTTGCCGGAGGTGAAGGCGGATGCGGATTTTGTGACGAAGGTGCTGACGAACTTGATTGAGAATGCAACGAAGTATTCTCCGGCGAAGAGTCCGATCTTTATTTCGGCGGAACGAAGCGGGGACATGGTCTCGGTGAGCGTCGCAGACCGAGGCCGAGGGATCGATCTTTCGGAGCAGAGTTTGATCTTTGAGAGGTTTTACCGGGGGAGTATTCCGGGGCAGGAGACTTCGGGGACGGGCATGGGGCTGGCAATCAGCAGAGCGATTATTGAAGCGCACGGCGGGAGAATATCGGTGACGAGTCAGCTTGGGGAGGGCTCCGTGTTCAGCTTCACGCTACCTGTGTATTGATAGAAGCGTGGTCGGTGGGACGAGGGTGGTTGAGGGGAGAGGGTCGCAGGCATAGACTTGAGATGTGAGCCTGACAGCAATGACAGTGGATGGAATTCGACTTAAGGTACAAGGCGGCGGACGGATCACGCGCGAAGAGGCGCAGTGGTTGTGGAAGCACGCGACGGATGACGACTTGCGAGGGATGGCGCAGATGGTGCGGGCGCGGTTTCACGACCCTGCGGTCTGCACGTACATGCTGATGCGCATCATCAACTACACGAATGTGTGCGTAGCGCAGTGCGATTATTGTGCGTTTTATACGTTGCCGAACCAGGAGGGCGGGTATGTTCTGAGCACGGACGCTGTGTTCGCGAAGATCGACGAACTGATAGCGCTGGGCGGCGACCTGGTGGCGTTCAACGGCGGGTTTAATCCGGCGCTGGCGCTGGAGTATTACTGCGAGCTGTTTCACGCGGTGCGCGAGCGCTATGGGGACAGGATCGAGTTCTATGCGCTGACGATTGCCGAGTTTATGTATCTGGCGGACCATGCAAAGCTGGACTATGCAACGACGGCGCGGCGATTCAAGGCGGCGGGCGTGCGGTGGATCACGGGTGGTGGATCAGAGATATTGACGGAGGATTTCCGGCGCCGGCATAGCAAGTTTAAGTACACGGTGGCGCAGTACTTTGAGGCGCAGCGGGCAATCATTGAGGCCGGTCTGAGGACGACGGCTACGATGGTAATCGGGTTTGACGAGAGTGTTGATGAGCGGCTGGAGCATCTGGAGCGGACGCGGCAGTTTCAGGACGAGAACGGTGGGCTGGCGAGCTTTTTGTGCTGGACGTTCAAGCCGTACTTTACAGCACTGGGCGGAGCTCTGGGGGGGATTGAGATCAGTACAGGAGAGTATCTGCGTCACCTTGCGCTGAGCCGGATTTATCTGGATAACGTGCCGCGCATACGGACGTCTGTGCTGACGCAGAATGAGCGCGCGCTGGAGGGACTGCTTTATGGTGCAGACGACTTTGACCTGCCTGTGGAGGACGAGGTGACACAGAAGGCCGGAGCAACTATCAGCCTACAGTTCGACAAGATACTTTCGTATGCGAGGGAACTGGGGTATACGCCTATGTACCGGAGAGTCGCGACGGCCGGTGTGGAAGAAGCTGCGCAGATGGTGTAAGTGGCGGTGCTACTTGAGATCGAGGGAGTAGAAGTTGCCGGTGAAGATGCGAGTGCGGATGTAGGGAAGGTTGTTGGGTGTGAGGCCGCCAAAGACAAAGTCGACTGCGTCGGTGTGGGAGGTGTCGGCGAGACGGACGATCTGGTCGACGTGGCCGTCGGGGATGGAAACGCGTTCAATCGGCTGGGCGGGATCGAGTGAGGCGTGGATGAAGAGGTAGTGGCTGTCGGCGGACCAGATGGGATCGGCGCCGGAGGCGAGGTTAAGGGTCGACCAAGTGTGGGTGGCGAGTGTATAGAGACGGACCTTTCGCTGGTCGAGGGAGAGTGCGGCGATGTAGCGGCCGTCGGGTGACCAGCGAGGGCTGAAGAGACCTTGAGAGCCGAGAACGGACTGGACCGAGCCGTTGGAGAGCTGAACGGTGCGGAGGAGCCGGGATGAGCTGTCTTTCCCCATGACGTCGTTGGTTCCGCCGAAGAGGATGGATTTGCCGTCGGAGGACCAGGAGGGGTCGGCTGCGTTGCCGGTTTGATGGAGGATTGGCTGGAGGTCGCCGCCGTTGGGGCTTGTGAGGTATATTTGCCAGGCCTTGCCGGCCTCGCGTGCCATGACGACGATGCGGGAGCCGTCGGGTGACCAGCGAGCGAGGAAGGCGTAGATATTGTCGGGGGTGAGCTGAAGTTCTTCGGAGCCGTCGGTGCGGGCGCGCCAGAGGTGGCCGTCGGTATCGGTCCAAACGACCCACTTGGCGTCGTGGGAGTAATCGATGCGTACGGCGGAGGAGAGAAAGCCTCGGACGGGTGCGAGGTCGCCGCCTGGGGTCAGGGACTCAAGTTCGGAACGTGAGTCGGCACCCATGAAGAAGATGCGGCTGCCGGAGCGCGCAGCGACAGGGGATTCAAAGTCAAGAGGACCGTCGGTGAGGCGGATGGGATTGCGGCTCGAGTTACCAGAAAGCTTCCAAAGATTATTGTTGCCGCCTTTGGAGGACTGAAAGACATAAGAACTGCCGTCGGCGGTCCAGACACCGCAGCACTCGCCGGAGGGCTGATTGAAGTTGGTAAGAATACGGATAGGGGTGTGATCGCCGGGCGAGAGTTGCCAAAGGGACAGGGTGTGGGCGAGAGGATCGAGGATGGTGAAGCGCAGGGTGGAGGCTTTGGGGTTCCAGCGGAGCCAGAATGCACGGCCGGGAAGGGAGGCGTAGTGCTGGGGCTGCTGACGGGAGAGGCTGGTGAGGTAGAGGTCGGTGCCGTTGGCATAGAGGATGCTTTCGCCGTCGGGCATCCATGTGGCGTCGTGGGCAAGCACGTCGCCGACGCGGAGGGCTGAGCCGCCACCGGTGGGGACGACCCAAAGTGGTTGCTCGGATTCTGGCGAGAGATGATCGCGGAGGAGCAGTCGTGAACCGTCGGGAGAGATATCGCCGAGGGCGGGACTGGCAACTTCTGCGGGGAGGTTGACGGGCTCGACCGAGCCGCCGGTGACGGCGATGGAAGAGAGCGCGGAACGGCCACTATCGAGGGTGGAGGCGTAGATGTGGACACCATCCGTGACTGCGGCGGCGAGGTCTTCCATGCTGTCGACGCTGGGGGAGAGGTGGCCGTTGTGGGTGATCTGCGTGATGTGCGGGGGAACAGTCGCAGGTCGGTAGAGGCCAAAGCTGAAGGTAGCGACGCAGAAGGCGAGGGCTCCGAGGATGAAGAAGGTGTTGATCTTTGTGTGCTTTGAGGATGTTGGCGCGCCGCTTGACGGAGCTATTGGACGGTCTGCGAGATCGTTAGAGGACCCGAAAACAACATGCGGGGGGCGGGGGATGGCATCGTCGGAGGAACGGGGTGGGGCCGAGCCGCGCGGCGGGAATACGATGCTGGTTACGGCAGTAGCAGAGTCATCAGAAGGTGGGGTTGGCTCTGATGGAGCCTGGACGACGCCTACGGGAGCAATGAAGCGGTAGCCTCTGCGAGCGAGGGTTTCGATGAAACGGGGATTGTCGGCGGAGTCGCCGAGCGCTTCACGGATCTTGTTGATCGCCGTGCCGAGAGAATGATCGAAGTCGACTACGGTGTCTTTGCCCCAGATGCGCTCCTGAAGTTCATCTCGAGTAACGATCTGTCCAGGTTTTTCGAGGAGGGCAGTCAGAACCTTAAAGGGCTGGCCCTGGAGTTTGATCCGGAAGCCACCCTTCCATAACTCGCCGGTGAGGAGGTTCGCTTCGAATCTTCCGAAGCTGAGTCTCGAGTTTTTGGCGACAGTGGACATTGCGATTGCGCTTGTACCGCGCTCTAGACTTTATCATTTTGGGACAACGCATGTTTCAGGTTGTTCATTTCTAAAATGATATCTGCGCGTAAGTGTTGTAAATGAGTGGGTTAGTTGTTGACGAATGTTTGAAGATCAATTGTTCTTTGGCGCATTGCCGATTGTTGCACCGAGCGTGTGTAGTTCTCGACGGAATGCTACAGGCGACTTTTAGGCACCGAGCATCCAGCTACAGGTTTCGGAGGGCAGGATGAAGCGATTGAGGACGATGAGAATGAGGGCTGCGAGAGTGCTGGGAGTTTTGGCGCTGGCGCTGGCTGCGGTAGCCATTCCGGCGACCAGTTATGGACAGTCAGATGATGGCAGCATTATTGGGACGGTCACGGATACGACTGGAGCCGCGGTGCCGAATGCGGCGGTGACGGTAACGAATGTTGATAATGGAGCGAAGCTCAACGGCAAGAGCAATGGCTCGGGCGAGTTTCAGATTTTTGCGGTGCCTCGCGGCAGGTACACGGCGGCAGTCACGGCGCAGGGCTTTCAGAGCCAGTCGGTGAACTTTAGTGTTGAAGTATCAACTTCGCAGACGCTGCTGTTCAAGCTTGCAGCAGGTTCGGTTTCGCAAACGGTCAATGTGACGTCGGCTGCGCCGATGGTGAACACCTCGAACGCGACGATGGGAGAGGTAATTACGGGCGAGCAGGTAACGGATCTGCCGCTGAATGGGCGTAACTTTACAGGACTGGCGTTGCTGGCACCAGGTGTCACACGCGGCGCGTACGGCGATCCGGCGAGTGGTCAGGGTGGTAACTCGGAGACATTCCGAAATAACGAGAGCGGCGGCGCTGCGCTTTCGGTGAATGGTTTGCGTCCGCAGGCTGATAATTATCTGCTGGATGGCCTGGATGACAATGACTCGCTGATCAATACAATCTTGATTTTCCCGAATATCGACGCTACGCAGGAGTTCAAGATCGATACGAGCATTGCGTCGGCGGAGTATGGCCGCGCGGGCGGTGCGATCGTTGCGAGCTCGATCAAGAGTGGTACAAATACGTTCCACGGATCGGCGTTTGAATTCTATCGCAGCAGCAAATTCGATGCGAACCCCAGCTATCGTTTTCTGGGTGCGAACGCAAGTCCGAATCCGCCGTTCAACCGGAATCAGCCTGGATTTTCAATTGGCGGACCGATCATCAAGAACAAGCTGTTCGGGTTTGGCGACTATCAGGCGTTCCGCGAGGTGCAGCCGATTAATCCTTACTTTGTGACGGTGCCGACGGCGTTGATGCGGACGGGAGACTTCAGCGAGCTGCTGCAGGGTTCGTCTGACTATGACGCTGCAAATGGGCCGGCTGTCGACAGCGAGTTTTCGGAGCCATACTGTCTGATCCATCAGAACGCGGCGTATGTGAAGAACGGTCAGTTGTATAACCCGACGACTTGCCAGCCGGTGTTGCATAACCAGTTGGCGCAGGCGGGTATCCCGATGAATGTGGCGGCATTGAAGTATTTCAACGCGTATCCGGCGCCGACGCGGGGGGGAGTGGTGAACAACTTCCTGGCGAAGGAGCAGCAGTTTACGCATTACAACACATTCGATGTTCGATTTGACTGGAATGCAACGCCAAAGGATACGGCGTTCGTGCGGTTCAGCTATGACAACTCGGCGTTTACGAAGACACCGGAGCTGGGTACGCTGCCGTCTGGATTTGGAACGGGTTCGTCGTACACCCACGCTCGTGCGTATGGCCTGGGCTACACGCATATCTTTACACCAGCGCTGGTGAACCAGTTGCTGATTGGATATAACCGCGATGATTTTGGCTATCAGCCACCGTTTTATGGGGATGCGTTGTCGGCGGGTCTGGGCATTGTGAATGCGAACCGCAATCTCGAGACCAGCGGTGGAGCGCTGATCGGCGGCAACAACGGCATCGACTATACGGGCGATTATGGTCTGTATGCGGTTCCGCAGAATACGTATGAGATCAACGACGCAATTGATTTTGAGCATGGACACCACTCGATCAAGATTGGAGCGACGGGGATCATGCGCAACATGGAGTACTTCCGTCCGATCGCGGGCAAAGGGTATTTCAACTTCGGCAACGGTGATTTTACGGGCTTTCCGACGGCTGAAATGTTGGCAGGATTTACGGATAGCTACAGCATTGGAGCGCAGAGCGGCTTCTTCAGCAATATCAGCTATGAAGACGGCTTCTTCGCGCAGGATGAGTGGCGGATAACGCAGCGGCTGACATTGCAACTGGGTTTGCGCTACGACATTATCACGCGGCCTTACGAGACGCAGAACCGACAGGCCTCCTTTGATGTGGACACAGCCAGCCCGACGTATGGGCAGGTGCTGGAGGCAGGGAAGAACGGGGTTTCGCGGTCGATCATCAACAATGACTTCGGCGACGTAGCTCCGCGGCTTGGATTTGCGTATGACGTCCTCGGTAATGGTACGGAGGTGCTTCGTGGCGGATACGGCATCTTCTACTTCCCGGACTATGGTGGCATCAGCAACCAGCTAGGGCAGCAGACGCCGTTTGGCGGAAGCGTGGCGTATCAGGCGCAGAACGGATATTGCATGACGTTCACAGGTCAGACGCCCGCGGTGGGAGCACCGTACGGCTGTAATGTTTCGCCGCAGCAGGCCGCACCGCTGCCCTTGCCGGGTTATCCGAACTTCAATCCGGCAGCACCACCGGTTGGTCTGAGCACACTGGCGGTAAATCGCAACGACAAGAATCAGCAGATTCAGGAGTGGAATTTGCAGTTGGAGCAGCAAATCACACCGCGCGATGTGTTCGACATTGCATATGTGGGAACGAAGACGGACCACCTGTCCACGTACTACAACTACAATCTCTTTCAATTTGGGACGGGGCTGCAGAACTTTCCAAACTTTGGAACAATCACCTATAACAACTACAACGGGACTGCGAATTACAACGGGCTGCAGCTGCACTATGAGCACCACCAGGGGAACAACCTGTTGATCACGGCATCGTATGCGTGGTCGCATGCCTTGGATGATTCTCCGGGCGCGGAATTGGGTTCGACGGCACCGCTGTACTATGATCCACAGGCGGATTACGGAAACTCCTTGCAGGACCAGAGGCACGTGTTCAGCTCGTCGATTCTGTATCATCTGCCGTTCGGTCGAGGTCAGCGGTTCGATGCTGGCGCAAGCTATCCGGTGAACCTGATTATCGGAGGATGGCAGGTGAATGTCATTGGATTTTTGGCGACGGGAACGCCGTTCGATCTTTCCATCAGCGGCGATCGTAACAGCGACCGACCGGATCTGATTGGGCCGATGAGCTATCCGAAGAGCATCAACGGAACATGGTTCAATACCGCTGCGATTGGAACGGTGCCAAGTGCCACAGCGAACGGCCAGACGATCTTCACGCGGTTAGGAACGCTTGGGCGCGATCAAATCTACGGGCCGGGCACGCGGACTGCGGATCTGTCATTGCAGAAGAATATTCAGCTGACACAGCGGTATGTTTTAGAGTTGCACGGAGACGCGTTCAACGTGACGAACACACCGCAGTTTACGAATCCAGATGCTGGTGTGCTCGATGCGACGTTCGGAAAGATCACGAATACGCAGCTGGACTCGCAGCGTGAGATCCAGTTGGCAGCGCGATTTACTTTCTAGATGGATGGTTTGAGATGCGCCACGATGATGCTGTCGTGGCGCATTTGTTTTGAATCCATGACGGATTGCTGAACGATTCAGGACAGGGGTGTGTATGCGGTCGTCTCATTGCCAGGCTGGGGTAGGTGTGGTGTCGGTGCGCAGGGTTTTGGCTGCGATGTGCGTGGCGCAAGTGCTGGGGGCGTTGGGCTGCATTGCGCAAAGCGCGAAGCCGGTGATTACGAAGATTGATCCACCGAACTGGTTTACGCATGTTCCGGACTCACTGTTGCTGGTGCATGGGGAGCATCTGGAAAAGACGAGATTTACGGTTCGAGGGAAGGGGGCGAGAGTTGAGCGGGCGACGAGTTCGCCCAGTGGGCACTGGGCCTTTGTGACTCTGGAGACGCAGTCCGCGCATGCCGGGCAGGTGGAGATTGTGGCGACGAATTCGCAAGGCAAGGCCGAGGTTTCGTATGAGCTGAAGGCGAAGCGCAGCGAGGCGGAGCAGCCAAAAGGATTCAGCTCTGCCGACGTAATGTATCTGATCATGCCGGATCGTTTTGCTGACGGAAATGCGGCCAACGATCACCTGACTTGGTTCCCCGATAAAGATGATCGCAGCCTGGCGCGCGCTTATCACGGCGGGGATCTGCGCGGGATTGAGCAACATCTGAATTATCTGCAGAAGCTGGGCGTGACAACGATCTGGACGACGCCGCTGTATGACAACAGTGGGAACAAGTCTGGTCAGACCTATCATGGGTACAGTGCAACGGATATGTATGCAGTCGATCCGCACTTTGGCACGATCGCGGACTATAGGGCGCTGGTGGAAGCGGCGCACGCGCGCGGGTTGAAGGTGGTGCTGGATACGGTTCCAAATCACGTAGGGCCTGGGCATCCGTGGGTGAAGGATGAGCCGACGCCGGACTGGTTCCATGGCACGGCGCAGAAGCATATCAAGGTTGATGATGACTTTGCGAGTGTGACAGACCCGCACGCGAGTGCGGCACGAAGGGATATTCTGCTGAACGGATGGTTTGCAGATGTGCTGCCGGATTTGAACCAGGACAATCCACTGGTGGCCAAATACCTGATTCAGAATGCGATCTGGTGGATTGAATCGGCGGGGATCGACGGCCTGCGGATCGATACGTTTCCGTACGTTCCACGGAAGTTCTGGCATGAGTATGACGCAGAGCTGCATGCGTTTTATCCGCACATCGCGGAGGTGGGAGAGGTCTTCAACAAGGATCCGCATGTGACGAGTTTTTTCGCTGGGGGGCGCGCGAACACGGGAAGCGATGGCACGTTCGATACGATGCTGGATACACCGTTTGACTATCCGATGTACTTTGCGTTGCGGGGTGCTCTGACGCACCACATGCCGATGACGGCGATCTCGGACGTGCTCGAAGAGGACACGCTGTATCCGCATCCGAATCGGCTGGTGATCTTTTTGGGTAATCACGATACGAAGCGGTTTCTGTCGGAGCCTGGAGCGAACGCTGCTGCGCTGCGCGTTGGATTGGGGTTGCTGGCGACGCTGCGTGGGATGCCACAACTGTACTACGGCGATGAGATTGGGATGACGGGCGGGGATGATCCGGAGAACCGCAAGGATTTTCCAGGAGGCTTCAAGGGCGACGCGATCAACGCGTTTACGGGGGAGGGGCTGAGCGCGGAGCAGCGATCGATGCAGGATTGGGTGCGAACGCTGATGCAGTTGCGGGATCGAACGCCGGTGTTGCAGACAGGCGAGCTGCAGACAGTGCTTGCAGATGAGCAGACGCTGGCGTTCGTGCGGGCGATGAAGACGGAAGAGAATTGCGCGACGGCACCGTCTTCGGTGCGGTATCTCGTGGTGGTCAACAATAGTGTGCGTGCAAAGGATGTTGTTGTGCCGAGTGCAGCGAACCCGTTGACAGGCTGTAGCCGCTATTCGTCAATGGTGGAGGATGGCGCTGCGGCGGAGTTTGAAGCCGACAAGCTGCGGGTCCATCTGCCAGGGCAGACGATCGGCGTGTTTGAGGTGCAGCGGTAGGGGACGCGCTGTTGAGGGAACTTTAGCGGATGGCGAGTTCGTCGAGCCAGGTGTAGAACTCAGGGAAGGAGATGCTGGCGGCTTCGGAACCGAGGATCTCTGTGGGGCCGTGAGCGCGGAGGGCGGCGATAGAGAAGGCCATGGCGATACGGTGATCCATGCCGGAGTCGATGGAGGCGCCGTGCAAGGCCTGGTTCCCGGGGATATCCATGCCGTCTTCGTGCTCGGTAACCTCGGCGCCCATGGCCCGGAGGTTTTTGACGACAAGTGCTATGCGGTCGGACTCCTTGACGCGGAGTTCTTTGGCGTCGCGGATGCGGATGCCGTTTTCGGTGTAAGGGGCGATGGCGGCGAGGACGGGAATCTCATCAATGAGTTGCGCGGCGAGCTGGCCGGAGATATCCATGCCGCGAAGGGTGCGCCCGCGGTTGACCTGGATAGTGCCGACCATCTCACCGTGGGCGTCCTGAATGTCGAGGACCTTGATGACGCCGCCCATGGAGATAATGACGTCGAGGAGACTGGCGCGGGTGGGGTTCATGCCGAGTGAGTCGAGGACGAGATTGGAGTCTTCGAAGAGGAGCGAAGCACAGAGAAAGAAGGCGGCGGAGGACATGTCGCCGGGGACGGTGGCGTCGATGGCGTGGAGTTTCTGGCCGCCGAGGATGGAGAGGCGGTCATCGTCACGCTGGAGGGTGGCACCGAAGGCGCGGAGGGCATGCTCGGAGTGGTCGCGGGTGCGGACGCGCTCGGCAATGGAGGTGGTTCCGTTGGCCTGGAGGCCGGCAAAGAGGACGGCGGTTTTGACCTGCGCGCTGGCGATGGGTGCTTCGAAGTCGATTGCTGTGAGCGGCGTGCCGTGGACGGTCATGGGAGCGTGGCCGTCGGTGAGGTCGATTCGCGCGCCCATCTGCTGCAGAGGCTTGCGAATGCGTTCCATGGGACGGAGGGTGAGGGACTCGTCGCCGATGAAGCGGAAGGTGGCGGGCTGGGCGGCGACGAGGCCGGCAAGCATGCGCATGGTGGAGCCGGAGTTGCCGCAATCGAGTTGTGTTGACGGTTGGATGAATTGGCCTGCGGTGCCGGTGACGGAGATCGTCTTGGCTTCAACGGAGATCTTTGCGCCGAGAGACGCCATGCAGGCGAGGGAGCTATGGGGGTCTGCACCGGTGGAGAAATTGGTGATCCGCGAAGTGCCTTCCGCGAAACCTGCGAGCATGGCGTAGCGATGGGAGATGGATTTATCGCCGGGCAGCATAAGGGAGCCACGGAAGCCGCGTGCGGGGGGGATGATTTGCGTCGCTGAATGATTTGTGGCGGAAGACATGCGCTTATTTTAGTGTTTTCAGAGTGGACGCCACTGCGTGACGTTCATGGGCTAATGTCCGGGAGGGTTTTCTGGATAGAGGCGGATTTCGGGGATGCCGCGATAGCGTTCGGCGTAATCCATACCGTAACCGATGACGAAGCGATTCGGAATTTTGAAGCAGGAGTAGTCGGCTTCGATGGGAACAAGGCGGCGCTCGGGTTTGTCGAGGCAGGTGGCTATTTTGAGCGAGGCAGGCTTGTGCTGCAGCATGAGGCCACGCAGATAGCTGAGCGTCAGGCCAGTATCAAGGATGTCTTCCACGATGATGACGTGCCGGCCTTCGATGGGATTGTCGATATCTTTAATGAGCTTGACGGCGCCGGAGGAGACGCGCGCGCGGCCATAGCTGGATACGGCTACAAAGTCGAAGGTGTTGTCGACTTTGATGGCTCGGGCGAGATCTGCGAGAAAGATGGCGGCACCTTTGAGGACGCCGATAAGGACGACGGACTTTCCAGCATATTCGTGGGATATCTCCTCTCCGAGTGCAGCGACCCGTTGGGCAATTTGCTCTGCAGAGAAGAGAACTTCCATCTCGTCCGGGGACACGAAGGCGGGCACTGAAGAAGACATGCGCTTAGATTACGCGAAAGATAGCGCGACGAACATAGGGAGTGGTGCGCAGCACGTGAGGAAATCAGGGGCGAAATCGTGGAATGCCTTGCGGCGCACATCGCCGTTATACTGGGAATAGCATGTATCCGTATATCAATCTCGGCTTCGCACACGTTGGTACGTTCGGGCTTCTGCTGTGGCTGGCGGCAGTCTGCGGGGTCATCGTATTACACAAGAACTTTGTTCGTAATGGCGTCGACGCTGACGCGCTCAACGTGGTGACGATGGTGGTGATCGCAGGGATCATCGGTGCAAAGCTGTGGCATGAGCTGGAAAACGTCAGAGATTTTGAGGCAGCCTGGCGGCTGATTTTGATGCCGGGGTGGAGCCATCCCGGCGAAGTCGCGCTAGGATTTCTGCATTGGTTTCAAGCCGGGTTCGCGTGGTTCGGGGGTCTTCTGGCGGGCGTGGCAATGCTGATGTATCAGGGGCATGTGGCCCATCCGAATGGGTTAAGCGGTCGCCGTGCGGCGCTGAGGATGCTGGATTTGGCGGCTCCAGCGGCGGCGATCGGATATGGCGTTGGGCGCATAGGATGTCTAACTTCAGGTGACGGTGATTATGGAATGAACACGACGTTGCCGTGGGGTGTACACATGGCAAACGGTGCGGACCGTTTTCATCAGGCGCTGGTGCTGCCGAACCCGCCCAATGCGCTGGTTCAGCCTACGCCGTTGTATGAGTTTTTGTTTGCTATGGTGCTGGCGCTGTGGCTGTGGAAGCGCGGAGCGAAGGCGATGCCTTTAGGGTTTTTGACAGGCGAGTACCTCATGCTGAGCGGAATCGGACGATTTCTAGTGGAGTTTGTGCGCATTAATCCGCGGCTCTACTGGGGAATGTCGAATGCACAGGTGGCGGCGCTGGGTAGCATCGCGTTCGGCGCAGCCATGATGTATGTGACACGGTCCAACAGGGCCGTGGAAGGGAAGCCGCTGCTGAAACAGCAGAAGGATGCTGTAGCGACCGTATAGGCGTAGGCGCAGCTGTGTTTGGTACGCTTCCGGTCGCGTCGGAGTAAACTTGCGCTGTACGTGCAGCCGGAGCGGAACTTAACGTAGAAGTATGCGCTGTATGGTCATCTCGAGGTTTTGGTTTATTGTTGCAACCGCGCCTACACATCAAGCTCTCGCAACGTCAGGCTCTCACTCCAGGTTTGGTGCAGATGGTCAGTGTCCTGGCCCTGAACAAGCTTGAGTTGAAGGAGATGATTGATAGCGAACTGGTCGAAAATCCGATATTAGAGGAGATTGACGAGTTTGCCGAGAGTCTGGATGAACGATCCCGTAAAGAGGGGGACCGGGAACGAAGTGCGGAGGAGATAGCGGCGAGCACGGACCAGAAGGAGCTCGACCCGTTCGACGAGATCGACTTCGGAAGCTATTTTCAGGATTATCTTGATCCGGGGTTCCGAACGGGATCCAGTTTCGATGACATGGAAAAGCCTTCGTTTGAGCAGTTTCTATCACAGCCAAGTACACTTGCGGATCATCTCGCGTGGCAGGTCAGCTCTCTAAACGTGCAAGCGGAACTGAAGCAGGCTGTCGAACTGTTCATCGGAAATTTAAATGAAGATGGGTACCTGGCGGCTAGCTCGGAGGAACTGGCGGAGTCTCTTGCTGCATTGTTAAAGCCTTCGGCGTTGGAGCAGTGGGATCCGATGGTGGTGGTAGAGCAGGCCAGAGGCGTCATGGCGCGGCTTGATCCAGCGGGCGTAGGTGCGCGTGATTTGCGAGAATGCCTGTTGTGGCAGTTGGAAGAACAGCGTCGGCAGATGGACCTTGCGGGGATGCGGGCGGCAGGGATGGAAGACAGCGCATCGATGGAGGTGGTGTTCCGGCTTGCCTTGAAGATCGTGGGTGAGCATCTGGTGCTTCTTCAGAAGAAAGACGTGCGCGACCTGGCAAGATTCTGCGAAGCGTCGGAGGAGAAGGTAAACCGAGCGATTGAGTTGATTCGAGCTCTCGATCCGCGGCCCGGGCAGCGGTACAACCAGACGGAGACGCGGCTGATTGAACCCGATGTTGCGTTTGTCAAACGCGATGACGTGTATGTGGTGGTGATGAATGAGGAGGATCTTCCGGCGCTGAGGCTAAATCGCGCATACAGCCGGATGCTGCGCGAGAAGACTACGGAACGGGAAGTAAAGGACTACGTGAAGGAGCGGTATAAATCCGCAGTCCAGTTGCTGCGCAACATTGAGCAGCGAAAGAACACCATCGTACGAACCTGTGAGGTGATCGTGCGACGACAGGCTGAGTTTCTGGAGCGAGGTGTGGAAGGGCTGCACCCAATGATGATCAAAGAGGTGGCGGAGGAGATTGGGGTCCATCCCTCTACCGTAAGCCGCGCTGTGGCAAATAAATATGTGCACACCACACAAGGGGTTTATGAGCTAAGATTCTTCTTTTCAGAAGGTGTTGGCGGTCCAGAAGGCGGAGATATGCCGCTGCTGTTGCTGAAGCGGCGTGTGAAGAAGCTGATTGAAGAGGAGGATTCTCGAAAGCCGTGGACAGATGAACAACTTGCGGCGGAGTTGCAGCGGCAGGGGATCCATGTGACGCGGCGAACGGTAGCGAAGTACAGGGAAGATTTGCATATACCGGGTGCGTACCACAGGCGGCAGCGTTAGTTGATCGACGCGACGCTGAGCGGCCGCATCTCACTAAACTCAGCCGCGGCCATCCGGCTGCAAGGAGAACGATCGATGATCATTGAATACACGGGACGTCACACAACGGTCACGCCAAAGCATAAATCCCTGGTGGAAGCGGGGATGGAACGAATTGATCGCGTTACGAACCGGTGCACAAGCGCACATGTGATTCTGGAGGAAGACAAGTACCGGAAGATCGCTGAAGTAACGGTGCAGTGCCGAGGAGAAAAGCTTGTGGCGACGAGCGAAGCAACCGAGATGGAGACGGCATTGCACGACGCCCTGCAGAAGGTTGAGATGCAGGCGATTCGCCATAAGGAGCGACACACAACCGTCCGTGATCATCAATCGAAGCCGTTGGCGGTGTGATTCTTTCGGCGCTATCGCGTGCGGAAAGCCGCGATAGCGCCACGTGAACTGGAAGCATCGGCTTCGAGGCAAGGGGTTCAGCAGGTCATTTGCGAGCGGGTGAGTTTAAGGGGGCCCAGGTTACCGAGCAGGGTCAATGCAAGTAGGTCGGGGCGGAGGAGGTCGTTAGCGATGTGCTGGATGTCGGCGGCGGTGACTCGATCGATCTCGGCGGTAATCTCATCGATGGAGAAGAAGCGGCCCCAATACATTTGCTGGCGGGCGAGGGAGGACATACGTGAGCCCGATGTTTCGAGGCCGAGAACCATGTTGCCCTTGATCTGGTTTTTGGCGCGGTCAAGCTCTTCCTCAGTAACGGTGTGTTTTTTAATGCGGGTAAATTCTGTGAGGGTGAGTTGGAGCACTTCCTCAATGTTGGCGATGGCGCAACCGGCATAGACGGAGAGGGTGCCGGTGTCGCGAAAAGGGCTGAGCTCGGAGTAGATGCTGTAGGCGAGGCCGCGCTCTTCGCGGATGGACTGGAAGAGGCGCGAGCTCATGCCGCCGCCGAGAATGCTGTTGAGCAGGAAGGCGGTGTAGCGGGTGGGTGAGGCGACCGGCGGGGCTGGAACGGCCAAACAGAACTGAACCTGTTCGAGGGACTTCTTGTTTTTGAGGGTGATGTGGGGGTTGGTCTGCGGGGGATTGGGGCGGGCAATCTTTTCGCTGGAGGTGGCGGAGAGTGAGGCGAAGGCGGCGGCGACCTGGGCGACGAAGTCATCGTGGTCGAGGTTGCCGGCGGCGGTGAAGACCATGTTGGCGGGGGTGAAGCGGCGGGCGTACTCGGCGAGGACGATGTCCTGGGTGAAGGAGGAGACGGTTTTGGCGGTGCCGAGAATGGGGCGGCCGAGGGCGTCGTTGGGCCAGAACTTCTGAGTGAAGAGCTCGTGGACGAGGTAGTCGGGGTTGTCTTCGTCCATTTTGATCTCTTCGAGGATGACGCCCTGCTCTTTGGCGATGTCTTCGGGCGAAAACGTGGGGTGGAGGACGAGATCGGAGAGCAGATCAAGGGCGATGGGGACATGCTCATCGAGGACTTTAAGGTTGAAGCAGATGGTCTCTTTGCCGGTAAAGGCGTCAAGGTTGCCGCCGATGGCGTCGACTTCGCGCGCGAACTGGCTGGCGGAGCGGGTGGTGGTGCCCTTGAAGACCATGTGCTCGATGAAGTGGGAGATGCCGTTGACTTCGGGGGATTCGTCGCGGGAGCCGCAGTCGATCCAGATGCCCATAGCGACGGACCGCAGGTGGGGCATGCGCTCCGTGAGGACGAGCAGGCCGTTGGGGAGGGTGGTGGTGCGGATGTCGCGGAGGTGCGGAGTAGTGAGGGCGGCGTTTTCGGCGAGAGGGACGGAGATCGGCATTAAGGCTATTGTTTCATGGCGCGACCGCGATGTCGTCTTCGTTGGCGGAGACGAGGGTGCCCTGGTGGTAGAGGATCTGCCAGCCGAAGGGGGTGCGGTGCCAGAGGGTGGAGCGGCGGGTGAGGCGGTCGGACTGGCGGAGGCTGTACGTTAGCAGAAACGTGTCGGGGGAGAGTTGGCGGAGGGCGTGGCCGGAGGCTCGCCAGCGGAGGGTGGCGGCGTTGGCGGGAGGGTTGTCGGCGAGGGTTTGAAGGATGAAATCACGGCTGTAACGGCGGCCGGAGGCCCCGACTTCCCAGTAGTCGGGTGCAGTGCGGCGCTCGAAGTCGGCGGATTCGAGGCCGAATTCGGGAGTGTGGAAGATGGGTTCGAGGGGACGAAGTTCGTCGAGGACTGGCGCGAGGGCGGGGTCGGTGGTGAAGAAGGTTTTGCGTGACGCCATGTCTCCATTGTAGGAGCGGTAGACTTGAAGGATGGAAACGCGGGCGCTGTTTGGGATGGGGTTGGAGGAGTTGACTGCTGTGATGGCGGGGATGGGGCAGAGGCCGTATCGCGCGCGGCAGGTGTTTGAGGCACTGTATAAGCAGCGTGTGTCGTCGGTGGAGGACATGACGACGCTGTCGGTGGATTTGCGGGCGGAGTTAGTGGATTCGGGTTGGGGGGTGGCGTTGCCGGTGATGGCACAGACGGCGGTGTCGGTAGATGGGACCGAGCGGTACTTGATGCAGATGGCGGATGGGGAGACGGTGGAGACGGTTTGGATGCCGGATGGGGATGGCGGGGAACGTGGCGATGGGAGTGAGGCTGCAACGGAAGAGGCTGCGGAGGTGGAGACGGCGGAGGAGGCTGTGGCGGGGGAAACTGCAGGTCTCTCCACTGCGCTGCGCTCCGGTCGAGATGACAACGGTTCGCTGCGCTCCGGTCGAGAGGACACGGGTTTGTCGGGGGATGGGGGTTACTGGTCGCGGCGTGGGGATGGGCGGGCGCGGGCGAACTTTGGGACGCTGGCGGAAAAGGGGTTTCGGCGGGCGACGATTTGTATATCGAGCCAGGTGGGGTGCGCGGTGAACTGCCAGTTTTGCCTGACGGCGAAGCTGGGGATCCGGCGGAACCTGACGGCGGGAGAGATTGCGGGGCAGGTGGCGGCGGTGCTGAACCGGCATAGGATTCAGATTGGGAAAGATCGGATCAACCTGGTGTTTATGGGGATGGGCGAGCCGTTTCTGAACTACGAGGAGTTCATGCGGAGCGTGAGGCTGCTGGTGGAGGGGGTGGGGATTCCGGAGTCGCGGATGACGGTGTCGACGAGCGGGATTCTGCCGGGGATCGAGGCGTTTGCGAAGGAGACGGTGCGGCCCAAGCTGGCGCTGAGCCTGAATGCGAGCAACGATGGAGTGCGTGAGCAGATTATGCCGATCACGCGGAAGTGGAATATTGCGGCGCTGCTGGAGGCGGTGCAGAAGATTCCGTTGCGGACGAGGGAGTGGGTGACGTTTGAGTATGTGCTGCTGGGCGGGGTGAATGACCAGCCGGAGCACGCGCGCGAGGTGCTGGATCTGCTGGCAGGGATGCGGGCGAAGGTGAACCTGATTGTGTGGAATCCGGGGCCGGGGATTGCGTACCGGCAGCCGACGCCGGGGGATGTGGCGGTGTTTCAGAAGATGCTGATCGAGGGTGGGATTGCGACGTATATCCGGCGGCCGAGGGGGCGGGATATTTATGCAGCCTGTGGGCAGTTGAAGCGGACGGTTGCGGAGGAGTCGGGGCTGGTGGGGATTCGTGCGGCGGGCTAGGAGGGCAACCATCGCGGGCTAAAGCCAAGGATTATCGCCGGGCGATGAGACCTAAGGCTGAGGCCTTGGGCGTACCTGTGCTTGTGCGGCGGGACGCTGAAGCTTTGGGCTCATTGCTTTGTACGGTGTGAGGTTGAAGCAGGTTTCCTGCCAACTCTTTGAAGACGAAATGGGCAAATGTTATGTGGTAGTTGGTCGAACTAGATTGTCCATCAAATGCATTACAACTATTTGGAGGTGTTAACGATGGCAGCGAATGCTTTGGTGCAGACTCGGATCGATGCGGATGTGAAGGAGCGGGCGGCGGCGGTTCTGGAGCTGCAGGGAATGACGGTCTCGGATGCGGTGCGGGTGCTGCTGACGCGGACGGCGAATGAGGGGGTGGTGCCGTTTACTCCGGCGCAGGGTGCAGCGTCCGATGCATGGTTTCGGGCGAAGGTGCAGGAAGCCTTGGATGATCCGCGGCCGGGGATTTCGCATGAAGCGATGCGGAGGCGGATGGAAGAGCTGCGCGCTGAAGCAAGGGCGAAGCAGTAAGCATGAGACTTCCGCTTGTGTGGTCCGAAGCAGGCGTGGAGGACTTGACGACGATTTTTCGTCAGATCATGGAAGATAGCCCTCAAGGCGCGCTGCTTGTGGATGACCGGATTAACGACCAGATTGAATGATTGCGTGAGTTTCCGCTTGCGGGACGGACGGGATCTGTTCCCGCAACACGTGAGCTGGTGATCGCAAAGACTTCGTATGTTGTGGTGTATCGGATTGAGGATGACGCGGTGCGGATTCTTCGTGTTCTGCACGGAGCGCAAGAGTGGCCATTCGTCGGTTGAGGTTTAGCGCTGGAGGGCCAGGTTGACGACGGTTTCGGCGACGGTGTCGTAGTTGTGGCGGAGGACGTCACCTTCGTGGACGAAGTTGCCGGTGATAGGCTCGACGCCGAGAGATCGGATTCGGTCGAGGTCTGCGGCGATGGGAAGCTGTCCGAAGCGGGCGTATTGCGCCAGGGCCTGAGGGCGGATGGGTGCGGTATTGATGAGGGCGTAGTCGAAGATCCGGGCACCGGCGTGGTCGAGGATCTTTTCGATATGCTGCGATGCGGTGAGGTTGAGGCTTTCGTTGGCCTGGGTCATGAGGTTGCAGATGTAGACGCGGGAGGCATGGGAGGCGGTGAGGGCTTCGGGGATGCCGCGGACGAGGAGGTTGGTGATGAGCGAGGTGTAGAGGGAGCCGGGGCCGATGGTGATGAGGTCTGCGGAGCCGATGGCGTCAAGGGTTTCGGGCAGTGGGCCAGCGTCTGCGGGTGAGAGCATCAGTTCGGCGATGGAGCGCCTGGAGGCGGTGATGTTGGTTTCGCCGTGGACGGTGGAGCCGTCGTCCATGAGCGCGGAGAGGGTGGCGTTGGCGGTGGTGGAGGGGTAGATGCGGCCGCGTGTGGCGAGGATCTGGGAAGAGGTCTGGACGGCCTGGGCGAAGTCTCCGGTGATGCCGGTGAGGGCGGCAAGGAAGAGATTGCCGAAGCTGTGACCGTCGAGATCGCCTTGCGAGAAGCGGTACTGGAAGAGCTGGGAGAGCAGGTGCTCGTCTTCGGAGAGGGCGACGAGGCAGTTGCGGAGGTCTCCGGGGGGGAGGATGTTGAGATCTTCGCGGAGGCGTCCGGAGGAGCCGCCGTCGTCGGTTACGGTGACGATGGCGGAGAGCTCGCGAATGAGACATGGAACAGGTTTACAGGTGGGATTTGAGGATGGTATCGCGGCGCCTGGAGCAGCTACGTAGCATTTGAGGCCGCGCAACAGGGTTGAGAGACCAGTTCCACCACCGATGGCGACGACGCGAAGAGATGCTTGAGGTTCGTTCATTAGCGTTCAGGTAACAGTGTAGCGGGGAAGACACACCTCGTGACGGAATTGGCGATCTTGCAGGCAGTAGCCCGAAACGCAGTGCTGTTTGACCTGCGAAGTGATGGAAGATTGGGCGGTCAGACACCCTAGCCGCGGCTTTGGTGAGACGCACCACGGGTGGCTGCGATGCGGCTCACGGGCCAGGTTGGCCAAAGTCGGTTTGGAGCGGGAGAGTCCTTGCGCTGAGGTTCTACAGGAAGAGTGGTGCGAGGACGAGGGTGATGGTGGCGAGGAGTTTGATGAGGACGTGAAGGGAGGGGCCGGCGGTGTCCTTGAAGGGGTCGCCTACGGTATCGCCGACGACGGCGGCTTTGTGGGCGTCGGATTTTTTGCCGCCGTACTGACCGGTTTCGATCCACTTCTTGGCGTTGTCCCAAGCGCCGCCGCCGTTGTTCATGAGCATGGCGAGGAGGACGCCGGAGATGGTGCCGACCATGAGGAGGCCTGCGACGGCGGTGGCGCCGCCAAGGTTGATGGGGACGCCGTTGATGGAGGGGACGTTGTGGAAGCCGTTGCGGGTGAGGACGTCGGTGCTGGCACCGTAGACGGAGCTGAAGTTGCGGAAGATGAGGCCGACGGCTACGGGCAGACCGACGGCGAGGAGGCCGGGGAGAACCATCTCTTTGAGGGCTGCGCCGGTGACGATGGAGACGCAGCGGGCGTAGTCGGGTTTGGAGGTGCCGGCCATGATGCCGGGGTTCTCGCGGAACTGGTCGCGAACGTCTTTGACGACCATCTGGGCGGTGCGGCCGACGGCCTTGATGGCCATGGAAGAGAAGAGATAGGTAAGCATGGCGCCGAGGAGCGCGCCGACGAAGACGGGGATCTCGGCGAGGTTGATGTTGGTGAAGGACCAGCCGGGTGGCATGTAGCCTGCGGGACCGGCGGCGGCGACGCGTGCGGTGACGATGGATTTGATCTCTTCGAGGTAGGCGGAGAAGAGGAGGAATGCGGCGAGGGAGGCTGAGCCGATGGCGTAGCCCTTGGTGAGGGCCTTGGTGGTGTTGCCGGCGGAGTCGAGCTTGTCGGTTTTGTCGCGGACGGAGTCGGGCTGGTTGGACATTTCGATGATGCCGCCGGCGTTGTCGGTGATGGGGCCGAAGGTGTCCATGGCGAGGATGTAGGCGGCGCAGGAGAGCATGCCCATGGTGGCGATGGCGGTGCCGTAGATGCCTTTGATGTAGTCGGAGATGCCGGGGAGGTGGACGTTGGCGAGGCCGCGGACGCCGCAGTAGTAGCTGAGGAGAAGCGCGGCGGAGATGACGAGGACGGGCATGGCGGGGGTCTCCATGCCGACGGCGAGGCCGCTGATGATGTTGGTGGCCGGACCGGTGAGTGAGGCCTCGGCGATGGACTTTACGGGGCGGTACTTGCTTTCGGTGTAGTACTGGGTGATCCAGACGAAGAGGAAGGCGGTGGCGAGGCCGATGACGCCGCAGAGAAAGAGATACATGGGCTGAACGGTGGGACCGTTGAGCATGAGGTAGACGATGCCAGCGAAGCCTGCGAGGGCGAGAATGGCGGTGACGTAGAAGCCGCGGTTGAGAGCGCTCATGGGGTCTTCGGTGTCGTTGGTTTTGACGACGGCGACGCCGATGATGGAGGCGATGAGGTTGATGGCGTGGACCATGAGCGGGAAGAGAATGCCCTTGATGCCGAAGACGGGATAGAGGGCGGCACCGAGGATCATGGCACCTACGTTTTCGGCGGCGGTGGACTCGAAGATGTCGGCACCGCGGCCGGCGCAGTCACCGACGTTGTCGCCGACGAGGTCGGCGATGACGGCGGGGTTGCGGGGATCGTCTTCGGGGATGCCGGCTTCGACTTTGCCGACGAGATCGGCGCCGACGTCGGCGGCTTTGGTGTAGATGCCGCCGCCGAGCTGGGCGAAGAGGGCGACGAGGGAGGCTCCGAAGCCGAAGCCGACGAGCTCGTAGACGACGTGGGTTGGGTCGGTGAGACCGCCGAAGGCAAGGAAGAGGACTCCGATGCCGATGAGTGAGAGAGCGACCACGACGAGGCCGGTGACGGCACCGCCGCGAAGAGCGCGTTGGAGGGCGGCGTTGAGGCTGCTGCGGGCGGCGGAGGCGGTACGGATGTTGGCGCGGATGGAGACGTACATGCCGGTAAAGCCGGCAAGGCCGGAGCAGATGGCTCCGACGAGGAAGGCGATGACGGTTTTGGTGGCGATGTTGTGGGTGCCGGGTGAGAGGCGGTAGCCGAGGAAGATGAGGATGGCGAGGACGAAGGCCATGATGCCGATGGAGCGGTACTGGCGGGAGAGGAAAGCCTCGGCGCCTTCGCGGATGGCGTCGGAGATGAGGCGCATTTCGGGTGTACCGGTGTCGCCTGCGAGGACGAGACGAGCGAGGACAAAGGCAGCGATGAGGGCGAGGACGCCCACGCCAAGGGCGATCCAGAGCCAGAGGGTGTCGGCGGCGGAGGGCGCGGGAGCAGGGAGTCTGGAGGGGAGATCCTGAAGGGTGATAAGGACTGTCGCGAGTGCACCGAGGCTCATGAAAAGGATTCTCCTGCTGGCTGGGTTCTTTGGTGGTATTGCGATTTGAAGTCGGAAAATAGTCGATTTAGCGAACGCGCGAATTAGAGCATAGGTTCGGAGAATGGTCAATGAAGCGCACCGGCGAGGCTGGGGCGGGAAGGGCCGGGCTTCAGGCGGGGCTGGAAGGATGGGTCGGGCAGCCTGAGGATGAGATATGCCATCTGACGAGAGAGCATGCAGCGACAGGCAGTATCGATAAGGAGCTAGGCGAAGGCTTTGAGATCGGGTACACTCCGACGGAGCACACCTAAGGATTTATGATGGCGTAGATTGGTATGCTGCGGCTGCTTTGTGATGTCGGAGCTGTGAAAGCGTTTCGCGAGGGGTACGGATGCAGCGTTGCAGTAAGTATTGCGGTAGAAGCTGGATGTGGATGATGAACGGTATCGCGCTCGCTGGGCTGGTTGCCGGCGGCGTATTCGTAGCTGCGGCGCAAAATCCGGCGGCTACGAAGAATCCGCAGACGCAGACGGTGCAAACGCGTCAAGCCGGGAATCTGACGCAGGATTCCGACCCAGTACCATCGCCGGATACGGGCGCCTCGGCACCGTCGCAGGCAGTTGCGGTTCCGTCGCAGACGGGCGTCATTACGAAAGAAAATGGGCATTTTACGCTGCGAACGGACGCATATGAGGTGCGGCTGAATGTTTCGGTTACGGATGCTGCAGGGAAGCCGGTGGACGGGCTGCCCGAGAGCGCGTTTCATGTGTACGAAGATGGCGTGCTG
Organism: Acidobacteriota bacterium; assembly: GCA_019351975.1. GTDB lineage: Bacteria > Acidobacteriota > Terriglobia > Terriglobales > Acidobacteriaceae > Granulicella. Next base: position 41,192 of record JABBOG010000027.1, read on the forward strand.
CAGAAGATTGTGGGATTTGCGCACGAGGACACGCCGGTCTCGCTGGGGATTCTGATTGACAGCTCAGGGTCGATGTATGACAAGCGTGCGGCGGTGGACGCGGCATCGCTGAACCTGGTGAAGTTGTCGAATCCGAAGGATGAGGCATTTCTGGTGGATTTCAGCACGGAACCATACCTCGATCAGGACTTTACGAGCAGCATCGCGAAGCTACAGCAGGGGCTGAGCTACATCAAGTCGAGCGGCGGAACGGCACTGTATGACGCCGTGATCGCATCTGCGGATTATCTTTCGAAGAATGCGAAACGGCAGAAGCAGGTGCTGCTGATTGTGACCGACGGCGATGATAATGCGTCTACGGCAACGCTGGAGGCTACGATTCGGCGGGTGCAGGATCTGGATGGGCCTTCGATTTATTGCATCGGCCTGCTCTTTGGGGAAGACGTTAGCCGGAGTGAAGCCAAGCATGCGCGAGAGGTGCTGAGTCAGTTGGCGGATCAGACGGGTGGAAGGGCGTATTTTCCGAAGGCGCTGAAGGATGTGGACGCGATCGCGCAGGATGTTGCACAGGATATACGGACGCAGTACACGATCGAATATCGCTCCTCCAAGCCGACCTCGGAGGGCGGCTATCGCGTTATCCATGTGGAGGCAAAGGGGCAGGGTATTCGTGATCTGAAGGTGCGAACGAAGGCTGGCTACTTCCCGACGGCGGTAAAGCCAAAGGGCGGAGCAGCAGGGTCCAAGGGCGCGGCAACGGGTACGGGTGCTGGAGCGACGGATGGCGGAACAGGCGCGTCCACGCAAGGGGCGTCGGGTTCGGCACCCCGATCGCGGTGAGTCTGGGAATTGTCGCAGTAGTTTTTGAGAGGATCACGTTGGTCATTACGACGGAATTGCGAGCAGATGCGGATAGGTAACGATGTAACGAGGTTGGTGGGGCATACTCCAATGGTCCGCATTAATCGGCTTGTGGGTGGCGGAGATGCGGAGCTGTGGGCGAAGCTGGAGACGATGAATCCTGGCGGAAGCATCAAGGACCGCGCAGCACTAGGGATTGTTCTGGATGCGGAGCGTCGCGGTGTGCTGAAGCAGGGCGATGTGATCTGCGAGGCGACAGCAGGAAACACCGGCGTGGGCCTGGCGCTGATTGGTGTGCAGCGGGGATATCGCGTGAGGATCTATATTCCGGAAGGGTTTGCGGAGGAGAAGTGCATCCTGATGCGCGGCCTTGGTGCAGAGGTATTCCGGACTCCGGAGAGTGAAGGGATGAATGGGGCGATCCGGCGGATGCTGGAGTTCGAGAAAGAGACTCCGGATGCCTTTGCAGCGATGCAGTTCGAGAACCCGGCGAATCCTGATTATCATGCGCAGACGACGGCGGTCGAGATCTTTGAACAGATGGAAGGACGCATTGATGCACTGGTGATCGGTGTGGGGTCTGCGGGGACGTTTACGGGGATTGCGCGTTCGATGAAGCAGTGGATTCCGGACGTTTTCGTTGTGGCGGTCGAGAGCCAGGGGAGCGTACTGCAGGGCGGCGAGGCGGGACCGCATCGCGTGGAAGGGATCGGGGCGGCGGTCGTACCTGCGACGTTTGACCGGAGCGTTTGCGACCGGATTGTGATGGTGTGGGATGACGATGCTTTTGGCATGGTGCGGCGTATGGCGCGCGAGGAAGGCGTTCTGGGAGGATCGAGCGCCGGAGCCAATATGTTCGCCGCGGTAGCGGTTGCGAAAGAGCTGGGTGCAGGAAAGCGTATTGTGACCATTGTTCCAGATTCGGCGGAGAGATATCTGTCCAAGGGTGTTCTCGATCAGGCCGCACGAGTTTCGTAGCGCGCTGCTGAGCGCTGCTTGAAATGTTGGTCAAGATGCCGAACGTTGGCTGAAGCAAGTAGGATGACAGCGTTGCGGCGTCGGATGATCGGCTCGCGGCCACCGGTAGAAGGAGATTGCGGATGCTGGATTTTGGGACGATCAATGAATTGTTCGGGTCGATGAGCCATCGTGGCGACACGACGGTGGCGATGTGGCGTTGCGGGAATGACTGGTCGACGATAAGTTCGCAGCAGATGTATGGGCGCGTGCGTGCGGTGGTGGCTCTGTTGCAGCAGTGGGGCATCCAGCGAGGGGACAGGGTTGCGCTAGTGAGCGAAAACCGGTGGGAATGGCCGATGATCGACTTCGCTGTGCTGGCGCTTGGGGCGGTGGACGTGCCGCTTTATCAGACGCTGACGCCAGAGCAGATGGGGTATATCTTGCGGGATTCTGGAGCGAAGGCCGTCTTCGTTTCGACCAGACTTCAGTATGAGAAGTTGCTCGCGGCGGGCGAGATTCCGAGCCTGGAACACGTTGCGGTGCTCGACGAAGGGAACTTTGAGAACGCGACGAGTGTGCCGGATGTTTTGACGCAGGCTGCGGGCCTGGAGCAGCCGGATGCGGCGTTCGACGCACTGTTGATGGAGACCAAGCCAGAGGCTCTGGCGACGATCGTGTATACGTCCGGCACAACGGGCGATCCGAAGGGCGTGATGCTGACGCATCGCAACCTGGCGGACAACTTGCGCTACTCGACCGATGGACTACGCATTGCGGCGGGAGATTCGTCGATCTCGTTCTTGCCACTGAGCCATGGCCTGGCGCGTCATCTGGACTATGCGATCTATGGTAATGGAGGAAAGATCGCGTATTTGCCGAGGTTTGACGACCTGGCGGGAGCGATGAAGGCAGTAAAGCCAACGATATTTCTGGCGGTGCCGCGTGTGTATGAAAAAGTCCGGCAGGGGACGGAGCACAAGTCGACCGGGATGAAGAAAAAGATTCTGAACTGGGCGATCGGGCAGGGGAAGAAGCACCGCAAAGAGTTGATGGAAGGGAAAACACCGAGCGCGCTGGGATGGAAGGTGGCAAACAAGCTGGTGTATAGCAAGCTGAAGGAGGCGTTTGGCGGAGAGGTGAAGTTCTGGATCTCGGGAGGCGCGCCGCTAGGGATGGACTCCGCTGAGTGGTTTCTGGATATGGGGATAAGGATCTTTGAAGGGTACGGACTGACGGAGACGTCACCGGTGATTTCGCGGAACACGTTTGACGGATACAGGATGGGAACAGTGGGTAAGGTGATCCCGAACATGGAGATACGTGTTGCAAGCGATGGGGAGATCGAAGCGCGCGGAAGCTCGGTGTTTGGCGGGTATTGGCAGCGCGAAGAGGCTTCCAAAAAAGAGTTTACGGAGGACGGATGGTTCAAGACGGGCGACATCGGCAAGCTTGAAGATGGGTTTCTGTCCATAACAGACAGGAAGAAGGAGCTGATCAAGACGAGCGGCGGAAAGTATATTGCGCCGCAGCCGATTGAAGGAAAGTTGAAAGCGGATGCGCTGGTGGGAAATGCAGCGGTGGTTGGTGACTCGCGGAAGTTCGCGGCCGTGTTGATTTCTCCAAACCTACAGGCGCTGCAGCGGTGGGGTGCTCAGAATGGAGTGACGACAAAGGACCGTGCTGCGCTGGTGAAAGACCCGAAGGTGATTGCGCAGTACGGGTCGATTGTGAAAGGGGTCAACGCGGGACTGGAGCATCATGAGACGCTGAAGAAGTTTTTTGTTGTTGCCGATGAGTGGTCTATTGAAGACGGTGAGTTGACGCCAAGCATGAAGTTGAAGCGCAGGGTCATTCTGGAGAAGTATAAGGATGAGATTGATGCCATGTATGGCGGAGCTTAATTTGCTGAAAGTACGACGTCTTGCGATACGGCTCGTATCTTGTGTGTTGGTCGGCGTGGCTGGGGCGCAGGCACCGGTGGTTCCAACAAGTCCTTATGGGCCGCCGGTATGCGTGGCGGTGAAGCCATCGTCACAGCCGTCGAGAGCAGCAGAAGCAAGGGCAGAGCAGGAGTTGGGCGCGAGAGATGGATATGCCCTGCTGTCGGACGAGCCGCTGGAGAATTTTGGGATTGAGCGCTATAGGCTTGAGGATTATGGCGACTGCGTTGGTGACAAGGGCTGCTACTGGGCCGACCTCGACGCGCAATATCACCGGGCGGAGGCTGAACTGGCGCTGAAGGTTGCGCAGGACCGGTCTGGTGGTAGATCTGGAGAGAGACTCGCTTTGGTCATGGACATTGACGAAACCACTTTATCCAGCTATTGCGAGATGAAGGCGGAGAGCTTTGGCTACATTGCGCCAATGTTCAATGCGTGGGTTGTAACGCCGCAGGCAGCGGTTGCGATTCCTGGAGCACTGCGGCTTTTTCAAGAGGCGAAGGCGCAGCATGTGGCGGTGTTTTTTATAACGGGGAGGCCTGGTACTCAGGCGGCTGGAACCAGGGACGCGGTGGTCGACGAGACGAGCGCAACGGCAAGGAACCTGGACGCAGCAGGCTTTCATGGATGGAGTGGGCTGGCGCTTCGCGATGGAGACGAAAACAAGATGGCGACCATCGCATACAAATCGAGGGAGCGACAAAAAATTCTCAGCCTGGATTACAAGATCGTTATGAGTGTGGGGGATCAGTGGAGCGATCTGCTCGGGGATCCAGCGGCGGAGGTGAGCGTAAAGCTGCCGAATCCCTTTTATTTCATACCGTGATGCGATCCGATGAGACCGCGGGCGGAGCGGCGCATCCAATGGTGCAGTGAGTACCCTAAAGCGAGCAGAGAAGCGTGGTCGGAGGTTTTTAAACCCTGTACCGACTCAGGTTGGTGGCCTCAGCACTGTCTATAAAGTGCTTCCGCTGTATTTGAAGAATAAGGCAGAGGTTGAGCCAAAGCGGCCTTTAGGGCCATTTCGGACGGAGACAGAGGTTTACGAGGTTCCACCGACAACGGGGCTACGCGTGACGTGGTTCGGGCACTCGTCATCGTTGGTGGAGATCGACGGCAAACGGGTGTTGATCGACCCGGTATGGGAGGAGCGGGCGAGCCCATTCTCATTCATGGGGCCAAAACGCTTTTTCCCGTCGACTATCGGGCTGGAAGCTCTACCGCAGATCGACGTTGTGCTTATCTCACATGACCACTATGACCATTTGGGTGCGCAGACCTTGAGGCGCCTGGCTCGGACGAAGGCTGCTGCGGAGGCGCGCTGGGTGACGTCCTTGGGCGTGGGTCGGAGGTTGAGGGGGCTTGGAGTTCCGAAGGCGCGGATTGTGGAACTGGACTGGACGGAGAGTGCTTCGATAGAGGGATTGACGGTACGTTCGTGGCCGGCGAGGCACTTTACGGGACGTGGGCTGCTGGATCGATTCACAACATTGTGGGGCTCTTTTGTGATCGAGGGACCGGTGCATCGGGTGTATTTCGGCGCGGATACGGGTTGGTGGGATGGGTTTGGGGAGATTGCCGCGCAGTATGATGGCTTTGACCTGACGATGCTGGAGATCGGGGCGTTTCATCCGCTGTGGGCGTCGATCCATCTGGGACCTGACAATGCAGTGCGAGCGTTTGAGGCGATGCGGTTCGGGATGAGCCGGGATGGTACGCGCGGTGGGATGCTGATGCCGATCCATTGGGGCTTGTTCAACCTGGCGTTACATGCGTGGAGGCAGCCTGCGGAGCGTGTGGTCACCTTAGCGGAGGAGCGGGGGATCAAGTTGTGGATGCCTGTGCCTGGTGAGCCAACCGATGTGAGCCAGGGGAGGGAATGTGTTTCGCGGTGGTGGGAGCGTTGTGGGTGAGATTGTGCAGCGCTGCGACGTGGCTCGGGCCGGGCGTTGAGTTGCAGACGGAGGAGCATCGGGTCGGTTTTGGACGTTCGGATGCGGGTGAGTTGAGCGAAGGTGCACAACATGCATGCATGAGAAGCCGATGGATGTGTACCAATTGGTTAAGAGTTATTGGAATGAGGCGAGGTGCGTAGGAATGTCTTGCAGGACTGTGGAAAAACGGGTACAAGGGGAGGAGTGCCGGAGAAACCGGGCGAACTACCTACGAATGGAGATGTGATGGCGACTGGAACGCAGGGACAGTTGGCGATACGCGAGGTAATGGATATTCGCCAGGCGGCGGATTATCTGGGGATCAGCGGCGACACGCTCTACCGGTATGCTTCGGAGGGATTCGTACCTGCGTTCAAGCTGGGGAATCGTTGGCGGTTTCGGAAGAGTCTGCTGGATGGCTGGATGGATGAGAAGAGCGGTGTGGCTCCGCGCGCGGATGATCCGGAGAAGAAGAAGCCGGTGCGAAGCGCATTGTAGACCGTCGTTCATAACGCCGTTTGAGCCGCGAGTTGCGTCGTGTCTGTCCTGCAACGAGCTTTGTGAAAGAGAGCAGGATCATGAACAACGTAAGTATTTTCTGGTTGCAGCTTGGTTGTAGTCTTGTCGTCTGCGCTGCCATCGTCGCATGGTACGTTTGGCCCTCACTGATCAGACTTCCACGTAATTCTGCCCTCATCCCCTTGGTGTTTGTTCATGTGTTTCGCTATGTCGGAATGACACTGTTGGTTACGGGCATGGTCGATCCAAACCTGCCGATCGGTTTCCGTGAGAATGCAGCTTACGGGGATCTCATCGCTGCGGGCCTGGCGCTCGTGTCCATCTTTGCGCTGCGGAGCAACTGGCGGGTTGCCATTCCCCTGGTATGGGTGTTCAACCTATGGGGATTCGTGGATCTGCTGAAGGGAGTGCGGGGTGTCCTGCAGTTGAACGTTCCGAGCTTCAATCTAGGCACGATCTGGTACATCTACACGTTCTACGCTCCAGCGGTACTGGTTTCACACTTGATGATCTTTTGGATTTTGACCAGGTCCAGATCCTGGAAGCAGTGAGATTTCGATCTTTCGATGAGGTCGCATCGTTGGTGGGCGAATCACAGGAACACAACGGAGAACAGGCTCATCACGGACGCTGAACTCTTCTCACGCGATCCCCATCCTTTTCACGGACGTGGTGGTGGATGTGATCGGACAGGCCGCTTGCGCTATCACCGAGTGAAGGTGGTCCGGTGAAATGGAGCGTAGGAACCGAGCGGGCATGTTCAACCTGACAGGGCCCTCTTGATCTGCGGGAATGAAAGGTTTGCTGAATGCTGCATTTGAGTCGCTCCGAATATGCGACGGCGACACAGCCGGAATTTGGTCATCGAGACTAAAGCACGGGAACACATTGAGGAAGCGAAGGGCTTCTCCATTGTCATTGAGAAGGGCGTTGGCGATTGTGCAATCATCGACCTTAAGTTCACGACTTGGCGACCGGGGCGTTTGCCAAGCGGGGACTGTATACGTACTAATAGGTACAGACCATGAATGCTCGTCAAAGTCTCATACAAAGCGCGCAGGAACTTCTCTGGGAGCGGGGCTATGTGGGTATGAGCCCGAAGGCGATTCAGGAGCGAGCGGGAGCTGGCCAGGGGAGCATGTACCACCACTTCAAAGGGAAATCAGATCTGGCGGCAGAGGCGATCCAGCAGAGTGCGGACTCCTTTCGCGATGGAGCGGACAAGTGGTTGGGCGCATCCGGCACCCCACTGGAAAGAATCCGCGGTTATATGCTCCGCTCCCGTCAGGTTTTGAAAGGATGCCAGATAGGCAAGCTTACGCAAGACCCTGAGATCGCGGCGAATGTGGACTTGCGTCGCCCGATTGACGAGACCTTCCAGTGGCTCCAACGCAGGCTCAGCGGCGTCTTGGCTGAAGGGCAACAAAGCGGTGAAATCTCGAAGAACCTGAATGCGACCGAGGTTGCAGCAGCCCTGATCTCCGTGATCCAGGGCGGCTATGTTCTGGCGAGTGCCGCGGCATCGCCGAAGCCGTTCCACCGTGCAATCCGTGGCGTGCTCAGCTTGTTAGGATGAAGCTCCGCGCGCGGCAGGCGTAGCATCATGAACCTTTCGCGATCTACACCTCTTCTGGACGGCACTCCTGGGCAAGACGAAAGAAAAGCGC
>JABBOG010000028.1 GCA_019351975.1 Acidobacteriota bacterium
TTCCATGGCATGGAAGAGGTCATCGGTTCGATCCCGATCAGGTCCACCAAACAACCCCTTATAAATCAAGCATATGCCGGGAGCGGAGCACTCCCTCCCTTCCATGACTTTGTGTCATTTTGTGTCACGCGCGTTGAAGCTTTGCGCCGACTGCTGACGGCTGCGCCGGTTGAGGACGACTGCTTCGACGTTTTCCGGTTCCGTGTCTTCGGGTTTGTCAGCTCCGAATGGATGGAATTGATCGTCGATTGCACGCTTGCCGGGATCTCCTGCATATAGACATCCGTTGTGGTTGCGGCGCGTGAGTGCCGCATGACACCTTGAACGTCTTTCACGGTCCCCTTCTTCTGTGCCAGAGTCGCGATCGTTCTGCGGATGACCTGGAACGTCAGTTTGGGCAACTGCAGATCGCGGGCAATTTTGTGCAAGACCCGTTTGCGATAGTTGTCCGTATCGAGGAATCCTCCACCTTCGTTTTCGAAGATGAAGTCATCCGGCGACACTGTAGCCGACGCTCTCTTCTTCTTGGAGAACGCCTCCCGAGCCTTCGCCTCGCACCCCAGATGCCATGCTTGCAGGTCATCAGCAAGCTGCCGTGGAATGTGAATCACAGTGAGACTCTTCTTCGTCTTCCCCCAGTCTCGAATCTTGCCCTTGTAGACAGTCTCCGCGACCGTGAGCGTCGATGCTCGGTGGTCAAACCGCTTCCACCTGAATGCGAAGAGCTCACTAGGGCGTAAAGCGTTGGTCATGTCCAGTTCGAGGAGGATGCGATCCCGAAGACCCAGCGTTGAAAGAGCCAGCCTCAGTTGATTCCAGGTCAGAGTGGTGGTGTCGGTAGCCCGGAGTTGGGCGGGAACCTTGAGCTTGCGCGCGGGGTCTTTCACGAGAAAGTCCTGATCGACTGCCTCGGTAAAGATGTCCCGGATATATGCGCGCATCTGCAAGACACGGTCCTTTGATCTGGTTGACGCCAGCTTGTTTAGGTGGAGCTGCAAGCTGAACTTGTCGAAGTTGACCAGCGGGATTTCGCCAAGCGATTCGACGATATCGAGCTGGATGAGGAGCTTCTTGGTCCTGGCGGTCTCTTCCTTCCAAACAGCTTCCTTGAGAGGAATGAACCGGTTGTTAACGAACCATGCCAAGGTGACGGAACCATCGTTGATGATGCGCGTCGGAGACCCGGGTTGGCCCAGTTGTTTGGTGATCTCACGTTCGAGTGCTTGACGAGCTTCCGTCTTCGTCGTCTTCGACTTCGGCCCGAGATTCACTGGAACGCGAACGGACTTCGGTTCGTTCGTAGTCGAATCATTTACCGTCTTGCGGTAGTACCCGTACCACTGCTTCCCGCGAGGAGTTACGTATCCCCTTTGGTAGGTCGTACCCATTCGTTCCTCATTTCTGTGGCGGGAAAGGATGGGCCTGTCCCATATTTTACCGGCGGATGCTGGAGCGAGAAAGGGGTAATCAGCTTGTTGCAAAGGCATCAGCATTCGTCGATAACGATGCGAGAGCTTGCCATCGACTCTCGACCGCAGTTCCGTCGCGTCATGCCCGACGGCGCATGGCGCTCATCCGCTCTCGTTCGTCGATGAACGCTTCAATACCGCCGGCCCGGTAACGGAGAGCTCCGTCTCCCATGCGGATCACCGGAAGCAATGGCTTTTTGCGTGAGGAATGATCCCAAACCCAATCCGTGCTGACATTCAGGCGTTTGGCTACATCCTCTGCCGTAAGGAGCGGTTCAACGTCCACAACTCTCCGTGGAGCTTTTCGCAACTGCGAAGAGGAGCGATGCTCTTCCACTCGGCGGGGTCCTTCCTGAAACTCAGAACTGCTAATCGCGTTGAACTCGGATGGGTTTTCCACGTATCACCTCACGATTGTCAGTCTTGAGCCTGCGTCAATCAGAATTCACAGTCCAACACTTCTTTCCGATTTCGCCCCAGTTTCTATCTATGCCAAGGCCATTGAGGGTGGTTACTTCAAGGCACCCGGACTCCGTGCAGAGCCTTATTGACATCCGCGACTGTTTGCACAAACATGGCTTCGGCACGGGTTTTCCACAGCCCGCTGTGTCGAGCTTGTGGAATGGATCAGAGGCCAGTGGAGCATCGGGCCAATGTCAGAGTCCCTTACGTTCCGTCTGCTGCGATACATCTCGGCTTCGGCTGAGACTCTGAACTTTACTCGTGCGGCTGAACACGTCTTTGTCGCACAGTCATCGCTAAGCCATCAGATAGGGAAGCTCGAGGACAACATCGATGTCATCATTTTTGACCGTTTGCAGAACGGATTGAAGGTTACTCCTGCGGGCCGGATCGTTATCGATTATGCAGAGAACACTTTGAGAGATTGGGAGCAAACACTGGCGATGGCGAAAGCGGTTCAACGCAACGAAATACCCCCGTTGCGACTTGGCTTCTCCTCCTTTGTCAACGCGAAGTTGCTTGAGAACTTTCGGGCGGCTTACGCGAGAATGTTTCCTGGCTGCCTCATTCAATTGTTAAGCAACGATCCCCTCTTATGCCTACAGAAACTTACGAGCCGTGCGCTGGATTGCGCCATTCTGCCCCTCCCCGTTGATTCCTCCCTGTTTTCAGTTCAGCAGATCGCGCAATCTCCATTGGTCGTTTGTATGCGGTTGGATGATGTTCTTGCTGACCGCGCGCTCCTCGATCTTCGTGAGGTTGCGCAACGCATTTCAGTGTTTCGTGACCCTGAACTCGATCCAGCGGCGCATTCCCGTCTGGCTGAGATGTTTGCGGAGGTCGGATTTCCTATTCATATCGTGTGTTCGGCTCGCACTCCCTCAGAGATTCAATGGATGGTGAAGGAGCGTTATGGCCTGGCGCTGATTGACCAGTTGCTTCCCCTCGAACCCGGACTTGTTACACGCCCCATTGCGGGCATCCACTGGACGGTCGATACGGCGTTCATCCATACCAGCAAAGCAGCCCATGTGGCCATCCCTTTTATTGAACGATTCTTCCAGCAAGCATGGTTGAATCCGAACGAATGCAAGCGACCGCGTAGTGATCCCCATTCTCAGCAATTGGAACTACTCGGGTAATAGCCATAGGAAAAATGTATGGCGAAATCGAAATAAAGTCTTGGACTGCATTCAGAAATGGACTTAGTTTTCCCTCATGACGGTGTTCACGCGTCATCAGGAGAATGCTTATGTCACTCCGTTCGCACTTCAATCTCAAATCGTCACGCTTGCGTGGATACCTGCTTCGCGCAGCGCGTGTGATGGGGCCGACGCTTGTCGCCCTGACCTTCGCAGGCATTGCTCATGCCCAGGGAACGATGGACTTCTCCGGGGCATCGACCCTGATGGCTACGTTCAAGACATTCGCCATCTATGCCGGGGCTGTCATCTGCTTTGGCGGTCTCATTTTTGCGGGAATTCGCATGATGAGCGGAAGGTTCCAAGACGCGATTCCCGGCCTCTTCGGTGCGCTGTTCGGTGCAGGCGTATTGGGATGGGGCGCGGGCTGGATTGGCTCGCTCACCGGACAGCAGATGTGAACGGTGACGCCATGACCAAGCGAGGAGAGCCGTTACCAATCAACCAAGCGCTGAATCGTCCGAGGGCCAAACTTGGCCTCGACCTCACAGCATGGATGGCGATCATATTCGTCTGTGTAACGGTCTTCCTCGTTGGGTTTCGTCCGTTGGCGATGTTGTCCTTCCCCACGCTCGCCGTGGTCGCATGGCTCATCGTTCGTAAACACCCGAAGATGTTTCAGCTCTGGGGCTTAGGCCTCAATCAGAAGTCCTACTATGACCCGCGCAAATACTGAGCAAGCCAAATTCGTTCCGTGGTTCGCCAAGGCCGGGGCCGCGTGCTCGATTGTGCCGATCTCGCGCTTCATTGGCCCAAGCATCTTTGCGCTCAAAGGTGGCGGCTATGGATGCTTATTCGCTCTGGCCGGGATTGATGAAGAGGGATTGGCCGACCAGGAACTTGATTCACGGATGCGGTCGATTGAAGGCGCGTTGCGCGGGCTTCCCGAAGGCTCCTGCCTCTACCAGTACAGCCGCGTCATGTCGGGTTTCGAGTTGCCGCGTCAGAAGAAGTACAGCGATACCGTCACACAAGCTTTCGTCGACGACCGGCTGGCGTTCCTTGAGAAGACAGCGGGCTTTCGCCGCATAGATCTCAACTGGTGCCTCACGCTGGAGCCGTCGAAGCTGAAGGCATTTGAGCGTAAGCCGCAAGAGAACGCTGGAGACACATCGCGGATGCTTGCAGAGCTACGGAAAGCCGCGACGATCCTTGAAGGGCATCTCGGCAGCTTGTTGGGGTTGCGGCCGCTAGATAAAAACAGTACATTCCAGTTCTTTTCGTATCTCTTCAATCTCGAAGAATGGGCCATCGGAGCACAGCTCCGTGCCGATGCAGGCATAGACCGGCAGATCGTCAGCAGCGCGGTTGCATGGCATAGCGATCATCTGCGCGTGGGCAAACGTTACGTGCAGATGTTTTCCCTCAAGACGACGCCGGAGGCATCGAGGCCTTGCCTCTTCTCCAACCTCCTGACGCTCGATTGCGATAGCGTGTTGTGCTCGACATGGCGGCCCAGGTCCACCACTGCGGCCCGCAGCGAGATCGACGCCCAGGAGAAGTTCATCAGCTTTTTCAAGGTTGGCGTGCTGACCCGCGTGATGAGCGGGCGCGATACGGCTTCGCTGGAAACAGGTGCCAGTGCGAAGGCCGCAAATAGCAGCGTCGATGACCTTAGCCATGTCATCCGCGAGCTGGACAAGAAGGCGCAAGGAGAATACTCGCTCCGCTTGCTGCTCGCCGCCGATAGCGCGGAGCAGCTACGGAATACCGCGCCTGCTGTGCATCGAGTCTTTGTCGATGCGCGAGCGCAGGTGATCGAAGAAACGCTTGGCAATCTGTGTGCCTTCTACGCCATGTTTCCCGGCAATGGGAAATTCAATGTCTTCCCCATGTGGCTGTCCGAAGAACACAATGCGCGACTGTCCTCTGTGTTCGCCCCGCACATCGGCCACCCACATTCGGAAGATTTGGATTCGGAATATCTCAACGTCTTCGAGACACGCACCCGGACGCCGTTCTTTCAGGACGTGTATGTGGACGGCGTGCGCGTCATGCTCATCATTGGACCTACAGGGTCGGGCAAGAGCGTGATTGGCAATGCGACCGTTGCGCTTGAGCAAAAGTACGGCGGCTTCACCTATATATTCGACATCGGCGGCAGCTATGAAAGCGTCGTCGAGCTGTATGGTGGTCGGGTAGACCGCATCGGCAAAGATGGTCCCCGCGTTGCCTTGTTCGCGTTGGAGCCAACGGAAAGCAACATCAAGTTCCTGTACAGCTTCATCAAGCTGCTCTTGACCAACGGCGGCGCGGAACTGGAGCCGGAAGACGACGATCTGATCCACAAGGCGGTGCAGGACATCTATCTGCTCGACCCGGAAAACAGGCGTCTCTCAAATCTCTTCCTGCCTAAGAAGCTCGACCGCTATCTGTCCAAATGGGTAGGGAGAGGAATCTACAGCGCGATCTTCGACAACGTGGAAGACAGCCTATCCCTGTCCCGCTTGCAGTGCTTCGACTTCCAGGGCGTCAATAACCAGCAATATGCAGACCTGATTGAGCCGTTGATGGTGTGGCTGCTCCGTCGCATCGATGACGTGGTCTATGACCCGGCCAATCTTGGCGTCCCCAAGCACATCCTGATTGAGGAGATTTTCTCCTCAATGAAGAATCGGCAGTTGCTCGAAGGCGCTCTCGCCTCCATCAAGACGGTCCGCAAGAACCTTGGCGGCGTCACGATGATTGGGCAATCGGTGGAAGACTTGGGCGAGAACGCCGACTCCATCGTGAACTCCTGCACGTCTTTCCTGTTCCTGAAAGACGCCACGTTCAACCGCAAGCGATATGCCGAACTGTTCAAGATGAACGAACAGCAGCTCGCGCTATTTGAGAGCTTGCAGGACCGCGAGGCGCTGTACATGCGCCGCGACGGATTGACCAAGGTTGTTCGGCACGCTCTCGATGCTCGTAGCTACGCTACGTTCTCCACCAAACCCAAAGACCGGGTACGCCGGTCGAAGCTGATTGCCAAGTATGGACTTGCCGAGGGCATTACGCGCTTTGCCCAAGGCGAGTCCGCGTAAACGAAAGGACCAGAGCCATGAGACCGTCCATCTTCATCGTTGTTGCCTGTGGACTTGCATTCACCGCAACCGTTGCCTCTGCCTCTGGCCCCGGTACTCCCGAATCAAAGCATCTCCAACCAAGTGCGCCGCGCACCATTATAGTGTCCGAGGCGGAAACGCCGCCTGTGGTTCGCGCCGGTCTGCTGCAATCGACGTTGATTCTTCTCCCCGCCGAAGAGAAGGTTGCAAACGTCTTTGCCGGGGACACGGTGGATTGGGTGTTTGATGGAGGCCATCTAGCGAGTCGCTTCATCAGCATTAAGCCGAAATTGGCGAACAGCACTACGGACGTGCACATCGTCTCCGACCACGGCAATGAGTACACCTTGCAGCTCCGCGAAGTCTCTGGAGACGAAGATGCCCACTTCGATTCCAAAATCTTCATTACGCCCGGCGACAAGGTTGCGAAAGACAGACTGGCCGATCTGCCTGTCTTTGTGCCCGCTGCCGAGTTGGAGAAGGTGAAGCAGGAATTGGCAGCCGCGCAAGCTGCCGAGACGGCGACACTCAAAGCGGAGAAGACGCAGGAAGAAACCTACCACAGCCAATATCCCGGCTCGCTGCACTTTGACTACACATGGGACAAGTCGAAGGGCAAAGAGCTTGGCTTGCAGGAGATATGGCACGACGACAAGTTTACGTACCTGCGCGGCAATTTTCAGGAGACGCCCGCACTCTACGAGGTGAAGGACAAAAAGCCGTCGCTCATCAACTTCGATTTCTCGAATGGCCTGTATACCGTCCCGAAAGAGCTGGATAACGGCTACCTGGCCATCGGCAAACAGAAGGTGGAGTTTCACCGCGCCCAGGAAGCGAGGTAGCCATGCCGGAATCAAATCCAAACGTTCCTGCGACCGTGCCCGAACAGCCGGAGTTCAAACCGCCACTGCGGAAGAGTATGCCGGTCGTCATTGCCCTGGTGGTCATCATAGGGCTTATCGGCATCGCCAATCTCTCCAGCCTCTTGAGCGGCAATAAGAAGAATGCTCCAGCCAGCACGCTGTCGCTGCGCCCTGCGGCACCGAACGCGCGGCAGGTGAACAATTTCCAGTCGCAACAGCAGCTACAGGCGCAGCGCGACGCCGACGCGCGGCAGCACCAGCAGGAAATGAATGCAGCGCTTCAGCAGCTCCAGCAGGCGGAAGCTACGCCCGGCCCGGAGGCCGCAGGCGCACCGACCATGACTGCGGCGCAGCGGGCGGCGATCTACGGCGACAGCCCAAACGCGCCCCAGCGCACTTCCAATATGTCTCAGGCACA
Source organism: Acidobacteriota bacterium (assembly GCA_019351975.1). Lineage (GTDB taxonomy): Bacteria > Acidobacteriota > Terriglobia > Terriglobales > Acidobacteriaceae > Granulicella. Next base: position 7,462 of record JABBOG010000028.1, read on the forward strand.
AGCTGAGGCGAAGCAGAAGCAACTCGCAAAAGAAAAGCAGCAGCAGGACGCGATCAATAGCGACACAGTGGCGATTGACTTTGAACGCAGTGGCTCATCCCCCGTAATGGCAGAGGCCGCGCAAGGGACGACTGCTAACACTGCTAGCGCAGTTCTTGCAAAGCCAGCCAGCGCAGAAGTTAAAGACGACAGCAAAGGCAATGCGATGCGCGGGTATGACTTCGATACCTACGATGGCCGTCTGTATCGGATCTTCGAGGGCACAGTGCTCGAAGGTGTCGTCACCAATCACATCGACGGTGGATTCAGCGGCCCCATCATGGTCTCGCTGACGACCGACCTGTACTCCCACGACCATCAGCAGCTTCTTTTGCCGCAAGGCACCCGGTTGCTGGGCGAGGTGCAGAGCGTCGGCAACGCGCAGCAACGCAAGATGTTCGTCACCTTCCATCGCGCCATCTGCCCGGATGGATTCTCTCTGGAGTTTGCCAAGTACATCGGGCTGGACCAGATCGGCACAACCGGCCTGGCAACAAAAGTGAACCACGGATATTTGCTGGCGTTCGCCGCCGCCGCCGCGATCGGCGGCTTGGGAGGCCTTGCACAGATCGGAAACAACGGCAGCGTGCTTGATCCCACCGTCCAAATTCAAAACGGCATCTCCGAACAGTCCGCCGTGGAAGGCGAACAGGTGCTGAACCATTTCCTGAACCGCTTGCCGATTATCACGCTCAAGGAAGGTTCGCGCGCCCGCGTGTACATCGGCACTGACCTATTGATTCCGGCCTACGCGGAACATCGAGCTGATCCCACCTTGTAAGAGAGGAGCATTGCGATCTCCGAAAATCGCGAGACGCGAAGGGCGGCGGGCATGAAGCATGGGCCATGCAGTCCACTGGCGAAAGGGTTGCCGTCGCTCTTGTAATGAATCGTGCCGATTGGCTCGTAGAGATCGGATACACGCTTCCCGAGGCCAATCGAACGCAGCGGCGCTGAATGGATAGCCATAATTCCGCAGGTTGCACAGCAGCTCATGGAGGAGGAATAAAAGCCTTGCAGACTCTTACCTTTCATCGTATTTGGCGGGCCTTCGGGATAACCGCCGCCATTGCGCTCGTCCTTGTACTTCTCGGAACAGCGGCCGGGCGGAACGCACTCGCTTGGGTTTACCTCCGATCCACCGAAGCGATTACAAACGCAACATACATCTACACTTTTTCTCTCGACAGGATCGATCCGATCTGTCCGCAGTGCCTGTAAGTTAACCCGACTGTAGGAGGCTCTATGAAAACCAAACTGACCAACCGTCGCAAATGGCTCATCGGCGCAGGCGCGACACTGATCCTCACTGCAACGCCAAGCTTTGCTTTGTTCGGTCTCGGAGATATTGTCTTCGACCCCACCAGCTACGCCAGTCTGGTGCAACAACTGACCATGCTCCAGATGCAATACAGCACAATCAAGAACAATCTCACCCATTTCTCGTTCAAGCAGCAGTGGCAGACGACAGTGTCTGCCCTGGAGAACACGGACGTGGCGGACCTGGTCGGTGAGACGGCGGGTATGAACGCTGCGCTCAATACCAATTCGCCGTCCGCATCGAGCACAGCATGGAAGGCGGCCACAATCACGATGGACGGCAGTGCGCCCTCTTATCTCGCCAGCCAGTCGCTCGGGAGCGCCCGCACCTCGCAGCTCGCCTTGATTGAGACCTCCGATGCAGTTTCTCCCGACTGCCTTACCGCCGTGGGCCAGTACCGGGATGCAAGAGCTACGAACGCCGCGGCCAACAGCTCGTTGATCACACAACAGTTTGACAGCAGCGACGCGACGAACAGCGAGGTTCAGCAGCTTAATCTTCTCAACGCAGGAGACGCCCAGAGGATGGCAGAGATGCAGTCGCAAGGCACTTTGCAGGCTTGTCTTGCGTCGCAGATGACCATCGCCAACATGGAGCGACGGAACGCGGCTGTCGAAGATCTCAACACCGCCGTTGCCGTCCAGCAGCAGCGTTCGGCCAATGACACGAGCGCCGCCAACGAAGGCAGCACCTGGGCTAACTACCTGCCATAAGGGAGATCCCAATGCTGAAAGCGATCAACACGAAAATCCTTCTCGCCATCCTCACGGCTCTCGTCGCTATAGGAGGCGCGTTGACCTACCAGCGGCATGAGACGGCGAAAGCCGCCGCTGCCGCCACCAAAGCCGCGGCCATCCTTCAGCAACAGCAGAAGGAGGCCGAAGAACGCAAAGCTGAAGATGAGGCGTTCAGGCGTCGAGTGGAAGCCGATAAGAAGAAGCACAATTCCGCCGCCGCGAACGAGGGCAAGACTTGGCAGAAGTACATCCCCTAAACGGGATACGAAGGAGCGGTATGGCTTCCCTGATTCTATTAGCGCAGGCTCTTCCAAGCACGAGTTCGGGCGTCGATTGGCTGTATCAGTTCACGGACAATCTTACCAATCTGACGACGCAGAATGGCGGGGCGCTCACGCAGCTCGGGCTCACGGAGCTGGCCTCCATCTCCCTCTTTGTACTCATCAGCATGGTTGTGAACTGGAACACCCAGAGCATGACACTGCGTTTCCATGCTCAGCCTGTCCATGCAGGCGATTTAGTCAATTTCCTGTTGCGGCTCATTATCTGCTGCCTGCTCGAAAACTATTGGGTGAACCCGTTCCCAGGCGCGAGCTTTGGGATCAATCACTTCTTCAGCTACATCGCGCAAGTAATGGTCGCAGCCTTCGATCAGAACTCGCTCGACAATCTTCTGCAGCTTTTCAAGACGGCCGGAAACAATACCGCCATGCCCTCACTCATGGCTCCTGTACAGATCCTTTGTTACTTCGTCGTGCAGGGGCTTCTCGGCATCGCGTCGGCCATCCTTTTCGTCATCAATTGCAGCGCCTTCATCCTCTATGGCGTGACCGCGCTGTTTGGCCCCGTCTTTATTCCTCTCCTGATGACCCGGACATTTCGTGCGAAGTTCTTTCACTTCCTGGACGTGCTGATTAGCTTCGCGATGATTCGCGCTGTTGCCGCCGCTTTCATTTTCGTGTGGGGAGGATTTATGAATGCCTTCATCCAACAGACCTTCAATGGAAATTATTTAATGGAGATGTGGCTTGCGAACCTGATTCCGTGCATCATGGTCTTCGTCGCATTCATTGTGAACATGCTCTTTATTCCGAGCATGACACAAGCAATCTTTGGTGGGGCCGCCGGGCTTACAGGATCGGCAACAGGGTTAGCCGGCAACGCTCTAAGAACATACGCGATGATGGGCGGAGGAGGATAGCATGGCAAATTTTTGGACAGGTTACGGCTTCGGTGGAGCGTTTGGAGCATCGCGCTTTGGACGCAGGATTATCAAGCCCGCACTAAAACTCTTTATCGTGGGCGTCATCATTGCCGGATTCATCTACGCCTACTTGATGTTCAGAGCAGTCAATCAAAGGAGTCAATCTCCCCATGTCCACCTACACAACAGTCAATGATCACCGGATGCTGACACCGGAACAAGCTCTGCTTACGGATGAGATCGGTAACGAGGTCTACGCCTCGCACTATGCCGAACGAAAAGCATACCGCTTCATCCTCGCTTGTGGCACCGTTCTACTTTGCGGCTCGATGTGGCTCAACCTCTCGCTGGCTCGCCGCCCACTCGTGAACCGTTACATTCGTATCGACGAGATGGGCCGCGCCCAGGCAATCCAGTACAGCGATCTAAACTACAGCCCGCGCGAAGGAGAGATACGCACCTACATCACCGATTGGGCGAACTATCGCTATACGATCAGCCGCGACACCGTTGCCAAGAAATACCCACTGAACTACTACTTCCTGTCCGGCAATCTCGCCTCGCAGTTGATGACCGACGACAACCAGAATCATCTTGTCTCACAGGTGATCGGTGGGCAGATCGAACAGAGCGATGTGGAGGTGAAGAACGTCACCATCACGTCCATGTCCCAGGAAACCGTGCAGGGTGCTTTGATGGCCCGTGGAACGGCACTACTGGCACTCGATAAGCTCTACTCTCCAAGCCATTCGAGGGAGCCAAGGACGGAGCATTGGCTGCTGAGTCTCACCTACTACCTGAATCCGAAACAGATCAGCGATCAAGCGAAGATTTACCCACAATACGAGTTCATCAACCCGCTGGGACTGACCATCACTGAGTTTCACGAAAACCGTGTCTCCGTCGAGTCGACTCCACTTGGTACCACCGCAACCACCAGAGACGGAGCGGTACGGTGAGTTTCGAACTGATATTGCCGTTCTTTCCCGAAGAGTTGCGGGCATTGCTGCTTGACCCGTCCATCTCTGACCTGATGATAAACGGGACTGCTGGCGTCTACGCGGATCGTGGAGGGGTGATCGAGCATATTGCGCTCTCCACGCCATACACCAATGACCGCTTGCAGGCGGCCATTGAGCGTATCGCCCGGCTTCTCGGACAAGACCTTACCAGCCAGAATCCCATCCTCAATACGCGCCTGCCGGACGGCTCCCGCGTCGCCGTCGTAGGCTCGCCATCTTCGATCCACGGCCCAACCTTCACCGTGCGGAAATTCAATCGTTGGTTTACCTCTGAGGAGCTGATTGCATCGGGCAGTCTGCCGGAGGAGATTCGGGATGCTGTTATAGGTTTCATTGCAGAGCGGAAGAACGGCATTATCAGCGGCGGGACTGGCAGTGGAAAGACAACCTTAATGAAAGCGTTGCTTGACCATGTTCCGCTCCACGAACGGCTCATCGTCATCGAGCAGCCCGCCGAGCTAAAGATCAAGCATCCCAACGCGGTTCGGTGGGAAGCAGTAGAGGCGATTCCCGGCCAGGTCGCCGTCACTCCAAGCCAGCTTGTGGCCGCTGCGCTACGGCACCGGCCCGACCGCATCATCATGGGCGAGGTACGCGACGAATGCGGCTACGACCTCTTGCAAGCGATGAATACAGGTCATGGCGGAACGCTGTCCACGATCCACGCAAAGAGCGCGTGGGATGCCCTCAACCGGCTCTCGGATCTCGCGCTCAGTGCGAGGCCGAATCTCAACCATTCTTTCATTCGTGCGGAGACGGCTGAAGCCATCGACTTTGTACTGTATTGCGAACGCGATCATGCGGGGCGACGCAGAGTACGCGAGCTTATCGCCGTGAAGGGCTACAGCCATGTGGAGCAGTCCTTCCAGACCGAGGACATCTATCGAGCCTCCACCACGGCAAACGCGGCATGAGTTGAGGACGGAAACCCGATCGGAGCGTATCAGCATGAGAAGCCTTTTTGAGCATGATGTAGCGAACACGCCGTCGCCTTTGGAATGTGCTCTTGAGCATGGCCGCACTGAACGGAAGACGAGCGAATGCGGACGCGAGGGCCGCACTTTTGCCCGGAGGTCAGGCAGAGAACATGGTTCTGGTTTGCCGTTGGAGGGCATCGTTAGGAAGCGAGGATGCGCGTTGTTCTGGCGCGTGTCTCCCCAGAGCCATTCCGTCCATGTTCGGTCACTGCTTCGGGGCTTATGCGACGCCCGGCGGCAGGCTCGCTCTCCTGCTTTGCTACGCACCCTCCGGGTTACGGTTTCCATCTACGACGGACCCTCCGTAAATGCAGAGCTTCGGCCTTGGGAGTCGCACCCACTCGCTTGGCTTCGCCCGGTGTGACCCGAACAAAGTTCGGGAATTCAAAAACGGAGACACGACCATGTACCTCAATCGCGCAACCCTCATCGGCTACCTTGGCAACGACGCCGAGGTCCGCAACGGCAAAAACAACCAGACCTTTACCGCGTTCTCGGTTGCCACCAAGACCTCCTATAAGGACAAAGAGAGCGGCGAGTACGTCTCGCATACCGAATGGCATCGCTGCATCGTCTTCGGTAAGTTCGGTGAGTTCGCGGCCACGCTCAAGAAAGGCGCACACGTTCAGGTCGAGGGCGAGATTCGCCACACCGAGTACACGCCCAAGAAGGCGATGAAGCCGGTACGCACCGACAGCGTTCGGGTGACTTCCATCCTCAAGCTCGACCGCGCGGAGAAGGCCGCCGCGGACGAGCAGGATTTCGATGAGATTCCCGCAGAGGAAGAGGCCGAATAGGCCCTTGCTCCACATGGGTGAGGCCCGGCCAATCATCGGGCTTCTTTCCTGCTAAGGCCCGCATGATTGCACTCGCAAGAGGAGCCGCTATGAGTCAAATTGCCGCCAGCTTTCTTAGACGTTGCTTTGCCCCGGAAGAGACCGTTGCGATCCTGCTTCGCAAGCAGGATGCGGCTCCGATACAACGAGTCGTGCGATTGGAGCAGGCTTTGGAGACCCGGTATATGGCTTGGCTCTCTTACGAGAACCAACATGGTCGCAACAATATCTATGTCGCTGCGAATCCGCTTCGCCCCGGCACTCGCAGACGGACGAAAGAAAGCATCGCATCTGTCCGCCATCTATATATAGACATCGATGCGGATGGAGATGCCCGTCTCGCTGCGCTCCGGGCATCGCAACTTGTACCGCCGCCGACCTCGATTCTCTCCACATCGCCGGGCAAGTATCAGGTGCTTTGGAGGGTCGAAGGATTCGACCTTGTGCGGCAGGAACAGACGCTGAAGCTGCTCGCCATTGCCTTCGGCGGCGATTCCGCTTGCACCGACTGCAACCGTGTCCTTCGCATCCCCGGTTTCCTGAATCGGAAGTACGTTCCAGCCCATCGTGTCGCCGTCGAATACCCCGATGACTCTATCTGGACGCCCGATGGCTTTCGGCTGGATGCAGGGGCGGTTGATGGAATGCTTTTCGGCAATGCTATTGCTTCCCGAAAACTGCCATCGAAGCACAGCAATTCGGAGAGCGATTGGGCATGGGTTTCCGATCAGCTTGCTCATGGCAAAGACGCCGTGAAGCTGACGCGAGAGCTTGCCTTGCGCCGCTCCGATAAACCGAACCCCATCTACTACGCCCAGCGAACCGTTGACGTAGCATCCGCCCGTCAATGGCTCCTGGAAGGCGCACCCATCGACGACGTAATCACGATACTTGAGAGCCGCCGTCGCTTCGAGATTCCCGCCGCACTTTGCTCCGCTCGTGCGCGGGAGATTGCGACGACCGCACAGCGCATGATTGCCCATCGAAAAACCGCCTGATTTCAACCCCAAAGGAGAATGCAATGCCACTACTAGAAGTCACCCAAACCCGCTACATCAGCGCCTCCATTCGATTGACTGATACGACCGCAACGCAGGTCGATCAATACGCCGCTTTCATCCATGCTTCAGCAAATGATGTTGTGGAGCAGGCGCTTGCCTATGTCTTCTCCAAAGACCGCGAGTTTCAGGAGTTTCTTCGTACTCCTGAAGCGCAGCGGATTACGCCGACGTTGCGCGTGCGTCGAGCTTGCGCAAATGAGGCAGTGGAACCGTCCGTGAAGAAGCCCGCTTCCGCAGCATCTCCAGCATCACAAACACCGGCAGTCGTGGCGGGATCGAGAGCATGATCCTCCAGCTACATCCGTGCCAGTGCCACTACGGTGCTGCGCGCCGGAAGAATGTTGACACTCCATCCCTCACAGGGAGACGTATGGCTACTTTTGTAGCCATATGGTGACTCGTTGAAAGGCGGCAGTTTGCCGCACTGCGGTAGCTATATGGCTACCTGCGGAAAGGAGCTTTGAAATGGCTGGCACCCACCAGATTTCACCGCCGGACTCTCTTCATAGGCCCGCCCGCATCAGCCGTCACAAGACAGCGAGCACCAAGCTGACCGAGTCGGAGTATGCCCAGGTCGAACAGATTGCAGAGAGTCGCGGCCAATGGCTCAGTGAGTGGGTTCGGGATGTACTGTTGGCCGCCATCCGGGAACAGCGCAGCCCACAGACAGTCGCCGCGTTCACCGAGCTTCAGGCAATTCGGCTCCTGCTCGTCAACACCCTTGAGCCGTTGCTGCGGGGCGAAAAGATGACGCCGGAGCAATTCAAAGAATTGCTCAGGTACGTGAAAACCAATAAGCGCAAGGCGGCGGCAGACATGCTCGCCAGCTATGCAGAAGGGGCATCGGAACAGCCATGACCGACACACAATGGGGGCGGAAAGAGACCATCGTCCGTCCGCCTCACTATCCCGTATATAGCTTCGGAGCCGTCTTCGTTGCACTCGCCGTCGCCGGTCTCTGCGTCTATCTCCATCTTGCATTCGTGATGAGTCCGCTACAACGTTACTATCTCTCTTGCTATGTCGAAACGGGAGTCCTCGGCACGATGCGCCAGAGCAGCGAGTACCAGCTCGTAACGGTAGCGAACCGCCAACATCACGCCCGGCCTGTCACCGAAGCAGACGTACAGCCAGGTTCCACACCTCAACTAATCGGCAAGCCGATACCCCTGGCGCTCTCCCAAGCGGCAAATGCTTCGGGAGTCGTTTTTCTTTATAGGGGAGCGAACACCGCCTACATGAATCGACCCCTCCACGACTACCTTCGGCGCTTCGTCTATGACGGCAATACGCTCTTGGGCATCCTCCGCGTACCGCTCTGGTCTGGGCTTGCCGCGTTTCTTTTCCAGCTCCCGTTCGCCGTCCGTAAAGACATTCAACGACTCAAAGAGATGAAGTACGGGCGACTCTTGAAAGGGCCGGTCTTGGTCTCTCCGAACGGCTTCAATAAAGCCGTCCGAGGCGATGGCGTCGGCTTCAAAACCACCGAGTCGAAGCACCTCATGCGCATCCCGCAACGCGCCGAAGGACAGCACATCGAGATCATGGGCGATACCGGCGCGGGCAAGTCAAGGCTGGTGATGCAGCTACTCGTACAGATCAAGGAGCGCGGCCATTCTGCCATCGTGTACGACCCTGCCTGCGAGTTCGTGCAGCGATTCTATGACCCCAGCCGTGGCGACATCATTTTGAATCCGCTCGATGCGCGCTGCCCCTATTGGGGGCCATCCGAAGAGCTGCGCCGCCGTGCCGAGGCAAGGGCCATTGCCGCGTCCCTGTACCAACCGACAACAGATAAGAAAGGCGAATTTTTCACCGAGACTCCGCAGAAAATCTTCGCCCATCTGTTGACCTTCGGCCCCACGCCGCAGGAGTTGGTGGAGTGGATGGCGAACCCCGATGAGGTAGACCGCCGCGTCCAGAACACGGAGATGGCGATGATGATTGCGAAGGGAGCGCAGCAGCAGCGCAACGGTGTTCTTGCCTCACTCGGTTTGATCGCAGATAGCCTGCGAATGCTGCCACGGAAGGAAAAGGCCGCGAGTCACTGGACTGCTACCGAATGGGCAGAGCATCGCAAAGGCTGGATCTTCCTTACATCGAAGCCAAGCGAACGCGAGGCCCTGCGTCCGCTTCATAGCCTCTGGATTGATTTGCTCGTATTGCGTCTCTTGAACGAGCCGAAAGAGAACCAACATCCTGTCTGGTTCGTGCTGGACGAGCTGGCCAGTCTGCAACGTTTGCCGCAGTTGCATACTGCGATCACAGAAAATCGAAAGGCCAAGAACCCGCTCATTCTTGGCTTTCAGGGCAAGGCCCAACTTGAGATGATCTACGGTCATCTGGCCGAGGTGATGCTATCGCAGCCGGCCACCAAGATATTCCTGAAAATCACGGAGCCGAAGGCCGCCGAATGGGTGTCAAACGCCATCGGCAAAGTTGAGATCGAGCGGCTGCGGGAAACGCACTCCACTGGGCTGCGGGCGGGCAATAACTTCAGCATAGAGCGCCAGGTCGAACCCTTGGTGTTGGATTCAGAAATCTCGGGTCTCCCCGACCGGCACGCTTTTCTAAAGTTGGGTAACCACGTCGCCAGATTCTCGTTCGCTTATCACGACATCCCCGCCACGCAGCCCGCGTTTGTGCCGCGTCCTCAGGATGACGATGACCTTACCTTCGATCCAAAGACGCTCGCGAAAAAGACGCCGAAGACTCCTCAGATCACGGCAACCACCGTTCCCACCGATAGCGAAGACGTGCCGGTCGAGACAGGATTCTCGTTGGGAGATTAACCATGTTGACGATCTCGAAACCGCTTTCCGCAACGCAGGCGCAGACGTATCACGCCAAAGAGTTCACTTCTGCAGAACAGAATTATTGGAAGCAAGACGACCGGACTTTGGGCGAGTGGCATGGCAAGCTGGCTGAAAAGTTTGACCTTGCCGGGGCCGTAAGCGAGGAACATTTTGCGCGGCTCGCGGATGGCCAACACCCTCATACCGACGAGCAGCTTGTACGTCATCGCGTCGTCCAGGAGTACGAAGGCGCGGATGGGAAGGCAGTTGCGCCGGTAGAACATCGTGCCGGTTGGGACGCCACATTCTCCGCGCCTAAGTCGGTTTCACTCACCGCGCTCGTTGGTGGGGATGACAGGGTACGGGACGCGCACCGGGAAGCGGTGAACGCCGCTTTAAGCGAACTGGAAAAGTACACGCAAGCCCGCATCGGCGGCAACCACGCCGCCGAGACCACCGGCGAGTTCATCGCCGCGAAGTTCGAGCATGACACCGCGCGCCCCGTGGACGGATACGCCGCGCCGCAGCTCCACACACACGCTGTCATCTTCAATGTCGCCGTTCGCGGCAACGGAGAGACGCGAGCTTTGCAGGAGCGTGGCCTATTCGAGTCACAGCAGTTTGCTACTGCCGTGTATCAATCGGAATTGACCTATCGCCTCCGCAATCTCGGCTACGAAATTAAACCGGGACGCAGTGGTGCACCGGAGATCAAGGGCTACTCACAGGAGTACCTTGACGCCTCCAGCCCTCGCAGCCAGCAGATACGCGAGCATCTGGAAAGGTCCGGCTATCAGGGGCCGGAGGCCGCGCAGATCGCCGCACACGCTACACGTGACCGCAAGGAAATTCACTCGCCCGCCGAGGTACTGGCCGCTCATCGGCAGATCGCCGCTGAGTTTGGCAACCAGGCCGACAAAGTTGTGATGGAAGCACAGAGGCGTGCTCAGGGTTATGCGACCGAGCATGACCGGGAGAATTCGCAACAGGTTGCACGGCAGGCTGTCACCTATGCCCGCGACCGCAGCTTTGAGCGCGAGGCCGTCACCGACGAACGCGATCTTTACCGCGACGCTTTGCGACGCGGTATGAGTGAAACAACATACTCAGAAGTTCGCGCTGGGTTTGAGGCTCGCATTGCCGCAGGGGAGTTCCAGTTTGTGCCCGGACAGAAGCACGACTCAGGCCGGAGCTTCACGACCGCCGAAACGATCCGCGCAGAGAAAGAAATTCGTCGCCGGATGCAACAGGGGCAAGGCCGCGCCGAGCAGATCATGTCCATACAATCTGCCGTCGCCCATACCGAAAAGCAGGAGCATTTGAACGTCGGACAGCGGAGCGCTACCGAGGAGATTCTGACCTCGCGCGATGTAGTGCAAGGGCTGGAAGGGCGGGCAGGTGTGGGCAAGACCACGCTTTTGAAATCGGTGCGCGAGGCAGCCGAAAAGCGCGGCTATATTGTCGAAGGCTTCGCCCCGACATCCCGCGCCGCCAACCAGCTTCGCGACGCCGGCATCTCCGCCGACACTCTACAGGGTTTCCTGGTCCGTGGCCGCCAGCCAAGCGCCGACCGTCACCTTTATATGGTCGATGAATCCAGTCTCGCCAGTACGAAACAGGTGCGTGACTTCCTCGCTAAACTCGAATCCAGCGACCGCGTGTTGTTCATCGGAGACACCCGCCAGCATCAGGGCGTCGAAGCGGGCAAACCGTTCGAGCAGTTGGTCAACGCCGGGATGAAGACCACCCAGCTTGACGAGATTGTGCGTCAACGAGCAGCCCCGGAACTGCTTAGAGCGGTTGAGCATCTGTCGCGCGGCGAAGTCGCAGAGGCCGTCGCACTGTTGGAACAACAGGGGCGCGTCACGGAAATTGCCGATGCACAGCAGCGTATCGCGGCGATTGCACGAAGCTACGCTGCCAACCCAGACAACACCATCGTTGTCTCACCCGAGAACGCCTCGCGCCGTCAGATCAATCAGGCCGTGCGTTCCGAATTGCAAGCCCACGGCATGGTCGCTTCGGAGGATCACGCAATGTGTGTCCTTGCTCCCCGTTCCGACATAACCGGCGCAGATAGGACGTGGGCCGCTCGCTATGCGGTGGACGACGTACTCTACTATCCGCGCGGCAGCCAGGAGATCGGCATCGAGAAGCAAAGTTATACGAAGGTCATCGCCATCCAATCCAAAGACAACCTGCTGACCGTTCAGAAGGCAGATGGAGCCACCGTCACCTACAACCCCGCGCGGCTTTATGGCGTGACCATCTATCGCGAACTGGAACGGGAGTTTGCGGTCGGCGACCGTTTAGGCTTTACCGCGCCGTCCAAAGAGTTGGGCGTTGCCAACCGCGACCTTGGCACGGTGAAGCACATCGACAAAGGCGGTCAGCTCTCCGTAAAGATGGACAACGGCAAAGCGGTCAACTTTGATGCCAACCAAATGCGGCACTTCGATCACGGCTACGCGGTCACTAGTCATAGTTCCCAGGGACTCACGGCGGAACGTGTCCTGGTGAACCTCGATAGCCACGTTCATGCCGACCTCATTAACAAGCGTTTCGCATACGTAGCGGTGTCGCGGGGATCCCATGATGCCCATATCTATACAGATAATGCGGTGTCTCTTGTCGAGAAACTGTCTCACGATGTAGTCAAGTCGTCCGCGCTCCAAACCGGACAACACTTTGCTCCGGACCAAAGTGCGTCACTGCAACTGTAGAGCGCCTTCCTGCCGTCATGTTGCCATCGGCAGTCTCCTCACCTCTGGGACAGCGTGTGACCAGCCGCCCCATCGTAGGACATAGGTCTTATCGCTTGGGCTTTCCGGCAACTACATGTTTTCCGTTGGGTACTAGGGTCGCTAAATCAGCGACGTTTCTGACGCGCTGTTGAAGCAGTGATATGCCGCGGTTCAGGTGTGCTCGGAAATGTCCTTCCAAATTGGCTTCTTCTAAGCCGTCCTGGTGCAAGCGCTGACGGAGCAGTGCGATGTATAGGGAATCGTATTCCCCGAGCAATGTGTAGCGGTTGAACTCTCGCTCTTCTTCAGCGAATTCATCGGGATTAGGCACTTTGGGTTCTTCGAGCGACAGGCAGAATCCCAGCCTACAGAGCAGATTGGGAGTCAACCCCGTTCGCCCGGCCAAGAAGCGAAGGCGATTCGAGGCGTCCTTCGTGAGACGGATCTTAGTGAACCGCATTTGTCGGAGCCTCCGCAAAATATCCGTGACGTACGTTTGTTGTTTGATCTCTCATATCAAACGAAAGTTCATATGTTCGCGCGATCGAGTCTCCCAAGAGCGGAATGAACGCATTGTCGATCTCGCTATCGGTCGAAAGAATAATGACTTGATGGCTTGCGTTTGGGAAATACTCTTGTCCAAGCAGCGAACGGTGGTCCCGATCTAAACGGGCCAGTGGCGTATCAATAATCATAGGAAGCGGGCGGCCCGAAACACGCGCGAGTGCCCACAGCACAGAAATTGCGTAAATCTGCTTCTCGCCGGCAGACAATTCACTTTTCATTACTAGGCGACCTCGAACGTCTTTTATTGCTACTTGAAACGTTGAAGGATTGATCGTGACGATTCGCTCCATAAGTTTCCGCGATAGGAGATTGAAGCAAGTTGTTACTTCGACCTCAACTTCCTTGATTTTTTTTACGATTAGAGCATTCTTGAACTCAACAAGGACATCCTGTACCTTCGCGGCGCGTTCTAGAGATCTGCGCTGAACATTCGTGCTGGCCAGTGCGTCGACAGCCTTCAAGTAATTATTGTCTGCTCGATCAAGAGCTTCACTCGCTTGTTCCAGGCCAGATCTCTTCTGGGCTGCTTCTAAGGTTGTCTCCGAAACCCGCTTACGAGCTTCAATCAGTTTCTCAAGCAATGGCTGGAGAACGTCCTCTTGAGGCGCACGAGATAGATCGCGCTCCACCTTCTGTTGCTCACAGTAGAGTGTCTCTAAATCTTCCGAAGTACTCTTGACCAATTTAGGTAGAGTATCCAAAGCGGTGACTGCCCAAGCACGTATCAGCTGCTCTTGGTCCGATGAAATGTCGTGGATGATTGGAGCTTCGTCCCACGTCGATGGCTTGTGTGTGGTCCTGATAACTGCGGCAATGGCTTCATATTCAGGCGGGCTGAGAGGGACATCTTTACCACCCTTACGGACGGTCAACTTTCGCAGTCGTGACATCGTGTTTTTTGCGGCATTGGCCAAGCTCTCGTCAACAACTACTCCAAAGCGAACGTCCTGCTCGGCCGTAAGCTGCTTTAGAAGAGAATTCAAAAGTTTAGGAGCCAAGGCTACGGGAAGCAACCCATGGCATTGTTCTTTGATCGTCTCTTCCAAAGCACCTGCTTTCGCGGCGATTTGCTTTCTACGTTCTTCAAGACGCCCCCGGTTTCGAGCGTACGCACCCCCTTGTTCTTGGAGTTGCTGTTCGAGAGCTTGGACGTCAGACACACAGGAATCAGCTAGATTGCGAACCGTGTCAAATTCCTTCGCAACGATCTCGCGGCGCACACGGAGGTCTTCAATCGCCTTGCTCAATCCTTCAATTTCGGCCGCAGCCTCGTCCTCAGATGCCGCTTTTTGGACCGCACGCGAGCGGTAAATAGTGAGATCTGCACTTAACTTTTCTATGATATCCGTGCCCAGGAGATTCTTAACCGCTTCAGACAATGTGCGTTTGTCAGATTCATCGTCTGCTAGAAGCTGGACCTTTTCGCCGTCGAAGAAAAATAGATCGGAAACGCCGAGCGGGATCAGTTCCTGTACAAAATCCTGCCAGTGGCTTGCATCAACGTCTGTGACTGGCTGACCATTGCATGACACTAGAAACTGTTCATCGACACCTCCGCTGGCTTTCCTATCCCACTGCCTCCCAACTGTATAAGTGCGAATTCCGTCTTGGTCCCCATATTCGAATTCTATTTCCACTCCAGCAGAACGGGGAGGCGGGGTTGCGTTTGGGACACGATGAATTCGCTCCAGGAGATATCGTTCATATTTCTCCCGCGTGTTTGAGCTCTTGAGAGCAAGCGAACCATAGAAGCACAGACGTATTGCCTCTAGAAATGTGCTCTTTCCGGCGCCATTCTTGCCCCCAATTAGAACCACCGGTCGACCAGCTTCGGGTGCCAAGTTTATGCTCTGCGTTCCCCCATATGTACCGAAATCTCGGAGCGTAAGTTGCCTCAAGATCATGCGTGCTCCTGAAGCGCCGAGGCCTGAATTTCCGTCACAGTGCGCCAGTCTTCTTCGAATACCGAAGCCAAACGTCTCTGAATCGACGCGCGACGGCTCATGCCCTGAAGGCTTCGTTCCAGTTCGATCAACTTAGCTACCATCTCCATCGGAAGATCGTGTCTATCACAGATCGCATTTAAACTTTGTTGCTCTTCGGAAGAGAAGACTGGTGTTTCATACCGCACCCAATCCAGAGCTATGCCGAGTTGTTCGCGATAAATCTGCGGGACCGTATCCGCCCAGTCGTGTTCCTCAAGTCGCCAGAGCGTCCTAATTGCTTCGAGCTCACTCTTAGTTATCAAATCGCCTGCGGCCTCAGGTTTCGATAAGGCGATTGTCCTCTGCACCTCCAACAAACCTCGCAATAAATCCTTTCGCGTCTCTATCGTGTAAGGCCCCCAGGGCTGAGGCGCGCCGTCTTTGGATTTCACCCGCCCGTCGCGCCGCTTATATTTTCGAATGCTTGGCCAAAGCGCCGAATCTTGTAGCGCGGAGAGTCGATTTCGGAATTCCAATAATGGCTCCAGCCACTCTTCACCGTTTTCTACCATTGCCTCCATCGACGCATCACGGTTTACGACCGTGCATACCCAACAACCAAATCGACTGTTGCCGCACGAGGGCGTGGTGGTATCCACCACCAGCGGGCATTCGCCGGCCTGCGCGTTGCGGTAAAGGGTCACCAAGTCACGGTTGTTGCCGCCCCAGGGTGACGGAACTTGAAGCAGATATGTCCAAACGTCATCGATGGAGAATTCTTCGATTGGGGTGTACACGAAAGCCTTCGGAAGTGTGGAGTGACGCGAGAGATGAGAGCCGCTAATCCGATGTAAGCTCATCACTTGAGCCCTCGTAGAACTCTCAGAA
Source organism: Acidobacteriota bacterium (assembly GCA_019351975.1). Classification (GTDB taxonomy): domain Bacteria; phylum Acidobacteriota; class Terriglobia; order Terriglobales; family Acidobacteriaceae; genus Granulicella. The sequence continues at coordinate 23,578 of JABBOG010000028.1, forward strand.
CTACGGACTCCCAAGATAACGACAACCTCTCCATACTCGGCCACCCGATCCAAGATGAACGCGTTAGCTGGTGTGATTTTCAGCCTTTCGGTACACCAGCGAAACTGGTTCGATGGCACTGGATATCCGCGCCCAATGACATTGACCCAAAACGAATCGTTTGTGGTGGGAGTAACTTTGTGCGAGGTAATTGGAAGCCCTTGAGCCTTCGCCGCCGTGTCGATTCGATCGAGTGTCCGATCAACATAGCTGACGATCATCGGAGTCTCTACCAACGTGTCGGAAGAGATTACATAGACCGGCTTACTTCTCCGCTCCTTTGGCAACCCCAGAAGGGCAGTCCACACAAGTTGCAATGCCGTAGTCGAATCCTTACCCCCGCTGTAGCCTATTACCCACGGGCGATCATCGCCGCAGTAGACTTCCCTGATCTGATCTTCAAGCGTTGCGAGGAAGGCACGAGATAGGTTGTTCGCCTTTTGAATCGATGTCACCAACTCGCTCATAGTGTCCTCTTCTTAGCTTCTTTCTCTAACTTGATTTCTTCTTCGGATAACTTCAGATTCAGTGATTGTTTGAGGAAGGCCGCCGTGAGCTGAACGTTCGTATTTGCTTTGCTGATGCGGCCTGCTGAAAGCGCCCGGCCTTCCCAAAGTTGCGTGTTCCTTCGGCTCCAGTCAACCGAAGACAGCTTCTTGAGCAGGCTCGTCCAAGTCTTCGGATGTGCCGCAATTAGAGTCGAACCCATCAAGCCAAGGGAGTGGAGCGCTATTCCATGGGAGTGAACGAATTCGCGTCGCAACTCCGAGGGCGTTACTTTCTTCTGCGCTGCAAGTTTCCATTCTGGAATCTGTTCAGCGATCGCTGTCCAAAACGCGGTTGCAAGCTTCCGATCTTCTATCGTGATGTCATCAAAGCGACGTTTTCCCAGAAGAGATTTCGTGCCTTGATAGATGCTGCTTAGCGTGAACAGCTTAATCGAGCGGTTAGATATGCTCGACCTCTCTAATTCAGTAAGGCTTTTGAACATCTTGACGTCTTCGACAAGGCTTCTTGCCAGTTGTGCCAACGGGCTTCGAACGTCATACAAAATGCCAATCGTTTTGTTGGGACGAATAGCGTATTGATTGAGATCGGCAAACATCTGTTGACTGCGCTTTAAGCCCCCATCAATGAACAGCACAACCGAGATCGTCTCGTCACCGAGCTCTGGGTTTTCGGAAAGCGCGGCTTCTATGGCAGCGCGCCGGTGCTGACCGTCGTTGATGATGAACTTTGCTGTCATCGATATCACTAGGCTGCCCATGCCCAAGTCAGGGAGCGCTTCCTCGAAACGTACGTCTCCGTCGACAGACGCGGCGATAGACGAAAACACGTAGGCCTTAGGATTGTCCAGCATGTACCGAGCGATGGCCGGTATCCGAGTGCGATTGAGCGGGCGTTGTGCCCGCAGCTCCGCAGGTAACTCTTCTTCATCGAAAAGAAACAGCTTCGGGATGAGACGCAGAGGGCACATCGCGACGTAGTAATCCGTACCTGCCTGGACTCCTCTCAACGCCGCGAATGTATAGGTAAACGAGCTGCCGGTCTTCATCAAAGTCTTTACGGAAGTTTAGCAGAGTGACGAGCCTCTTGCGATTATGGACGTGCTGTATGTAATAACAATGACGTACAGCACGTCCGGTAATAACGTACTTGTTTTGTTGCATTTAGCAGGGGGTCTCTCCTTGTATTATCGCTGCTGCACACAAAATCATGCACGCCGAGGAATGAATGTCGATTTTGACCTCTCAGGAATTGAGAAAACTGGCGAAGCGCGTTGTCGACCTCGAAAAGGAAGCCCTGTATGGCGAGGGCGAAACTGAGGATCAACGCCTGAACAACGTCGAAAAAGTTCTGATTGAGGAGAGTCGGAGGATCAACCCACAGTGATCCTTCAGAAACTCACAGTTAAAAACTTTCGGCAGTTCCGCAGCGAGCACACGATAGATTTCGCATACTCGGTTGATAAGAACGTTACTCTCATCCTTGGATACAACACCTTCGGGAAATCGTCGCTGCTTAACGCGATCAACTTCGCTCTTTACGGCGAAGTTCAGCCAGATTTCGACGAGCCCGACGACCTGTTGAACCATGCTGGAGCGGCAGCAAAGGAGAATCAGGTAGAAGTCAAACTGCGGTTCGAGTTCCAACAACGCGAATATGAAGTCACACGAAAGCGAACATACACCTTCTCCAGCAACTCTCGACGCACGCATATCGATGAGGCCGTTATGGCGGAGATTAAGCAGTCGAACGGCAGTTGGATTGGAGTTCCTCATTATCAGCGTCTGATCAATCGAGCGATTCCCCAAGAGATGGCTCCCAATTTCATCTTTCACGGAGAAAAACGCGTTGGGTTGTTCGCTTCGAAGGGTACGCACCGGCAAATCAGTGACGCGATAAGAAACATCCTGGGATGCAATGTGATCGAGGCGGCCATCAGGGATCTCTTGGTAATTCAGAAAAAATTCAATCGAAACATTGCGCGTGAATCAGGTGATGAACAGATAGAAATGTTCCTCAAGAGTATCGAAAGCTTCGAACGGCTGATTGAAGAAAACCGTCGACTCATCCGCGAAAAGGAAGATTTCATCGAAGCGTCAAAGATTGAAACGTCATTCCTTGAGCAGCAGCTGCGCGATCATGAGCAGACGAAGCAACTGCAAGTTGACCGAGATCGCGCCAAGACCCGTCGTCAAGATGCTGAGACCGGGCGCAGTGCCGCTCAAAAAGAAATCCATCGCTGGATTCGCGAAAGCGGTGCGATGGTCTGTTCTGCTGCCCTTTCCGAAGCTGCCCTGGATGCTATAGATGAAGAGGAATTCAGGGGTCGCATTCCTTCCGATTTTCAAGATAGCTTCATTCAGAGCCTGCTCGACGCTAAGCTTTGTATCTGCGGTCGATCGGTCGAAAAAGGCGGAGAGGCTTGGACCGCTGTCGAAGCCCTTCTGACCCAAGGCGGCCGGAAGGACGTCATCGACATAGCTCTCAAAATCAAATCGACCGCAGACCGGTTTTCTCGCTCCATCGCAAAAGCGCGTGCTGACGTAGGCTTTTATGAAGACCGGGTTCGCTCATTCGACAAAGAATGGAATGCTGCGAACCGCGATTTCGATGAGCTTAGCGCACGGCTGAGTGGTACCAACATCGAAGCACTCGCTGAGAAAGCAAGAAATCGTGAGCGGCTAGAAGATGAGATAGCGCGGGAACTAAAACGTATAGGCGACCTGGACCGGAAGATCCGAGTTGACCTGGAGCCGGAATTACTGAAGCTGCGCGGCGAATATGCACGCCGAATCAAAAGTAAGCCCGAAATGGAAAAGAGAAGAGTTGCGCTTAGCGTTGTCGAGGAACTTGGGTCGTTTCTAGCGGAGCAGATGGGTCTCTATGAGCAACAGGCACGCGAAAAGGTTCTAGAGCTGACTAACCAAAATTTGGCCAGCATGCATCGGGACAAAGAAGCCTTCTTCGATGGAAAGTTCAACCTCAGCCTCCGCGACAAGACTACAAAGCTTCAGTCCGGAAAGAGCACCGGAGAGGCCCAACTTTTGGTTCTCGCATTTACCTCTGCCTTGATTCACTTTTGCTCAAGCCGCGAGACAGACGAAAACGAATTTTTGGTACCCGGAACCGTCGCACCGCTGGTACTAGACGCCCCTTTTGGACAGCTGGACAGCCTCTTCCAAGCCGGCGCAATCTCCTGGATTCCAAAAATGGCGCGACAAGTGATTCTCTTTGTATCCGACTCGCAGGCAAGGACCCTCCAAGAGTCCACCGAAATTATGGATCGAATCGGTTCTTGCTATGCGCTCCAGATTCCTCACGGAGCAAAAGCGCTACAGCCTTATTTGGTAAGAGGGGCCTCAGTGCCAAGCCTCAACGACCGCTCCGACAATTCAACTTCGATCGTGAGGATCTGGTAATGACGCGACGAGTCCTTAAGGATGTAAGACGATCGTTGGAATTCGAGGACTTGTACAACAGAATGGGGAATCGCGAATTTAAGTGGGCAGACGGTCGGCCAGATGGCGCCCCCCTGTTTGGCACACTTCGGGAGCTTCTATGCTTTACTGCCGTTCTCGGATTCCAGCTGAACCGCAGGGAGAAATTAGATGGTCATACAACGGCTCCCATCCCCGAAGAAGTTTTTGCAAAGAACGACGACGCGCTCTCCTGTGTAAGGATGATCGCTCTCGCCGAGACAAAAGACTATATGATTTTCGCGGAAGAGCGCATCGACGAAATGGTGGGGATCTTTGAAGAATATGCTTTAGGGGGTTCGCGGCTCCTGAATCAGTTTCTTGCTGACTATCCTACAGACATACTCGGCGCGGACGCCCTTTTGGAAGGACTCAGAAAGGAAAAGCTACTTCCACCCAGAAGCTCGAACACTGGCGCAGGACTAGGGGCTGTGAATTTTGCGACTTCGTGATCTCACGCTTAAGTCTGTATACAACAGCGAAAAGGACAATCTCCTTCGCGATTTTTACATTCCAGCGTTGTCTTGTGCGTCATCGTACAGCCGAGCTGTCGGGTTTTTCTCGGCATCAACTTTATCTTATGCAGCCCAAGGCCTAACAGCCTTTGTTCAAAATAAGGGAAAGATGCGCCTCATTATTGGCGCTGAGTTGGAACCCGACGAACATGACGCGGTTATGAAGGGGTACTCGGACCGCGCTGCCTTGCAAGACGCACTCTACAGAAATTTCCAGGCCGTGTTGACAGAGGTGAACGACCGATTGTTCGTAAAGCGTCTGGAAGCGCTTCAATGGCTCATAAAGCACGATCACCTCGATATCAAGGTGGCGGTTAGACGTCGGGGTATGTATCACGAGAAAATTGGAGTTTTAGAAGACAGTTCGGGCGATTTCGTCGTGTTCCAAGGTTCAGCCAACGAGAGTTTGTATGCACTCAGCCCAGATTTCAACTATGAATCTATCAATGTATTTCGAAGCTGGCGAGAGGGGGACGACGAGTATTTCGCAGCTCATGTAGAGTCATTTCGAACCCTTTGGTCAGGTCAGTCCGCTTCAACTCTAGTCGTTGATTTTCCGGAGGCATCTCGCAGACAGCTCTTGTCTCGTAAGTTCGTGCAAGTCGGCTCGTCCTTTACAGAACTTGAGATGGATTATGGATCTTCTGGTGATCCGACTCGCGTTGACCGTCCTGAACTCTTCGTTCCGGTCTCATTCGAAGTGTTCGAACATCAGCGCATTTCTCTCGAAAAGTGGCAAAAGAAGGACGGAATAGGAATTCTGGATTTGGCCACCGGAGCCGGGAAGACCTTCACCGCGCTATATGCAGCTACGAAGTTTCTGAAAGTGAATCAACGGCTTTTCCTCGTTATTGCCGTTCCGTATCAGGTACTGGCTGAACAGTGGGAAGAGGAACTGGCCATGTTTGGTGCGAAGGCCATTATGTGTTCCTCCCGTAATGCCAATTGGGAGCAGGACCTCGCTATCAAGGTCGATGCTTTTCGTACAGAGCGCACTAATTTTGTGCCAGTCATCTGCGTTAATGCAACTTTGGCGACTGATCGATTCCAAAGTCTCGTTGCGCGGATACGAGACAGCGGCAGCTTCCTGTTTGTTGGGGATGAATGCCATCATCACGGCACGATTCGGTACAACCGCGCATTGCCAGAAAACGCAGACATGAGATTGGGGCTCTCAGCGACATACGAGAGACATGGAGACCCGGAAGGAACTGCCCGGCTTGAAAGCTACTACGGCAGTATTGCGAACACATTTTCTTTAGCGGATGCCATCGAAAAGGGTTTCCTTGTGCCCTATCGCTACAACCTTGTCCTTGTGGAGCTCTCTTCTTCGGAGAGTGATTTGTATGAGCAGATAGCGCAGAAGATAAAAGAAAGATTCAGAGCCCTACGAGGAACAGGGACGACGAGCCCGCTCGAAGACGACGTGATTAAGGCTCTCTTGCTCAAACGCTCCCGTTTCTTGGGAACCTTGAGTTCAAAACGTGCCAAGTTGGAGGCTCTCGTTTCTCAAGGGCATGTGACACCTCGTACGCTTATCTACTGCGGAGAGGGAAAAGCACAAATTGATGACGACGCAGACGCCGATATCGACAGTGCAGATCTTCAAAACATCGACTTGATTACCCGAATGATCTCGACCAAGGGCTTTCGGGTATCGCGCTTCACCTCCCGAGAGGCCCCAGATGAGCGTCGAGAGATTTTGTCCATGTTTCGTACTGGAAACATCGAGGTACTTACTGCGATCCGGTGTCTAGACGAGGGAGTCAACATCCCAGCGTGCGAAACTGCATTCATCCTTGCCAGTTCTACGAATCCTAGGCAGTTCATTCAGCGGAGGGGAAGAATTCTTAGACGTAGCCCTGGAAAACTGTCAGCAACGCTATGGGACTTTCTACCTCTTCCTCCTCGGAGTAGTGTTTCCGACGAGCACGAAAAGCAAATACTGCGAAAGGAGTTGGGGCGCATCAGTGAATTTAGTCGGCACTCTATGAATTTCCGCGAGACCTACCAGCTACTTACTCCCTTGCTCCAGCGTTATGATCTGGGAGCAGATTTCCTCTTGGGAGCCGACGACAAGGATGCGTTTGCGGGGGATGACCCGAACTCTGACAAATAACAAGCGAAGAAGCGCTCTTCACCACAACGAACTGAGGTCGCCTCTCGCACCGGACCTCGTTATAAGCAAGAAGATGTGGACGAAATTCGCGCAGAACTGTCTTCGGGGAAAAGCTTAAGGCGTGACCGTCATTCTCGAATCTGGCACCTGGATCTCAGCTTTTCAGATCGGCGGCATTGCCTTAGATCGCTCTAAATTCCGTTTTCAGCGGCCACAAGCTTGCGATCGTTGCGGTATCCAGATTCTTACCCGCTGACAATACACGCGGCCCGGTTGACTTGGCCATCAGCGTGCCGTGGTATTACTCTTCCTGTGCCATTGGCGGCTTGGTCCATCGATCCAAAGCTTTTTGGGCCTCCTCTGCCGCCTCCCGGTCGTCGTACATGACAATGCGCCATTCCTCTTCGTGTCTTACGAATACTAGTCCCTGTTGTGCCATCATCTCGCAAATGAGGTCGTAGATCGGTGCGAACACGTCGATGGATTTCCAAACGAACTCCTTGAGCCAAAGTTCATGCAGGGTGCGTTCCAAACGGGTGACCAGTTCTTCGGTATGAGGCTGGTCAAGGAATATTGCCGATAGCTGCGGAGCCTGGTCGCGAAGGCTTTGCTCCAGTCCGTGAACGTGGCCGAGCAGGTAGCCCGCGTAAATGAAAACATCACCGAAGATTTGCTGTATCTCCCGGAATACGATGACGGCGCTTCGTCCCTCGCGGTGGGCTTTGATTTGCTCGGCGGCTTGGCCGGAGCTGTTCTGGATAGCTCGGCACAGGATGCCCTCAAAATCCTCCAGCGCCTCGGGCCGAAAGGCAGCGGAAGAACGGCATGCGGCATACTCACTCCAGACATCCATCGACTTTAAGAACGTCTGACGAGAGCGATTGCCGCATTCCAGAGGCTTGCCGTAGCTCTCTGGGAACATGCGATACAGATGGCTCTCGTGCTCGACATGCGCCGCTTCATGCGCGATGCACGCCTGTACCAGCCGTTGCATCTCCTTTTCGGGCGAGAGCGCCATAAGGGCAAGACCGGGCCGCAGAACAATATGGAAGAGCAACTTTCCGTCGCGACGCACCGCTGCGGTTCTCGCTAGCTCCATCGACTCGGGCTGTGGGCTTACCTCCAAGGGAACCTGCCCTTCCGGCAGACTCTGGAGAGCGTAGGCGGCAGCGCGGCAATCTGTAGCTACGGTGATTCCATCCAGCGCCGTAATGTTGATTCCTGCATACGCCGCGGCATACAAGCTTTCTTCAAGAGCGATGGTGACCGCCTGCTGAATCTCCGGTTGTTCAAAGCAGGAAACATTCACTGTGCAACGCGCTGGCACAGAAAGCTGCTCTTTGCGGGTAGCGTCAAAGATCAGCTCACGGACGGTATCCATCGGCGGCGACCATCCTTTCTCTCACGCAGTAGGAAATCAAGGAAGTCAAATGTCCACCTAGAGAGCGCTCCGCTATGCGCGGAGGAAGGCGAACGATAAAGCGGGCGTGGGCAGGCGGATTCGGCATACTCCTCCACTTTGGGATGGGCGAAAACATCTGCGGTGCGCCCCCGCAAACAATGCCCTATAACCCGAGGTCGGGGAGTTGGAAAGCCGATAGTGCTCGACTCCTGTGACCTTTAGCTTAGGGGCCTGGACATACGTCACAGGCTCCCCGACGCGAAAGGCGTAGGGATATTTAGCACGCGCGAAGCGTGCCATTGCACTATCGGGGTTTCCACACCCCAGGACGGTGCGTACCCGTCCCAGAATCATCTTCGGACATCTACCCGGACTTGGCAATATGGAGGCGAAGCAGAACTCGCTAGGATCTGCATTCCTGCTTTTCGGGAGGGGTCTCCTCCCGCGCTGCGATTGCTGCGGCATTCTCCGCTTCCCACCACAGCGGGCCTTTCCTGCCCGCAACGCCCACCCTGACAATTCCTGTGCGCTAACGCGCACGGATAAGGAAACCAAACCTCGCTGAGGGCTCTGCCCTGGCGCGGCGCAAGGGTTTCCCGCAGTCTTCCGCGCTGCGCTTGTGCAGACCTTCGCTGCGCTCGTCCTTTCCGCTCCAGCTTTGCTTCCGCTCCAAGGATGGGTGATCCCCCTCCCTTGCGCCTTGCCGCCCCGCCTTCGCCAGGAGGCGTTCGGCATGTAGGTACATGCCACGCATGGCATGAAAAGCAACGGCAACGCCAAAGGAGAAAACACCATGAACACCGCAGCCACCACCACCACAACCAGCAGCAACAATCAGCCCAAGACGGCGAAAGAGGTAATCGCCGCCAACGTCCAGAGCCTCATCGAGCAGCTAGAGGCCGGACACTCCGATGCGCTCACCGCGTACCTGAACGCGATGAGCCGCTTTCATAACTACAGCTTTGGCAACATCCTCGAAATCGCACGACAGAAGCCCGATGCAACCCGCGTTGCCGGTTTCTGGAAATGGAAAGAGCTTGGCCGCTCTGTGAAGAAGGGCGAGAAGGGCATCCGCATCCTTGCCCCGATCATCGGCGTTCGCCGCAAAAAGGACGAGGAAGCCGAGAAGGACATCACCAAACAGAACACAGTTGTCTTGGTTGGGTTTCGTTCGGCCTATGTCTTCGATGTGTCTCAGACCGAAGGCGCGGAGCTTCCCGAGTTGCGCGGGATTTCTGGCGATGTAGGCGAGAACCGGGACAGGCTGATTGCGCTCATCGACCGCCAGGGCATCGAGCTTGTCTTCACCGAGCGCATCGCGCCAGCACTGGGCATGAGCTACGGCGGACGCATCGCCATCCTTCCCGGTCAGTCGAAGGCCGAGGAGTTCAGCACCTTGGTGCATGAGTTGGCGCACGAGATGTTGCACAAGGCCGAGCGGCGCACCGCGACGACGAAGGTTGTCCGAGAAACGGAGGCTGAGGCTATCGCGTTCGTTATCGGCAAGGCCATAGGACTGGAGACGGGAACCGCATCGGCGGACTATATCCAGCTTTACCACGGCAACGCATCCTTGCTGGCGGAATCGCTTGAAGTAATCCAGAAGACCTCCGCTGTCATCCTTGCCGCCTTGGAATCGTCTGCGACCGAGACGATGGCCGATGCAGAACTGGCTAAGGTGGCGTGATGCAGACCATCCTCGCAATCCTCAAGCAGGCCGGAGGTTGGCACCCCGGCCTGTACCTCAAGATCGACAACCCGCCGTACATGGAGCTTGTCATCGAGGCGATGGACGAGTCCGGCCCGATGGGACTCCCCGCTGTCTCCATAGCGCACTACGGCGAACAGAACGGCGACCTCATGCGTGACCCGCAGATGTGTTTCGAGCTTGGTCTTACTGGTGGAGCGCATCTGTCGGCCTTCTACTACCGCAACGATTATTTCGGCGTGGAGCAGTGGAGCCGGAACATCGTGCGCGGCAACTACGTCCACTTGATCGCTTTGCATGAACAGCACCAGCGTTTCGCAAAGACATGGGACAACAACCTGCGATTGCAGCGGTTCGCGGAGGTCTTCGACCCCAGCAAGCACATACGCGGATAGCCCCGAGTTTCCCGCCAACGGAGCGGACAAAGGGCAGCGCGTTTGCTCCACAACTTCATGCAGTGCAACCCGCTCGAAAGGAGCACATCATCATGGAAACCCAAATCGTCAACGCCACCGAATACCGCAACGTCTCGCTCTCGCTGTTGAACGAGTCGAAGACCAACCCACGCCGCAGCTTCGAGGCGATTGCCTTGAAGGAACTGGCCGAGTCCATCCGCACCCAAGGCGTTCTCTCGCCCTTGCTCGTGCGGCCTCTCACCGAGAACGGCTTCGAGATCATCGCCGGAGCACGGCGTTACCGCGCCGCGCAGATGGCCGAAATCCCGACCGTGCCTGTCCGCATCGTCCATCTCTCCGATGCGGCGGCGTTAGAGGCTCAATTGGTCGAGAACCTGATTCGCTCCGAGATTCACCCGATGGAAGAAGCCCAGGGATTCCGCGCCTTGCTGGACTTGGAAGACCCGAAGTACAGCATCGAGCAGATCGCGGCGAAGGTAGGCAAATCGCCTGTCTTCGTGGCTTCGAGGTTGAAGCTGACTGACCTCGTACCCGCAGCGGTGGATGCGTTCTATGCCGAGGAGATCGGCGTCGGACACGCCCTGCTGCTGGCGAAGCTGCCAGCCGACCAGCAGCAACAGGCGCTCTCCGCTTGCTTCAAAGAGGTCTACAACGGAGCCGCGAAGCCAGCGCGAATTCTGCTACCCGTCCGCAACCTGCAATTCTGGATCGACAGCAACATCCTGCTGGTACTCAAGGATGCGCCCTTCGACAAACGGGACGCTCAGCTTGTTTCCACCGCTGGCAGTTGTGCCGACTGCCCCAAACGCACGGGACACAACAAACTGCTGTTTGGGGATGACCTCGGCAGGCAGGGCGACCGCTGTACCGACCCAACCTGCTATCAATCCAAAGTCGCGGCCCATTTGGCTAAGACTATCGCCGCCAAGCCGGAGATGGTGCAGATCAGCACCGCCTACGGGACGCAGAAGGAAGGCAGCCCGGTACTTCCGCGCAACAAGTACACCGCGATTCGGGACGACACGCCGAAGTCGAAGGATGAAGCCAAGCGACCCGAATTCAAAGTGTGCAAGTTCACCACTGACGCCATCATCGCGGAAGGCGGCGACGTTGGCACCATCCATAAGGTATGCGCGAATCCATCCTGCCCGATTCATCATCCGAAGCAGCCAACCAGCCGCAACGATGAGAGTCACAAAGCCGAGCAGGAAAAGCAGCGCAAGGAACAAGCCATCGCCAACGCGACCGGCCTTCGTGTCCTCGCTGCTATCGGTAGTGCGGTTCCGGTTCGCCTGATGAAGCGCGACCTGCTCTTCGTCGCCGAAACGCTGGTAACTCTCATGGAAGAGAACCGCCTTGAGATGCTGGCGCGGCAGCATGGCATCCGCGAGAAGCGAGACGACGGGGGAGTCAGAAAGACGTTGGCTGCTTTCGTCCGCCGCGCCGATGAAAATACGCTCTCCCGGCTGTTAGTGGAATCGAGCGTTCTGCTTGCCGCGTCCCGCTCGAATCCCGCCACGGTACTCCGCGATGCGGCCACCACCTACAAAGTGGATACCGATGCCATCGCCGCCAAGGTACGGCAGGAGTTCGCCGCCAAGGAGAAGGCCAGGACGACCGCAGCACCCACCACCAAAGCTGCAAAGAGAGTAGCTTAATAACAAATGCAGGGAGGGACGGCCCACGCCGCCCCTCATCTATTCAATCGTAAAAAAATTGCAGGGAGAAACCTTGCTGGTTTTTCCCCTGCACCCTCATCCCGCTAAACTAAATGAGAACAGCAGTCTTCTTGGTGCAGTCCTGAGCCATCGAACTTCCGGCCACTCAGCATCATCTGCCTACGGGGACTACAGGACCCCGTGCATACAGAAAGAGACGAACTATGCGATTCGTTATCGTCGGGGCGACCGGACGTACAGGTCGTCAAGTGACAGAGCAGGCCTTGGCAAGAGGTCATACAGTGACCGCTGTCGTACGAAACTCTTCCCTGGATGGGGAGAACAACCTCCGCATAGTTGTAGCTGATCCGTGCAAAGCGGAGCAGATCCTGCCCGCCTTCGCTGGACAGGATGCAGTGATCTCCTGCCTCGGCCAGCGTCCAGGGGGAAATCCATGGCTCGTAAGGGATGCAGCCGTAGCCACTCTCCAGGCTATGCAGCAAACAGGCTTGAAACGTCTCGTTGTCGTCTCTGGCGCGTTACTGTATCCCAGTCGCAACCCACTGGCTCTGCTTCTCCAAAAGCTCATGGCGGACAAGCTGATGGACGGGCGCGCCGCCGAAGATGCGATCATCTCATCGGACACAAACTGGACGCTGGTGCGCCCTCCGCGCCTGCTCGAAGGAAACGACAGGAAAGGATACCGAATGGAGGCCGGTGCTCGTCCAAATTTGACATGGAGCTTACAGTTTATAGACCTTGCAGCCTGCCTGCTGGATTTGAGCGAACAAGGAACCTGCACCCGCGAGATTGTCGGTGTCGCCTCATTGTGAGCGCTCACTAAGTGCGAAATGGATAGCTTGTAGCTTTGTTCAATGCCGATCCCATGTGGATTTATGGTGCATCAAGTCCAATTCAACTTGAGCGCTCAACGGACTACTAAGAATTTATGTCAAATGCTATCCAAATATCGCGCGACCTCTGGCAATTGAAAATCGGAACCGTTAACGCTTACCTGCTAAAGACGACGGATGGTCTGGTATTGATTGACGCCGGATGGCCGAATAAGACGGAAGCCCTTTTTCAAGCCGTGCGGGACTCAGGACACAATGCTAAGGAAATTCGCCATCTAGTTCTAACACACGGCCACATCGACCATGCAGGCGGGGGGGCCGATGTGCTTCAACGCACCGGCGCTAGCTCGTACGCCCATGCCGCTGATCTTGACCTGATCAACGCGGGGAAAGCTGAGCATCTGGGCACGTCCGTTACGCCTGGAATCATCCCTACAATTGTCTATCTCCTATTCATTAAATCTGGTGGCACAACATATAAGTCGTTTGCCGTGGGCAAGACGCTGCAGGACGGTGAAAGGTTACCGATGGCTCCAGATGTTGAGGTCATTCATTCGCCAGGACACTCTGCCGGGCATATCGCGCTGCTGTTGCGGCAAGAAGGCGTTTTGATTGCGGGCGATATTTGTTCAAACGTCATGGGGTTGGGCTACAGCGTGTTGAACGAAGACACGGCCTTGGCGCGCAGGTCACTTCTGCGCGTCGCAGAGTATCCGTTTGAACGGGCTGTGTTCGGGCACGGCAAGCCGCTTGACAAGCGGGCAAACGAAATGCTGAAAGAGAGATTTTCAGACGTGAGACTGACGTAGCAAACTTAGCACGAGAGCTTCAGACTTACGTTCCAGCTCTTTGACGAACGTTAGCGACGTTCTTAGTCCAAGATATGTTTGGCAATCAACTGAAAACACGCTCTGCACTTATAAAAGCCACCCTTTTACGGCTGGAGCGTCGTCACAACAATCTTCTTCGAGCCTACGGGTAAATCCACGAGTGTTCCGTCTCGTCCGCTTATCCAGGCACGGTTGCTACTCTTGTTTACGCCTCGAAAAAACATCCAGGACAACAGCGGGTTTGAAGGCGGCGGATCGAGATGCGTAAAAATGAGCAGTTTTACTCCTGCCTCGTCGGCGATGCGGGAAGCATCGAGTGGGTCTGTGTGATAGTGCTGTATGTCGGCCATGGTTTGGGCGATGCGGGCATTTCCCACATCCGACGCCGCGTGCTGGATGAGCTGCACCATGTGTTGAGACTGCGCTTCATGCACAAGCACGTCCGCACCGTCGGCAGCCACGGCCAAAGGTGGATGGAAGTCGGTGTCGCCGCTGATGACCACCGACCTGCCGCGATAGTCGAATCGGTAGCCGTAAGCCGGTTGAGCGGGGTCATGGTTCACCTCGATGGCCGTTACAGTGACATCGCCAAAGTGCATCGGCAAGCTTTTCCTATTCTTCGCTAGGGTCGGTGCGCCCTGCATCTCCGTTACATGGGCCTGCATTCGGTCCGCCGATGGTGGAAGCATCTGCGTTCCAGAGTTCGCTGTTCGATAGCTCTGGTCCAGGCAATACGCCTCGTTGAAGCCTTCCACGACGCGTTCTACTCCGGGTCCGCCGAAGACCTGCAAACTGCCGGCATGGCCAGCCAGCCAGGCATTGGTATTGACTTCGCCAAGGTCCCCGATATGGTCCGAATGGAAGTGGGTCAGGAATACCGCCGTCAACTCGCGTCCTCGAAGCTGCCAAAGCTCCAAGTTGCGTCCGCTCCCAGGCCCGGTGTCCACGAGATAGTAACGGCCTCCAGCGATTACGGCCGTACAGCTCTGGGCGCGATGCGGGTCGGCAAACGGTGCCGATGTTCCACAAAGCAAAACGCGCAACGAGTCACCCGCGAACAGCGCGCTATTGCCGGAGCGGAGCTGATGCTTAACAAAATGCGTGAATATAACATCGTCGACCGAAGGCACGGCAAGGAAGCCTGCGCCGATCAGAACGAGTGCTGCAATGGCCAAACCTCCCGTGATGATCCACCGCCTCGTCTTTGTCACGACTGTCTCCCGCTGTTGGCGAAGGGAGACCTCGTTGCAATCAAGAGATAGGTTGACTGCTCTCCTCCTGTGTGGAAGGTGCAGATTGCCTTGGCGCTTTCCTCGTAGGCGGCTGGGAACTGGCCGCGAAACTTGCTCTTGGGATAGAACCAGCGGCCTTGAATGTCGAGCCTTAGATGGTCGCCTTTGCGGAGTCGTGTCGCGTGAGGACGCATTGCGATAGCGACCGGAACGACCTCTCCCGGTTCGAGCGGGTCAATTCTGCGGTGGGTGTAAACCGGCTGTTCCGCCGTGGAGAGTTCAGCATCGAGGTCACGATGAGCCGCACGCTGCCATCCTTTTGAAACCATGTCTCCGGAGAAGCCGTACGAGCCCTCGAACGTAACCTCAGCACTATTGCGCAGCTTGCTTAATCCTGCGAACAGAGACACATCGGTTGCCCCTTGCACTTCAAGATGAAGGTATAAAGCCATGTGACCGATCACATCCATGTCCTCCGGCACGATCCAGAGGAAAGAAAGCCTTCCTTTGGGTAGGCTGACCGTTGCGTTGGCGGGGGCGAAGGTCTGGTCGAGCTCCATCGTGCTTGTGCTTGCATCGAGCGATAGATTCTTCCACTCGACATCGCGCGGAGGCCATGCGTCTACGTGGATGACCGCCGCAGGATCGGGCCCTGCCTCCGTAATGGCCAGCCGCACGGGTGGTTCCTGGTCCCACCCGTTATCGAGTCCCTTGAGGAAGTGGTCAAAGAAACGGATTCGCGTTTGTGTTGCATCTTCGCTGTAGTATGCGCACCATTTGCCGTCCCGGTGCGTATAAAGCCACTTTTGCCGAGAACCCGCGCGACGGAAGACCTCAAACGACCCACGAGTGTGCAGCAGGTGGTCCGAGAAACTGCCGCACACGAGTAAAGGCACCTGAATATCTTCGAGCTTAGGTGTCCTCGCCTGGTACCAATCGTCACGCTCCGTGTGTTTTACGATGGCTTCATAAAGTGGGTTCTGGACATGGGCTTCTTTGCCAGTCAACCGGCTCCACAACTTGCTGAAGCCGTTCTCGAGAACGCCGCCTGGTCTTGCAAAGTCACGATATAAATCGCTCAAGCCTTCCCATGGGCAGATCGCGGTCAGGTGCGGAGGTTGCAGCGCGGCAACTTTGTATTGGCTGATGGCCAGGTAAGAGACACCATCCAGGCCGACTCGTCCGGTCGACCATGGTCGCGTCCCGGCCCACTCGATCAGGTCGTAGTAATCCTGCGCTTCTTCGTCGGAGAACAGGTCGCCCACCCCTTCCGATGTTCCGCCGCCTCGCAGATCAGCGTTAACGACGGCGTATCCTTCACGCACCCACACAGCGGGGTCGGGTGCCTCCCAGCTCGTATAAGCGGAGATACACACCGGATGCGGCTGCGGCAGGAGCCGTGACTGCAACGGAGCGCCGCGCCCGCTTCGGCTCTTCGCGGGGATTTTGTCCTTTCCATAAGGATGAGCCGACAGGAGAACGGGAAAGCTGCCGGAGCCTTTTGGCCGAAACACGTTGACCCGGAGCACTGTGCCGTCCCTGACCATCACCCGGACGTCCCAATCGACGTGAATGTCTGGGCAAACGGCAGCAACCTGCACGTTGGGCCAGATCGCATTGCGTACAAAGCGGAACCCGCGAACAACGGTGCGGACATCCGAACGGCTGAAGAGCATTAGAGTTCGTCCTTTTGCGTATCGGAATGACGTTCCAGCCTCGCAAGCACCGTTTGGAGCAACATCGCTGCTTCTTCGATGTGACGCGGCTTCAGCCCCTTACCCAAGGCTGTGGCCCATGGAATCTGCCTGCGTCTTGCGGCATGTTCTACTTCTCTCCCTTTGTCGGTCAGGACCACGAGCTGCGCCCGGCGATGGTGCGGATTCGGTTTGAACTCGACCAGTCCTGATGCCACCAACTCCGCTGTGACTCCGCGAACGCCCTGCCGGGTGAGGCCGATGGTGCGCGCGATGGACGCGACCGACAGCGGCGCCGGAACATTCGCAACGACGCCCAGCACCTGCCACCGTGCGCTTGTCAGGTCGAGGTCCGCCACCAAGCGATCTCCTGCGGCGATCAAAGCACCGTTCAGGCGAAAAACGCTGATGAAGAGCGGGGTGAGCGGAGCTGCGGCGTGCATCTTCGACATGACCTACTCTCCTCTACTTGTAAATAGTTTTACAGTATGACAATATATTGTCAATTGGTAAGCGGGATCTCATTCACGAGACACCATCGCTTTGCACATGAGCCCACCAGAAAGGCATACGTTCCATGCCAATTTTCCATAGAGTTCCCTGGTCTCTCGAAACCGCTCAAGGTCTAATTTCACCGGGTCTGCTGCTGGCAGTCTGCCTGCTGAGTCCGATCTCCCTGTACCCTCAGAATACAACTCCGGTTTCACGGACAAGCATGTCTCCCAATTCAGGCAGTGCTTCATTACTACCGGATGCTCCCGGCGCTGCAACTGGTCATGGGCTGACAGACCGAGGCGTGCAGGCCGTATCCGCCGCCCCCAGTATTCAAACAACGGGCGATATCGCCTCGTTTCCGAGCTTCCGTCAAAGAGAGCGGCGCTTCCTGCTTGACTTGTTTGGTCCAACCGCATTCATTGCACCGGCTTTTGAGGCCAGTATCGACACGATACGTCCCTTGAAAGTCGGATATCCATCGGACGGTGCGACCGGACCTGGAAACCACCCCGCACACGGGGATGTACCTGAGTGGGGCGAAGGTGTGCAGGGCTACACAAAGCGCTACGCGGACCGCTTCGGCCAGGGGCTGGTCGGCACGACAAGCCGATATGCCTTGGGCGAAGTCCTAAAGGAAGATGTCACTTATCACCGTTGCCAATGCACAGGATTATTGCCCCGCACCGCCCATGCGTTCGTCGGGGCCTACACGGCACATACTCATAGCGGCCGCGCCATTCCGTCGCTCCCAGCATTCGCTTCTCCCTTCATCGCATCCGAGGTTGCCGTAGCGGCCTGGTATCCAAACCGCTACAACACGAGCGACGCCCTCCGAGTAAGCGTCCTGAACTATGTCTCAGCCCCCTTTAAGAATCTCTTCATGGAGTTCATTGCCAAACAAAGGGATGAACAATAGCAAGTCACGAGAAGGAACGGTCAGATTTGGAACACGATTACATTCGACACGTCTCAGAGGTCATCGAACTGCTGCAAGGGAAATGGACAATCCAGATCCTCTGCGCAATGCGGGCGCATCCGGTGCGTCTGAGTGTACTCAGACGTGAGATTCCATTCGCGTCCAAGAAAGCTCTGACGGCGAGTTTACGTTCACTTGAGGCTGCCCGAGTGGTGGTACGACGCGACCTCAGCAACTCAGTTCTGCATGTTGAATACGAACTTGTGGAATCGATGCGCATACCCTTGATTGCACTGCTCGACCACCTCTCGGAATGGGGAAAGTTCTACGAGTCGGAGAGGTCGCCGCAGGCATGAACTCTGATCCTGCGAAACCGGACAGGACGAAATTCATTACTCCATCGAAGTGTGCTCCGTAGGCCCAATTTCTTTCTGTATGCGCTCTTCCAACCTCGCCCTTGACTGCCTCATCTCTTCGGCAATCAGCTTTTCATCCGGCAACACCATCTGATACTCGGCGGCGAGAACCTTATTGGGTAAATTGTCCAGAGCGTAATGAGCTTCCGCTGCACCCTTTTCCGCGCACAGAATTAGACCCACCGGGGGATTTTCGCCTTCTTTCATCCAGTTTTCGCGGGCGTAGTTCAGGTACAGGTGCATCTGCCCCGCGTCTGCATAGCTGAATCGGCCCACTTTGAGGTCGATGACGACCAAACAGCGCAGCCGTCGATGAAAAAATAACAGGTCCACTCTGAACCAGGTGTCGTCGATACGCAATCTCTTCTGCCGTCCCAAAAATGCAAAGTCGTCTCCGAGTTCAAGCAGGAAATCGGTGAGGTGTAGGATAAGAGCCTGTTCCAGGTCGGTTTCAGAATATTCATCCTTCAGATCGAGAAATTCGAGGACAAATGGATCTTTGATCGCCTCTTCAGGCGTGATCACGTCGCGTGGCTCCTGCGTCTCTGCTTTTTCAAGCATCGCGGCCTTGTTCCGCGAGAGCGCAATGCGTTCATAGAACTGACTTCCGATTTGGCGATCCAGTTGGCGCACGGACCAACCGCCCCGAATCGCCTCCGCCTCGTAGAACGCCCTTGCTTCTGTACTCCTGACGGTGAGCAATCGCAGGTAGGCAGACCAAGGCAGTGGGAACAGGGCCGATAGGGCGGGGACGCTTGTGAGGAGAGAAGAGCCAATTTCGCTGAGCGAGGCGGCTGACCGAGATTCTTTCAACGGTGTTGAAAGAATCTGTTTCTCGGGCCACGCCTGGAAGAAGGCGCGCATTCTCCAAAGGTTGATTTTGCCAAACCCGCGCCCAAACTGCTTGGTCAAATCGACCGCGAGCCGTTCCACCAGGCGCTCACCGTAGTCGGCGCGCATTTCTCCTCGCATCTCCGATTCGACGATGCGCCGTCCGATCTCCCAGTAGGTGGCGGTCATGACGGCGTTGATGGTCCGCGCGGAAGCCGCGCGGGCAGTCGTGAGCAGCTCGATGATGTTTCTGCGAACGTCGGCATATTCCGCGTCCGGCCGGTCCAACTCTAATCTTGGCATTTCACTCCACGTTCATTCTAGTAGTTCCATGTGCCAGCTCGACGAGCCACGACCCATGATTGGAAATGCTTGTGAGCTGGCCCGCCACGACCCAGCTCACGGCCCAAAAGTTTGTGTCAAAGTTTGTGTCAAAGACCGACCAGAGGGCCGGTTTTGCCGGTTATGCCGTCTGCTAACTGTCTTGCCGTCAATAACTTAGGTTTTCTCACGTACCATGGCATGGAAGAGGTCACCGGTTCGATCCCGGTCAGGTCCACCAAACAACCCCTTATAAATCAATAAATTAGCGACCAGACGCAAACTGCTCTCCGGAGCGTTTGGTAGCATTTGGTAGCAAATTACAAAAACCTGTTTCAGAACCGGATGATGCAGCGCGTCTGTTCTCCCCTTTCTTCCGCTCTCCAGCGGATATATTTTTCGCTGCGATTCTTGCTTTCGACCTAAGCGACGCTTGAGCGCGACGCTCCGCCGTCCATACTTGTCCATTGCGCGATGAGGACTTCGTACTCAGTTCGCTATGGATGGAGTTGACCGTCGCCTGCACGCTCTCGGGAATCTCCTGCATATAGACATCGGTGGTGGTTGCCGTTCGGGAGTGCCGGAGAACACCCTGCACGTCCTTCACGGTGCCCTTCTTCTGAGCCAGCGTCGCAATCGTTCTGCGAATCACCTGAAACGTCAGCTTCGGCAGTTCCAGGTCCTTTGCCAGCTTGTGCAGTACCCGCTTGCGGTAGTTGTCCGTATCCAGAAATCCCCCGGTTTGATTGGGGAAGATGAAGGCTTCAGGAGAGGGATCGGGAGTCTGCTCTTTCCAGGCCGCGAGTTGCATTGCCAAGTCCTTCGGCAGATGCACCGTAGAGAGGCTTCTCTGAGTCTTTCCCCAAGGACGAATCTTGCCCTTGTAGACAGTCTCGGAGACGGTCATAGAGGAAGCCGCTTCGTTGAAGCACCTCCACCTCAGACCAAACAGCTCACTTGGACGGAGTGCGTTCGTCATATCCAGTTCGAGCAGAAGCCGATCCCGAACATTCAACTCCGACAGCGCCCTCCTCAACTGATCCCACGTCAAGGTTGTTTTGTCAGTCTCACGCAGTTGCGTTGGGACTTTGACCTTACGCGCAGGGTCTTTGGGAAGGAAGTCCTGGTCGGCTGCCTCAGCGAAGATGTCCCGCAAGTACGCCCGCATTTGAAGCACTCTGTCCTTGGACTTGGTTTTGGCCAGCTTGTTGAGATGGACCTGCAAGGTGAATTTGTCGAAGTTCTCCAGCGGGACATCCTCGAATTCGTCGATGAGGTCTTGTTGGATGAGCAACGTCTTCACCTTTGCAGTTTCTTCTTTCCAGCTCGCTTCCTTTAGAGGAAGGAAGCGGTTGCGAACGAACCAGCCAAAGGTGACGGAGCTGCTGTTTACAACCCTGCCGCCCGGAGCGTGTCCGTTCTGTTTAGTGATCTCTCGTTCCAGCGATTCGCGTGCCTCAAACTTTGTCAGTTGGGTTTTGAGGCCGAGAACAACTGAGACGATGGTGCTTTTCGGCTCGCTGCTTACCGGGTCGATTACGTCACGGCGAAAATAGCCGTACCATTTCTTGCCCCGCGCAACGACCCATCCCTTCTGGTGCGATTTGCCCATTGCAATGCCTCAATTTCTGTGGGGGGAAACGAGCGGGCTACCCCAATTTTACAGCGATTCCCAGCAGTTTCAGCGCCGTTTCCTGCGCAAAGAGGAGGCTCGTTCCCTTTCGTTGACGAACTCTTCCACCTCGCTATTCCGATAGCGGAGGATTCCGTCACTCATGCGGATGACAGGCAAATATGGGGCTTTCCTTGAGGAGTGATCCCACACCCAATCTTTCGACACGTTGAGCCGTTGAGCGACTTCCTCAACGGTGAGCAGAGCGTCTTTGCGGGGCATTTCGTGAAGCATTGCGTTGGGGGCCATTGATGTCTCCAGAGCGTGAGCGATGGCATTCGAGGTAATCGCGCGACGCTGCTCTCAGCCTGTGGCTGATTGGCTTTGGCGTCCAATACTTTGCATTTATCGGGTGATAATCCACAGCTATCACCCTCGTTGATCGCACACATAAAACGGGGCATTTTGTTCGCCAAAAGCCTTCCAACAGTGACACTTGTGATGAAGGGACTGTTGCTCAACTTGGTTCTGGTGAGGTAGGATTTCCACAAGCAAGGTAGAGCCTCATATTGCTGCGCTTTCCCTTGGTGATCGACGTCACGCGAAGACCTGTCGCCGGGAGATGCGTATGTACGATTGGGCTGAGTATCGCTATTTCAAGTATCTGCTTGCGGTTGTAGAGAAGAACGGATTTCGTGCTGCTGCGGAAGAGCTTCACACCACGCAGCCAAACTTGAGCGCGCAGGCTAAGCAATTCCACGAACATTCTGGCGTTCGCCTGTACCGAAAGTCCAAGAGCGGCCGAATTCGGCTCACCGCTACAGGAGTTGCGTTCAAGCTGATCGCCAAGGGCTTGCTTGACGCACGAGACGAAGCGATGGACGCATTATTAGCAATCGAACGAGGAGAGATTCGCACCCTTAGATTCGGTTGCTCTTCGCAGACCGATCCTACCCTCTTCCATCTTTTCTGCTCCCTGCACAAGGAGCTTCTCCCCGACTGTCCCGTCCTTTCCGCGCATGGTGACACGGTGCAACTCGTTCAGGACATCGCATCGGGAGAGATCGACGCAGCAATAGTGACCCTGCCCGTGGCCGACCCGAGCCTCTACGTGGATGAGATTCGGAGAGACCGACTTGTTGTGTGCCTTCGCGCCGACAATCCCCTCGCCAAGAAGGTTTCTCTTCACCCCGCCGACTTGCAAGCGAATCCAATCGTCCTGTACCACCCACAGCGAAATCCCGACGCTCACGAAAGACTCGCTGAGTTGTTAGCCGACGTGGGCGTGACAATCGAAGAGTTCTCACGAGCATCCCATCCGAGCGAGATGCAGTCGCTCGTGAAGCAGGGATTCGGCTTTGCGCTCATCCGCGAAGGAACATTATTGGAGCCAGAACTGACCACGCGCCCCATCGCCGGAGTAATGTGGACGGTCGACACCGCTTTCGTCTACAAGAAGCAGGGTCATCCAAAGAGAATTCCAGTGCTTATCCGGCTCTTGAAGAGTCGGATTGCGCGCCCCTCGGAGAACGGAAAAAAGCCTCCCCGTTCTGTAGGTCGGGCACCAGAACAAATGTCGCTGCTTGGCTGATGTGCGGGTCTGTCAACGCTAACGCTATATGCGGCCCAACACCTCTTGAAGACAATTCCTTCCGTCAGCTTCGTCATGGTTATTCGGCAAAGTGATAATTGACAGCTATCGCCCGATAAATAGGAAGTATTGGACGGTAGACGAAGGGTATCTTACGCTCACGGCATATCGCGACTTACCGGGTCGCTGGAGGTGCCGATGTTCCACAGAAGCCGTAGCGTCATTACTCAACAAACAACCCGCCTGACTCCCCGCCTTGCCACGATATTGGCGCGAACTTTCAACCAACAAAACCTTGTACGAACTGCACGGCGGATGGGTCCGACTCTGGTTGCGCTCACCTTCGCAGGCGTTGCCCACGCACAAGGGACGATGGACTTCTCAGGAGCGCAGACGCTCATGGGAACCTTCAAAACTTTTGCCATATACGCTGGGGCCATCATCTGTTTCGGCGGTTTGATCTTCGCCGGAATACGCATGATGTCCGGGCGTTTTCAGGATGCCATACCGGGACTCTTCGGTGCGCTTTTTGGCGCCGGAGTGCTCGGTTGGGGAGCCGGTTGGATCGGTTCGCTGACCGGGCAGTCGATGTAGGAGGTACATCGACATGGCCAAGCGGGGAGAACCGTTACCGATCAATCAAGCGCTGAATCGACCGAGAGCCAAGCTTGGACTCGATCTTACAGCATGGATGGCGATCGTATTCGTCTGTGTAACGGTTTTCCTCGTTGGTTTTCGCCTGCCGGCGATGCTTGCTTTCCCGGCGCTCGCAGTCGGCGCATGGTTCATCATCCGCAAACACCCAAAGATGTTTCAGATCTGGGGCCTCAGCCTCAACCAGAAGAGTTACTATGACCCGCGCAAACGCTGAAGAACTAAAATCCGTTCCGTGGTTCGCCAAAGCGGGCGCGGCGTGCAGCATCGTTCCTATTGGGCGCTTCGTCAATGACCACATCTTTGCGCTGAAGGGCGGCGGTTATGGGTGCCTGTTTGCGCTTTCCGGGGTTGACGAAGAGGGTCTGACCGACCAGGAGCTTGAATCGCAGCTCCGCATGATCGAAGGCGCGTTGCGCGGTCTGCCGGAAGGCGCAGCCCTTTACCAGTACACGCGCGTTCGCTCCGGGTATGATCTACCCCGGCAACAGAGTTATAGCAATCCGGTTACGCACACGTTTGTATGTGATCGGCTTGAGTTTCTGGAGCGGACTGCGGCCTTCCGCCGAATTGATTTGCATTGGTGCCTGACTCTGGAGCCGTCAAAGGTGAAAGCCTTCGACCGCAGGCCGCAAGAAAACGCCGCCGCAACGTCGCGGATGCTGGCAGAGTTGGGGAAGACTGCGGCCTTGCTTGCTGGCAATCTCGGCAGCACCATCGGGCTTCGGCTGCTCGACAAGCAGGGTGCATTTCAGTTTTTCAGCTATCTCTTCAATCTTGAAGATTGGGCGGAATGGGGACACCTCCGCAGCGACACCGGCGCAGACCGCCAGATCGTACAGAACCCCGTGTCTTGGGAGAGCGACCACCTCCGCGTCGGCAGGCGGTACGTGCAGATGTATTCCCTCAAAACTACGCCGGAGGCATCCCGTCCCTGTCTCTTCGCGGACCTGCTCAAGCTCGACTG
>JABBOG010000029.1 GCA_019351975.1 Acidobacteriota bacterium
GGTCGCCAATTACATCACCGAGACCTACACGCTCGCCCGCCCCAGTGACCATAGCGTCTTAGCGCTGTACATCGGCTCCAGCATCGGCAATTTCTCACCACTGGAGGCCGCATCCATTCTCCGAAACCTGCGCGCCCACCTTGAACCTGGGGATGCCCTACTTATCGGTACAGATCTTGCTCCCGGCCTACACAAGTCTGTCGCCACCATCCTCGCTGCCTACAACGACGCCTCTGGCGTTACTGCTGCCTTCAACAGGAACATTCTCGCCCATCTTAACCGCGAACTCGACGCCGACTTCAACCTCGATACCTTCGCCCACCGCGCGCTATGGAACGCAGCCGACAGCCGCATCGAGATGCACCTCGAGAGTCTGGTCGAACAAATCGTCCGCATCCCCATGGACGGCCATACGCAATATGTTCACTTTGCCGCCGGAGAAACGATTCACACCGAAAACAGCTATAAATTCACAACCGAAATGCTCGAGGCCTTGCTCACCAGCACCGGCTTCACCACGACCCGAACCTTCCATGACGAAGCGCATAGCTTCGCTGTAACCCTTGCACAAGCAACTTGAAAGTGAGCTGGCGAACCTCTGTTCATCGTTTCCCAAGCGAAGGCCGCGTTCGACCTCTTTGCCTCGAGCACCAAAAGCAATGGAATGACAAGATTTACTTTGGCCGCGTAAAATCTCCGCTTTTCCCACCCGATTTCGAAAGCAGTATGATTTCACGTATCCGAATACCTTTATCCAGTGCCTTCGTCATGTCATAGATGGTGAGCGCCGCCACCGAAGCCGCCACCATCGCCTCCATCTCCACGCCGGTTCCGGCCACCGTGGCTGCGGTCGCTCGGATCTCCACGCCTCCAGCCACCACTGCGGCCTGTACATCCACGAAGCTCAGCGCCAGAGGATGGCACATGGGGATCAGGTCGCTCGTCTTCTTCGCAGCTTGTATTCCAGCAAACCGCGCCACCTCCAGCGGATTTCCCTTCGGATTCTGCGGCAGGGCTGCCAGCACCGCCTCGTTCAACTCCACAAATGCGCCAGCAACCGCCTCGCGCCGCGTCTCAGCCTTGGCCCCAACATCTACCATTCGCGCTTGCCCGGCATCATCAAAGTGCGACAGTTTCTGACTCATCTGGTCATCCTACCGCAGCAACACGCGCACCGTCTCACCCGCAGCAAAAGCCGCGACGTTCGCAGGCAGCACCACGTAGCAATTTCCTCGGGCATTCCCCGCGACATCACCAGACCCCTGCCATCCGATCACCCTCACCGAAACACCATCCCACGCGCCCGTCAGTGCTGCAGGCAGAAATCTCGTCACGCGTGCTCCACCCCTCACTGCATCAGTCAGCCGCGCCTCCACAAACTGCGGCCCAAGTGCCGACCGTCCTCCCAACGCCCAAACCATCGGCGCAACGAAGAGGTGGAAGCAAACCTGGGTCGACACTGGATTCCCCGGCAGCCCAAAGAAATACGTCCATTGACCCGCGTCTCCCACTCGCGGCAGCCGTCCAAACACGATTGGCTTTCCCGGCTGAATCAGCGCTCCCGTAAAGAAGAACTCTGCTCCAAGTTCAGACAGCACATGTTCCACCAGATCATACTTTCCCATCGATACGCCGCCGGTGAGCAGCAACAGGTTCGCATTCCGCCCCGCATCAATCCGCACACGAAGGCACTCCACCGTGTCCCGCGCAATCTCCGTGCGCTGGGCGACGCCGCCCGCAGCATGCACCAGAGCCTCCAGCGCGTAACTGTTTGAGTTCCGGATCTGCCATCCATCCATCGTCGCATCCAGCTCCACCAGTTCATCGCCTGTCGCCACAATCGCTACCGAAGACTTACGAAATACTTCCACCCGGCCCACCCCGCAGCTCGCAGCCACCGCAATCTCCGCCGCCGCGAGCCCCCTTCCGACCGGTAGAACGACATCTCCCTCCTTCGCCTCCGCGCCGCGCGGCACCACATTCTCCCCCGCATACAACTGCCGCCCATCTTCAACGCGCAGCATGCGGTCGTCCGCCGTCACATGTTCCACCATCACTACCGCATTTGCTCCCGCCGGCAACGCCGCCCCCGTCATGATCTCGACAGACTCCCCGGCCGCAAGCGTCCGACCGTCCCAACGCTGTCCCGCGCGCACAGTTCCCACTACGCTGAGCGTGCCACTCACATCCTCCGCTCGCAACGCATATCCATCGCGCGTCGAGCGATCAAACGGAGGCTGATCTCGGTCGGCAACGACGTTCGCAGCCAGCACCCGCCCCGCAGCTTCCTTCAGCGCAACCGTCTCCACGCGATCCGACCGTTCGACCGCGCGGCAGTGCGCCAGCACCTCGGCCAGCGCCTCCTCAAATGTCAACACCTTCTCACGCATCCGCTCGTCCTATCTCAAACGCAGAAGCCCCGGCAATATCAGCCGGGGCTTCCATTTCACCAAGTGCTCTATCCTACGACTTCTTACCTGCCCGATAGTGCGTATCTACCTTCGCTCCAAGGCTCGAAAGCACCTCCTTCACCTGCGGTACCTTCGGATCGTTCGGAGCCAGTTCCAGAAACTTCTGGTACGCTTCCACACATCCCGCTGGAGCAACCAGCTTGCCGCTCGCATCAGGAGCCGTCTTGGTCACAAGCGCCTGCCCTTTGATGAAGTACGCGTCCGCAGCGTTCGGGTCCGCAGCAATCGCCTTATTCGCCGCGTCCAGAGCGCCATCCATCTGGCCAGCGTTATACAGCACAGCAGCTGCGTTCTTGTAGTACATGCCAGCCTTCGAAGGATCGGTAGCCGCCGCCTTGTCAAACGCTGCCGTAGCATCATCCGTCTTTCCAAGCTGCGTCAGCGCGTTGCCCAACTGGTTGTAGTCTGCCGCCAGCCCGGCCACGTTCGGCTTTGCAGCCGCCGAATCCAGAGCCACGGCCTTCTGATACGCCGCTACGGCATCCGTATACTCTTTCGTCACATCACCATCCGTCGCCGGCGTCTTACCTGCCTTTACGTCCTCAGCCTTCAGGTGATTGCCCTGCGCCTGCAGTGTATCGCCGTACGTCAACCAGAGCAGCCCTACATCAGCCTTCGCATCCACTGCCTGCTTCATCGCGGTTACATCCTTGCTCACGTCGCCTTTGTCCGGTGCTGCCGCTGCAAGATCGG
This sequence comes from Acidobacteriota bacterium, assembly GCA_019351975.1. Taxonomy (GTDB): domain Bacteria; phylum Acidobacteriota; class Terriglobia; order Terriglobales; family Acidobacteriaceae; genus Granulicella. The sequence continues at coordinate 3,165 of JABBOG010000029.1, forward strand.
CACGCGTCGTCTTCAGCGTCGCATTCAACTGTGCAATCACTTTGTTCGCATTTACGACCTCGGAGTTCTTCTTCTTGTACTCCTCAAGAGCCTTCCGGGCCTCTGGCGTCATACTCTTGAGATACTCTTCACGCGTCATGTCATCATCGAACGTGATATTCGTGTCGCTCGGCTTCACCGTCAGAGACTGCTGGTCAGCCGCCTTATCGGCCTGCACGGCATACACATAGTAGTCTCCAGGGGCAACGCCCTCAACCTTGTACGTCCCGTCCGGTCCGATCGGGGCAGTGTACTGGAACTTCTCATCCTTATACGGAACCGTCTTGTCCGTGCTGAACTTCATCTCACCGCTCGTCAAAGGCTGGCCGGCTGCATTGGTGACCTTACCTTGTACCGTAGCCCCAGTCTTCTGGCCGAATGCAGGGCACACCATCAGGATCGCCACGGCGGCGACGCCCATCGATTTGCTCACGAAAGAATCTTTATTTTTTCCCGTCAATGTCTTCATCCTCGTCCTTCTTTCCGCTGCCTTGCGTGCAGATTCACAAGGCGTTTCTATGAAATTTCGCCCCGCCTTCAGGAGCATATGGAAGTGGATCTGTTCTACCAGCCATCGCGAACGCATTTAAACGCAGATCGCAACTCTCACAGACCCCACAAGCTTCAGTCTCACCCGTGTAACACGACCAACTTACATGCAACGGAGCGTCAAGTTCAACTCCCAGCGTCACAATCTCGTGCTTTCGCATCGCGATCAGCGGTGTCTCAACCACAATGCGTCCTTCTTTCGTGCCCTGCCGAATGAGCGCATTAAACGCCTCGTAGTACGCCGGACGGCAGTCCGGATACCCGGAACTATCCTGCTCTACGGCACCGATAAACACTTTCTCCGCTCCCAGCACCTCTGCCCAGCTCACCGCGGCGCTCAAAAAGTGAGCATTCCGAAACGGAACATACGTCACCGGTATCTCCGCAGGCGCTCCCGCCAGCGCCACCCCATCCGACCCAGCATCGGGCACCGCAATCGCCGCGTCCGTAAGCGCCGAACCGCCAATGCGCCGGAACAGCTCCGTCTTCAACTCCATCAACTCACGCAATCCGACAGTCTTGGCAACCGCTCGTGCAGCCTGCAGCTCACGCTCCTGCGTGCGCTGGCCATAGCTGAAGTGCAGCCCATAACAATCGTATTCGCGTGCAGCCAACGCCGCACAGACAGTGGAGTCCATCCCCCCCGAAAGGCAGATCACCGCCTTCGCCCGGCTCATCGTCTCGCTTCCTCGTCCGCAATCTCAGCCGCTGTCACCGACTCCATCGTCTCCGGATGATCTTCCATCCCATCCAGCAAAGCGCGCGCCGCCTTCTCATCCGATGCATGCACCTGGAGCTGCGACAAAAATGCCACTGGAATCAGGCTGTTCGCCGTCTCTCCAAGCAAAAACACACGGATGCCAGCCGACTCCAGCGCTGACCTCGCCATGTTCGCCTCCATAGGCTCCGGAAATACTGCGATCGTCACAAGTTCGTCCTGTCTTTCCTTGCGTTCCGTCTCTTCGGTCATTCTCGTTCTCACTGTCTCGCTTTCGCGCATCGTTCTGTGTCATGTGCTACTTGAAATCAACCGATTGCAGGTGAAACGTAATTGTTCCCCAGAACAACCGTGCCTGAATCTGCACCGGAAGATGCCTCGCATCATCCGTGTACCAGATCCAGATACTTCCGCGGTTCTTCACGATGCCCTCATCTGCAGTCGCTTGAACTTTGATGGTCTGAAACGTGCCTGCGGGTGTCTTGATCTCTTCATGATCCTCCACTTTCATCCCGACCGTCACCGTACGCATCGAATCCGCCAGTGGAAAGTACACCGTCTGGCCCACAGCCATTGGCTGAGACTGCGTATAGAACATCGCCGAAAGCGAGTCCGTTACGCACGCCGGTATGCTCGCCTCCTTGTGCGTCGCCGTGCCCTTCACCAGGTTCCGCTCGTTCTGCGTTTGCGTTCCATGGGCGTAGTCAAATACCAGCTCGCTGGCGATCTTCCGCCGTCCCTCCTGAATCTGCTTATTGAAGCCGGTCGAACAACCTGTCTTCAAATCAAATCCAGACTCAAACCTGTCCACCACTGGAAACAGCATATTCACCGCTCCAATCGAGTCCGCCGTCGCCGTGATCTTCATCGCATCGCCGCTCTGGTCCAGATGAAAGACCGCAACGCCCGCCGTGAAAACGCGCCAGTCGACTGAAAACGTCAGCGTCTCGTGCTGTGGATACTGAAATCCGCCAGGCGGAGGCTGGAGCACCGGAATCGGCCGCTGCGGCGCCGCCGCCGCTGGCTTCGACAGAAACTGCCCCGAAGCGCAGAATGGCAGCACAAAAATCGTACACACGCCGCACCCAGCAGCCACCCGCGACAAGCATCTCCAAACCCGCAAAGGGGCCATCCTAACGGCCTTCAAGATCGGCATCTCCTCGGGGTTAGACGCATTTGCGAAGCGTCAGCGTTTCAACAGCATCCGCAGCACCAATGCCACATAAATCGCGGCTGCGCCCATAAGTGCATTGTACTCGCGATGATGCAGGTAACGCTCCGAGGAAAATCTTCCGCCCCCCACGCTCGACCCCTCAAACCCCGCCGCTGTCAGCCGCGGCAACAGACGTGGAACCCGCTGCGCATACGCCTCAAACTCTGGAAACACCCCACGCAAATATGCCTCTTCCGACAGAATTGTGGGAACATAAATCGCCAGAAACATCACCAGCAGCAGCAGACCGAGCCACGCCCTCCCCGCCGCCACGGCAAATCCAAATGCGATCCCCATCGACCCCAGGTACAGCGGGTTCCGCGTGTACGCATACGGCCCCGTACGCGTGAGCTCCGCGTTCTTCTTCACATAGCCCGCAGCATATCCGCGCAGCCAGATCCCCGGCAGCACCAGCAGCAGGCTCCATGCCATCGAGTGCCAGCTTGACCGTGCGAACACCAGAAACACCGCAGCCACCACAAAACCCAAAGGCACGCGTATCCGCCGCGCCACCCTCTGCCACCCCGTCTTGCCCTGCGTCTTCGTCGTCATCGCGGTATCCACTCGCATCATTCTCTCAAATCAACCGCTGCATCGCCCCGACCACCTGCTCCACTGTGATCTCTGCCATCCCTGCATCAACATCAGCCGTCCGTTTATAGCTCGTCACCGAGTTCGCGTCGCGCAACACGATTTTTTCCCCGGACCCCCATGGCCCGTTGCGCGCCGGGTCCGTTGGCCCGAATAGCGCCACGGTCGGCACAGCCAGCGCCGCCGCAAGATGCAGCGGCCCTGAATCGCCGCCCACAAACAGGTCTGTCCGCCGCATCAACGCCACAAGTTGTTCCACGCTACACGCAAGCGCCCGCGCTGCGCCCCCGCTCGCCTCCGCCACCTGCAGCGCCAAGGCATCCGCGTTCGAGCTCGCATTCACCACGCAATCCTTCATACGCGGTCCCACGGCTCGCGCCACGGCCGCAAACCTCTCCGCTGGCCAGCGCTTCGAGCCCCATCCACCGCCCGGCGCAAGCATCAGCAGCGGCCGCGCGCGCACATTCTCTTCAGCCCATGCCTCAACCGCTGGATCCAGCGGCAGCATCGCCTCCGCCGGTGCAAGCTCCATTCCGCAAGCCTCTCCCAACAGTGCCGCACCTTGCTCCACCACATGCCTTCCCTTGCGCTCGAGCCTGCGCATATAGAACCACGCCGCTGCGCGTTCTCGCGGATCGCCATACCCCACCACATCTCGGGCTCCAGACATCCACGCGATCACTCCCGATCGCAGCGTCCCCTGCATATCCACCGCAAGATCATACCGCTCGCGCCGCAGCGCACCTCGCAGCGCGAAGATCGACCGCAGCGTCGTCACTGACGCCGGCGACCGCGACCACAGCTTCGTCTCTGCCAGGTGCACGCGTCCAACCACCGGTCCCTCTCCGCCGCGATTCACCAGCAGCGGTGCCCATCGCGGATCCACCACCCAATCCATCACCCAATCAGGATGCTCACGGTGCAGCGCCGTCACTGCAGGCAATGCGTGCAGCACATCGCCCAACGCACCCACACGCACAATCAGCACCCTCATCGCGTCTGCTCCCCAACCTGCAGCATCGCCGCCAGTGAACGCATCACCGCATCCGTGTCAGCAAAAACAGCCTCCAGCGCAACCACCATCAGCGGGCCATGCTGCGCCAGCCGCGCGCGCATCGCCGCCGTCAGCTTCACCGCGTCCTTCTCCGTCGTTACAAACCCCGATCCGTTCAGCCCCTTTGCTATCTCCACCACACGCTCTACGTCCGTCATCGTATAGCGATGATGATCGCGAAACGCGACCGTCTCCACCACGCCGCACCCCGCATTCTGTAGCATCGCTGCGAATCCCTCAGGCCTCGCGATCGCGCAAAACGCCACCGGCCTCAGCCCTGCTCCAAACACAAACAGCGGTGCGGGAAAACGCAGACTGCGACGCACCGTCCACATCTGTGTACCGTCGCGGAGCAGCCGCCACACGCGCTTGCCCGCGCTCTCCAGCTCATCCTCGCGCACCACCACTACGTCCGCCCGCGCCAGTGCACTAAATCCCTCACGCAGGTTTCCCGCAGGCAACAGCGCATCGTCTAGATCCTCCTCCGTCATCAGCACAATATCCACCGCGCGTCGCAGCCTCCTATGCTGAAATCCGTCATCCAGCAGATGCACGCCGCGCTGCGCATCGGAAACATCCGCCTCCGCGAGCCGCCCCGCCGCCAGTCGGTTCGCGCCCACCCACACCGGAGCACCAGTGCACGCTGCGATCAACACAGGCTCGTCACCGAAGCGCGCAGCAGCTCCATCCACCGACCGATCCACCCGCGCCACATCACGCCCATCGCGCCTATAGCCGCGCGAGAGCACATCGACCTCCCAGCCCTGCGCACGCAGCATCTTCGCCAGCGCAATCACTACCGGCGTCTTGCCTGCACCGCCAGCCGACAGGCTTCCCACGCTGATCACCGGCCATCGCAGCGCATGGCTCCGCAGCAACCCGCGCGCACGCAGCGCGTCCTTCATTCCCACAACGCCACGAGTCACGGGGACAAGAAACCGACCCCACGGCCTGCGCGCGTTCATCGTTCCTCTCCTAACATCGCAAGCACCGCATCGACCGTCCGCGCTGTCGCTCCCTGCTGTTCTTCAAACACGCTCCGCCCGCGTTCGCCCATAGCCTGCGCCAGCGCCGTATCCGTCAGCAGCGCCACCAGCGCAGCCTCCAGCTCCCCCCGATTCCGCACCACGCGCAGCCCCTCCGACTCCATCATCTTTGCGACGATGTCCCGAAAATTCTCAAACGACGCCCCCATCAACACCGGCACGCCAAACTGCGCTGGCTCCAGCGGATTATGCCCTCCACGCTTCACCAGACTTCCACCGACAAACGCCACCGATCCCACACCGTACACGGCAGCCAGGTCTCCAATCGTATCCAGCAGCAACACGCTTCCTGCGCGCACATCACCTGCGTGCACAGCAAGCTCGCTACAACGCAACACAGCAGCGCCACCCTGCCGAATCCTGGTCGCCACGGCCTCAAACCGCTCCGGGTGCCGTGGCGCAATCACCAGTACGCTTTCCGGTGATGCCTTCAAAACTCCCGGCCATGCCGCCAGCAGCATCTCCTCCTCGCCATCCAGCGTGCTTCCAGCAACCACCACCCGCAGATCTCCAACCGCTGTGCGAATGCGCTGCGCCATCGCATTCTCCCCACGGCTCCGCACGTCATACTTCAGGTTCCCCGACACCCGCACGTTTTCCGCTCGCACACCCACAATCACCAGCCGCAGCGCATCCTCCTCGCTCTGCGCCAGCCACACCGTAGGCATCCGCATCACGCTTCCCCACACCGATTGCACGCGCATCGTGCGATGAAACGAACGGTCGCTCATACGCGCATTCGCAACCGCCACAGGAATTCCCGCGCGCGCGCACTCATGCAGCATCCTCGGCCACAGCTCACTCTCCATCAGGACCATCGCCTCAGGCTTCAGCGCCCGCAGATACGCACGCACCGCAAAACCGAAGTCCAGCGGCATATAAAACACGCGCTCCGCGCCAAACCTCTTCTGCGCCAGCGCCTGCCCCGTTCGCGTCGTCGCCGAGACTACAACGCAATACCCCGCGCCCAGAGCCATCTCCAGCTCAACCACAAGCCGCGTCGCCGCCAGCACCTCGCCCACGCTCACCGCATGCACCCACACCACACGTCTTCTCGCAATCGCCGTCGTCAGCGCTTTCGGTACACCGCCGAGCCGCTGCTGCAGCCCTTCACGATACCGCTGCGTCGTTGCCATACGAAGCAGCCACCACGGCGCACTCAACACGAGCGCAACCGTCAGCAGCGCGCTGTAGGCCAGCATCATCCCTCGCTCCCGCCCGCGCTTTTTTGTTTCCACCGCATCCTGAAGAGGATAATCGAAGCGAGCCGTAAAAACTCTGCTATGACCCAAATGCCCCTGAACATACGCTCCGCAACTCCGCAAGACGCCGCCACAATCCTCCGCTTCATCCGCGAGCTCGCCGCCTACGAGCGCGAGCCCGACGCCGTGCTCGCCACAGAAGCCGATCTGCTGCGCGACGGCTGGGGCACACCTCCTCGCTTCACCGCACTCATCGCCGAATATGATGGTAGCGCCGTCGGTTTTGCCCTCTACTTCACCACCTACTCCACCTGGCGCGGACATCACGGCATCCGCCTCGAAGACATCTACGTCACACCAGCAATGCGCGGCAAGGGTATTGGAAAGGCCCTACTGGCGCGGCTCGCGCACATCGCCGTCGAGCAAGGCTGCCCGCGCCTCGAGTGGGACGTCCTCAACTGGAACGAGCCCGCCATCGCCTTCTACCGCAGCATCGGCGCACATCGTCTCACCGAGTGGAGCATCATGCGCCTCTCCGATGCTGCCCTGTTGCACCTCGCCTCACACAACTCTCCCGTATCGTAGAAGCTAATGAAGAAAATTCACATCATCGGCGGAGGTCTCGCCGGCCCAGAAGCCGCACTGCAGGCCGCCAGCCTCGGCTGCAACGTCATCCTCTCGGAGATGCGCCCCGTGCGCTCCACCGAAGCCCATCAAACCTCCGACTTCGCCGAGCTTGTCTGCTCCAACTCCCTCAAGAGTGAGAGCGAAAACACCGCTCCGTGGCTGCTCAAACAGGAGATGCGCCGCGCCGGCTCCTTCCTGCTGCAAGCCGCCGACGCCAGCGCCGTTCCCGCCGGCCACGCTCTCGCCGTCGATCGTATCGAGTTCTCTCGCCGCGTCGCAGCGCGGATCGAATCCCACCCCAATATCGAAGTCCGCCGCGAAGAGGTCACCCACCTCAACGAGACCGACCTCGACACCATCACCATCCTCGCCAGCGGCCCCCTCACTAGCTCCCCTCTCGCCGCTGAACTCCAGCGCCTCACCGGCGCCGAGCACCTCGCCTTCTACGACAGCATCTCTCCCATCGTCGACGCCAGCACCATCGACATGGACAAAGTCTACTTCGCCGCCCGCTGGGACAAAGGCACCGCCGACTACATCAACTGCCCCTTCACCAAAGACGAATACGACGCCTTCATCGAAGCCCTCGCCACCGCCGAAAAGATCGAACAAAAAGCCTGGGAAGCCCTTCCCTCCAACCCCATACGAATGCCTGTCATCCTGAGCGAAGGCTCGCGCAACTTCAAGCCGCAGTCGAAGGACCCCGAAGGTCTACACCCCGACACAACCGCCCATCCCTTTTCTCTCTCGAATCCCACGAACTCCTCCGCCGCCGCTGGCCTGCAATACTTCGAAGGCTGCCTTCCCATCGAAGAGACCGCACGCCGCGGCCGCGACACGCTCCGCTTCGGCCCCATGAAGCCCGCCGGCCTCACCAACCCACGCACCGGCCGCTGGCCCTACGCCGCCGTGCAGTTGCGCCAGGAAACCCTTCGCGCCGACAGCTACAACCTCGTCGGCTTCCAGAACTCCCTCAAATACGGGGAGCAGGCCCGCATCCTCCGCATGATCCCCGGCCTTGAAAACGCGAAGTTCCTCCGTTACGGCCAGATCCACCGCAACACCTACATCCACGCCCCCTCACTCCTCACCGAAACACTCCAGCTCAAGGCCCACCCCAGCATCCTCATCGCCGGCCAACTCTCCGGCGTCGAAGGCTACACCGAATCCATCGCCAGCGGCCTGCTCGCTGGCCGTTACGCCGCTGCACTCGCTCGCGGCCAGCAGCCCACGCCCGCACCCCGCATCACCGGCAACGGCTCCCTCATCCACTACATCACCCACGCCGACCACAAAAAGTTCCAGCCCGCCAACATTACCTTCGACCTTCTCGTTCCCCTCGAAGACGACCTACGCAAAAAAATTCGCGACAAAAAAGAGCGCCACCGCATCCAGTGCGAACGCGCCCTCGTAGCCTGGGACGCATGGCTTCAGCAGACACTGACCTAATCCCGTTTTACTCTGCCTTCTTCTTATTCCGCGCCTTCACCTTGAACCAGATCGGGCTTCCAATAAACTTGAACGTATCCCGAATCTCATTCGCCAGAAAGCGCTCATAACTGAAGTGCAGCTTCACATCGCGATCCGTAAACAGCACAAACGTCGGCGGCGCCACTGCAGCCTGCGTCATGTAGTAGATCTTCACGCGTCGATTCATCGGCACGCTCGCCCGCTGAAAATCAATCTTGTCCAGAAAGCGGTTCATCGCACCCGTAGACACCCGCTTGCGCCGCTCCCGCGACACCAGCTCCACCTTCTTGAACACCTCTTCAATCCCCTTCGATTCCGCCGCCGAAACAAACAACAGCGGCGCGTACTCCAGGTACTTCAGCGAGTCCCGCACCTGCTGCTCATACAGCTTCTTGTCCGCCGGCGCGCTCCCATCAAACAGCGTCTTTCCATCCGCCCCAACCTTGGTCACAAGATCCCACTTGTTCACCACAATAATCACGCTGCGTCCGCTCTCATGCGCGTAGCCGCCGATGTTCGCATCCGCCGCCGCCACACCCTCCGTCGCATCGATCACCAGCAACGACACATCCGCCGCCTCCAGATGCTTCCGGCTCATAATCACCGACAGCTTCTCCGCCATCAGCTTCGTCTTTCCCTTGCGCCGAATCCCCGCCGTGTCGATGAACCGGAAGCTATGCCCATCGCGCTCCACCACCTCATCCACAGCATCGCGCGTCGTTCCCGCAATCGGCGAAACAATCGCCCGGTCGCTCCCCGTCAGCGCGTTCAGCAGCGTGCTCTTGCCCACATTCGGTCGCCCGATGATCGCAATCTTCGTCTCGCGCGCAACATGCTCGCCATGCGACCGCAATCTGCGCCCCGCGGGTTCCACCTCATCGGGTCCATCCTGCGGCCCCGGCAGCGGATCGCCCCCGCCGTCCTCATCCTCTTCAAACTCTTCCTCGAAACCCTCCTGGTTTTCACTTGGCTCTTCCGCCACGAACTCCGGCGGCAGCGCTGCCCACACCTCATCCAGCAGATCCCCAATCCCCGATCCATGCTCTGCCGAAATCGGGCAAACATTCCTGAAGCCCAACTGGCGAAAGTTCTCCGCCGCTGCATACATCTCCGGCGCATCCATCTTGTTCACGGCCAGAAAGATCGGCTTTCCACCGCGCAGCAACAGCCGCGCCAGCTCCACATCCGGCGCAGCCAACTCCGTCCGCCCATCCACCACCATGATGATGACATCGGCCTCTTCAAGCCCCACCTTCGCCTGCCGAAAGATCTCCGACGGAATCAGCGCCTCGTCATCCGGCACCACACCCCCCGTATCCACCAGCCGAACATCGCGCCCCGCCCACTCCACATCGCCATAGATGCGGTCCCGCGTGATCCCCGGCTCATCGCCCACAATCGACCGCCGCGTCTGCGTCAGCCGATTGAACAGCGTCGATTTCCCCACATTCGGTCGACCGCAGATCGCCACCAGCGCCTGTCGCGTCACATCCCGATGCCCCGCATCCGTCGCCAGCGTGATCTGCGCCGCAATCGACTCCGCCTCGCTCCACGCGCGCTCCTCATGCCTGCTGCCCGCCCCGCCCGCAACCGACTCCCTGCGCTTGCTGCGCACCTCCTTCGCAGGCACCTCCTGCTCGCTCGCAAAGCCCCGTGTCCCAGCCTCATCGCGGTTCCGCAGCACAACCTTCCGCTCCCGCTCCGGGCTCTTCGTCGGCGTCTTCGCCGCCTTCACCGCCGCAGCCTTCTTCGCCGCAAGCTCCTTGCGCTTCTTCGGCGAAACCGCTCCCGTCGTCGCCGTTCCACGCGGCGCACTCTTGCCCATCTTCGGACGCGTGCTCGCCTGCCGATGCTTCTTCCCCAGCCGTTTCTTCTCTGTACGCTTCGGTGCCATCGCTCTCAAAACCTCTGTCTCTTTCATGGTCGCACGCATCCATGCCCGCACGGCGAACAAACGGCGGATATCATCGACATAGCCTGATGCCTTCCTCCACCCCACTCACCGCCATCAAGGACGCTCTGCCCGATCAGAAGCTGCCCACCCTCTACGACTTCTTCCATCCCGGCGGAATCCTCGCCAAATCCTCCCTCGCCTTCGAGCACCGCCCCGGCCAGTACGCCATGGCCAAACAGATCGAACAATGCTTCGCCGACCGCCGCCATCTCATCGTCGAAGCCGGTACCGGCACCGGCAAAACCCTCGCCTACCTGCTCCCCGCCCTGCGCCGCGCCCGTGAACAAAAACAGCGCATCATCATCTCCACCGGCACCAAAAACCTCCAGGAGCAGATCTTCTTCAAGGACATTCCCTTCCTCGAATCCCTTCTCGGCCCCCTCAAAGTCTGCTATATGAAGGGCCGCGCCAACTACATCTGCAAGCAGAAGCTCTACGCCCTGCGCGACAGCCCGCTGCTCTCCGGCCTCGACGAAATCTCGCAGTTCCACTCCATCCTGCAATGGGAGCGCACAACCGAAACCGGCGACCGCGCCGAAGTCGACGACCTCCCCGAAAGCTCCTCCCTCTGGCACAAACTCGACGCCCGCAGCGAAGTCTGTCTCGGCCAGACCTGCCCCAACTGGGAGCAGTGCTTCATCACCTCCATGCGCCGCAAAGCCCTCGAATCCGACATCGTCATCGTCAACCACCACCTCTTCTTCGCCGACCTCTCCATCAAGCAGCAGGCCGCCGGTGCACCCGACGCTGGCATCCTCCCCGAAGCCGCCGCCGTCATCTTCGACGAAGCCCATGAGCTCGAAGACATCGCCAGCCAGTACTTCGGCATCGCCCTCTCCAACGCCCGCTTCGACGAGCTCGCCCGCGACACCGAATCCATGCTGCGCTCCAAAGGCGCCAGCTCCTCCGCCATCGAAAGCTCTACCCAGACCGTTCGCGAGCGCTCCAAACTCTTCTTCGCCTCGCTCCCCGCTGGACCCTCCGACCTCGGCCGCCTCGAATTCATCGACCGCGCCGACTTCCTCGAAGCCCGCGGCGACGCCTACATCGGTGCCACCAACGCCCTCCAGCGCCTCGAAGCCGAGCTCGAACGCCTCCGCGACGTCGAAGAGGCCACCGGCCTTCGCAAGCGCGCCGCCGACATACGCAACCACCTCAAATTCCTCCTCGAATCCACCGACCCTAACACCGTCTTCTGGATCGAACGCCGCGCCACCAGCGGCCTCCGCAACGCAGCGCGCAACACACGCGACAACGCCGGCCCACAGTCCTTCAGCACCCACCTCCAGGCCACCCCCATCGACGTCTCCACCCTCATGGCCGACACCCTCTTCGAGCGCTATCCCAGCGTCATCCTCACCTCCGCCACCCTCACCGTCGCCGCCCAGGACGGCACGCCCAGCTTCGACCACCTCAAGACCCGCCTCGGCATCCCCTTCCCCAAAGAGCTCGTCGTCCCCAGCCACTTCGACTACGCGCGCCAGGCCCTCCTCTACCTCCCGCCCGGCATGCCCGCGCCCCGCGACCCCAACTTCCTTCCCCAGGCCGCGGAAAGAATCCGCCGCGTGCTCGAGATCACTCGCGGCCGCGCCTTCTGCCTCTTCACCAGCCACGCCCAGATGCGCGAGCTCCACGACCGCCTCCTCTCGCAGCTCCCCTATCCGCTGCTCATGCAGGGCTCCGCACCCCGCCACATCCTCCTCCAGCAGTTCCGCGACACCCCCAACGCCGTCCTCTTCGGCACCAGCTCCTTCTGGCAGGGTATCGACGTTCAGGGCGAGCAACTCTCCTGCGTCATCATCGACAAGCTTCCCTTCGCCGTCCCCTCCGACCCCATCATGAAAGCCCGCACCGACGCCATCACCGCCGCCGGCGGCAACGCCTTCAACGACCTGCAGGTTCCGCAGGCCGTCATCGCCCTCAAGCAGGGCTTCGGCCGCCTCATCCGCTCCCTCACCGACCGCGGCGTCCTCATGCTCCTCGACCCCCGCATCCGCACCACCCGCTACGGCGCCACCTTCCTCGATAGCCTCCCACCCTACGCCCGCACCGACGACATCACCCAGGTCGAACGCTTCTTCGACACGGCAAAGACGCCACCAATGCGCGCCTAGTATCCTTCTTATAGCCCTATGGGACGCAACCTCTACATCCTCGCCGCCACCATCGCCGCCCTCTCGCTGCTCTCCATCGTGCTCTCCTTCACCAACATCGCACAGCAGCCGGGCTCCCCCGGCGACGCCTCCCTCTGGCGCATGACCAGCATCGCCCTCCTCTGCGTCTCCCTCATCATCGCCCTCGGCGGCATCCTCAGCTCGCTCTTCGAGCAGGCCGAGCGCCGCCACGCCGCCACTCGCCAAAAGGACCGCGAACAGAAACGCCGCCGCCGCTCCGAGTAGCATATTCGCTAGAATGGTAGATGGCGCGCAAGCGTCCCCGATTGGAGTCCCAACCACCATGTTCGAAGTCACGGTACAGGCCGGTTTTTCTTCAGGCCACTACCTCCGCAACTACCGCGGCAAGTGCGAAAACCCGCACGGCCACAACTACCGCGTCCTCGTCACTCTCGTCGGCGACGAACTCGACGAAGCCGGCCTTCTCCTCGACTTCAAGCTCCTCAAGCAGGTCCTTCGCCCCACCGTCGACTACCTCGATCACCAGATGATCAACGACCTCGAGCCCTTCACCACCCTCAACCCCTCCGCTGAAAACCTCGCCCGCTACTTCTTCGAAAAAACTGCCTCGCAGATGCACGAAATGACTTCCGGCCGCGTCCGCGTCAAAGACTGCACCCTCTACGAGACCGACACCAGCTTCGCACGCTACTACGAGGCAACCCTGTAAATGCATCTCATCGAGCTCTACAAATCGGTCCAGGGTGAAAGCTCCTTCGCTGGCGTTCCCTGCATCTTTGTGCGGCTCGCAGGCTGCAACCTGCGCTGCTCCTGGTGCGACTCCGAGTACACCTTCACCGGCGGCAAGCCCTTCACCGACGACGAGATCATCGCCCACATCGGAGCCCTCCAGCCCTGCCGCCTCATCGAGTTCACCGGCGGTGAGCCCATGCTCCAGGCCCGCGATCTCCTCCCCCTCATGGACCGCCTCCTCGCCATGAACTACACCCTCATGATCGAAACCAGTGGCGAGCGGCCCCTCGCAGAAGTCCCCCGCGCCGTCCACAAGATCGTCGACGTAAAGTGCCCCGGCGCCGGAGCCGCCGCTAACAGCTTCCGCCTCGAGAACCTCGACGCCCTCACACCCTACGACGAGGTCAAATTCGTCCTTACCAACCGCGCCGACTACGAGTTCGCGCGCGACTTCATCCAGACCCACGGCCTCGCCGTCCGCTGCGGCGACATCCTCCTCTCCCCCGCCTTCCTCAAATCCCCCACCGACCAGCGCTCCACCGACAACTGCGCCCTCGACCCACGCCTCCTCGTCGAATGGATGCTCGCCGACGGCGTCCCTGCTCGCCTCAGCATGCAGATCCACAAGTACATCTGGGAGCCCCGCAAAAAGGGCGTCTAACCTGCCTTTTCGGTCGTCCCAATCTCCTCGCCCGTCCCGCTCGCATAGCTCCGCGCCCTCCACGCCACCGGCCTCCCGCACACTTGTTTCACGAGCGCATACCACTGGATCACCAACAGCATCACGATCCCCACCGGATGAAGCAGCGCCGATCCCAGCGGCTGCCTGAATCGCCGCACCGCCAGCAGCCGCGGCACATAGCTCGCAGCCACTGCCAACGCCAGCATGAAGCTCACCATCACCGCCATCCGCCCGTCATCGAACGTCGCCCCCACCACAACGTTGCTCACGCAGAACACCACCCACAACGCTGCCACAACCACCGGCAACACCTGCCCCAGCAACAGCAGCATCGTCAGAGGCACAATCCGCGCCGGCGCACCCAGGCCCTCCGTCGCATTCTTCGCCAGCCCCATCCACACACCTGCTGGTGAGTCATACATCCTCACCGCAGCAAGCTCCGTCAGATCCACAATGTCCGTCTTGAAACCAGCCCGCCGAAACGCCTGCGGCAACCGCAGTCCGTCATGCCGCGTCTCCCTGATCGCCGCGTGTCCTCCGCACGCAAAGTAAGCCTCTCGTTCCGCGACAAAGAACTGCCCGCACCCCGCCGCATAACCAACCTCGGTTGTCTTGCGCATTCTTCCAAGAGGCAGGAAGCCCAGCAGCACAAAGTGGATCAGCGGCAGCAACATTCGCTCCATCCACCCCACAGTAATCTGCCTTGGGAATCCAGACAGCAGCGCGACGTGCCCCGCGCGCATCTCTACCTCACACCGCCTCAGCGCACCCGGCGCAAGCCTCACGTCCGCATCGAGAAAACACAGCAACGGAGCATCTGTCTGCTTCGCCAGCAGCCAGCATGCATGCTGCTTTCCATTCCATCCTGGAGGAAGATTCTCTGTGCCAGCGAGCCGCACCCGCGCATCGCGCATCGCATAGCCACGCACAATCTCCGCCGTGCCATCGGTCGATGCATCATCCAGCACCACCACCTCAAACGTCGCGCCCTCATTCGCAAGCACGCTCTCCAGACACGCCGCAATGTTCCCCTCTTCATTGCGAGCCGGGATCAGCACAGCGATCTCAGCCTCTCTGCCCCTCGCGATAACCTCGCTGCGAGGCGCACAGTATCGGCGGAGATTGACGGCAAACAGCACCGCGGGTACACCCGCGCAAACAAGCAACACGCCAGCCAAACTTATGAGGATCATCGCTGCCTATTCTCCCACGGCATCGTGATTCACGGTTTGCGCCACGGCACAGCAGCCTCTTCTCGCTGTGTATGGTCCACCTGCACGGGCTTTCCTGTCACTTCGGACCGCAGTCTGCGGCCCAACCCATACAAGCCGCCACTGCCGCGCCCACCCCGCAGCACCACCCGAAACGCGCGCGCATCCCGCGCCATCGCCGCAGCCTTCAGTGCCTCCATCGCGCCACTCAGCGCATCCTCCAACTGCTCCGTCGCTACCTCATGGCTCGTTGTCGCTTCAATGCGTACAGGCTCGCTGAGCCGTAACAGCGTCTCCGGCAGCCGCTCATCCCAGAACGTATACTCAATCGCCAGCGGCACCAGCGTCGCCTGCGTACGCGCCGCCAGCGCACCCAGGCCCGGCTTGAACCCCAGTGGCTGCGCTCGTGGATCGGCAAACCTTCCCTGCGGTGTGATCCACAACACGCCACCATCTTCCAGAATCGCCTGCGACGTCCGCAAGAACTGCCCCGCCCCACGCGCCGTCGCCATCTCTACCGGAAAGATTCCAATCTTCTTCAAGATTGGATACCGCTCCAACGCCGACGCATCCATCGGCGCATAGTGCCTCCGCGCCGGCAGCAACTTTTGCCCGAGCAGCACCAGCACCATCGGATCCCACCACGACGAATGATTTGCATAAACGATGACCGGCCCGCGCGCCGCAGCAAGCCGCTCACCATGCTGCACCATCACCGACCGAAAATGCCTGCGAAAGTACGTCTGCACAACGCGCCGAAAGAACCACAGCGTCAATCCAGAAATTTGCGGAATCTCGCGACGCTTGCCCTCAGCAGCCATAGCCTATTGTGGCACCGCGCGCATCATCCTGTCCGCGTCTTCCTTCGCGTACCTCACGCCGCATGGTGCGCCATCCTGCCTCGCTGCAGCCGCGACGCGTCATCCTTCGCATCCGCATCCAGCGAGTCCGCCGCAATCCATCCCGACATCATCACCATCGGCATCCCCGGCCCTGGATGCGCCGCTCCACCCGCCAGATACAGCCCATCCATCTCGCTGCTGCGATTCGCCGGCTTGAACGCACCCATGAAACGCCCATGCGATGAGATCCCATAGATCGCCCCATTGAGCACTCGATATCGGTCGTGAATATCCTGTGGCGTCAGCGCCCGCTCAAACATAATCCGCTCTTCAATATCCTCACATCCCGCTGTACGCTTCAGCTTGTCCAGAATCACCTGCCGATACGCCGGAAACATCTTCGACCAGTCATGATGCGGCCTCAGGTACGGCGTGTGCACCAGCACATACATCGCCTCTCCACCCTCCGGCGCGCTGTCCTTATCCGTCGCCGCCGTGCATGCCAGGTAGCACGTCGGGTCTGGCGCAGGCTCACCCAGATCGTAGATATGGTGAAACTCCTCATGCGGATCGCGCGAGAATACAAAATCATGGTGCGCCAGGTGCTCATACCGCTTCTTCAATCCCAGATACAGCACCACACCCGAGCACGCAGGTTCATACGTCCGCTTATGCTCAAAGGTCTTCGCCGTCGTCGTCTTCGCCAACAGCTCGCGATGCGTCCGCACTGCGTCTTCATTGCTCACAATCGCATCGAACGCGTACTCTCGGCCATCACTCGTCACCAGCCCCGTCACCCGTTCGCGGCCATCCTTCGCCGTCATGATCTTCGCAATATCCGTGCTTATATGGAACACCACGCCAAGCTCCGTTGCCAGCTTCACCATCGCCTCCGGCACCGCACGCGTCCCACCCATCGGATACCAGATTCCCTCCTGCATCTGCATATGTCCGATCGCCGTCAAGATCGCCGGCGAAGCATCCGGCGACGACCCCACATACTGCACCATGTGGTCCAGCATCTGAGCCGTATTTGGCTCCGGTATAAACTCCCGAATCGTGCCCGCTACCGTCTTCCCCATCCGCATCTTCATCACATCGCGCAGCACCTTCAAATCGAACGCTCCGCCCACATCAAACGTGTCCTTGATCGATCCCACCGACTTCCAGAAGAAGAACTTGTCGCTGATCGTATGCAGCTCTTCCGACAGGTCCATCAGCTGCTTGTACTTCGCTCCCATCCCCGGAAACCGCGTCTCCAGGTCAGCCGACATCGCACCCATGTCGTCCATCAGATCGATTCGCGCGCCATCGTCGAAAAAGCAGCGCCACTGCGGATCCAGCCGCACCATTTCTACATAATCCTCAAGCTTCCTGCCCGCCTCCGCGAAGATCTTCCGCAGCACCGAAGGCTGTATCAGGATCGTCGGCCCCATATCAAAGCGGAATCCGTCCTCACGCAGTTGCGCAGCCTTGCCGCCAAGCCACGCGTTCTTCTCAAACACTTCAACCGAATGTCCGCGCGCCGCCAGCGTGCACGCCGCCGCCAATCCAGCCAATCCCGATCCAATCACTCCTACACGCATGCGCTCTCCATCCCACTTCTTTTCTCAAATTAGCGACGTGCCCGCTGCAACACCCGCCGCAGCCCTGCCCATCGCTTCGCAAAACCCCTGCCGTGCAGGCCTTCAATCAGCCCAACAAACATCGCTGTATCCAGCTCACTCGTACCATCCAGATGTCGCATCGACCCGCCTCGACGCACAATCAACGTCTTTACCGCGGTCATCTCCAGCAACCCCTCCGCCCCGCGCGTCACACCGTACCCACTCCCTGCGCGGCCGCCAAATGGCAACCTTGGATCCGCCGTCGGCGCAATCGCATCGTTGATCAAAATCGTTCCCGCCTTAAGCGTACTCGCCATCGTGCGCGCCTCGCGCTCATCGCTTCTGCCGCAGAAGATCGACGCGGTCAGCGCGTACGCGCACCGCTCATACATCCCTCGCACCTGCTCCATCGTGCCCACCTCCAGCAGCGAAATCACCGGCGCAAACACATCGCTCCTTGTAATCGCCATCTCTGCCGTCGCATAGTCCACCACCAGCGGCTGCTGTGCTTCGGGCCGAAACGCCCCACGCACAATCGCCCCGCTGCCAGTCGCTGCACCCACCATCACCCGCAGCCGCGCAGCCGTCGTTGGTTCCAACTTCACCGGCCCAATCTTCGCCAGCGCCGCATCCAGCAAAGGACGCAGCCGCTCCATACACTCCGTGGTTGCAAACAGCCTTCGCGGAGACATACACACAGCTCCGCCGTTCAACCTCAAACCGAACGCCACCGCCCTGGCGACCTGCCCCAGGTCCGCACTCGGCAGCACAACAATCGCGTCTGCGCCCGATAACTCCACAACCGCCGGCGTCTCTGTCTCCGCAAGCTTCGCGAGAACACCTCTCCCCACATCCGCCGATCCCGTAAAGATCACCTTATCCGGCGACGCCGCAAGCGCCATCTCGGCCGCCTGCACACTCTCATCCGTCACCGTCAAAGCCTCTACCGGCAGCCCCGCTTCGCGGCAGCACTGCGCCACCAACTGCGCCACCGCACCCCCTCCGCGTCCCGGCTTCCACGTCACCGTGTTCCCCGCGGCCAACGCCTGCATCACCTGCACACCAGGCAGAAACAGCGGAAAGTTCGATGGCCCAATCACCAGCACATGTCCCAGCGGCTCTCGGTGAACCTCCGCAATAACGCCCGCAAGCCACAGCGGACGACCACGCCGCCCCAGCTTTCGCGGGGCCAACAAACCCTCAGCCTCACGCTCCAGGAACTTGCACGCATCCAGCAGCGGCAGCAGCTCCGAAACCAGCGTATCCGCCTGCGTCCTCGCCAGCATTGGCGATATCGCAGCAGCGAACGCCTCCGCGCGCTCCGCCATGCCATGCCGCGCCCTGCGCAACACGCCCAGTCTCTCCGCGAGCGATCGCTGCGCCCACTGCATCTTCAAACCCTCAGCCGAACCCAGCCCACGCGCCGCATGCCTCTCCTGAAGCTCCTGCGCGGCTGCACTCACGACGCTACCTGCATCATGTCATCGCCCATCGGCATCTCGCTCGAAGTCGCCCACCCCGTCTCCAGCCCGAGATCCTCCAACAGCAGCTTCGAACTGATGCGCGCCGACTGAAAGATCACCGGCAATCCCGATCCCGGATGCGTTCCGCCACCCGTCAGATACATCGCGTCCACGTCTTCAAACCGATTGTGTGGCCGCAGATGCAGCATCTGGTTCAGCGAGTGCTTCATCGAGAACGTAGCCCCCTTGAACAACCCAAAATCCTCACTCCATCCCGCCGGCGTAATGATCTTCTCCGTGCGTATTCGCCGTTCCACATCGCGTATCCCAATCCGCTCCATCTGTCGCAGCGCCAGCTCGCGAAACTTCTGCGTCTCGCGTGCCCAGTCCACCTTCGCACTCTCATGCGTCACCGGCAGCAGCACGTACAGCGTCGATTGCCCCTTCGGCGCCAGCGTCGGATCCGTCACCGAAGCATTCTGCACATAGAACGACGGATTCTCCGACAGCCGGTGCAACTCCTCGATGTCCCGCAGGTTCTGCTTGTAGTTCTCCGCCAGATAGATCGTATGGTGCGCCACATCGTCATAGCGCCCGTCAATACCCAGATACATCATGAACGTAGAACACGAGTACGTCTTGTTCTCAATCTTTCTGTCGCTCCACTTGCGCCGATGCTTGCCCGGAACCAGCTTTCGCATCGCATCCGCAAAGTCGGCGTTCACCACCACTGCGTCCGCCTGTAGCCGCCGCTTCGATGTTCGTACGCCTGCGGCCTTGCCTCGTCCGCCTTCACCACCGCTCTCGATCAACACCTCTTCCACAGGCTCTTCCGTCAGTATCTCGACGCCCATCTCCTGCGCAATCCGCGCCATGGCCGACGTCACCGCGCCGCATCCCCCAATCGGGTGAAACACCCCATGCTCGTACTCCAGAAACGAAAGAATCGAGAACAGCGACGGGCAGCGGAACGGGCTCATCCCCAGATACTTCGACTGGAAACTGAAGCCCAGCCGTATCCGTTCATCTTCGAAGTGTGCTCGCAGATCCCCATCCAGCGACAGCCATGGCTTCATCAACGGCAACAGCTTCAGCATCTCCGGCTTCAGCAAATCACTCCACTGCTCAAACGGCGTCTCCAGCACCGGCATAAAGCTCGCGAGCTTCTTTCGGTTGCGCGCCAGAAAGTTCTTGAACTCCACCGCATCATGGGGCGAGATCGCTGCGATCTGCCGCTCCATTCGCTCTACATTCGACGTCGCGTCAATCTGTCCGCCATCGCCAAAAATCAGGCGATATTGCGGATCGAGACGCTTCATCGGCACCTCGTGGTCGAGATCGTAACCGGCATCCGCAAAGATCTCCCGCAGCACGCGCGGATACAAAAAAAACGTCGGCCCAATATCGAACTTGAATCCATCCTGCTCAATCGTGGAGGTTCGCCCACCCACGCGCGCATGGCGCTCAACGATCGTTACATGCACGCCCGATCGCGCCAGAAGCATCGCCGTTGCCAGTCCCCCCGGACCGGCACCTACAATCACAACCCGTTTCTGCTGTTTCTCTCGATTGGAGCTTCGGACTATGTTCAAAGTTCACCCTCACCCGCAAAATCGAATCGGGGTAAAGATGAGTCTAACCCCTGCGCCATCATGATCGAAGACCAGAAATCGCATACGTCTCATCCCATCAAGCTTTGCCCACAATCACTTCGCGATACCGAAATCACATCACGGGCCGGCGGCCGCCCGCTTACAGGATCCCTCGCACGTAGCTCCGCACCTGCTCTGCCACCGTACCAAACAACAAGTGCGATGCCGCTTCACTGGTCGCCTCGCGGCTCGGCTCATCGTCAAACGCTTCGTTCACTTCACCCGAAGGTAGCCCGCTTTCGTGCGTCAACGTCATCATAGCAAGCCCAAAGGTTTTACCACCGCCCGCAGCCGCCGCCGGATAAAACTCCGCCAGCGCACCGTAGGCTGCACCCGCTGCCAGCCCAAATCCCCAGTTCGCCTCCGCAAATGCGCTCTTCTCGCGGCCCGCTTCTTCGCCACGATACGGAGAAGAGGCATCCTCCATCATCGTCGGGCGCTCACTCTCCCGAACGCCACGCGGTCCATACATCTTCTCCGCAACCGCCTTCGCAGCCGTCGCCACCAGACCCGCAATCATTCCCGCCAGGATTCCCTTCGCCAGCGACCGCTCCATGCTTCTCTCACTCATACCAGAATCCTCAAACGTTCTTCCACCAACCATCGTACCGCCTACCCTAACCGATCGCTGCAAACTCCGCCACCACAGCCACCATCGCGCTCATACGAAGGGCCGCATCAATCGTCCGATCCGTTGACGCGGCGTCCGAAGCATCATCTTCCTCGTCATCATCCTCTGCTCGCTCCAGGTCATCGGATGAACTGCGCCCCGCAGCGGCACCTTCCTTCTGCACCGCCCCATCGACAGACTTCGCAATCACAGCGTCGTCGTCCTCTTCATCTTCGTCGTCATCATCATCGTCCTCTTCGTCCTCATCTTCGTCTTCTTCCTCATCTTCATCGTCGTCTTCCTCGTACTCTTCGTCCTCGTCCTCCAGCTCGTCTTCTTCTTCGTCACTGTCTTCAAGATCATCGGTATCGCGCTGCACCGCGATATTGCTGCTGGACGCACCCTCCGTCGGGTCGGAGTCAATGAACTTCGGATCGCTCTCAAACGTCGCAGTTGCATCATCGCCAATCAAATCGTGAAGTTCCGTTGCGCTATCCGGTGCAATGCGTGTCTCTGTGGCAGCCATAGTCTTCTCCTTGTGTAGGTCCGCTCAGGCGGTGTACCTGCGCCGTTAGATGCGCGAACGACGCACACACGGATACCGCATTCCACTACTCCTCAAAGGGCCTGAGCTGGCTCGCATTCGGTGGCGCAGTCAGTAAACTTCCCGCAAAAAGTCCGATCAGAGAAGCCACCAATGCCGGCAAAATCGCATCTCGCGCACCCACCGCCGCCGGCAGATGCGGCGTCACCCAGTCCCAGCAAACCGTCACCGCTGTTCCGGCCGCAATGCTCGCCACCGCACCCTTCGCCGTCGCGCGCTTCCAGAAAAACGCCGCTAGAATCACCGGCGTCAGCGCTGCCGAATAAATCGTATACGCATACAACGACTTCTTCAGCACCGATGTCGTTCCCAGCGATTGATACAGCGCCCACAGTCCTAATCCCACCACCATCAACCGGCTCACCAGCAGAACCTGCTGATTGCTCGCCTCAGGCTTCAAATACCGCACGAAAATATCATTCACTAGGTTCGTCGATGGCGAAAACAGATAGTTGTTCGCCGTCGACACCACCTTTGCAAAGATCGCTCCCACCAGCAGCGCACCCAGAATCGCCAGCGGCTTCGTCCCCGCTCCACCCCATCCGCCAAACGCATGGATCGCCGTATACGCCAGCACCTCACGCGGCCGCGCCGCAACCTCCCCGCTCCGATACATCGCCGATCCCACCACCGCGATCGCCACAATAATGCTCTCCAGCACCACCGTGCCCACAATCCATCCCACCGTCGCACGTCGCGCGTCCTTCTCGCTCTTCGCCGAGAAAAACTTCTGATACATCGACTGGTTCCCCAGCATCAGCAGGCACGTCGGCAAAAATATCTCAAACGCAGACTGCACCTTCGCACGCGATCCATCCGCCAGCACCGGCCCCGTATAGTAACTCGTGAACGGCCGTATATCGCCAAACCACTCAAAGTGCGTCTTCGGCAACGCCACATGCACGCCGCTCCATCCGCCCGCCAGATGCACCAGCACAGGCAGCGCCGCAATCATCGTAAACGTCGCCAGCAGCCCGATCACAACGTCCATATACGCCACCGATCCCATGCCCGCGATCGACGTAAACACGATCACAAATCCCGCGAGAATGAACTGCCCATCACGCGCCGTCACCTGCGGAAAGATCAGGTGCAGAATATCTCCGCCCCCAATAAACTGATAGCTCGTAATCGCGGTATACGTAAACAGCACCGCAATCACACCCAGCACCCGCGCCGTCTGGTTATACCGCGACTCCAGCAGGTCCGGAATCGTAAACTGCGCAAACTTCCGTGCCCTCGGCGCAATAAAATAAATCAGCAGCAGCCCCGCCCATCCGCCACCGCTCTGCCACAGCGCAGCAAACCCATGCTGATACGCATTCTCCGCTCCGCCCAGCAGCGAGCCCGATCCAATCCAGCTCGAAAGCAGCGTAAACACCAGCACAAACGCAGGCAGCGATCGCCCCGCCACAAGATAATCCGCCTTCGTCTTCACGCTTCCAAGCCGTGCCAGCGACACGCCAAGCAACGTGACAACGATAACTCCGAGAACAATCACATAAAGGATCATGGGTGCACCGATTCTATCGGACACAGCGGCCGCCCCGCCTCACACGCGTACACTTAATCCCACAATGAACTCGTTTCGAGGAGCCTCACGCATGTCGCCGTTCCGCTTTCTCCCCTTGGCCGCACTCTGTGCCGCAGCCCTGTCCGCCACCGCACAGACCGCACCCATTACCCTCTCCGTTGACCTCACCAGCGCTCCACGAAAGATCCTCTACTCCACCGAAACCATCCCCGTCACCTCCTCCGCCCAGCCTACCGACATGACCCTCGTCTACCCCGAGTGGATCCCCGGCGAGCACGGACCCACCGGCCCCATCATCAACCAGGCCGGCTTCATCATCACCACACCCTCCGGCCAGCGCATCAACTGGACACGCGACCCGCTCGACATGTTCAGCTACCACATCACCGTTCCCCCCAACACCTCCGAGCTCGACATCAAGATGGACCACCTCGCCGTCGCCGGTGCCGAGTTCACCGCCGGCGGCTCCACCAGTGCCAACCTCGCGCTCCTCAGCTGGAACACCCTCCTCGTCTATCCCCTCAACGGCGACATCGCCCACACCCGCGTCTCCGACATCATGGTGTCGCCATCCGTAAAAATTCCCGGTAACTGGAAGTTCGGAACAGCGCTAGAAGTCGTATCGGGTGGCATATCCGATGCCCAGGGGGGCATCGTCGTCGATACGTTCAAGACCGTCTCCCTCGAGCAGCTCATCGATTCCCCCGTCCTCGCCGGTCGCTGGTTCCGCGAGATCGACCTCGCCCCCAGCGTCACGCCGAAGCACTACCTCGACCTCGCCGGCGACGGCCCCGAAGACATCGCCCTCTCCCAGCAGCACATCGACCAGTTCTCCAAGCTCGTCCTCGAAACCGGTGCACTCTACAAGTCGCGCCACTACAACTCCTACCACTTCCTCGTCACACTCTCCGATCAGGTCGCCCACTTCGGCCTCGAGCATCACCAGTCCTCCGACGATCGCGTCCCCGAAAAGACCTTCATCGACGAAGGCAGCTTCACGGAAGAAGGCGACCTCCTTCCCCACGAGTTCACCCACTCCTGGAACGGCAAATATCGCCGTCCCGCAGGCCTCGCCACACCCAACTACCAGGAGCCCATGCAAGGCAATCTCCTCTGGGTCTACGAAGGCCTCACCAACTACCTCGGTGACGTCCTCGCCACGCGCTCCGGCATCTGGAGCCCCGAAGTCTTCCGCGACCGCCTCGCCACCATCGCCGCCGATCTCAACAACGCTCGCCCCGGCCGCACCTGGCGCAACCTGCAGGACACCGCCACCGCTGCCCAGATCCTCTACTCCGCCGGCGGAGCCTTCGATAACTGGCGTCGCGATACCGATTACTACGCCGAAGGCGATCTCCTCTGGCTCGAAATCGACGCCACCATCCGCGAAAAATCCCACGGCACAAAGAGCCTCAACAATTTCATCGCAGCCTTCCACGGCCTCGGCGGCAACACCCCGCCCAAAGTCGTTCCCTACACCTTCGATAACGTCGTCTCCGGCCTCAACGCCGTCGTTCCGATGGACTGGGCTGCCTTCCTCCGCACGCGCCTCGACGCAAACGAGTTCAACGCCCCGGAGATGCCAGGCATCAACGCCCTCTCTGGCTATAAACTCACCTTCACCGACAAGCCGAACTACTGGTCCACCCTCGAAGAGTCCGACGGTGGCCTCAACGCCCGCTACTCCCTCGGCCTCACCGTCGGCGCCAACGGCAACATCGGCGACGTCATCATCGGCGGCATCTCCGATAAATCCGGCCTCGCTCCAGGCTTCCAGATCATCGCCGTCAACGGCCGCGCCTTCACCCCCGGCATCCTCCGCGCAGCCATCGACGACGCCAAAGGCAGCGGCCCCGCCATCAGCCTCATCGTCGAAAATACCGGCTACTTCAAAACCATCGCCCTCAACTACCACGACGGCCAAAGGTATCCCCAGCTTGAACGCGTCGACAGCGTACCCGACCGCCTCGACACCATCCTCGCACCCCTCACCAGGTAGCCCACCTCGAACCAGGCCCGGCGTCGTTGCCTCGCTCCACGCAACGACGCCGCGTCAAGCTCCATTGGTTGTCTGTACACCGGCGGCCACCGCGGCACCATCACCAGCACCGCCTGCGATTCTGCGCGCCTCCTCTTCGCCACACTTCCGCTCCACGACAGCAGCTTGTATCTCGCTGTTGATCTCCGCACCCAGCAGCAGCATCAGCCCCGTAATGTAAAACCACGTCAGCAGCACAATCACCGCACCCAGCGACCCATACGTCACCGTGAAGCTGTTGAAGTAGTGCAGATACACCCGCAGCCCAAGCGACGAGATCACCCACCCCACGATCGCGATCACCGCTCCCGGTGTCACCCAATGCCACCGCTTCGCCTTCAGGTCCGGCGCAAAATAATAAATCGTGCTGAACTGCAGCAGCAGCAGCGCCACCACAATCACCCACTGAATCACATGCACCACCAGCACAGTCCCCGATGCCAGCGTATGGTGCCACACGCTCGCATACACATACCGCGCGATAAAGTCTCCGCACAGCAAAATCGCCAGGTTCACCGTCACCATCACAGCCAGCAGCAGCGTCACCAGGATCGCACTTCCGCGCGACTTCCAATACGGCCGCGTCTCCTTCACCTTGTACGCCGTATTCATTCCATCCTGGATCGACGCAAATCCCACCGACGCCGACCACAGCGCAACCACCAGCCCCAGCGTAATCTTCCCCCCCGACGACGCCGCCGCCGTCTGGTTGAACGTCTGCATCACCATGTTGTACGCCGCACCCGGCACCACCAGCGCCAGGTACCGCAGCAGGCTGTCATAAATGTGCGATGCCTGCTGGGCCACAATCCCCAGAATCGAGCTCGCGCAGATCAGCGTTGGAAACAGCGCAAACAGAAAGTAATATCCCATCTCCGCCGCACGCGAGAGCACATTGTCACTGATCATCGCGTGGAACGTCCGCGTCCACACCAGCTTTACGCTCGCGCCTTCAAAGTCCCAGAGGTTATGCAGCGGCGACCGCGCCACCTGTTCCCACACCGTCGGCCCCAGCGGATCAGAGGCATTGCTCGCCGCCATCATCCCTGGTACGCAATGGATCTCGTCTGCCATCCCAGTTCAGATGCGCCGATCGCCCTCTGCGGTTAGATTTTGCCTCCACTCCGCATCTGATACGCAATCGTCTCCAGCGCGCGCTCCGGATTTCCCTCCGGCACCGGCACTCCCATCTTCGCTGTCATCTGCGCTACCATCCGGTACGCCACCGCCGCCCGCGTCTCCATCGGCAGGTCCAGCATGCGCGCAAAGAACGCCTCAATCACCACCAGATCCTGCTCCTGCAGCCGCGCCACAGCATCCGCCGGAAACTTCGCCATCGCCGAATCGTCCGTCCGCATCCACCCGGTCACCACCTCCCCCCCTTCCTGGTACAGCAGCGACGCCTCATCCAGCCGCTCATGCACCACCAGCGTTCCCGCCACCAGGTCCCCAACCCGCTGGTTCTGCTTCGTACACAGCATCGTGATCACGCCCACAAAATAAAGGCTCGGCAGATAATCCACCACCCGCAGCAGGTTCCTCGCCATCGATTCGAACAGCGTAATCTGCCGCCCGGAGTCCTTGATCACCCGCAGCTTCATCGCCCGCTTGCCCGGCGTCTGCCCATGCCAGTACGCCTCAAACAGCGCAAAATACCCCCATACAATCGCAAAGTTCGCAAACACAATCAGCGCCAGAAACCACTTCCCCGCCGCTCCGACCGACTTCCCCGACACGCCCGAACTCAGCGTCGCCGAAGCCACCACCACCAGGATCAACACCTCCACCACAAAAATTCCGCCCACAATCAGCGTGTCCAGCAGCATCGCCACAAACCTGCTGCCGATCCCCGCCACGCTATACTCCAGCGCCACCTGCTCCGGAGTCTCGATATAATGCGACTCAGTCCTGAACTCACCCTCGCCACCTCCCGCACGCCGCTCCGCCACCTTCGCCACCTTCGCCACCTGCCTCTCTTCACCTTCTACTATGCTCTCCAACCTCTGGATCAATTCTCGCAAGCATAACTGGAACCGCCTTGATGTGCTCGTTCGCCAGGTCGAATCCACAGGCATCAAGTCCCTCCCCACCTCCGAAATCCGCGAACTCGGCATCCTCTACCGCCAAACCGCCGCCGACCTCTCCGCGATCCAGGCAGACCCCTCCTCCCGAACCTTGGCACAGTACCTCAACCGCCTCGTCAGCCGCGCCCACAACTACGTCTACTCCGGCCGCCGCATCTCGCTCTCATCCCTCTGGCGCTTCTTCGCCTTCGCCTACCCGCGCCTCCTTCGCCGACTCTCAGGCTATCTCCTCGCCGCCACCCTCATCAGCGTCGCCGCCGGTCTCCTCGGCTCCCTCATCGTCATGGTCCGCCCCAGCTTCGGCGTCATGTTCCTCGGCGCCCAGCGCGTCGCCGACCTCGACCACCATAAAATGTGGACCGACAGCGTCCTCAGCATCAAGCCCGAAGCCGCCTCCGGCATCATGACCAACAACATCACCGTCTGCTTCCTCACCTTCGCCGGCGGCATCACCGCCGGCCTCTTCACCCTTTACTCCCTCTTCAACAACGGCCTCATGCTCGGTGCCATCGCCGTCGTCTGTCGGCAGCACCACATGGCCCTCAGCCTCTGGAGCTTCGTCGCCGCCCACGGCGCGCTCGAACTCCCCAGCATCATGATCGCCGGTGCCGCCGGTCTCCGCCTCGCCTCCGGCCTGCTCTTTCCCGGCATGCTCCATCGCCGCGCCGCTCTCGCGCTCGCCGGCCTCGAGTCCGTCCAGCTCGTCGCCGGAACCATCCCCCTGCTCATCATCGCCGGAACCCTCGAAGCCTTTCTCTCGCCCACCCATGCGCCCATCGCCCTCAAATTCGCCGTCGGCGCCATCCTCCTCACCGCCCTCACCCTCTGGCTCACCGAAGCCGGCCGAACCCGCACCCCAAAAACACCTTAAGTTCTTGATTGCAAGTTGTAGGTTGTTGGATGTTGGTTCATAAACCTGTCATCCTGAGCGAAGCCATTGCGCTTTTGCAATCGCGCAGCCGAAGGACCCCGAAGAATGTCACATCACTTATACCCTTTGTGCCTTTCTCCAGCGAATCCCCATCCAGCGTGTTCGACAGCGTTCGACACTTTGAACCTCGAAGGGCGGCCCCATCCCCACCTGCTGGCATCGAACTCCTATTGGCCCATCGGAGGACCCTGCCCATGACGTCACGCACCACCAAAACCACGCGCTCTCTCGCCGTCGTCGGCGGCACAGCCATCGCCCTCTACGGCGCACGTTTCCTCCTCAACTTCTTCGGCCCCAACACTGCCTACCGCTTCGACCGCAGCCTCAACGTACCCCTCGACTCCGAAGAGTTCATCCAGTTCCTCACCCTCGTCACCGACGGAACCCTCCGCCGCTCCCGCATCACCCGCCTCAAAAACGGCACCGAGTTCTATCCCGCCGAACTCGCCGCCATCCGCCGCGCCCAACACGCCATCAACCTCGAGTTCTACAAGTTCGGCCAGGACCAGATCGGCACCGAATTCCTCGCCGCCCTCTGCGAACGCGCCCGCGCCGGTGTCCAAGTCCGCGTCATCGTCGACCGCATCGGCAGCTTCTCCACCCACGACTCCTTCTTCGATCCCCTCCGCGCCGCCGGCGGCCACATGCACTGGTACCACCCCCTTCGTTGGAACACCTGGCAGAACGCCGACCAGCGCACCCACCGCAAGCTCATCGTCATCGACGGCCAGACCGGCTTCGTCGCTAGCGCAGGCATCGCCGACCACTGGCTTCACGCCACGCCCAAAGGCCCCGCCTGGCGCGACACCGTCTTCCTCGTCGAAGGCGAAGCCGCCGCCGGCCTGCTCTCCACCTTCTCCGAAAACTGGCTCGAAGCCTCCGGAGAGATCCTCTCCGGCGCCGCTCAGTTCAACTTCCGCACCGTCCCCGAAGGCGTCAAAAGCTTCGTCGTCTCCAGCACGCCCCACGGTGGCGGCACCAGCGCACGCATCCTCTTCCAGAGCCTCATCTCCAGCGCCCAAAAATCCATCCGCATCACCTCCCCCTACTTCCTTCCCGACCGCAGCGCCCGCGCCGCCCTCGTCGCCGCCGTCCACCGCGGCGTCGAAGTCAAAATCCTCACCGCCGGACCGCGCATCGACCACCCCGTCGTCCGCCGCCTCAGCATGCAGAGCAGCCGCCACCTCATCAAAGCCGGCGCTCACATCTACGACTACCAACCCTCCATGATCCACGCCAAGCTCATGACCATCGACAACCTCTGGAGCGTCGTCGGCTCCACCAACTTCGACCACCGCTCCTTCGGCCTCAACGACGAGGTCAACCTCGCCGCCCTCGACCCCGACCTCGCCGCCCTCATCAACGCCGATCAGGACGCCGACCTCCAGCAGAGCAAACCCCTCACCCTCGCCGAAGTCCACCGCCGCATGCTCGTCGGCGACCTCCCCAACATCCTCCTCCACGCCATGAAGTGGCCCAGCTGATTCCCCCCACCATGCGTTATCCTGATATCCCTATGCGCTATGGATTCTGGCTCCCCGTCTTCGGCGGCTGGCTTCGCAACATCGACGACGAACAGATGCCCGCCACATGGGAGTATGTTCGCGATCTCGCGCTGCAGGCTGAAGCCCTCGGCTACGACCTCACCCTCATCGCCGAGCTCAACCTCAACGACATCAAAGGCCCCGAAGCCGACTCCCTCGACGCCTGGTCCACCGCCGCCGCCCTCGCCTCCGTCACCCGCAAGCTCGAACTGATGGTCGCCGTCCGCCCCACCTTCCACTCCCCCGCCCTGCTCGCCAAACAGGCCGCCAACATCGACCGCATCAGCGGCGGCCGCCTCACCCTCAACGTCGTCAGCTCCTGGTGGGCCGACGAAGCACGCAAGTACGGCATCCCCTTCGACGAGCACGACGACCGCTACGCCCGCACCTCCGAGTGGCTCGACGTCCTCGACGCCTGCTGGCACCACCAGCACACCTCCCATCACGGTCGTTTCTACAACATCGAAGACAACATCCTCAGCCCCAAACCCTTTCCCCGCCGCACCTACTCCGGCGCGCATCCCAACCAAACGCCGTCATCTCGACCGGAGCCGCAGCGCAGCGAAGCCGCAGTGGAGAGACCTGCAGGTTCCCTCGCGCCGGGTGCCCCATCACAAGATGCCAACTCCGCCACCAACCTCTCAGTCCTTGATCCCTCCTCCCTGATCCCTTCCCGCCCCACCCTCTACGCTGGCGGCGAATCCGAGACAGCCAAGAACCTCATCGCCGCCAAATGCGACGCCTACCTCATGCACGGCGACGACCCCAACACCATCGCCGCCAAGATCGCCGACATGCGCGCCCGCCGCGCCCACCACCCCCACCTCCCGCCCATGACCTTCGGCGTCACCGGCTACTGCATCCTCCGCGACTCCGAAGCCGAAGCCCAGCGCGAACTCACCCGCATCACCTCCGCGCCCGACCCCAGCCAATCCCCCGCAGGCTTCGCCAACTTCCAGCAGTGGATCACCGGCTCGCAGCTCGAAAAAAAGCTCTCCCTCCGCGACTACTCCGTCTCCAACCGTGGCCTCCACTCCGGCCTCATCGGCACCCCCGAAACCATCGCCCAGCGCCTCGCCGACTTCGAAGGCGCTGGCTGCTCCCTAGTCCTCCTCCAGTCCTCCCCGCAACATACCGAGATGGCCCGCTTCGCCGCCCAGGTCATGCGCAGCAGCTAGCGGCGTCCGCCAACCCAGCCTCTCTTCCAAGCGTAAGCACCGGGCACCGAGCCGCGCCGACAACCTCGAAGACCATCGCCTCCCTGAACGTGCTCGTCGGCGGGTGTTGCGGCAAGCCAAGCACAATCCAGTCTGCGTCCATCGCCGCTGCCGTACGCAAGATCTCGCCTGCAGCGGCCCCTTGAGCCACCTGCACGTTGACCTTCAACACCGGCGTCTCTGGAATCAGCGCTCGCAGCATCGTCTTGGCCCACAGCATCGACCGCTGCGGATCAGCGCTCACAGCAAATCCGTCCTCCACAACATGCAGGAGCGTCAACTCCGCACCGTAGCTCGCCGCAATCTTTATCGCCGTCGCACAGCTCTCACGGTAGTCCGTGGAAGCAAAGGAAACCGGATGCAGTATCCTGCGCGGCAAGGCGTGGCGTACACCCGAGTGTGGACCCACGATGAAGACCGGAATCTTCGCCTTCGGCAGAATCTGGTGCGCCACCGATCCCATCGCAAGCTGCAGCAGCGGCCCACGCCCATGCGTCCCCATCATCAGCATCGAGCGATGCGCGCGTTGCAGCTCCTCCCACACCACATCCCCCGCACTTCCGATGCGCACCGCAGTATCGACGCGAATTCCGCCCGGAATCAGCCCGCGCGCACGTTCCAGGAGTACGTCTTTGGCACGCTGCAAGATCGTTGCACGCGGAACAGGATCATATGCGCCTTCCAGCGATGACGCATACATCGGGCTTATCGCGTGAACCAGCGTGATGGAAGCTCCCATCGCTTCTGCCTGCGCTGTCGCATGCGGCAGCAACCGGTTGATGTCCTGCAGGTCTGTCGCGACGATGATCCGCTCCGCGATCACAGCTCGCTCAATATGCATAACCACCGCATCACATAGCTGCATCTCAGTGCACCTCACCTGCAACGCTATGCCTGCCTGGCGAAAGGCGATGTGATCCGCGTCACACAGCTTCGATTCCATGACCGGAGCAAAACACCTGCGGTCTGCGCGCGTCCCAGCAGCTGAGCCGTCTGCTTCCACAGCCACTTGCCACCCCTTCGCCTGTCCCCGTATCCTTCTCCGCATGAAGTCCATGGATCGTCGCCGCTTCCTGCTCACCACCGCCGCCACCGCCGCCACTCTCCCCAGCCTCCGCGCCCTCGCGCAGGCCACCAGCACCGCCACCGTCACCGTCCACACCGACCGTCCCGGCGCACACGTCCCCCCCAACTTCATCGGTCTCTCCTACGAGACCAACCAGCTCACCGACCCTACCTTCTTCAAGCCCACCAACGTCGCCCTCATCCAGCAGTTCCGCGCCCTCAGCCCCAACGGCGTCCTCCGCATCGGCGGCAACACCTCCGATATCGGCTGGTGGAAGCCCACCACCGACACCAGGCAGCCCGAGATCCACGTCCGCGACATCGGCGGCGGCGAACCCACCTCCGCCCTCGCCTATCCCATCACCCCCGAGGCCATCCACAACCTCCGCGGCTTCCTCGATGCCACCGGATGGAGCTGCATCTACGGCATCAACCTCGGCACCAACACCCCCGCCCGCGCTGCCGACGAGGCCGTCGTCGTCGATCAGGTCCTGGGCTCTACAGCCGACGGTGGCAAGCTCGAATACTTCCAGCTCGGCAACGAGCCAGACCTCTTCAAAAACCATCTCCGCGACCCCAAAACCTGGTCCCCCGACCTCTTCATGAACGAGTGGCTCGCCGAAGCCGACGCCATCCGCGCCCGCGTCCCCAGCGCCCGCTTCGGCCTGCCCGACACCTCCGGCAGCCCCGACTGGTACGCCGTCGTCGTCAACCGCCTGCTCGGGCTCAAAGATCCGCCCAGCGTCGCCGCCCTCACGCATCACTACTACATCGGCGGCCCTCCCTCCAACCCGCAGATGACCATCGATTACATCCTCGCGCCCAAGCCTCGCGTCGCCCAGCTCGCCCACGACATCCGCGCCGCCGCCGACCGCCTCAGCGCCGGCGAACACCGCACCGTACCCTACCGCATGACCGAAGGCAACACCTGCTACCGCGGCGGCAAACCCGGCGTCTCCGACACCTTCGCCTCCGCCCTC
Organism: Acidobacteriota bacterium; assembly: GCA_019351975.1. GTDB lineage: Bacteria > Acidobacteriota > Terriglobia > Terriglobales > Acidobacteriaceae > Granulicella. The sequence continues at coordinate 36,559 of JABBOG010000029.1, forward strand.
TGGGTCGCCGACTACCTCCTCGACCTCGCCAACTTCGGCTACGCCGGCGTCAACATCCACGGCGGCGACGGCAAGGCCGTCGGCAACTCCCTCGGCGGCCATCTCCCCGGCGACGACATCGTCCTCGCCCAGCACGGCAACCCAGCCGAGCACCCCCACCCCTACTACACCCCCATCGCCCACATCGGCGATGCCTACGTCGCCGAACCCATCAACTACGGCATGCGCTTCGCCGGACACTTCGCCGGTGCCACCATGCTCCCCCTCGACTTCAACCCCGGCAAGGTCAACGCCACCGCCTACGCCGCCAAAGCCCGCGACGGCAAAACCCTCCTCGCCATCCTCAACAAAGACACCACCCAACCCCTCCCCCTCAACCTCCACGGCTACAAGCAAGCTCTCACCCTCACCGCCACCGCCCTCGACTCCACCCACGCGCAGCTCGCCCCGCCAGCCTCCCCAGCCCCACCCACGTCCATCCCACCGGCCACAGCCATCCTCTTCCAATCCGCCTGATTCAGCGCACGAGGCCTGGCACTCTGGGTGCCCCATTCGTGACAGCCTCATCGTCACGGGTGGGGTGAGTAAAGATTGCTCTTGCGCAGTTCACGCACCCCACCCAAGGGCAAAAACCGCATGGATGGGGCACCCGACGTGGGTGGGCCACTTGCCCGCCCTATTCAAGTGCAATTCTCGTAAAGAGTATTCGTAGAAGAATCGAAATACTCGTCGCAAGTAGATGCTCCACCTGATGGAGGTTCATCCTGCGGAACTGGAGAGCCAAGTCCCCCCTTGGATCCACCTCCACCAGACGATATGATGATGCGAGGGGGATCGATTATTCTGGAACTGCTAGATGCTTGTTGCACATCGCATGTAGTTGGCCCGCTCTTCTGATAGACGTTTCCTGTGTCGTTGACCCCGTAAAAAGGGGTAACTACTGAAGTACCGACCCCTGGCGGAGGGACCATCGCAGCAGAAGTGTAATCTGCAATGCCTTGCAAATGCGCTATTTCGTGCAATGCTACCTCAAGATAAGCTGTCCCATATCCGGGCTGGCTTGCCTCGTAGGCGGCTAAGAGCGTTTGCTGAAGAATCACATTCGGGAAGAAAGTGATAGTGGCCTGATTATTGGTTGCGTTTATCACGCCATCATTGTTCGCTGTCTGTGCTGTATAGGTTGGATTCTAGATCGTTCCTGTGGTGTCAGGAACCGCATTGACAATCACCGTTACTGGGTCTGTTGGGCCTGCTAGTACAAAGGTTGTTCCATCACCACCGGACTGTTGGTTTGCTGCGGACCAGGCACTAAAAGCTGCTTGAATCTGTGCGATCGGTGTGCTGACTCCATCTTCAATTCCAACTCCAAGAGGGATGCTTTGTAAACTTGAATCCAAGCTATAGTAAACAATGCTTCCTGAGCGAACTGCGGACTTGCTATTAGGTGGTTGCTGTGTGCACTGTGCTTCGCACGCTCTTTCGGACGTAAACATTATCGAGATGCAGCAGGCTGTAATAAATAATTTTTTGAGCTTCCAATGTCGATGATGTTGGATTTTCATTACTTCTCCTGCTCGATAGCATGTAAAGTTGAGGAATGGAGTGCTTGAATAAAAGCTAGCTTATTGCTCATGAGTTGCTGCGCGGGAGAAGTTCCCAACGTCCAAAGTGGAGCTACAGCAAGTTTAGAAATGTCAAAGCCCCCGAGCCCTACAGGGGCGTAGGAACGGGAGTCGGGAAGATACCTTAGATACATGAGATATTGATGACCCGCTCGCATTGGCGCTTTATGAGACAATGAAGCCTCTATCCTATGCCCTCCGGAGCGTGCTACACCACCTGGTGTCGTAATTGTAATTTCGCTGCCGAACGCGAGAGGCTGAGCTGAGCCCGTCGTTCCGGTGTCTTTCCATATTTCGCTAATGATGAATTCGGAATCGGTAAAGACAAAGGCTTTGTTTTCAGTGAGGGAGGAGATGTTTCTTACATCTTCACCGATCACTATAAGGTCGCTTTCCGCAGTAGCACGCTTAACATCAGGATCGTTATTGGGATCAGGGGGGGCGCATCCGCCGCAAAGACCTGGGTTGCCTGAGACGCTTCTATCAGCAGAGATGTCTTGGCCGAGGTTGGCCGCTTGCTTCTCTAAATTTGGACCTCGATCTAGCTCAGAAAAATGAGACCTGTTGGCTTTTATTCTGGCCACAAGTTCCGAATCGGGAACAGATTGTGCGCAAACTGCTCCAGCGAGCAAGGAAACAGTCAGGGTAGCAAAAAAATGCTTTCTCATATCCACGTGACCTCCGACCGAAACACTTTGCCACTACGGTGACGAACCATGAAAGGAGACATGCGGTTTCCTGGGTAGCAATTATGTTCTGGTATTTTTTTGACGATAATCCAAAAATGCTGGCAGCGAAAAATATTTGATTGTGACGGATTGGCGAGGTTGCCGGGTGCCCCGTTCAGGACATCTTCACCGTCATGAGTGGGAATCAAAATTCCCAGCACTGCCCTCGAACCAGCTTCGCAACACATCCACGTTCCACCTTTCGCCTCAACCCATCTACACTCTATCCATGTGTGGAATCGTCGGCTACATCGGCCCTAAGCCCTGCGTCCCTGTCATCATGGAGGGCCTCGCCCGCCTCGAATACCGCGGTTACGACTCCGCCGGCATCGCCGTCGCCGGCGGCACCGCACCCGACGGCTCGCCCAACCCCCTCCAGCTCCGCCGCGCCCCCGGCAAGCTCCGCAACCTCGCCGAAATCCTCGCCAAAGACCCCGTCCAAGGCACCTACGGCATCGGCCACACCCGCTGGGCCACCCACGGCCGCCCCACCGAAGAGAACGCCCACCCCCACCGCGACGGCACCGGAACCCTCGTCGTCGTCCACAACGGCATCGTCGAAAACTACCTCCAGCTCAAATCCGCCCTCATCGCCAAAGGCCACAAGTTCCTCTCCGAAACCGACACCGAGATCATCGCCCACGTCATCCAGGACGAGTTCGAGCTCGCCGGCTCCCTCGCCCCGCCCAACGGCAAGCGCAGCGTCGATGCCGACAGCAGCGAGGCCGTCGTCACCACCAACGCACCCTCCCTCCCCCTCGAAGAAGCCGTCCGCCGCGCCGTCGCCCGCCTCACCGGAGCCTTCGCCATCGGCGTCCTCTCCGCCCACGAGCCCGACAAGCTCGTCGCCGCCCGCATGGGCCCTCCCGCCGTCCTCGGCCTCGGCGACGGCGAATTCTTCCTCGCCTCCGACGTCCCCGGCATCCTCCACCACACCCGCAATATCTACTTCCTCCAGGACGGCGAAGTCGCCACCCTCACCACCTCCGGCATCCTCCTCACCGACTTCCACGGCACCCCCAAAACCCTCACTCCCCAGCGCATCACCTGGGACCCCATCCAGGCCGAAAAGGCCGGCTACAAGCACTTCATGCTCAAAGAAATCAACGAGCAGCCCCGCGCCGTCCGCGACACCACCCTCGGCCGCGTCTCCCTCGACACCGGCCGCGTCTTCCTCCCCGACATGAAGATCACACCCGAGGAGTTCCAGCAGACCACCGGCATCACCATCGCCGCCTGCGGCACATCATGGCACGCCGGCCTCGCCGGAAAGTTCATGATCGAGCGCCTCGCCCGCCTCCCCGTCGACGTCGACTACGCCTCCGAATACCGTTACCGCGACCCCATCCCCAACGCCAAAGAGCTCGGCCTCCTCATCACCCAGTCCGGCGAAACCGCCGACACCATCGCCGCGCAGCACGAACTCATCGCCAAAGGCTCCCGCACCCTCGCCATCTGCAACGTCGTCGGCTCTGCCGTCACCCGCCTCGCCGCTGGCGTCATCACCACCAACGCCGGCCCCGAGATCGGCGTCGCCAGCACCAAGGCCTTCACCGCCCAACTCACCGCGCTGTTTACTCTCGCGCTCTACCTCGCCCAGGTCCGCAACACCATCACCGACGCCCAATCCCTCCACCTCGTCACCGAGCTCGCCAGCATCCCCGCAAAACTCGAAAGCATCCTCCGCTCCGTCGACGACCAGTGCTGCGAGCTCGCCAAATCCTTCTCCTCCTCGCAGGACTTCCTCTTCCTCGGCCGCGGCATCCACTACCCCATCGCCCTCGAAGGCGCCCTCAAGCTCAAAGAAATCTCCTACATCCACGCCGAAGGCTACCCCGCCGGCGAGATGAAGCACGGCCCCAACGCCCTCATCGACGAAACCCTCCCCGTCGTCTGCATCGCCACCCAGGACCCCAACGACCCCAGCTCCGTCCTCAAGTACGAAAAAACCCTCTCCAACATCCAGGAAGTCACCGCCCGCTCTGGCCGCGTCATCGCCATCGCCATCGAGGGTGACGATCACATCGCCCAGTTGGTAGACCACGTCATCCACATCCCCCCCGCCCACGAACTCCTCCTCCCCATCCTCGAAGTCGTCCCCCTGCAACTCCTCGCCTACCACATCGCCGTCCGCCGCGGCTGCGACGTAGACCAGCCCCGCAACCTAGCCAAATCCGTCACCGTGGAATAAGCACATGGGTAAGCCTATAGATAGACCAGCACAGGTTTCATTTTTGTTGTGGCGTTGCCTCGCGCAATGCACATTCCTTGGGCTTCTGATTTCAGCACAAATGCTTGGACAGATTAGCAAGGGTTCTCAGTCAGATGAGACCGGAACCCTAGTGATGGCAGGACTGAGTTCATCAGGAGTCGTCATTAGCATCGACAGCGCCATAGCGAGTTTCGACAGCGACATAGACACGTCGGGCAGAATCGCTGTCGACGGATCACGCAAGTTGGTTGATGTTGGAGCAACGGGCGCGTGCGCAATTGAAGGTTTCAATGGGAATGCTGTTGAAGGAAACAATCTTGGCCGCGAGCTTCGTGAGTGGGCCCGTGCACACCCAAGAATGAACGCTCATCAGGCGCTCAGCCACATGCTCAAAGTCGCAGTTGCTTCTTGGGACAGGGGACACTACCCGTTGAATCACCTTCCTCAAGGCCGCAAGCCGGGCTCCCCCATCACTACAATAATCTGTGCGGATGAACTTAGCGACGGGCCAGAAATACTCGTAGGTGAAACATCGGTTGCGCGTGATGGGACAGCTTTGACGGGCTCAGTCGATAGAATTCAAGGAGACATATTTTTCGAAGGAGTATTTACAACGGCGGATATGTTTGTGAACCTGGTTAGGAGTGATATTTTGCCTGATCAGTTACCAAGTCGGTTCATAAAAAAGTACAAGGCCGTGGGCAATGATATCCGTGGCGACAAATCTGCAATGGACGCTCTACACACAACGCTGATAGTCGAAGACGAGATGCGTAGCGAAAGCGAATCCAGCTTCGTCAAGCCTTTCTATCCCCAATCGAATCTTTCTCAAGCCGTTTTGAAGACTCTCTTTACGGCTGTCTACAAGTCGGTAGAATCGAGCTTTAACGATGTCGCACCACCAAACCAGGTGCGTTTGGTGACTAAGTGCGGAAGGTTCGCTACGACAGTGGAAGGAACTTGGCAAGTTTGTCAGAAGTGACGACGGGTGGGCGGGTGGCCCACCCATAACCAGCCACTAACTCTTAGGGTGCCCCATTCATGCGCGTTCTTTTTGCGCATGGGTGGGGTGGTACGGTCCCTGACGTACCATAACTCTCATGCCGAGTCGTCTGAAACGCTATCAACAGCAAGGCGACTACCACGCCATCAACTTCAACTGCTACCACCGGCTCCCATATCTCAACGACGACCACACCCGCATTGTCTTCGAACAAACCCTTGAACAACTCCGCCAACGCCACCAGTTCTTTCTCTTCGGCTACGTCATCATGCCGAATCACGTCCACCTTCTCCTTACCGAACCAAAGCTCCACGCGTTAGCCACCACGCTAAGCGTCCTCAAAGGAGAAACCTCCAAACTCCTCAAAGGAGATCGACCTCAGTTCTGGCAGAGCCGCTACTACGACTTCAACGTCCTGACCCATCAGAAGTATGTAGAGAAGTTGAAATACATTCACCGCAACCCAGTCGAACGAGGCCTCGTCGAAAAACCAGAAGACTGGCCATGGTCGAGCTACCGCCATTACCTCACCGGCGAACAAGGTCGCGTCGAGATCGAATCCGAGCACACATGGAATCGACGCGAAAAATTACGTTCCCCACCCACCGTGATAAAGCCACGATGAATGGGGCACCCAAACCATCGAGTGCATCTTGGGTATTTAGGGTGCCCCATTCATGCGCGCACTTTGCGCATGGATGGGGTGAGGCGAACCGGCGCTACACTGAAACCATCTCCTGCACCCGCCTCATCGGTGCCCGCGCCGCCACCGCAGCCAATATCCCACCCCACGAAGAAGTCGCCTGAACACGATCCCCTCGCCGCCCGCCCGACCCTCGATTTCAGCATAGGAGTCCGCGGTAAGCATCGCGCCCACATGCATCGGGCGGGGTGTGCTTGCTTCCGCCAATCGCAACTCCTCCGGCGCGCCAGACACCGGCTGTGCTGGAAATGCCCTCCAAGGCTGCTCGATGGAGCGTAAGGATGTGCGACGGGCGAAGCTTAAAGGGCCGGTCTGGCTCCAGAAAGTAGCCGACCATCTCCTCGATCTCCCGATATTGCTTGAGTACGTTGTACGCTTCAAGCCGCGCCAACTCCGCAGGATCGCCGGTGACCTCAACTGCTTCAGCTTTGCTGTGACGAGTCCTGTCGTCCATTAGCGCGCAGCGGCCAACTCTGCTTTGATCTGCTCATCCGCTTCCACGATCATCTCCCACGTCACATGAGGATTCTCGATCTTCGCGTTCCCATAGGCAAAGCTGCGACGCTGGGCTTCACGTTCTGCTTCAGAGACAGGACGCGTACGTGCGGCCTCAATCAGCTTCGTCAATTCATCTGTCATGTCATGCCCCGGGAGTACGCACATCAGTGCGTCCGTTATTTCTATTAGAATCGAACACTCGCCTTGGTGTACACGCGAGACAATTCGCAAACCTTCGAACAAACCCTCGAACCACTCCCCCAGCGCCACTCGTTCTTCCTCTTCGCCTACGTCCTCCTGCCGAAACACACCCAGCACCAAGTTTCGCCACATACCTGCCTTTACCAATCAACAACTTACCCGATTCACCTGAAATTCACTAGACTTTCCCCGCACCCCGCGCCATCCTTATCGAAGCAGCAAAAGGTCCTTTTATGCTTCACAAAAATGCACTGCCCCACCTTACACCGGTTACACCCAGCCTCTCCATCGCCAATCCCAACAACCTTCACCTGATGCCCTCAGCCTCCGCCGAGCGGTCCCACAGCGCCGCACCCCATCGCGTCGCGCTCCTGATCCTCACCGCGCGCCGTTGCTCCGCATTCTTCGCCGAAGCAGCCGTGCTCGTTCTGGTCTTCGGCATCCTCGACTACTTCATGCTCAAGGGCCGCATCGAGATCGCCTGGATCCTCCTCGCCCTTGGTGCCAGCCTCGGTCTCCTCGCCGCCAGCATCGCCACCGACTTCGCCGTCCATCACTGGGTCAAGGCGCATCCCTAGCTCACACCATCACATCCCCTCCGTACCCGCCGGCGACTAGTCCATCCGCCGGTCACCACCCATGCGCGCACTTGCGCATCCATCGGGTATTTAACCTCCGCACCACCACTACGCCATATCCAAACCCACCCCGCGAACAACCTTTTCCCTCCCCGCCGACTCTCACTCCTGTTCCCAAAACTACGCACCACCAAGGAGGCACCACATGGGTCACGGAATCATCGCCTGGATCATCATCGGTCTCATCGCCGGATGGCTTACCGGCAAAATCATGAAGGGCTCCGGCTTCGGCGCTCTCATGGACATGGTCGTCGGCCTCATCGGCGCCATGATCGGCGGCTTCATCTCCTACCACCTCGGCCTCGGCGGCGTCCGCGAGCACGGCCTCATCATGAGCATCGTCATCGCCACCATCGGAGCCGTCATCCTCACCCTCATCGTCCGCCTCCTCACCGGCGGCCGCACCCGCGAGCTCTAACCCAACCCGACGCCGGCCTGCCATTCTCGCCCCTCCCGCACCAGGCTGGCGTCAAATCCCCCTCCTACTGCATCCTATAGCTCTATGAACTGGGCGCACATCGGTCCCTCCGCTCTCGCCAGCTTCCTCGCGTCCCTCGTCGAGTGCGTCGAAGCGCTCACTGTCGTCCTCGCCGTCGGCAGCGTCCGCGGCTGGCGCAGCGCACTCATCGGCAGCGCCGCCGCCGTCGGCGTCCTTCTCGTACTCATCGCCGCCCTCGGCCGCGCTCTCACCCGTGTCCCGCTCCAAACCCTCCAACTCGTCGTCGGCGCACTGCTTCTGCTCTTTGGCCTCCGCTGGCTACGCAAGGCCATCCTCCGCTCCGCCGGCCAGATTCCCCTCCACGACGAGGCCGCCGCCTTCGCGAAAAACGCCGCCGCCCTCCAGTCTGCTCCCCGCGCCGCCGCATGGGACCGCGTCGCCTTCGCCACCGCCTTCCAGATCGTCATGCTCGAAGGCACCGAGGTCGTCTTCATCGTCGTCGCCATCGGCGCCGGTGGCGTCGGCCTCATGCTGCCCGCCGTCTTCGGAGCCATCGCCGCCCTGCTCGCCGTCATCGCCCTCGGCTTCGCCCTCCACCGCCCACTCTCCAACGTCCCCGAGAACACCCTCAAGTTCGTCGTCGGCGTTCTTCTCTCCGCCTTCGGCACCTTCTGGGTCGGTGAAGGCGCAGGTTTCCTCTGGCCCGGTGCCGACTGGTCCATCCTCGGCCTCATCCTTGGTTACCTCATCGTCGCCCTCATCACCGTTCCGCTCAGCCGCTCCACCACCAACGGCCTTCAACCCGAAGCCCAAACCCCAAAGCCGGTGCGCCCATGACCTGGCTCCGCACCATCTTCCGCGAGATCTACGGCCTCTTCGTCGACGACGGCACCTTCGCCCTCCTCATCCTTCTCTGGCTCGCCATCTCCGTCTTCCTCATCCCGTATCTCGGCTGGATCCCCCGCTGGCGCGGCCCCTTACTCTTCGCCGGCCTCGCCACCATCCTCATCGCCAGCGCCATCCGCTACGCCCGCCGCACCCCACGCTGACCCTGCCCCGTAACCCCGCCTTCCACCATCGCGCAATCCATCAAACCCCAACCTCGTACGCGCTAAGTCCAGCCGGAATGCCACCAAGAGCATCCAACCCTCGGTTTGACCACACTTCAAATGCGGCCATCAAGCGCAAACCCATTGACGCCGATCCAACTCCCTGGACTATAATTCACTTCGCACCGCGATAGTCCCCTGGAGGTTTTTTCCCATGAAGAAGCTCGTAGCCCTTTCCATCCTCAGCATCTCGTTCCTTTCCGCCGGCGCAGCCTTTGCCGAGTCGTACACCGGTGTGGTCTCCGACGCCATGTGCGCCAAAGACACCGCCAAAGCCTCCAAGCCAGAGCACGCCGCCTGCGCCAAAAAGTGCATCGGCATGGGCTCTCCCGCCGTCCTCATCGTCGGAGATAAGGTCATCAAGGTCTCCAACCCCACAAAACTCAATGCCTATGCGGGTAAAACCGTCACCGTCGACGGCACCATGAGCAACGGCAGCCTCACCGTCGCCTCCGTCAAAGACTAATTTCAGTTCCCCAAAGCCTCTACCGCGCCAGCGGTAGAGGCACATCTTTGCCCGTCTGCGCCGACTGTCGTGCCGCGTCCAGAATCTCCGTCACCGTCACATTCGTCTTCAGCGAAGACATGCTGTCCCCCTCCTCCACCGATCCATTCAGTACAGCCTCGAGATAATGCAGCGGATCGTCATACGGTGCCGTCAAAATCGGCCCATACTCCTCCAATCCCACCGCCTCGTCCCCCTTCCGCACCTTCAGCAAGCTCGGGTCCATCACCTTCGCATATCCTTTCCTTCCATACACATCCATCTGCTTCACAGCAAACGGCCAGTCCCACGACCCCTCCACCAGCACCACAGCGCCCTTGTAATTCAGCACGATATCCGCCTCATCGTCCACCCCCGGATACTCCTGCGGTTTCATCTGCTTGGTCACAGCCAGCACTGAAACTGGCACCTCGCCGTGCAACATCGCGGTCATCAGATCCGGCCCATAACACCCGAAATCCGTCAGCGCACCATCGCCATTCTTCGCCGGATCCGTCAGCCACTGCAGAAACTCCGGCTGGACGCCAATCTCCTTCGGCCCCTGGTGTCCATCGCGAATCTCCGCCTTTACCAGCGGCCCCAGATCCCCCTTCTCAAACAACCGCGTCGCCTCCGCATTGCTCGCATACCAGCTCGTCTCAAAGTCCACCAGCACGTGGATCTTCGCCTTCTGCGCTGCCGCCTGCATCGCCAGCGCATCCGCATAGCTGAACGCCAGCGGCTTCTCCATCATCACGTTCAGCCCCAGCCCCGCGCACTCCTCC
>JABBOG010000030.1 GCA_019351975.1 Acidobacteriota bacterium
GAACGCCAGCGGCTTCTCCATCATCACGTTCAGCCCCAGCCCCGCGCACTCCTCCACCACCCGCCGATGATCGCTCGTCGCCGTAAACACCAGTGCAGCCTGCGGATGCGCATGCTGCACCATCTCCGCGATGCTGTTAAAGTGAAGGCTCGGCGACAGATGATACCGCTTTGCATACGCATCGAAGAGCCGCTGATCCGGCTCCACAATGCCCACCAGTTGCACATCCGACCGGTCCAGAATGCCGCCCGCTGGCGTCATCTGTCCCCCTCCCAGAAACGCCGCGACGTGACCATGAACCAGACCCACAATCCCGACCCGCAGCGTCTCCGCGCCATACGCGCATCCAGAGACCCCCATCAGCAGCATCACAAGCAGCGTCTTCATTGACATATCCATTCTTTTGAAAGAGCAACCGAAACCACGCGCCACACACCATCAGCGCGCTTATCTTACCTCGCCTGTGCTCCCAGCGAAAGTTCTTCCCGACCGAACACACATTTACGCCTAACTGACTGATTTTTCTGTAGCTGCTGCCGATAGAGCAAACAAGAACGATTTCCGCACATCGACGACCGCCGAATCACGCATCACGTGTTTTCGGCGTCTAATCTATCGAATTAGGCTACGATGATCAAGGGTCGAGCTAGCCAAAGGAGTTTACTTGGAGACCGGTTTCCGCACGTCTGTTTTGCTTTTCCTCGCTCTTGCCTTCGCGTCTGTCGCGGGAGCGCAAGCCTTTCCCACCGCAACCCAACCCCTCGATCTGTCCGCCTTCGGTGCCGCGACCGGCACATGGACCGGCCTCGGCGGTGGACGAAACTTAGGCGCTACTGCCGGAATCGATCTCGGTTGGAAGCCCTTCTACAACTTCTATCCTGCCGTTGAACTCCGCGGCACCTACCCGCTCGACAGCGGACACGTCGACTCCCAGAAGAACGTACTCGTAGGCTTCAGAGCATCGCGCTACTACGGTCGCTTCCATCCCTACGGCGACTTCCTCTTCGGCCGCGGCAAGATCATCTATCAGAACGGTGGCTACCCAAACCTGAATGGTTCCCTTCTTTACATCGATTCCGTCTCCAACGTCTTCTCCTACGGCGGCGGCCTCGATCTCACACTCTCCGACAGCTTTTCTTTGAAACTTGACGCCCAGATCCAGCACTACGACGTACCGGTCACCACCTCCGGTGCCATCTACGCCAAGCCAATCAGCGTCGGCATCGTCTATCACTTCGACTTCAACCACCACATCCACTACAACGCCGACGGACAAGTCAAAGGCTACAAGCCACCACCACCGGCTCGTGCGCCTGCTCCCACCCAGCCTCAATAACGCTGGATCACCTCACGATGGCGCTTGACCCACCAGCAAGCGCTATTTCCTCCTTGCGGATACACAGACTTGCTGCACCGTATCATCGCACTCCCGTTCGGGTAATAATCCTCCTTCCCGCCCTTCAGCTCCGCCACCGTATAGAGCTGCACCTGCACCGAATCCATCCCTCCGCCCTTCGCCACGCGCGCGCGCCACACCATCCAATCCAGCGGATACGCCATCACCGCAAGCAGAAGCACGACCCCCACCGCCCTCAGCAACTGCTTGAACGCATAAGCCTCAATCACATGCTCTTGTGTCATTTGACGTGCACCTCCTGATTGCATTCCTGCGGCAGATGCAGCGCTTGCCCTGTCAAATTTCACGCTGCCTTACAGATTAAACAGCTCTCGCAGCCGCTTGGTCTGCGACCGGCTCACCGGTATCTCCGTCTGCTTCCGGTCATCCATACGCAGCTGGTACGTCGATTTGAACCACGGCACAACCTCGCGAATATGCTGCATATTCACCACAAACGACCGATGCACGCGCCAGAACTGCTCCGGATCGAGCTGGTCCATCAGCTCCTCCAGCGTCCTGCAATTCGAGTCCCCCTCCAGCGTCTTCGTCACCACCGAGATCCGCCCCTCCTCAATCGTAGAAAAGCAAACGTCCCTCTGATCCACCAGCAGCAGCCGATTCTGCGCCCGCACCACGACCTTGCCCGACCGCGCCAGGCCGCCCGCAGCAGCCATCCCACCCGAGACCATCGCGGCCTGCTCCTCCACCATGCGCAACAACGCATCCAGCTTCGCCTCTGCCCCAGAAACACCATCGGAAACCCGCGCCGCAGCCGCTTCACCGGTCGACCCTCCGGCGCCCATATCCCCACTCTCGGTTGCGCCATTCACCCGCTCCCGAACCTTCTCCAGCGTCCGTTGCACACGTTTGCCGTCGAAGGGTTTCAGCAGATAATCCACCGCATTCACCTCAAACGCCTTCACCGCATACTGGTCAAACGCCGTCGCAAAGACCACCTGCGGCAGCTTCATCTTGCGATCCAGCGCAAGCACTTTTTTTAGCACCGCAAATCCATCCAACCCCGGCATCCGCACATCCAGAAACACCACATCCGGCTTATGGGTTCGTATCAGGTCAACGGCCTCAATGCCGTTCGATCCCTGCGCCAGCACCGACACGCCACCGGCCGCATCCAGCAGATACTGCAGCTCCTGCCTCGCCAGAGCCTCGTCATCGATAATCAGCGCCGTCAGCGGTATAGCCATGCAATCGATTCTATTCGGTGAACGGCTGTCCGGCAGTCCTGGCTTCCCGCTCACCCCCTTGCTCTCGTGCACGCCTCGCGGTCTAAAATGGTCGATACCTGCCAGTGCCGATCCTGCAATCTGGTCCGTCCAAACTAGAGATCTCTCGCGAAGGGCATGCGCATTGAAGAAGCAGCGTCGCAACTCAGACCATAGCCGACCTGCGCAGCACTGGACCCTGCAACGCCCTCTGCTAAGCTTTTGTGTCCTCGCCGCCATCTGGGTCTATCTGCTCTACTCCGCGCTTCTCGACGCGCCGTTCGTCTACGACGATCTCGACCAGATCGCCAACAACCCCGCCCTGCAGTCCTGGCACGCGACCTGGACGCATTTCATCCTCGCTCCCGTCTCGTTTACGTCCGGCTTCATCGGCAGCGGCGGGTCCACCTATCGGCCGCTCTTCTGGATAAGCCTCGCCATCGATCGCCACCTCTGGGGAACCGATGCAGGCGGCTTCCACCTCACCAGCATCGTCCTCCACTGGATCAACGGCCTTCTGCTCTTTCAGCTTCTCCGCAAGCTCAATCTCTCGCTCGTCGTCGCAGGCCTCACCGCCCTCGTCTGGCTCGGTCTGCCCATCAACAGCGAGGCCGTCGCCTGGGTCAGCGCCCGCGCCTACTTGCTGAGCACCGCCTGCATCCTCGCAGCTCTCCTCGCCGCCCTGTCCTACCTGCGCAGCCTGAGCCGCCTGGCGCTTCCAGCCTTCCTCGCATTCGCGCTCATGGCAGACTTCAGCCACGAACAAGGCGTCCTTCTGGCCGGATTCCTCACCCTCGCCTATCTCCTCGAAAACCCCACCCTCACCCAAAATCCCACCCGCACCCAACGCTGGCTTCTCCTGGGAGCAGCAGCGCTTCTGGCCGACGCAGTCTACTTCGCCTGCAGCTCCGCCGTCGGCGCCCACGCCGGCCATGGAGATCGCACCCTCTGGTCGGTCGGCCTCAAATTCTGGACGTACCTCCAGCTCATCTGTCTTCCCGTCCACATGAGCATGGAGCGCTCCTCCGCCGTTCCCGCCAACACGCCTTCTATCTCCGCCATCATCGCCTGGGCCGCCCTGATCGGTCTAATCGCAGCAGCTATCCACCTTCGCCGCCGCACGCCCGCGATTGCAGCCGGCCTCGCCATTCTTCTCCTCGGCCTGCTACCATACTGCGGCTTCGTCTACATCTATCAAGGCATGGCGGAGCGCTTCGCCTATCTCGCCGCCATCGGCTTCGTTCTCGCCCTTATCGCCGCGGCCATCCTCGTCCATCCCCGTCAGCAGCAGGTTCTCCTGGGCTGCGTCGCCCTCTGGGCGCTCTGGGGCGCATGGCGTCTCGTCACCCGCGTTCACAACTGGCAGCAGCCCCTCGCTCTCTACCAGAACTCCCTCGCAGCGACGCCGCAGAGCGCCTACCTACGAAAAAATCTCGGCGATGTCTACCTCTCGCAGGGCAATCCCCGCAGCGCACTCGCCGAGTACACCCACTCCCTCGCCCTCGCTCCCAATAATCCAAAGACCATCCTGAACGACGCCTCCGCTCTCCAGCAAGCCGGCGACAATGCCCGCGCCGAAGTTCAATATCGCCGCGTCATCCAGCTTCTTCCGCACGAAAGCGCCGCCTATGTCGATCTCGAAAGTCTGTACATCGAGCAGGGCCGTCTTCAGGACGCCATCGCCATGTACAAGCAGGCAATCTCCATCAACCCCTCGGACTCCAACGCCTACTTCGACATGGGTGTCATGTTCCAGCAACACGGGCAGAACCGCGACGCCCTCGCCTTCTACAGAAAAGTCCTGCAGCTCAAGCCCGGCGACCCCCAGACCTTGCTCTACCTGAGCAAGCTGCCCCTGGCCACAACCGGCAACGATCAATAGCCAAATACGTTTGCGGTTCTATTCGCTGTCGCTGTACGCGCGCAGCCTCGCCGGTGCGCCGTCTTCCGCAAGGTCATGCCCGCACTGCGTGCAGTACACGTCCGTGATTCGCACCCCGCGATGGCACTCCCCGCACACCGGAGCCATCTGGAACTGGCACTGCGGGCAATAGTGATACGTCGCCGCAATCTCCGTCGAACAGTTCGGGCACCGTGACAACACCGGCTGCCGCAGCATAAAGTACACCACCGCTCCGATGCCGCCCGGCAGCACCACGCACATCAGCATCCACAGCCCCGCCGACATGCCGCGCCGCTTCACATCGCGGCTCACATACCCCAGCAGCAGTGCATAGCTCGCCCACATCGTTCCCCACGCATAGCCCATCATCAGGCGCAGCGGCAGCATCTCGTGCTTGTGGTGCGGCATCACCCAATGAAAGATGTACTGCATCGCCGCGAACAGCAGCAGCGCCAGCACCATCGACCACCGCGGAATCATCCGCAGGTCTTCATCACCCGCTGACATCGGATCTTTCTCACGCGACGAAGCCCACTTCCAGCGCGGCATCATTGTTGCACCTCGCCATCACTGCCCGCGCGTCCACGTCCTCGCTTCACCCAGACCGCTCCCAGAACAAACGCCGTCACCGGCAAGAACCATACCAGCAAAATCATCAACTGGTCGCTTGCGTCCGGTATGCCGTTCGGCGTCAACTCGTACCCATCCAGAACGCTCCAGAACGCATAGCAGATTGCCAGCAACAACACCGACACAATCGCCAGCGGCACCCACAGGCTCCTCGAGCGCCTTCGCTGTTCCTGCATCGTCAGCGCCTGTTGCCGCACCACCCGCCGCGTCCGGTTTACCACCCGCGCTCGCGCTCCCTGCGGCCTCGCTCCGCCCATCAATGCATTCGATACAAACTGTTCCTCTTCACGTGCACCAAGCGGATTCATCGCCTCACCCCCGCCGCATCGGTTTCAGCGCGCTGCGACCGCAACCTCAGCAGCTCCGGCTTCAGCGCCGCCAGCCCTCGGTACAGCCTCGATTTCACCGTCGAAAGCGGCGCGCGTGTAACGACCGCGATCTCTTCCAACGACATCTCCTCGTGAAACCGGAGCGTCAAAACTTCTCGAAACGTCGGCTCCAGCGTCAGAAGCACCATAGCAATCTCAGATGCGTTCTCCCGCCCTTCGAACTGCTCCAGCGGAGACGGTCCATCCTGCACGATCTCGAACGGCCGCTCATCCTCGCCAGCCTCGCTCATCGCATCCAGGCTCGCCATCGTCCGCTTCCGCGAAAGGTCGATCACCAGATTCCGCGCAATCGTGAAGATCCACGTATCAAACCTTGCCTTGCCGTTATACTGCGCGCCCCGCCGCAGCACGCGGATCCAGACCTCCTGAAACAGGTCTTCCGCCACCTCACGCTTGTTCGTCAGAAACATCAGATACCGCATCAACCGATGCTGATACCTCTCGATCAGTTGGTCCAGCAGCTCCGGATCCTGTCGCTTCAGCCCGCGCGAGATGGCTTCATTCTCTCGCGCCACCTCCTGGGCGGCCTCTGCGGTCAGTACATTGGGAGCTCTCACGTCAGTATGGACGCCTCGTTCCTGCGAATAGTCTCAGCTTTCTGTTGTAATTCTACGGCCATCGTTAATGCGACATAACAAAATCTTCCCGTCCTGCATATTTATTCCTCCCGCATGCCGTCTTTTAGAGCACAATGACAAGACGCACCTCAGCACGCCTTGCACCTGCACCCCGCAACCGCCGCGTCTGAAACGTATTTGCAGGAAAGTTGACCATGACCTAGACCGTCTCCTTTAGCATCTTGGCCGTCGTTCTTCTCTTATTCTTCGTCGTCAAACGCGATTCAAAGCTGTCTCCAGACCGCGTGCGACAGTACCTGAAAGACGGCGCTCTGGTCATCGATGTCCGCACCCCCAGCGAGTTCTCCTCCGGCCACATCGCCAAGGCCATCAACCTTCCCCTCGACGACATCGAGACCTCACTGCCGCGCCGCATCCAGGACACAAACCGCGTCCTCCTCCTGCATTGCCAGAGCGGCATGCGCAGCAGCGTCGCCAGCAAAAAACTCAAGAACCTGGGCTACGTCAACGCTTTCAATCTCGGCTCCTACACCCGCGCCGCACATCTCCTCAACGACAAATAGCACCGCGCACCAGTCCGCGCCGCAGCACCGCACCTCCTCCGCCGATTACACTGAAGGCATGGAAGTTCTGTACGGCCTGCACCCCGTCGAAGAGGCCCTCCGCGCCGGCACTCGACCCCTCGACCACGTCAGCGTCGCCCGCGAGCGCGAGGCCCGCCGCGACCCGCGCATGGACGCGGTCCTCGAACTCTGCCGCTCCAAAGGCGTCCGCATCAGCACCGAACCCCGCGACCAGCTCTCCCGCCACTGCAAAACCGACGCCCACCAGGGCATCGTCGCCTTCCTCCGTGAGCGCAAACTCCTCGCCCTGGAAGACCTTCTCAACACCCCCGCCCGCCCCACCGGCCGCTTCTTTCTCGCGCTCGACGGCGTCGAAGACCCCCACAACCTCGGCGCTCTCCTCCGCTCCGCCGACGGTGCCGGTGTCGACGGCATCCTCCTCCCCGAGCGTCGCTCCGCTCCCCTCTCTGCCGTCACCGCCAAAACCTCCGCCGGTGCCTCCGAGCACGTCCGCATCGCCCAGGTCGTCAACATCACCCGCGCCCTCGAAACCATGAAGAAGCACAACATCTGGATCGTCGGCCTCGACGAACGCGGCACCCCAGACTACACCGACTTCGACTTCCGCCAGGACGTCTGCCTCGTCCTCGGCAGCGAGGGCTCCGGCCTCCACGACCTCGTCAAGCGCACCTGCGACCACCTCCTCCGCATCCCCATGGCCGGCTGCGTCAGCTCCCTCAACGTCTCCGTCGCCGGTGCCGTCGTCATGTACGAGGCTACCCGCCAGCGCCGCTCCACCTCCCCACCCGCCACCATTCCCGACCTCCCGCCGTCTAACCCACCAAAGCCCCGCAAAGGTCTCGGCTCCATCTAGCTTCGCCGCCATTCACAGGCATGCACCATCCATAGCACCGCACGCATTTTCGCCGTCACACTGTAGTTTTGTCATTCCCGCAGGGAATCTGCGTCTTCTCCCAGCCACCCCGCCCCCCAACCACCGGAGCCCCAGGCATTGCAAACCACCCACCACCTCGCGCGCATCCTCACATCCACCCTCATCCTCGCGAGCCTCACCCTCCACGCCCAAACGCCGGCCACCACCGCGCCAACCCAGCAGCCGGCAACCAGCACGCAGCAGCCCGAAGTCCTCTTCCAGAGCCACGGAGCACCTCCCACCACCCCCGAAGACACCACCGAACCCGCTCTCCGGCACGCCGAACCCACAGGTCCGCCGCTCACCGACGCCCAGCGCTCCGACCTCCTCTTCACCGCCTACGACCTCGACGCTCGCATCAATCCCGACGCCTCCCACCTCTCCATGCGCGCCCGCGTCACCCTCCGCAACACCGGCAGCCAGCCTCTCGCGCGCATTCCGCTCCAGATCTCCTCCGCGCTCGTCTGGGACAGCGCCGCTCTCATCGCCCCTACCGGCACCCTTCCGCTTCCGCTCGCCCAGCACCTCATCGACACCGACGCCGACCACACCGGCCGCGCCTCTGAAGTCATCCTCACCCTCCCCACACCCCTCCCTCCCGGCGCCACCATCACCCTCGACACCGTCTACTCCGGCACCATCTCCGTCGACGCCGCCCGCCTCAAACGCATCGGCGCGCCCGCCTCCCAGGCCCTCGACACCGACTGGGACACCATCGGCTCCGGCTCCGACGCCACCAGCTCCAGCAGCTCCGACCCCGCACCCGCCACCCTCATCGCCGCCCTGCGCGGCTTCGGCAACGTCCTCTGGTATCCCGTCGCCGCACCCCAGCTCTTCCTCGGCGACGGCGCAAAGCTCTTCCAGGCCGTCGGCAAACTTCGCCTCGCCGAAGAAGCCTCCACCATCCACCTTCGCCTCGCCGTCGAGTACAAAGGCGCTCCACCCGTCGCTGCCTTCTTCTGCAGCCGCCGCCTGCCTCTCACCGCCATCCCAGACGACCCCACCGCCCCCGCCGGCTCCCAGACCGGCCTCGCCACCGCCGACTTCCCACCCGCCCCGCTCGGCTTCCGCCAACCCAGCCTCTTCGTCATCCAGCTCCCTGAAACCCTCCTCGCACCCCTGCCTCAACCCGTCTCCAGCTCCTCGGAACCCTCCACAACACCCGCCGAAACACCCGCCTCCACCACCGCGCCCGACGCCCCCATCCTCGCCGTCGAAACCACCGACACCGCCACCCTCCCGCGCCTCGCCGCCTCCACGGAGGCCATCGCTCCCCTGCTCCAGAAGTGGTTTGGCGAGCACCCCCTCACACCTCTCACCATCCTCGATCACGCCGGTGAGCCCTTCGAAGACGGTCCGCTCCTCGTCGCTCCCATCGCCGCCATCGCATCCACCAGCTCCAGCCCCGCGCTCGCCCACTCTCTCACCCACGCCTGGGTGCAGACCGGCCAGCCCTGGTTCGACGAAGGCCTCGCCCAATTCGTCAGCCTCCTCTGGATCGAGCAGGTCCAGGGACGCGACGCCGCCCTCCTGCAGCTCAATAACCTCATCCAGCCCCTCGACATCGCCGAACCCGGCTTCGACTCCCAACAAGCCGCCGACGCCGCCTCTGCCTCCACCGGCCAGCCCCTCGTCGCCGCCACCGATGAGCTCTACTACCGCCGCAAAGCCGCCGCCGTCTGGTGGATGCTCCGCGCCATCACCGGCGATCACCCCCTCCAGCAGGCGCTCACCGACTGGCGCAACCAGCCCTTCTCCCACGACGACCCCACGATTCAGGCCATCGGCTTCGAAAAGCTCCTCGAAAAAACCTCCGGCAAGGACCTCAGCTGGTTCTTCTCCGATTGGGTCCTCCGCGATCGCGGCCTCCCCGACCTCTCCATCACCGCCGTCGAGCCCCGCCAGCTTCCCGCCGGCAAAGGCCACGACAGCGGCTGGCTCGTCTCCGTCACCGTCCACAACGACGGCGCACCCGCCGTCGAAGTCCCCCTCACCATCACGTCCGGCTCCTTCACCACCACCAAGCGCATCCTCATCCACGGCTTCTCCAACACCACCGACCGCATCTTCTCAGAGGCTCCTCCAACGCAGGTCATCCTCAACGACGGCGGCACACCCGAGATCGGCGCCTCCACCCACTCCCGCCAGATCGTCACCGACAAGCCCCAGCCGCTGCTTCAGCCCTGAAGCAGCGCCAGCAGCCCCGCCTCATCCAGCACCGCCACCCCTAGCTGCTGCGCCTTCTCCAGCTTCGACCCCGCCTCTTCCCCCGCCACCACGTAATCCGTCTTCTTGCTCACCGATCCCGACACCTTCCCGCCCGCGGCCTCAATCCGCTCCTTCGCCGCCTCCCGCGTCAGCGTCGGCAGCGTCCCCGTCAGCACAAGCGTCTTCCCCGTCAACGTCGTTCCGCGCACCCTCCGCTCCGCCGTAAACGTCAACCCAAACCCGCGCAGCCGCTCCACCAGCGCCACATTCCGCTCATTCGCAAAGAACTCCCGCACCGTCGCCGCCACCTTCGGCCCAATATCGTTGACCCTCGTCAACTCCTCTTCCGTCGCCGCCATCAGCGCATCCATCGACCCAAACTCCTCCGCCAGCGCCTGCGCCGTCCGCTCGCCCACATGCCGTATCCCCAGCCCCAGCAGCACGCGGTTCAGCGGCGCAGCCTTCGACCGCTCCACCTGCTCCAGCAGCGCATCCGCAGTTTTCTCGCCCACCCGCTCCAGCGTCAGCAGCTGCGCCTTCGTCAATGCATAAATGTCCGCGATAGAGTGCACCAACGCCGTCCGCGTTGGCTCTTCAACTGCATCATTCGCGCCCTCCGCAGCGCCCTCCGCCGTAGCCTCCGCCAGCGTATGCCCCAGCAGCTGCGCGATCAACGCCTCTCCCAACCCCTCGACATTCATTACGCCGCGCGACGCAAAGTGCCGCAGCTCCTCCTCCACCCGCGCCGGACAACTCACATTCACGCAGCGCAGGTCCACCTCCCCCGGCTCCCGCACCAGCACCTCGCCACACCGCGGGCACACCGCCGGAAATACAATCTCCCGCTCTCCCCGCGCATGCTTCGCGTCCTCCACCACCTCCGTGATCTTCGGAATCACATCCCCACCGCGCTCCACCGACACGAAATCCCCAATCCGCACCCCCAGCCGCGCAATCTCATCCGCATTGTGCAGCGTCGCGCGCGTCACCGTCGTCCCTCCAATCGACACCGCCGCAAGCACAGCCACCGGTGTCACCTTTCCCGTTCGTCCCACCTGGAACAGCACATCCTCCAGCCGCGTCACCGCCGCCCGCGCCGGAAACTTGTACGCAATCGCCCATCGCGGAGCCTTCCCCGTAAACCCCAGCCGCCGCTGCTGCGCCACCGCATCCACCTTGATCACCACGCCATCAATCTCGTACGGCAGACCATCCCTCTGCGCATCCGCCTCCGCAAGAAACGCCATCACGCCATCGATCGAATCCACCGTCTTTGCGTTCGGATTCACCAGAAACCCCGCCGCGCGCAGCCCCTTCAACGCCGCGCTCTGCTCCTGCAGCAGCGCCTCACCCACAGTCGGCTCGCCTTGCCCGCCCGCGCTCAGCAGAAAATACGCGAAGAACTCCAGCCGCCGCTGCGCCACCACATTCGGCTCCAGCGTCCGAATCGTTCCCGCCGCCGCGTTGCGAGGGTTCGCCGCCGCCGCCAGCCCCGCAGCCTCGCGCTCCGCATTCATCCGCTCAAACGCCTTCTGCGGCAGCACCACCTCCCCCCGCACCTCAAACCGCTGCGGCAGGCCCGCCGCCTTCAGCGCCTTCGCCGACACGTGCAGCGGCACACTCCGAATCGTCCGCACATTCGTCGTCACATCCTCGCCCACCGTCCCATCGCCCCGCGTCACTCCCGACCGCAGCACCGCCTCCCCACCGCGCCCAGCCTCATACTGCAGCGCCAGCGACAGCCCATCCAGCTTCAGCTCGCACACATACCGCACGCTCTCGCCCAGCGCCAGCCCGCCCGCCACCCGCTCGCTCCACGCCCGCAAATCCCCCTCGTTATACGCATTGTCCAGCGACAGCATCGGCCGCGAGTGCGCCACCTTCGCAAACCCGTCCTTCGGCTTCCCGCCCACCCGCTGCGTCGGCGAGTCCGCCGTCACCATCTCCGGATGCTCCGCCTCCAGCGCCCGCAACTCATTCATCCGCGCATCGTACTGCGCATCCGTCCACTCCGGCGCGTCCATCACATAGTACAAATGCTCATGGTGCCGCAGCACCTCACGCAGCGCTTCCACCCGCTGCTCCACCGTCACTTCGTTCGTCCCGCGCTCATTGCCCATCGCAAGAATTATAGAAACCTTCCGCTCAGGTAAACTGAAGATCCGGATCTAACCGCAAAAAGGAGCTCTCTCGATGCCGCACATGGTGTTCTGCACAAAGTACAAAGCCGAAATGGAAGGCCTCGACGAACCACCCTTCGACTCCGACTTCGGCCAGAAGATCTACAAAAACGTCTCCAAAAAAGCCTGGACCGAGTGGCTCGAACGCCAGAAGATGCTCCTCAACGAGTACCGCCTCCAGCCCTGGACGCCTCAGGCGCAGGAGTTCCTCGTCGAGCAGATGACCGAATTCTTCTTCGGCACCGGCGGCGAACTCCCCAAAGAATACGTCGCTCCCGCCCACTAATCCCGCCTCCGGTCTGCGGCACATCCCCGCTCTTGATGTAAACTAAAACTACCCCTGCCGCTGGCCCCTTCCAAGGCGCGAGCGGCAATTGCAGCAAGTCGGGACGTGGCTCAGCCTGGTAGAGCGCACCCTTGGGGTGGGTGAGGTCGCTAGTTCGAATCTAGTCGTCCCGACCATTTTTATCAACAACTTAGCAGGCGTGAGCAAGCGAAATGGGTGCAAACGCGGGTGCAGATAGGTTCAGTTATGCCGCGATGCCCGTTTCGACTGCATCTATCGGCGGGATGGTTTGCCCGGCGATAAGTGCCGCGAGTGCGTTCTGAGCTTCCCTCTTATCCTCCGTAACGGCCTGCGCGTAAAGCTCCATTGTGATGTCTGCCGTCGCGTGACGCATCAACTCTTGCGTGGTTTTCACGCTTGAGCCGGAGGACATCAGCAGCGATGCGGCGGTGCGGCGGAACGTGTGCCAGCCGATACGCTTGAGGATGCCCAGCCGCTTTGCTGCCGGTAGGATATGCCGCCGTAGAAGCATGTCCGGCCAGTACGGAAGTCTGCCGAAAGACACCGGGCTTGCAAACACCCAATCGGAGGACTTCGCGTATTCCGTTTGCTCACGCCAGCATGTGAGAGCTGACGCGAGATCATCGGTCATCGGTAGGGGTTTGCGCGATGTCTCGGTTTTCGGCTTGCCTTCGATTTGGTCAACCAGGCTCCGAACGATGCGGATAGTCCGCCGCTCAAAGTCCAAGTCTTCCCATCGAAGGCCAAACAGTTCACCGCGCCGCATACCTGTGATGGCTGCCAGCATAGTGACTGTCCGGGCAGGTTCGGAGAGTTCGCCAAGAATACCGCGAATCTCCAGGGGCGTAAGGATGTCCGGCGTCTCTACGCGCTTGCTACTGCACCGCGCAAGAGCAATGGGGTTGTTTGGTGCCCATTGATAACGCATACCGTGACGGAAGAGCGTACCGAACACGCCTTTGACTTTCGTCTTGGTCGCTGGCGCATAGGGCATCTTCTCTAACCATCGTTCGACTGCAATAGGCCGTACATCCTGCAAACGATACTTCCCCCATTCAGGCAGGATGATGTCATTCAGGTTGTGCCGGTAGACCTGTTGCACTCGCGTGGTATGCCTGCCACTCTCCAACTCCGTTTCTGTGTAGTGGGAGATAAGTTCGGCTACCGTGCGACTCACCGGAACAGATGAAACAGTCGCGTTGATATCAAGTTTCAGACCTTCGACGGCCTTCTGAGCGGCTGCCTTAGTGCGTATTTGACTCACCGGGCCGACGATTTTCTTTCGGTATGTTGATGTCCCATCGGCGCGATACTCCCGCCAACGGTAAACCCATACATCTTCCCCGGTGTTCCTCTTCTCAGTTTTCAAAGAACCCGCTTGGAAGCGGTCACGCTTGAGCGTCAGTTTGTTCATGTCGCCTAGTCCTTTCGTGGTTAGGCGGCGTGAACGGCATTCGTAGGATACAGGTTCGAATCTGACGAAAGCCACTTGCTCACTTCGCTGGGTAAGAACAACACCTTTCGGGCGCTCAGGCGGCGGCTAGGGATGCGGCCCTCACGCGCCCATTTCAGGATTGTGACGTGGTGGAGAGGAACGATCTTCGATAGCTCTTGTGCGGTGAGTGGGGTTTCGATTGCCGGTACAGAAGGCGTACCGGATACGGTTGATCGGCTGGAGGTGTCCAAGGTTGGACCAGGTACCCGCGCACTACGGGCGTCTGCGCCATTCGCCAGAAGGCGAACGGAGAATAAGGGCGAGTGAACAGCCCTGTTCTGAAGTCAAACCCGCATCAGGATGAAGGGTTTCAAGCGAAGCGTTGCAGGGATGACTAAGACAACAATAGCACGGATCCCCAATAAAATCAAGGGTAAACGCATCGAAGCCGATATGAATCTGCGAGAGTTTCTGTGAAGTGTTTAGAGATTCGTTTGCGACGCAGAACGGCCCTAGAAGCGTTTTGGGATGAACGGTGCGAGCTGCTAGGACACGATTCAATCAAGACGACTGAGAAACATTACGCAAAGTGGGTGAAGTCCAGGCAGGACCGGTTAGACGCACTGGTGGTAAAAACATGGGCGCGTAGAAAGCCGTCGTGACGCATCGGAGCGTCAAAGTTCGCGTTTGAAAATCATCCATTGGATATCTGACGGATCGGCTACAGAGTATGTTTTCGTATCGTCCTCATCATCGGTTCCGACAGATAGCTCTTTACCAGCAGCGAACGGAAGCAAAGAGCCACATAGTTCCCACCCATTTTCCCCGGCGGCCTTCAGGAATGAATCTACGTGGAGACAGGAGATCGAATCAATACCCTCCATCTCTTTTGGCATACCTGAGATGCAAGGTTCGCTCAGCTTCCGATTGCGTTGATAGACAACCTGCGCATATTCCCATTTCTTCATAAATCATCTCCGTTATGCCTCAAGCGTATCAGCGTTGCTACGGGATAGCATAGAACGCGATGCTTGAAGAACGACTTCAAGAGAGATCACGCTCGATATCTATACATTGGCCGCAAACGCAGAAAACTCCCCGCCAGACCGGGATAGCCTAACGGGGAGCGTACCGGCGAAGGAGTGGGAGACGCCGGGATATCGAGTTTGTGATGCGCTTCGGTTACACGCCCGCGACTGAGAGCACGTCGCCAGCCGTTCCGAGTGCCCATAACGAGTTTGTATTGCCGCCATGGATTATGAGTCTGACGCTTTGCCCCTGCTGTAGCAGATAGCCGGTTGTAGCTGTCACCGTGGGCGCGTTGCCAAGCACAATGGCGGCGGCGTTGGTTGACGGCGCGGCGATTGTGACGGAACGGACGATGTGGTTGTTGGGGAGATTCTGGGCAGTACCGGATACGGCGATGGATTGCTGAAAGCTGACTACCATTGTTCTTCTCTATTGCCCTAGCAGGTGTTTCGAGAGCGCGTATCGCGGCACAATTGCCGTGTTGTCGCGAGTAAGAATGCTAAAACCTTACGCATTACTGACTTCTTCCGGTGATAAGTGTGGCCTTGAGTAGATTCGCCTGCGCAGTGCAGGTATCTGTTGCCGAGCGCAGGATACGCACCGTCATGGGTGTTGGGACTGTAGAGGTAGCAGGCGGGAAGTCGTTCGCTCCCGGCGTGGCAATCCCTGAAAGGACCGCTGTCACGGTATAGGTATTGGCTGTGGCGCTCACCGTCGTAGATACACTCAAAGGCGATCCAAACGTGGTTGTGCCAGCATCTCCACTCTCCGGACAAGCCGTTTCCACTTCCCAGATCACCGTACCGCTCGTACCAGGCGTATAGAAGTCAAACTGTATCGCAGAGCTTGTCCAATACGGCGGGAGCGTCGTGGTGAACTCCGCATACTCGGGCGCCGTCGGCTGTGGTGCAAATGCCATGTAGCCAAGCGCGGAGGATGCCGAATTGACGCTGCCTACAACCGGCGCATTCGCACTGTACCTCGTCATACCCGCCGCAAACGCCGATCCAGTGTCCGACACAGCCGCGAGGATCGCTGTGTAGTCGAGAGGGGGCGTGCTGAGTCCACCTCCCGTGCCATAGGCGGAGATGTTACCGTACACATCCGTTTGCCACTGGATGTTGGAAGAGCCTGATGGAGCATCCGGCGTGGTGTCGCTGAGTACGGCCTTCCCGAATCTGCCGAGTATCAGGTTTATGTCGTTACTGGTTTGTTCTATGAATCCCATAACTTTCCTTTAGTGCTTGTCTACTGTCCGCCTAATAGCTCATGCGCGAAGTGATATCCCGCCGCTCCCGCTCCCGTCAGCCCTGCGGCGGACGCACCGCGCCTGATCCACACGTTACGCGCTGCAATCTTCTGTGCTGCCAAATGTGCAGCGTCTACGTCGTGTAAGAGCTGGGCAGCTCTATCCTCACCGATAGCCTGCACAAGCCGGGACGGAGTGCCGGGGTACTTCGGATTGGGCGTTGCGAGCTGCTGTAGACGGTTCCATAGCGGCTTGGTCCGGACGTTCGTTGCGGCGGTGTTGTCCGCACCGCTCGCCAGTTGTGACGGGTGAACGTCAGTAGACGCGCGGACTGCTTTAGAGACATCCTGCAATGCCATCGCCCTACGGTGGAGCGCATCGGCTTGATCTATCGTCGCAGGATCGATGCCTTTTGCCTGTAGCTGTTCGATTGCAGCATCACGTGCGGCCTTGGCATCGGCTAGACGGTCTGCGAGCTGTTTATCTCGCGCCGGGTCTAGCCCTACTTCATCACGGATCGCACGGGAGACATTATCGATGGCTTCCTCAAACGACTGGAATCGCGTCCCACCCAAAGCCGTATCCAGCGAAGCATACATATCGTGTGCTTTGCTGCGAAGAGCGTTGGAAAGTGTCTGCGTCACGTCGCGAACCGTGGTGCCATCTGGAATCGAGACGCCATGTTCGGCGGCTGCATCTTGAATGGCTGAGGTAATCGCGCCCTGTATCTTTGGCTGAAGAGATTTCAGAGAGACGAAGCCCTTCGCACCGTTGGCCGCACGTTCCGCTTGCGAGAGGATCGCTTCGCCACCTTGACCGGCAAGTTCTCCGGCAACGGGTGAAGCAAACCCACCGGGGATTTGAGTCGCGTCGAGTGCGCCCCCTACGGTATCTTTCACGCCCTGCCAACGCTGTCCAGGCGTAGCGACTTCAGCACCGCCCTTCGTGGCACGCAAGAGGCCAAGCGGAAGGCTGCCCATGAAGTCCGCAACGCCGGGTGAGACTCCACTGTCGATGCCGTTCGCTCCGAGTTTATGAAGCAACGCGCCGAGCGTGGTTATAGAGGTTCCGTTCCGAAGATCGCCTGCAACTGCCGTAGCCCAATTTTTTACATGGTCTGCGGTCGTGCTGTTTGGCACGGCGGACACCCTGCCGGTAGGGAATGTCTCGGCTGCATAGGATGACTGTGCAGGCGCCTGTTGTGTGGATGTCTGCACCGCAAGGGGTTTGGCTACAGGTGCGGCGTCGAAGGTCATGCCCGAATCCGTATTCTGATTGGAAGACGGTACCGGCGGCGGGGCTGGGGATGGAACGGACAGAGCTTGCGTCACGGGTGCGGCGTCGAACGTCATTCCCGCGTCTGTCCCTTGGCTGGGGTTTGAAGGTGTTACAGGTGCAGTAGCCATCAGAATTTCACCACTTGGCCGCTAGCCGTTCGATACCCAATGATGTTCCCGGTTGCATCTCTTCCGGGTGTTGCTCCAGCGGGTACGACTCGCGGGGCTTGGACTGGGGCGCTAGGATTCGCGGTGCGGTTGCCGCTCCCGTTGGGCTGAGTTGTCTGCTGTTGCTGTGGCTGTTGCTGCGACTGGCGTTGATAGTCGGCAACCGTCGTCAACCTATCTTCATTCGCGTATCTGCTGGCGATGTCGTTGATGCTGGACAAAGCACCGCCGAACTGGTCCGGGTTCATTCCAGGCTGGATAAGATTACCCATCTTATCGAGAATCTGACTGGAGAATCGCGACGTGTGCATCTTCGTTGCGGCGGTTTGGAGGAAGCTGAGGTCATCCAAGAACTTCTGCGATGCTTTGTCGCCGTAGCCTAATTTCGCGATTGCCGACTTGCTGCGACCCGAAAGAGGACCGGCCAAGGCGGGATTCTCCTGCAACGCTGCCTGCAAGCCTGAAGATATGGCCAGGACTTGCCGTGCGGTATCAGCGGTCTGCTTCTCCTGAGCTGAGGGCTTGTACGTTGAAACCAAGTCCTGCGGAATGACATCACCGCTGGCGTTCACAAGAGCGGACGGCGGGGCGTTGTCCAGGCTAAGGGTTTCGCCGGTGACGGGATTCTTGCCGAAGCGATACATCGCCTCAACGTCCGTCCCGTCCGCGTGGGCGCGTGCTCCCGCCTCGCTGTATGCTGCCTGAGACTTCTGCTGTTTATCAGCCGCGAGATACGCCTGTGCGCGTCTGACTTCGCGTGGTGAGCTTGCCGGGTCCGTGGCTATGCTCTGAGCTTGGTCCGCGTTTTTGATCGGCTCTGGCGTCACTGCGTCGTGATAAGCGGATAGAACCTTCCATCCCTTCGCAGGATCACCGCCGCCGAACGCACCGGCGATGGTCTGCGCGGCCTGTGCATCAGGGTTGGGAATCATCTGCTTTGGGTTGCGCGGATCGGGCTTCGTGGGGGCAGCCATCGCCTGTAACGACTCAGCAAAGTCCATCCCGTGAGAGATGTGCGAGTGAGACACCCACTTCTGAGCCTTCATGAGGGCCGCACGAAGAACGGGGCCGTTGTCCTTGTCATTCAACTGTGCGTCGAAGTTCGGAATTGACTTCGCAAGCTCTTGATCTCCCTTATCGGTTGATTTCGCGAGAGCAGACGAAACCTGCGAAACGTCCTGCTTCATCAGTTTGGTTGCGGTGAGCTGTGCATTCGCGTTGGCGAGCATGGTGCCCGGTATCATGTAGTCGCTCGGAATCGTCGCGTTCTTGAATTGGGTCCATCCGGGTATCCCGGCATCTGCAAACGCCTTCGCCTGCTCGTTTGTCAGCGGAACTTTGGCCGATGGGTTCTGAATGATGCTGAAGGTCTGCTCGTACTTACCATTGATGTTGGTGAATCCGTCAGGAACTGCGATCTCGCGCGTCGGATCATACTTGCCGCTTTGAATGCCAGCACTCAGCGCATCCTGTGCAATGTCCCCTTCCATCACAGCACCGGCGTCTTTGTATGAGGAGAGAAGGCTTGCGTTCGTGTCTACGGTATCTTTCAGAGAATCGACGCCGTATCGCTCAGCCTGAGCGGTGTTCAGTACGGTGCGGCTGGATTGCTCAAAGGCGGCTGCCTTGCGAGTGAGCGACGATACCTGATTTGCGTAGTCCTGTTGCGCCGCTTGGTCTGTCTGCTGCTGAGCTTGTTGGCGCTGCTGTGCGATGTTTACACCTTGCTGCACACCAACTGCACCGGCCTTGCCGACAGCACCGGGGCCGGTCTCCGACAGTCCCGCGAGTCCACCCGTGAGTGCCGTCAGAGCGATTGCCATGCCTATGGATGACTTCGACATCGGCAGAGCGGTGCGCGTCGCTGCGCCCGTTTGAGGATCGATGGTCGTCGCGTAGCGGGGTCCACCGGCTAGGGTTTCAGCGACTTGTCGGAGCACGCTGGCGTGTCGAACCGCTGGCGGCGCGGGTGCAGGAGTCGCGTTCGAAACGCCGCCGATGGGCGTCCACTGCTGGGTTTGCGGGTTCCACCCAAAGTTACCGTCAGAGCTAACGTGGGAATACTGGGAGATGGACGGCTGCTGAGCCTGCGTCGGCTGTTGCTGCTGAGCCTGCGTCGTGGTGGACGCAGCGGGGGCCGGGGTCGCAGAGCTGGGCTGCTGTTGGTCCGGCGTCGTGGCGGGAGTAGGGGTCGTGGAGGACGCAGGGGTATCAGCGGTAGCAGGGTTCGTAGTGGACGGCGGCGTATTGTTTACAGCGGAGTTGTCGACGCTCTGTGAGGCGTCTGTCGGATCAATGGGCATGGGTACTTTCTAAGAGGTGGGGCTGCGTCACATCTCCGCTGCAAGCAGCAGTAGCCCCCGACGCAGCCCCGTTGTCGCCAGACATGACGGGGGCATTCTAAAGGCGGCCAAGCCATGTAGAGGACAAGACGATGGCCGCCAATTCGATACTTTATTTCGGCGCTGCGTCAGCAGAAGGAGCTGAGAGCGCGGCGCGTGCCGCGTCGAAGTCCGATGTCGCGAGACTGGCCTTTGCGTTGAGCAGGACCCGTCGCAGGAATGCTGACTGCGACTCTTTCGGCGGTTGCGGAGTCGTTGCCCGCTTCGCTTTGCGTCTCTTCATCGCGGCCTCACCGATGGACCGACATTCGGAAGTTCCAAGTCGGCCTTGTACAGACGCAGAGCGCGGCGGTAGTCGTCCCCGGACAGTCTCTCAAGCTCACGGCCTGTCCACTTGCGGGGTGCTGAACCATCGATCTCCCAACCGTCTACAAGTTCGTCCAACGGATTGACGGGCTTCTCCACTGGAGGTGGGGGCGATAGGCGTTCGACCGGTTCAGGTTCGGGCATCACCGGCGCGGGGCGCTCTCTCAGAAGACCTAAGTCTCGCAAACGACGGTACGCGGCGGTGAGTTGAACGGCTGACAGCAACTTGATACCGGGTGCGTTTCGTTCGATATACGCGATGATCGCTTTTTCGTTTTCGGGACATCGATAATACTGCGGGTTGTCCGCGAGGAACTGAGTCGATTGTGCGGCGTGCCAGGATGCGAGCTTGTCTAGCGGTACCGCGCCGGAGGCACCTACCGTCGAGGGATCAATGCGAAACTCTTCATCAGGTAGATTCAACACCCGCTCACGCTCCACTGCCCTGAGCTGACGGAGGGCGGCGACGTTCTCCTCTTGGAGCTGGACGATGCGCTCGGCCTGCTCTCGTTCGGCTGCGATGCGCGGGGCATCGGCGGCGCGTTGCTCGGCTTCCTCAGCTTCGCGGAACTCACGTAGCGAGTCACGTTCGCGCTGCGTCATCACCTTCGGTCCAGGCTTGGGAGCGTACTTGCTTGGGCGCTCATAATCCTGCGTCTCGGCTTGCATCCGGGATGCGGCTCGCTCCGCTGCGGCGGCGCTGGCATCGGCTTCGCGCTCGGCTGCAATCCGGCGCTGCTCTGCGAGAAGATCGCGCCGGTTCGGTATGGCTGTTTTGCCACACGATGAATTGCGACATACCGCCGCTCCGTTCCGTAGCCGGGTGTGTGTTGCGGTCGATTCGGTCGAACAACGCTCGCAAACTACCGCATACGCAGGCTCCGGCGAACGCCGCACCATGCGGGTCGTGCGGAGGGTTCCGAATTGTCGGCCTTCTAAGTTTTCCAGGCCGTTCATAACGAGGGTGCTACTCATTTTTATTTCTCCAAATCGGTGTTGCTGCACCATTCGCCACCGTTCGCAATCGCGGTGCTCAGTGTCTTGCGCACTTCGATGAACTCATCTAAAAACGCCTTCGCGTCCGTAATCGTCTCGATGGTATTGGCGAACGATTGTTTGGGCGTCGCCGGTGGGGTCATCTAACTCGAATGTCGCGCCCTTCGGCTGCTCCAGGAAAGTGCGCAGATGTGCGGCTGGGCCATGTAGATACCTGAAGAGCGCCGCGATGCCTTGATTGCGCGTTTTGTATTGGCTCATCTCGTACTCCGGTGCGTGTAACGATTCGACTTGTGGTAGTACCACGGTGCGAGTTTCCGGGCAGCGTATAGCCGTCCACATCGCGTGATCGTCTCGCGTGCCAACTTAGGTGCTACGGCCTCTCCCGAAGCGAGGCAGAACCACGCGGCCTGTAGGTCAAGCCTGTTTTCCAACGCCTTTGTCGTAGCAAACTCGATGTCGACGATGTAGTGGATGGCGTCGTAATTTAGCTTGGTCGACTTACCGATGCCATCGGGGTCGACGATGCTGGCGACGACCGGGCTCAACGCCTTCAAATTCACGTACTCTGCGACGACCGCATAGAAGACGTTCTGGTAGTGAGCCTGAAGCTCGGCACGTGTCACGGCGGTACGCACTTGGTCGATGCGGTCAACCGGCGCGGATAAATTTCTCAATTGCTCCTCATTGAATTTTTAGTGCGCAGTTCATCAGCTCAAGGGCGTCTTCAAAGATGCGAAGGTCGTGCCTTCGTGGTTTCGTGGCTTTGGATCGCTCGATGACGTAAAACTGCTCCACCCGTCGAGGTCTGCGTATCAGGTACGCGGCGTTGTGGCTCTTCTGAATCGACGGGGCGGATATGGGGCCGCTTTCGATGCGGCGAGTGTGTCCTCGCTCTCCTGCATCTACTGGCGGCATTGAACTCTACATATAGAGAGTGTGGCGAAGGGGTCCAAGGGTATGTTTTTTTGATCTTTTTCGTGGCATACCTAGGCCGTCTGCAACCCGGCCTCTGCGTATCCAGGGTCATAAACCCCTTCTTCTTTCTCAGCGGCTCGCATGGCGTTCAACTCATCTTCTGAAAAGTGTTCGCACCGCAGTTCGTTCTGTCGGAGACGCACACTCTTGAAGCGGTCCCTAGTCTTTTTGTTGTAGTAGAGGTACACATGCTTTTTCACCAGGCTGTAGATGCGCGTCGAGAGCTTCGCCTTGTCCGGCTTATCGAATGAATGAGCGCGTTGGAAGATCAGCAACGCGACCTCCCAAAATACGTCTTTTGGTTCGATTGCCCAATCCTGTGCAGATGTCCAGAGACTTTGCCGGATGGCATCGAAAATCAAGTCTTCATATTCTGTGAGGATTCGGCCTGTAATTTCATAACGGCTGGCTTCTTTGGCGACGAAGCGGTTTGCCCACTTGAGGAAAGCCGTCTCTTCTACGGGTCCACCATACCGGTGAAGGTTGCCGTACAGTGTAGCGAGGATGGCTTCAGGCGCGGTAAAGAACAATTGGTATTTCGCCGCGTAGAATGCTGCTTCAGTGAGTGCGAGTGAGTTCGCGATGATGTAGTTGTTGAGGGTTGTTTGCCGGTCTTCAAGATTCGTTGCCGCGTCGGTTCCGGTTGCCGACTGCGGGGCGTCGATTGTGTTGTGTGCCATTCGTCCTTTACGTGGGATGGTGGTGCTGGGGGCGACGGACGCGCCCCCGTCGTACGTTTACTGCTCCATCGCTTGCAGCGGGGTGGCGGCGGCGTAGTGCTCCGTCAGGATTTCTCGCAGGTCCGCAATGGTCGTCAATCCGTTCACCGCGCCGGTGCGGACCAGACGCGCGGCAAGTTCGCGGGTAGGATCATCACGGAAGCTGTTCAGAGCTGCAAAAAACTCTTCCCAGAATGATTCGGGGTCGTCGAACAACTGGCGGTACAGTTTCTCCACCACGAGGGCGCGAGCCTCCGTACCGTCGAGTAGTTCTTCGGTGCGTGCCATCGCGAGTAGTGAGTCAGTAACTTCCATGATCTTTGCTTTCTCCCTTCGCCACTGCCGAAACGTATCGGTACGCTTCCTCCGGTCGAAACGCCGGGGTGATCTTGTCCGGAGCAAAGCGTCGAGCAGTTCGCAGGATCGACCACTCAACTAGCTCCGGGTCGTAGCTGCTCCACCGTGCGGCATCCTGTACGGACGGTGGTGGGATGTGTGGCATTGCCATCTTCCATAGATCGACGAAGCCTGAAATCTTCTGTGCAAGCGTCATTGGGACATCCTCATCAAGTTGGCGGCATCTGTGGGGCTGAGCTTTAGACCGTGTGGACCATAGACGCCTGCGCCACCATAACCGTCTCGCAGCTCGTATCCAGATGGGAGCTGTAAGTCATCCTCAGCACCGGCGCTCACACCTTCACTAACCTTTTCGCTCACCTCAAACTCACGTCCCCTCACCGAATGGCTCACGCTGTTCGTAACATTCGCGCTCACACTTTCAATCACCTCAAACTCACCTTCTGTGGGATAGGAAGAGGTTTTATGTATCTCCTCTCTATCTCCCTTCTTGTTACTCTTCGGAGTCTCTGGCTGGGTTGCTGGCTGGGTTGCTGGCTGGGTTGCTGGCCGGGTTGCTGGCCGGGTCTCTGGATTGAGCGTCACGTACCTGAGCTTGGAAACATCCCTCGTTTCAAACACTTCCGAGAGGTCAAGTCTGGATGACTTATGTGGTCCGTCAGTTGGGGCGAATCCGTCTATCCAGTATCGGTATGCAACAGTCACACGCGGCTTTACGTCGCGGTAGATGTACCGCTTTTGCTCCAGCCCAGCTAATGCATCTTGGGCCGCTCCCTTGCTCAGTTCTGGAAGGAATACTCGGAGGGTCGGTTGATTGATTGTGTAGCTGCCCGTTTGCCGATCTGCCAACATGAGCAGAATGACGAAGGTAAGAGCTTCGTTGTTGGTCATCTGACCAGTCATCGTGTGTTCGATCAACCCTCGGTAGAGAGGCACATAGCCGGAGAAGTTCATTGCACGTCCTCCGGCTTCACCGTCGCTATGATCTCGGCGGCTACTTCAGGATGCTTGGCCGCCAGGCGGCGGACATTCTGCCGAGCTTTGAGGCGCAAGTATGCAACAGCCTCAGCACTCGCGCTGGGTGCCGCGTGCTGCGATGGGCTGTTCGCAATCTTCATCCAATGGATGATATTTTCCTTGATTGTTTCGGGGGAGCGTCTGGGTGCCGGGGCGAGGAAGGTGTCGATGATTTGTTGGACTACAGGATTCCCCGAGGTGGGGGATACGTTTGTACGGGGCATTACTTTCCTACGGATGCCGCCCGTGCGTGCCGTCGCGAGGTTCTTACGAGGTCTGCACTGTTGGGCTGGCTACTGCGGCGAATCTCACATAGAGACTGCAAGCCGCTCTGTTGATACTGTAACTGCTATATTAGCAGGTTTTTGCCAATCTGTCAAGCGAATCGCCAGTGTTTACGGGGTGATTCGCATACTTGCTACAAAGAGTTTTGTACTTCGTTTGTGTGTTCATGAGAAAAAAACAGTGCGAATATCGTTGGGGGTTAGAACCAGAAGCTATCCGCCAGTTAGCAAGTACAAGGTGCATAGACGCTCAAAAAGTGCATGGTCTGATCCGAACTTAGCAATAATTTAGCTAGGCAAAGTGAAGTTTGACTCCCCGTAGGGAGTACCTCATTATTCCTCTAACGCTTCACACTTCACACCAGGAGAACCCGATGACCGATACCGCAGACCGCACCGCCGCCGAGATCGAAACCGAACTTCACGCGCTCAATGGGCTTAGAAACCAGGTACCACCAACCTCAGCCTTCGGCGACGACAATCACGAAGCGATCACCGCACAGATACGGGTCATCCGAGAGGGGATGACCTACGAAAAACTGGTAGCCGAATACGAGGAGGGTAACGCCGAAATCTTCAACGCCGCTCTCAATGCCTTGGGGTGGCTTTACGACGACGACACTCCTCCGAGCGATTGGTGGGCCGCGTTGGTGGAAGAGCCCGTTGCGGCGTAACGAATACGGATCACGGCCAGCCCATTGATCGAGCGGCTGGCCGTCGTCGTCTCAGGATTCCCAAACATCGGCCAAGCACTGCGGAGGGCGTACGACCGGTACTCGCGGTTCGTTCCATCCGCCGAACTTCGTCGCCGTCGGCGGTAATACCTTGTCGAGCAGCTTCTCTGCATCGCAGTCATTTTTACGGTGAAAGCCATGCGGGTCTGAGTGATCATGTAGAACCGCTTGGCAAGCTGCTACGCGCTCTAGGCGATGTGCGGCCTCATCCACCATGACGGCGAGTAGTGTGCGCAGCTTCAGACGGTCGTGAACTCGTTTACGAGCCTGTGCCAGCGTTGGGCCGTCCGCGCTCCACCCATAGGAAATGTTTCGCTGCTTCCAGGCCATCGGCGCGATGCTTCCCAGTGGGCCGTCGTCCGTCCATGGCGTCCGTAGCTCCATTACTTCCGCGTGATCGTCGCCGGGTACCGGTTCTGCATCAACGACTAGCTGTATCAAGTGCTCTGCAACCGCTTTGCGTTCAGCAAGAGACACCTGCTCATCCGCCACGATCTTCCGCAGTTCATCGGCTTGTGTTTCTGTACTACTGTTCAAGTATTTCTCCCTTCGTCCGGTAGCGTTCCAAGATGCGCTCCGTTACCTGCTCCGCTGTCTCACGCGTCTCTACTGGCGTATCAGATACGTTCGGCAGTCCATGTGTCCCCGGCGCATCTGCGGCCTTCCATGCGTCCCTCAGCTCTCGCCTCAGTTCCAGTTGCTCGCGTTCCTCTCTCAAGCTCAAGATGTCCGCCAGCCGCAACGCGGCCTGCATCCTCAGGCGTTCATTGCCTGAGGTCTTCATTGT
This sequence comes from Acidobacteriota bacterium, assembly GCA_019351975.1. Classification (GTDB taxonomy): domain Bacteria; phylum Acidobacteriota; class Terriglobia; order Terriglobales; family Acidobacteriaceae; genus Granulicella. The sequence continues at coordinate 26,053 of JABBOG010000030.1, forward strand.
CGTAGTGAGGAATCGAACCAGCTCTCCCCACCGTTTCCGTCCTTTGCGAGACGGTTGTTTCTGCGTTGTCATGTGATTTTGTACCTACTTATTTAGAGCCTGAGATGGGCTCCTCACGGGTACTATTTTTGGACTTTATCGGCCCCGTATGTGGCTCCATGTACCCGGTACGCACCGAATACGCCGATGGAACCTCAGGGCAGTTGCCGGATAACACATGGCCGGGAATCATAGGGTCCCCTTTGCCAAAGGCGGTTCTGCCGCGATTCGCGATTGCGATTGGGATTCGGGCTGGCCAGCTCAGCACGCGCGGGAAGGGTGAGACCACGCGGACTCCCCGGCCCCGGCCTAGACTAGGGTTCGGTTAGGGACGTTACCGTCCCGTCGCAACTTCGCCCGCCAAGCTCCAGGCCGGACAGGATCGATGCGCCGGTGAGCTGCAAGGCGGACGCGACGGGATGAGAAGTCTGGGAGTTGGCAGCGTGAGAATAAACGGATGGTCACGTCTTTATGCCTGCATTTTTCGCTTGCAATCGTCACGATGTTTTGTTACATTTTCTCTACGGTCGTTGAAGAAAAGTAACAAAGGATACAAACATGGCGAATGGACGGTTTATAAGCTATCTCAGGGTCAGCACAGCGCAGCAAGGCGCGAGTGGTTTGGGGCTGGAAGCTCAACGTGCGGCGGTGGCGGCGCACCTGAATGGCGGGCGTTGGGAACTCGTACAAGAGTTTATGGAGACAGAGAGCGGTAAGCGTGCGGATCGCCCCGCGTTGGCGCAAGCTCTGCGCCTCTGCAAACAGAAGAAAGCCACACTCATCATCGCTAAACTAGATCGTCTCGCGCGTAACGTTCACTTCATCTCTGGCCTTATGGAGAGTGGAGTTGAGTTCATCGCGTGCGACATGCCAGCGGCAAACAAGTTCGTACTTCACATCATGGCCGCCGTTGCCGAGCAAGAAGCAGAGGCCATCTCAAAGCGCACGAAGGCAGCACTCCAGGCCGCCAAGGAACGCGGCAAAGTGTTGGGCGGGCGGCGCGTGTCTGTCGAGCGCTTCGCAGAGATAGGGGCAGAGGCGCGTGAGATGCGCTCTGAGAAAGCCAAAGACTTCGCGGCGGAGCTTCTACCTACCATCGAAGACATCAAAGCCAAGGGCGCAAAGACACTGAGGGATATAGCGGCGGCCTTGAACGAGACCGGCATACCTACGGCACGCGGCGGTGAATGGTCCGCTGTCCAGGTGCAACGCATACTCGCACGCGCCGCGTGACTCCTCACTCCCCACGCATCCAGCGTTCTATCTGCCCTCGCTCTTGCGGGGGCTTTTCTTTGCGTTCGATGTCCTAACATATTAGGACTGTGGAACTTAGTAGATGATATGGAGATGCGTAAACCGTTCGGGCTTTCATCATGCGGTGCGGCGTGAGGCAGGAGCTACGGCCTAGCCGGACACGAACCGGGCCGTGATAGGACGGCACGAAAGCGGTACGACTGGAGATGTGAAGCCGAACGGTGAAGCGGGATGTGGATGTAAGCGCAAAGTCATGTGAGTTACAGCTAAACTTGTGGAGATTCAAATCTATTTCGATTAGGCGGTCAACTATGGCATCAGTTCACCAAAACGTCATGCTACCAGGACGGCTGCGAGGTATGGGCCGAGAGGAGCAATGCACTGTGAGAGCTAAAAAAGTCTCACTGCCGGACACGAACCTTTATGAATACGTGAAACTCACGATTCACGACGAGCCTGCGGATTTGCCAAACGGCCCGTATACGGTCGCAATCGAGGGTCAATCTATTCCGGTAGAGCGGCATTTGGGAGCATGGATAAGCAGAACATTGCCGTGACCATTACCTTTCCTCGCAGAGTTAGCGTGGCACGTCGTCGTTGGTCAGGTACGGAAGAATGTACCGGAGATGCTTATGTGTTCAGTGTGACGACGTCAACCGAAACTGCCACGCCTTGCCTTTGTTCTTGACGTATCAGCCGCCAATCGCCGTCAGCTCTTGGGCTTTGTGCAAGACCGATATAAACCTAGCCCCAAGGGGGTGATATACACCAGTCCGAGCAAAGACATACCACCAAATCCAACGGCTTCGCCGATACAACCTGCTCGGCTCAGATTGCTAAGCGATATCTTCACATCGTCAGAGGGCTCTCCGAGCGGGGTCTCCGAAGTTGTTCGTACCTGAGCATGGTCGGGCAGACTTGCAGTTTCGATTATAGGTGGGGACCTAAATGGCAGGTCTGAGTCTGAGAGTTTGCCGATCTTCGCTAGGATTTGAACATCAGTTGTCGTCAAGTCTTTGAGGATTTCGATATAGGCGGTGCGTAGTTCCATCCGGCTAGATGCGTCCGCAGCGTTCGCAAGCATCTGTGCCCAGATATCTTGAAGTTCCTCATCCTCCTCAAGTGTCGCGTATGTCAGTAGAGGGAGAGAGAATTTCACAGGAACCTTGCGTGTAAAGCCATCAATTCCTTGCTCCCGTAAAAACTTCTCAGCCTTACCGGTCACTTTGACGCGATTCTGCCAGCGACGGAACTTCATATTGTCTTCAGCGATGCCGAAGTACTCTTCTAGCGTACCGTCAAGATACTGCGTGAGCTTGCCCGCAAGGTCGACTAGCTTACCGCTCGTTACCGCGACTTCCTTCGCTGCATCCGCCCCAGCTCGGATTGTCTCTTCGTTCATTGCTCCGTCCCTCACCCTCTACGCGGTAGTCTAGCGCGTTGTGCCAGCGTCGAGGTAGAGCGTGTTTGCGGCTGCCTTCTATGAATGGCCGAGAGCTGATGCCGTCAGGCGGATATTGGAATTGCTCGGAACAAGGTATAGGCTGGTCAGCACAGCACAACATAGCGGTTGATGGAGACCCATGAGCAAGATCGTTGGCGTTCTGTTTCCTTGGAGAAAGACATTCAAACGGTTGGAGCTTGAGGAGCGTTGGTGGCATCGTCTAGCCAGCGTCCTGTTCTTTGTCGTGCTCGCCGTCACACTGCTGTACTCATGGGTGATAGCCAACGATGCCCGAACCCCTGTTCACCCTGTCTTTGAAGGCATCACCAACTGGGCTCCCATCCCTATGGGTGCCACAGTCGACCCGGCTGATGTGATGCAGAATCATCAGCGTGCGGTTTCCAATTCAGAACAGGAAGATACCTTCGACCAAGTTTCCCCGACAGCGCTGAAGCAGCTACCTGAGCTCACCAAAGACGTACAGATGCCAGACGGGACAACGGCAAGTTATTCAGGAACCACATCGGATGCTGTAATCAAGGCAGACTGGCAGCACAGACTCGACATCGCCACACGCAAGGCTCTCATCCTTGGTCTTGTCACCGCCATTCTGGTGACTGTGGCGCTTAGCTATATGCTCCAGGCGAGCTATAGAGCGTTGTTGTACGTGATATACGGCGCGATGGCCAAGGCTGCCCCTGATAATCAGGCAGCGGGATGAAAGCGGGGACAGTATAGCTGATTCTCTTGCGCGTATTCAGTACGTCAGTAAAACAGAACATATAGACGGGAGAGAAGATGTCACAAGACAGCATCAAATTAGAGCGACTGCTGGAGTGGGTTGCAAATGAGATGTACATCGCGCGTAAAGACAAGGAAGCATCCGACGGCGAAGCTCTGAAGGAATGGGAATCGAGTCGAAAGCGTATAGAACGGAAGATCGAGGGTTTGCGGGAGGGGTTGTAGCGTGGCGGCGGGATGGGAAGAGATTGGAGGGGAGTTGCTAGGGAGGATGGATCACGCTGATTGCCGTTCACGCCGCGTTGTGGTCGCGGTGTCAGCATGGGTGCAAACGTAGGTGCAGTAAGGGTGCAATAAGCGCTGTGACGGGTTGTTTCCCGTTCTCTAACGCATAGGTAAATCATGCAAAGTTGCCCAGATTCTCACCGGGGCTGCTTTGGGGTGGGTGAGGTCGCTAGTTCGAATCTAGTCGTCCCGACCATTTTTCTCCGCTACATCGAACATTCAAACCAAAGCCCGCAAGCCCTTGCTCCGGGCCTCGTCTGCGCTACTTCGGCAGCGTCGCACTTCCCGTCACCTCAAACTTCGCCTCCTGCGACTGCATCGCTCCGCCCGGCTGTCCGCCGCCCAGCGAGACCACGTACTCGCCCGGCATCACCACCCGTTCGCCCTTCACATTCACCTGCCCCAGGCTGCGCGCATCCACCTTGAACCCAACCTGCATCGATTGCCCCGCCGCCAGGTGCACCCGCGTAAACCCTGCCAGCACCCGAATCGGCGTCTCATACCCCTTCGGCTGCGTCAGGTACAGCTCCACAACCTCATCGCCCGCGATCGTACCCGTATTCTTTACCTCGCCCTGCACCTGCACCGCATCGCCTGCCTTCACCGGCGCGGTCGGCACCATCAGCTTGCTGTACGCGAAACTCGTATAGCTCAACCCATAGCCAAACGGAAACAGCGGCGTACCCGTGAAGTACCTGTACGTCCGCTCCTTCATCGAGTAATCCTCAAACGGCGGCACCTGGTCCAGCGATGCATAAAACGTCAGCGGCAGCCGCCCTGCTGGGTTGTTCTTCCCCGCCAGAGTCTCCGCAATCGCCGTCCCTCCAGCCTCGCCCGGATACCACGCCTCCAGGATCGCCTGCGCGTTCGCCGCCGCCCAGTTCACCGCCAGGGCGCTGCCATTCTGCATCACCACAACCAGCGGCTTGCCCGTCGCTGCAAGCGCCTTCAGCATCGCCTCCTGCACCTCCGGCAGCTTGATCGACGTGCGGTCTCCGCCGCTGAAACCATCCAGCTTCACCGGCATCTCTTCACCCTCCAACGACGGCGACAGTCCCACAAACGCCACCGTCACATCCGACCCCTTCGCCGCCGCTACCGCCTGCTCCAGCAGCGCCGCCGCCGGTGCCTGCCACGTCAGGTCAACGCCCGCGCTCCCCGTCCCGTGCACGTAGTCCAGCCGAATCGCATGCAGCTTCGCATCGCTGAAGTTCACCGCCGTCTCGATCACCGCTCCGCGCTCGCCCGTCTTCTGATGGCTGCTGTCCAGCACCAGCTTCCCATCCAGATACAGCTTGAAACCCTCCGCGTTCTCGCACGCATAGCAGTAGTTCACCCGCACGCCCAGCTTGTACTCCCCAGCCGCTGGCGGCGTCAACGTCCCGCTCCACCGCACCGAATAGTTGTTCCGCTGCAGCCCTTCCACCGGCGCAAACTTGTCCCAGTTGAAGTTGATCGTCCGATCCACCCGCGTCACCACAGGCTTGCCCGTAAAGTCCATCGAGCTGAAGTACTCACCCGTCAGCCCGTCGCCACTCCCGCTCGCCGGATGCAGCGCCGTCCGCTCGATCGGCATCGCAAACCCCGCCACCAGGCTCGCTCCCTGCGCATACGCCACCTTCGCCGCGCTGAACTGCTTCTCCACACCCTCCAGCGGAAACACCGGCGACTGCGGCGGCCCGTTGTAGTTTCCCTGCAAGGACTGGATCAGCTCCGCCGTCGGCCCCACCACCGCAATCCTGCGGATTCCCGCCTTCAGCGGCAGCGTCCCGTTCTCATTCTTCAGCAGCACCATCGACTCCCGCGCCGCCTGCAGCGACATCTCCCTGTGCTCCGCCGAGTTCACCTCGCTCATCGGAATCCGTCCATACGCATAGCTCGACGGCGGATCGAACATCCCCAGCAGAAACCGCGCGCGAAACAGCCGCTTCACCGACGTATCCAGCTCCGCCTCCGTGATCAGTCCCTGATGTACCGCATCCACCAGCGCCGGAAACGCCTGCCCCTTCCCAAACCCGCACTCCAGGTCCGTTCCCGCCTTCACCGCATCCGCCGCCGCATGCGCCATGTCCGGAGCATAATGGTGCCCCGTGTTCACATCCGCCACCGCCGCGCAATCGCTCACCACATATCCCTTAAAGCCCCAGTCATCGCGCAGATGTTCCTGCAGCAGCATCTTGCTCGCGCACGCCGGCACACCATCCACCGCGTTATACGCGCACATCACCGACTCCGCATGCCCCTCCGTCACCGCCGCCCGAAACGCCGGCAGATACGTATCCGACAAATCATGCGGCGTCACATCCACATTGAACCCATGCCGCAACGGCTCCGGCCCACTGTGCACGTCATAGTGCTTCGGCGTCGAAACCACGCGCAGAAAATTCGGATCTTCCCCCTGCATCCCCGTTACAAATGCCACACCCATCCGCCCCGTCAGATACGGATCTTCCCCATACGTCTCCTGTCCGCGTCCCCACCGCGGATCGCGAAAGATATTGATATTCGGCGCCCAGAACGTCAACCCGAAGAACATCTCGTGATCGCCCTCCCGCATCGCCTCGTCGTACTTCGCGCGCGCCTCCGTCGAGATCGTCTGCGCCATGTGATGCACCAGCGTCGAATCCCACGTCGCCGCCATCCCGATCACCTGCGGAAAGTTCGTCGCCACACCCGCAAACGCCACACCATGCAGCCCTTCGTTCCACCAGTCGTACTTCGGCACATCCAGCCGCGGAATCGCAGGCGCATGGTCCCGCATCTGCTCCACCTTCTCCTCCAGCGTCATCCGCCCCACCAGATCGTCCACCCGCTGCTCCACCGGCAGCTTCGGATTCATATACGGTAGCGCCGCAATCTTGACCTTCGCCGCCTGCTGCGCGGGCTCCTGCGCCACGCCGCGCATCCCCATCAGCGGCAACAACAGCATCCCCGCCGCACATCCCATCACCCTCCGCACGCGCACATTCAACATAGTCTTCGCTCCCGCAAAACTGGCTCACATCTGGTGGGCAAATCTTACTACGGCTAAATCGATTTCGGCTGACCCATCCCCAGGCGCCCTTCGACCTCATCCCATCGGCCTCTGCGATAATGAAGTGTGTTCACACTTCGCCGTCTGGCCCCTCTCGTCTTCGCCGCAGCCCTCACCTCCCTCGGCTGCCATGCTCAAACCGCTCCTGCCTCCGCGCAGGGCAAGATTGTCGCTGGGCAGCCGCTGCCTGTCTCCGTGCAGCACCGTATCGAGGTCCTCCTCCGCCAGAAGGCCGAGCTCCCACCCGAGTCCGACGTCAGCGTCGGCCCGGCACAGCCCGCCGATATCCCCGGCTTCAGCACCGTCGCCGTCACCTTCTCCAGCGACGGCAAAACCTCCCACCCCGTCAACTTCCTCGTCTCCGACGACGGCAAAACCGTCGCACAGTTCATCAAATACGACATCTCCGCCGACCCCCGCACGCTCGTCTCCTCCGCCGGTCGCCCCGCTCGCGGCGGACCGCCCTCCGCACCCGTCACCATCGTCAACTTCGACGACCTCGAGTGCCCCTTCTGCGCCCGCTTCCACGCCAGCATCTTCCCCGCCATCACCCAGCGCTACGGCAACAAGGTCCGTATCGTCTACGAAGAGTTCCCCCTCGACAACATTCATCCCTGGGCCATGCACGCCGCCGTAGACGTTGAATGTATGGCCGCGCAGTCGCCCACCGGCTACTGGAATCTCGTCGACTACATCCACGCCCACGCCTCCGACATCGGCTCCGATCCCGCCGCCTCCGGCCCCGCGCAGCCCAACAAACCCCAGCACAGCCTCGACCGCGCCGACGCCCAGCTCGATAAGCTCACCCAGGACCAGGGCACCGAGCAGAAGGTCGATGAGACTAAACTCAACGCTTGCATCGCCAAGCAGGACACCTCCGCCATTCAGGCCTCCAAGCAGGTCGGCAACGCACTCAACATCGACGCCACGCCCACCTTCTTTATCAACGGTGCCAAGTACGACGGTGCCGTCTCACTCAACTTCATCTTCTCGCAGATCGACGCTGCCCTCCGCGCCGAAAACATCACCCCGCCGCCACCCTACGTAGCGCCCACAACCCCCGCAACGACGGCACCCGCAACAGCATCTTCCGCTGCCGCACCCTCGCCCACGCGGTAATCAACCCCCTTCACCACCCATGCCCGCCCCGTTTACTGTGGCGGGCATCGCTGCGTCCGGGTTACTCTGTCTTACAACCGACGCTTCGCACCCCACGCCGCAGGAGCCCTCACCCGATGGACGTCCACGCACCCCACGAACCCGTTCACTCCTGGCGCGACTTCGCCATCCACCTCACCATCGTCACCATCGGCCTCTTCATCGCGCTCTCGCTGGAGGCCTTCGTCGAGCACCTCCACAATCGCCACCTCGTCCGCGAAGCCCGCGCCAACATCCGCCAGGAACTCGAAGACAACCACCAGGCCGCCCAAAAAGACCTCACCTTCATCCAGCAGAACATCGAGCGCCAGCAGGCCAACATCAAGGCCATCCACGGCCTTCAAGACAACAAGCATTTCAACGGTTCGATCAACAATGTGATGGTGTTCGATTCTCTAGAGGACGCAGCGTGGCGCACCGCACGCGACACCGGCGCTCTCAGCTTCATGCCCTACGACGAAGTGCAGCGCTACTCGGACCTCTACATGCTCGAAAATGCTGTAAATCAACGAGCCGATACTACCGAGGAAAACGATGTTCTCTGCTTGACTCCCTTTGAGATGGGAGTGGATCCCGAACACGTTCCTGCCCAGGATTTCGATCACATGATCCACGACAACGCAGCCGTACTGATTCAGCTCATCGCACTCAAGCAGTACGTCCAGCAGTACGACGACCTCGGCCTCAAAGACCTGAAAAAATAGCCGCGCCCCAGGCCGCCATCAACTTCACGGCACGTTTCGCCACGCGATCCCTCCACAACCGTCTACACTGGAAGAGTTGCGTTTTCGCCCAAACAAGCCACAGGAGCTGCTTTGAAGATCGTCCTCGCTGAAAAGGTCTCGCCCGCTACCCTTGCCATCTTCCAGAAGGAATCCGGCTGGAACGTCGTCACCGCCGATCAGATCGCTCCCGGCGGCCTTCCCGCCGAGCTCGCCGACGCCGACGCACTCATCGTCCGCTCCGCCGTACAAGCCGACGCCACCCTCCTCGCATCCGCTCCCAGACTCCGCATCATCGGCCGCGCCGGCGTCGGTGTCGACAACATTGACGCCGCGGAAGCCACCCGCCGCGGCATCGTCGTCATGAACACCCCCGGTGCCAACGCCACCGCCGTCGCCGAGCTCACCCTCGGCCTCATGATCTCCATGTGCCGCTCCATCCCCCGCGCCAACGCCACCATGCACGCCGCCAAATGGGAGAAGAAATCCCTGCAGGGCTCCGAGTTGCGCGGCAAAACCCTCGGCATCGTCGGCCTCGGTCGCATCGGCCTCGAAGTCGCTCGCCGCGCCAAAGCCTTCGGCATGGACCTCATCGGCTACGACCCCTTCATCGCCCCCATGATCGCCCGCGAAAACGGCGTCACCCTCGTCCCCATCGACGAAATCTTCTCCTGCTCCGACTTCCTCTCCCTCCACGTCGGCCTCACGCCGCAGACCGAAGGCCTCATCAACAAGCACTCCATCGCCATCATGAAGAAGGGTATCCGCATCATCAACTGCGCGCGCGGCGAACTCATCGTCGACGAAGCCCTCGCCGAAGCCCTCACATCCGGCCACGTCGCCGGCGCCGCCCTCGACGTCTTCCGCTCCGAGCCCCTCAAAGACTCTCCTTACTTCGCCCTCGACAATATCCTCCTCTCCCCGCACATCGCCGGCTCCACCGACGAAGCGCAGGAGGCCATCGGCATCCAGCTCGCCAACCAGGTCCGCGACTACCTCAAGCTCGGCGTCGTCCAGAACGCCGTCAACGTCGCCTCCCTCTCCGCAGAGGAGTACGCCGAAGTCTCGCCCTACATCGAAATGGCCGCGCGCCTCGGTCAGCTCCTCGGCCACGCCGTCGGCACCGACGAAGACGCAGCCTCCGCCGACGCCTGCGGTAGCGTCGAAAGCATCTCCCTCACCTACAACGGCCGCCTCGCCCTGCTCAAAACCGACATGATCCGCAACGCCGCCATCGCCGGCGTCCTCCGCGGTGCCGACGGCGTCAATCGCATCAACGCCGCCTCCGCCGCCGCCGAGCGCGGCATCCGCATCCAGGAAGACAAGCGCGAGCAGGTCAGCGGCGGCACCGGCGCAACCCTTCGCCTCTCCCTCCACTGGTCCCGCAAATCCGCATCTGGCGAAGAGCGCGGCACCTGGACAGGCCTCGCCACCGTCCTCCACGGTCAGTCCCCTCGCCTGCTCAGCTACGACGGCATCGATATCGAAGCCGAGCTCGCCGGTACTCTCGTCGTCATCCGCAACCAGGACGTCCCCGGCGTCATCGGACGCATCGGCACCATCCTCGGCGAAGCCCAGCTCAACATCGCCAGCTTCGCCCTCGGCCGCGCCAAAGCCTCGCCCGACAAATCCCGGAACCAACCCATCCACCAGGCCCCCGGTCAGGCTCTCGCCGTCGTCCAGCTCGACCTCGCCACCTCCGCTCAGCCGCAGCTCGAACAGGCCCTCAACGCCCTCCGCAACGTCACCGCCATCACCAGCGTCCGCACCGTAGAGCTCGACTCGCTGTAAACTCTAGATAGCTGCGAGACCTCCCCGCGCGGCCCAGGAATCCTTCTCCCAATGCGCTCAATGCCCCGAATCTGCAAGACAAGCAAAGTCATCAGCCTCACCCTTGCGTCCACCCTCGTCCTTCTCGCTGGCTGCCATAAAGGCCACCAGCAGGGTGTCGTCGCCACCGTGAACGGCCACCCCATCTTCCAGACCGACGTCGACAAAGCCTACAACGCGCAGCTCGCCAACAATCCGCGCCAGCAGTCGCCCTCCACCGATCAGGCTGACTCTCTCAAGCTCAACGTCCTCCACACCCTCATCGTCGAAGCCATCGTCGAACAGCGCGCCGCCAAGCAGGGCCTCACCGCCACCGATGCCGAAGTCGACGCCAAGCTCGCCGAGATGAAGGCACCCTACACCGAAGAGCAGTTCCAGGCCAAGCTCAAAGCCTCCGGCCTCACCCTCGATGAGCTCCGCCGCGACGTCCGCCGCAGCCTCACCCAGGACAAGCTCTTCAACAAGGAGATCAACTCACGCATCACCGTCACCGACGCCGACGTCACCAACTACTACAACTCCCACAAGGCCGACTTCGACCTCATCGAGCCCGCCTACCACCTCGCCCAGATCGAAGTCACCGACCAGGGCTCCACCCACCCCGGAAACCTCCAGAACAACAAGGCCAACGGCGACGACGACGCCCGCAAGAAGATCCAGGCCATCAAAAATCGCATCGACTCCGGCGATGACTTCGGCGAGCTCGCCGTCAACTTCTCCGAGCGCCCCGACACCTCCTCCAACGGCGGCGACATGGGCTTCGTCTCCGAATCGCAGCTCAAAACCGACCCCGCCATCTACGCCGCCATCAGCAAGCTCAAAGCCGGCGAGAGCACCGACATCATCCCGCAGATCGACCCCGCCACCCAGAAGATCGCCGGCTACTCCATCTTCAAGCTCATCAGCAAAGACGCCGCCGGGCAGCGCGAACTCAGCGACCCCCGCGTCCAGCAGAGCATCCGCCAGCAGCTCCACGACAGCCGCTCCCAGCTCCTCAAAACCGCCTACTTCGAGATGCTCTCCGACCAGGCCAAAATCGAAAACTTCTACGCCGAGCAGATCTTCAAAGACGACGCCAAATAAACAAACGTGCCTGTTTGAAGGACACGAGCTTAAGCAATACTGTGCTTATGATCTGAAGGGGACGGGCTTTAGCCCGTCCGTAACCACACGGAACAAATGTGGCTTTAGCCACGGAGGGAAGGCTTCGGACCTGCCAAAGTCTCCCCGAGTCGTACCCCATCACACTTCCCCGGCGAGCAGAGGATAGATCGCAGTGACCACGATGCCCAAGAAAACTCTCCTCCTCAACGCTCTGCTCCCTGCCCTCTTTTGCCTCGCCTTCGTCGGCTGCCATCACGGCCCGCCGCCCATGCCGCTCGATCAGCTCAACCCCCAGCAGGCTCATGGTCACCAGATCTTCCAGACCTACTGCGCCCAGTGCCACGACGACCGCGACGACGACTCCCTCCACGCCCCCGCGCTCCTCGGCGTCTTCAAAAAGCCCTACCTCCACAGCGGCGCACCCGCCACCGACGAGCACGTCACCTCCATCATCGAGCAGGGCTACGGCATGATGCCCCCCGTTCGCAACATCGACCCCCAGGACATCCCCGACCTCCTCGCCTACTTGCACACTCTTTGATAGCAGGATTAAAGATGTTGCACCTCAACCCTGTCATCTGCTGCACCTTAACCCTGTCATCTGCTGCACCTTAACCCTGTCATCCTGAGCGGAGCGATTGCGTACTTTGCAATCGCGCAGTCGAAGGACCCCGATGCGCTCCACGTACCCATACTCTCTCCACCCTTCAACCAGCATATCCACGACGCAAATTTGGTTCTGCTCTAATTACCTCACCATGACCCCAGACCCGCAGCACACCCCGCCACCCGCCACCGACACCGGCTTCCGCTCCCGCCACCTCCCCGGCATCGCCGCCGGCGAAACCAAAGGCATGCTCCCCGGCATGGCCCTCATCAGCATGTATCTCCTCGTGCTCGCCATGCTCAACGCCTTCGCCGCGATGAACGGCACCTTCGGCCACAGCGCCGCCAAGTACAGCGTCTTCGGCGTCTGCACCCTTCTCGTCATCGGCATCTTCGGCATGCTCCGCCTGCGCCGCTGGGGCTGGTCCCTTGTCACCACAGGCTGCCTTCTCATGGCCGCCGGATACTTTTACGGCTTCCACCGCGTCCACGCCGCACCCTACATCATCAACGGCCTCTTCGACCTCGTCTTCTTCCTCTATCTAAGCCGCACCGAAGTCCGCGAACGCCTCCGCTAACCCCGCGCCCCCGCAGCAGTCCGTTACGACGCCGCCCGCTCCGACCGCCCCGAGATCTCCGCCGCCCGTGCCTCCGCATACGCCGCCGCACCCAGCAGCGCCGTCGTCTCATCCAGAATCACCCGCACCGGCATCGCCGCAAGCAGCGGCGACAATCGCCCCTTGTCCAGAAACGCCTCCATAAACGCCCCGCCCTGCATCGTCTTCAAAATCTTCGGCGCAATCCCTCCACCCAGATACATCCCCCCCGCCGCCAGCACCTTCAACCCCATATTTCCCGCCTCCGCGCCAAACGCCGCTGAAAACATCCGCAGCGTCTCCGCGCAGATCTCGCTGCTTCCATCCTCGCCGCACTGCCCGATCACCGCATTCGGATCCTCTGCGGCCATGCGCTCCCGCAACCACTGCGGCTCTTCCATCTTCTGGTCGTCGCGCAAAAACGCATACACATTCTTGATCCCGATGCCCGACACCACACGCTCAAAGCTCACCCGCCCCTTCAGCGTCCTCCGCAAATATTGCAGCAGCGCAATCTCCCGCTCCTCCCGCGCCGCAAAGTCGCAGTGCCCACCCTCCGACGGATACGGTGTATGCTTGCCCGTCTTCGCATCCCAGATCAGCAGCGCCTCGCCCAACCCCGTTCCCGCCGACACCAGCCCCCGGTTCCCCTCCGCTCCCGCATCCCCCTCTTGCAGCGTAAAAATCTTCTCCGCCGCCAGCTCCGGAATGCCATACCCGTTCGCCTCCAGGTCGTTGATCAGAAAAATATGCTCGATCCCCAGCGACCCCTTCAGCTCCCGCACATCCAGCGTCCACGGCAGGTTCGTTAGCTTCAGCCGACCATCCCGCACCGGCCCCGGGCACCCAAAACACGCCGCCACAATCTCCTCTTTCTTCTCAGTAGACTGCGCCAGAAATGCCTTCACCACATCGTCCAGCACCTTGTACTCATGCGCCGGAAACTTATGCTCGCGCACCTGCACCAATCGCCCCGCCGCAAAGTTATACAGCGCCAGATGCACCTTCGTCCCACCTACATCGCCTGCCAGAATCATTCCCGCTCCAACCTGAAATCCCTAATCCCTAATCCCTGCCTTTAGATCTCCAGCACGCCAACGCGACGTCCCGCGCCCGCCGACACCTCACTCGCCGTCGGCAGCTTCGCCGCCGCAGCCTCATCCAGCAAGAAGAGAAGCTTACCACTCGCAGGCCGTATCAGTTGCGACGGCAGCCGCTCCGGCTCTCGCGGCCCCGTCAGCACCTCCGCCAGAACATCCGTCTTGCCCGCGCCCTCCACCTCGAACACCACCTCCGCTGCCTGGTTAATCACCGGCCACGTCAGCGAAATCCGCCACACATCCTTCTGCGGCACATGGTTCGCAATCACCAGCCGCCCCATCTCATGCAGCCCCTCTGTCTGCGGAAACAGCGACGCCGTATGTCCATCCGGCCCCATCCCCAGCGTCACCAGATCGAACGCCGGCGACTCTGCACCCTCCAGCTTCATCACATTCCGCAGCGTGCTCTCGTACCTGCTCGCCGCCTCTTCCGGATCCAGCTCGCCCTCCATCCGAAACACATTCGCCGCCGGTATCCCCACCTTGCTCAGCAGCAACTCCCGCGCCACGCCGTAGTTCGACTCCGGATCATCCGGCCCCACGCACCGCTCATCCACCCAGAACAACTGCAGCTTGTCCCACGGCACCGTCGCCGCATACGGCCCCGCTGGATCAGCCAGCAGGCTGAACGTCCGCTTCGGCGTCGATCCACCCGAGATCGCCACCCGCGCCACACCCCGCTTCGCCGCCGCCTGCTCTACCTTCGCTGCAAACAACTTCGCAGAAGCCCGCGCCATCGCCTCCGCATCAGGCCAAATCTCATACGTCACCGTCACCGCTCGCGCCATTCCGCCCCCTCTTCTTCACATCCACTCCGGCACAAAACGGCAGCGACCGAAACCTCAGCCGCCGCCGTCCTGCCATCCGCTCTCGTTACAGCTTGAACCACTTCCGCCGGTCCCGCTTCAGCAGCGCATCCGCCGCCGCCGGTCCCCAGCATCCCGCCTCATAGTTCGGGAAGTCCGTCGGTGGACGCTTCGCCCACTGGTCGAGAATCGGCGTCATCAACGCCCACGTCGCCTCCACACCATCACGGTGCGCAAACAGCGTTCCATCGCCCAGCATCGCATCCAGCAGCAGCCGCTCATACCCGTTCGCAGAGCTCTTCCCAAAGCTCTCCGCATAGCTGAAGTGCATCTCCACCGGCATCACATTCGTCGTCGGCCCCGGCACCTTCGCTCCAAACATCAACGAGATTCCCTCGTCCGGCTGGATCCGCATCTTCAGCACATTCGGCTGCACCTGGCTGGCCGTCTCATTCGCATTGAACATCCGCAGCGGTGGCTGCTTGAACACCACCGTTACCTCCGTCACGCGCTTCGCCAGCCGCTTTCCAGCCCGCAGATAGATCGGCACCCCCGCCCATCGCCAGTTCTCGATCGACAGCTTCATCGCCACAAACGTCTCTGTATTCGACTCCGGATTCACGCGGTCTTCCTCGCGATATCCAATCACCTTCTCGCCATCCACGCGCCCCGGGCCATACTGCCCGCGCACCGTGTCCTCCACCTGGATCGGATCGATCGCGCGCCAGACCTTCAGCTTCTCCGTCCGCACTGCGTCCGATTCAAAGCTGTCTGGCGGTTCCATCGCCACAAAGCTCAGCACCTCCATCACATGGTTCTGCAGCACATCCCGCAACGCTCCGGCGCTCTCATAGAACGGCCCGCGGCCCTCTATGCCAATGCTCTCCGCAGCCGTGATCTCCACATGGTCAATATAGTTCCGGTTCCAGATCGGCTCAAAGATCCCATTCCCAAACCGGAAAACAAGAATATTCTGCACCGTCTCCTTGCCCAGATAATGGTCGATCCGGAAGATCTGGTCCTCTTTCAGCACGCGATTGATATCGTCATTCAGCTTGCGCGCCGACTCCAGGTCCGTCCCGAACGGCTTCTCGATAATCACATGCATCCACTGTTCAGCGTCCACCGGAGTCGTCATCTCATGCTTGCCCAGCCGGTCCGTAATGTCCGCAAAGTACTCCGGTGCCACCGCCAGGTAGAACAGCCGGTTTCCTTTCGTTCCCAGCATGTTGTCGATGTTCGCCAGAAAAGCCTTCAGCTTCTCGAACCCCGCATCGTCATCGAAGTTCGTCGTGAAATACTTCACATGGTCCATGAACTTCTTCAGCTTCGGATCGTCCGCCTCCACACCGCCGCCCTTGAGAATGCCATCTTCCATATCCGCCGCAAACGTCGCCGAGATGTCCCGCCGCGCCACGCCCACCACCGCAAACGACGCCGGCAGCAACCCCTCCTGCTCCAGGTGATACAGCGCAGGCAGCAGCTTCCGCTTCGTCAAATCGCCCGACGCTCCAAAGATCACCACAATACACGGATCAGGCACTCTCTCCTGCTTCTTGCCATGCTCCGACCCCGCATGAACCACCGTCTGCTTCACTGCATTCGCCATCTACCGCTCCTTACGCTTCCACGTTTCATTGCACTTCCCAAACCATGCGAGCCGCTCACATTCAGTGACGCGGCTCGCGCAGAAACTCGCCGTTTAGCTCTTCTTCACCGCATGCCCGCCAAACTCGTTCCGCATCACCGACAGCATCCGGTCCGTGAAATTATCATCCTCGCGCGATCGAATCCGTCGAATCAGCGACTCCGTAATCACCGGTGCCGACACATTCAGGTCAATCGCCTCCGTCACCGTCCACCGGCCTTCACCCGAGTCCGGCACATACGGCTCCAACCCCTCCAGCGTCGGATTCTTCTTCAGCGCATCCGCCGTCAGGTCCAGCAGCCACGACCGCACCACCGACCCATACCTCCAGATGTTCGCAATCTGCGTCAGGTCCAGCTGCAGCGACTCCTTCGCACGCATGATCGAGAAGCCCTCCGAGTACGCCTGCATCAACCCATACTCGATCCCGTTATGGACCATCTTCACGAAGTGTCCCGCACCGCTCGGGCCCGTCCGTCCCCAGCCCGTGTCCTTGCTCGGAGCCAGCGTCTCGAAGATCGGCCGCAGATGCTCCACCACGTCCTCATCGCCGCCAATCATCATCGAGTAGCCTTCGGTGATGCCCCAGATCCCGCCCGACGTCCCTACATCCACAAACGCAAAGCCCTCTTCCTTCAGCGCATCATGCCGCCGCTGCGAGTCCTTGTAGTTCGAGTTGCCGCCGTCGATAAAAATATCGCCCTTCTGCATCAGCGGCTTCAGCTTCGCAATCGTCTGGTCCACCGGATCGCCCGCCGGAACCATGATCCAGATCGCTCGCGGCGCCTGCAGGTTCTT
The DNA here is from genome assembly GCA_019351975.1 of Acidobacteriota bacterium. Taxonomy (GTDB): domain Bacteria; phylum Acidobacteriota; class Terriglobia; order Terriglobales; family Acidobacteriaceae; genus Granulicella. Next base: position 43,218 of record JABBOG010000030.1, read on the forward strand.
CACCAGATCTTCCAGCGAGTTCACGCCGACCGATCCCGCATCACTTAGCTTCTTTACCGCATCGGCCGAGAAATCGAAGCCGACAACCTTATGGCCTGCACGACGCAAACGCTCCGCCATGTTGCCGCCCATCTTCCCAAGCCCGATCAATCCCAGTTCCATATCTCTGTCCTTTGCGCAAAAATGCACCGTTTATAGACTAATCCCAATCGCTGTCAATGCCCAGCGTCCATCTTCAACACTTCGTGAAGTTTCATCCCCGCCAGGCCCTTCGCTCCTTCAAGCTCCTTCAGGGAAATCCGCCCCCACCGTAAGCTCCTCCCACCGGTCCAGCTCCGCCAGCCGCTCCTGCAGCTTCGCCCTGTACCTCGTCAGCGCAATCCTCCCCAGCACCAGATTCCGCGGCGGATGTTCCATACTCACCGCCTCCACAATCGCCTCCACCGCACGCTGCGGATCGCCCGCCTGCTTGCCCGACTGCGTCTTGAAGTACTCCCGCGCCTTCCCCGCCGTCTCCCTGTAATCCATAATCTGGCACTCCGACTCCACCCCGGACCGCCCCAGAAAGTCCGTCCGAAACGGCCCCGGCTCCACCACCGTCACATGCACGCCCAGCGGCTCCATCTCCGCCGCCAGCGCCTCCGAGAACCCCTCCACAGCAAACTTCGTCGTGTTATAAAATCCCCACCCCGCCGACCCGATCAGCCCACCCACCGACGACAGATTCACAATATTCCCCGACCTCCGTTCCCGAAAATGCGGCAGCATCTCCTTCGTCAGATCGATCAGCCCCATCAGGTTCGTCTTGAACATCGGCAGATACTCTTCCTCCGCCACCTCCTCGATCGCTCCCGTAACCCCATATCCCGCGTTATTCACCAGCACATCCACATGCCCCGCACGCGACATCGCATCCGCCACCGCGCCGCGCACATTGTCCGGCTTCGTCACATCCAGCTCCAGAATCACCGCATTCCCCGGATACCGCATCATCAAAGGCTCCAGCTTGTCCACCTGCCGCGCCGTCGCCACCACCGTCGCACCCAGCGAACACAGATACTCCGCCATCAGCTTCCCAAATCCCGACGACGCTCCCGTGATCATCCAAACCTTGCCCTTTTGCGATACTCCCTGTCCCTTGCCCGCGTAGCTCATCGTGTTCTCCATACTCCTTGAGACGCGTCCTGTTCTCATCGCGATGCAAGCTCTCTCGCAGAACGATGCATATCTTCCTCGCCCCCCACGCCGCATAATGAACACATGGCCGATCCTTTCTCCACGCCGCCAGCCGACGTCTACCTCCGTCGCCTCCAGCACCACGAGCAGCAGGAGTCCCAGCTCAAAGCCACCCACCTCTGGGTCGGCTACGTCCGCCTCTTCCTCGCCCTGCTCTTCCTCATCACCGCCTGGTTCACCATCTTCCAGCGCGACGCACCCCGCTCCCTCATCGCCATCCCCATCCTTCTCTTCCTCGCCGCCGGCATCCTCCACGCCCGCATCCTTCGCCGCCTCAGCACCGCACGCCGCTCCGCACAGGTCTATCGCGACGGCCTCGCGCGCATCGAAGACCGCTGGTACGGCCTCAACCCCCGCGACCTCACCACCCTCTCCGCCGCCACCGCCGCCCAGCTCCAATCCAGCCTCTACGCCTCCGACCTCGACATCACCGGCACCGGCGGCCTCTTCGAACTCCTCTGCACCGCCCGCACCCGCATGGGCCAGGACACCCTCCTCGCCTGGCTCCTCGCACCCGCTCCCACCCCCACCATCCTCGCCCGCCAAGCCGCCATCGCCGACCTCCGCCACCGCATCGACCTCCGCGAGCGCATGTCCGTCGCCGGCGACGCCACCACACTCGGCGTCCACGCCGACGACCTCCGCTCCTGGGCCCTCGCTCCCGACACCCTCCAGCAGCACTGGCTCCCCTGGCTCGCCGCCCTCCTCGCCCTCGCCGCCGTCGCCTCCACCCTCGCCTGGCTCTCCGGCTTCGGCAACTCCGCCCTCCTCGCCCTCTTCGCCATCATCATCCTCGAAGCCACCCTCCGCAAACCCTTCAAGTCCCACATCGATTCCGTCCTTCTCCACACCGACACCGCCCTCAAAAACCTCCATCTCCTCTCCGCCCTCATCGCCCAGCTCGAACCCGAAACCTTCACCGCACCGCTGCTTATCGACATCCAGCAGCGCCTCACCTCCCACTCCACCCCCGCCTCCACCGCCATCGCCAAACTCGCCACCCTCGGCCAGTTCCGCGACTCCCTCGACAACATGATCGTCAAATTCATCGACCTGCCCTTTATGGTCTCCGTGCAGGTCGCCTTCGCCGTCCAGCGCTGGCGTCGCCGCCACGGCGCCGCCGTCCCCCTCTGGCTCTCCGCCGTCGCCGAGGCCGAAGCCCTCCTCTCCCTCGCCACCTACAGCTACGAACACCCCTCCGACCCCTTCCCCGAACTCCTCAACGGCCCCACCCGCCTCAACGCAATCGCCCTCGGCCATCCCCTCATCGCCGCCGCCAAATGCGTCCGCAACTCCCTCCAGCTTGGCCCCCACCAATCCCCGCCCGACCAAACCCAGCCCGACACCCGCCTCCTCCTCATCAGCGGCTCCAACATGTCCGGCAAAAGCACCCTCATGCGCACCCTCGGCGTCAACGCCGTCCTCGCTATGGCCGGAGCCACCGTCCGCGCCCAGTCCTTCACCCTCACCCCTCTCCACATCGCCGCCAGCATCCTCGTCAACGACTCCCTCCACGAAGGCCACTCCCGCTTCTACGCCGAAATCGACCGCCTCCACCGCATCTGCACCCTCGCCAAAACCTCCAGCAGCGACGGCGTCCTCTTCCTCCTCGACGAACTCCTCCAGGGCACCAACTCCAAAGACCGCCTCATCGGCGCGCAGGGCGTCCTCCGCACCCTCATCGACCTCGGCGCCATCGGCATCGTCACCACCCACGACCTCGCCCTCGCCGACATCGACGGCCTCCCTCCCCACACCCTCAAAAACATGCACTTCCAGGACCAGATCCTCGACAACCAGATGCACTTCGACTTCACCCTCCGCGAAGGCGCAGCCATGAAGAGCAACGGCATCGCCCTCATGCGCCTCATCGGCCTCAACGTCTAACCCCCAACCCCACCTTCGCCACTCCTCTCTCCCCACCTCTGAAGTGGACGGACTTTAACCCGTCCATCCGACCCCTCCCATCCCACCCCTCCCGTCCACCCCTCCCGTCCACCCCACACCACGTTGTCATCCTTCGCCGCAGGCGGAGGACCCGCTTCTTGCCTTTGCTTTTGCCGTTGCTTTTGCTTTTGCCTTTGCCTTTGCC
>JABBOG010000031.1 GCA_019351975.1 Acidobacteriota bacterium
AGGTGGAGACGGCACCGGCGTCGTTGTCGGCTTCCATGACGATGAGGCCGGGGCCAAAGGCGACGAGGAAGCTGAGGAGGGTGCGCTGCCAGGGGCGGCGGACGTAGGTTTTGTGCGTGACTTCAGGGGCGAGTTGAGGATGGAGGGTGGTCACAGGCGTGGACCTCCTTGCTGTGGCGCGGTGCGTGTGTTTGGGACGAGTGCGGGCATCCAGACGCTGGTGAGCGGGGAGCCGGGCTGGCCGGTGGTGCGCCAGACGCGGACGAGCGTGGGGCGGCGGACGGCGAGGTGCGTGGTCAGGTTGAGGGACATGGCGGCCTCCTTGCATGGGCAAGTGAGTGGAGGCGATGGGGAGACGCTGGAAGGCGTGGTGATCCCGTCGCGGGGTGTCTGGGCGGACACTGCGCGCGGGAGTGGGGTGACGCCTTCGGGTGGTGCTATCGCGCTGGTTTTTTTACAACCCAGGGGCGATGAGAGGAAGGAGGCTACCGGCACCCGCGAACGCAGCGCAGGAGGGGCATCCGAGGACTCGGAGGTTCCGTTGTAGGTGCGTTCGACATGAGGTGCTCCAGTGAGATGAGATGTGTGCCATGGAGTGGCATACCCCCCTATGGTATATCGGCACGATGGAAGATGCAAGCGCTGATTGAGCGGAGAGGGGAGGCTGGCTTGTTCGGGGTGGTTTGAGGTAGAAGGGTGATGCGAGGTTTTCGGGCATGAAGAGCGGCGTGTTGTGGATGGCGATGCTGGGGCTGGGTGGGGCGGCGGCTGGGATGGCGCAGACGCAGAGAGCGGTGGACACGGTGACGATCGATGTGGATCTGGGAAAGGCGGAGGGTGCGGCTGTGCCGCTGTACCGGTGGTTCGGGTATGACGAAGGAAACTATTCGACGACGGTGCAGGGGCGGGCGCTGTTGGGAGAGCTGCATGATTTGAGCCCGGTGCCGGTGTACATCCGGGCGCATCATCTGTTGACGTCGGGTGATGGTGTGCCGCAGCTGAAGTGGAGCTCGACGAATGTGTACAGCGAGGATGCGACGGGGAAGCCGGTGTATGACTTTCGGCTGCTGGATGGGATCTTCGACGCGTACAAGGCGGCGGGGGTAAGGCCGGTGGTGGAGCTGGGATTTATGCCGAAGGACCTGGCGGCGAAGCTGCCGGGGAAGCCGGACCAGCCGTATGAGGTGCTGTATCCGAAGGATACGCTGGCGGGTGCGTCGCAAAACCCGCCGAAGGATTATGCGAAGTGGGAGGAACTGGTGCGGGTGGTGACGGCGCACCTGGTGGAGCGGTATGGGCGCGAAGAGGTGCTGCGGTGGTATTTCGAGGTGTGGAATGAGCCGAATATAGCGTATTTTCATGGGACGGAGGATGCGTATCTGAAGCTGTATGACTATGCCGTGGCGGGTGTGCGGGCGGCGCTGCCGGGGGCGCGTGTGGGCGGCCCGGCGACGACGAGTCCGAGGGATGCGAAGGCTTATGGGTATCTACAGACGTTTTTAGAGCACGTGGCGACGGGAAAGAGTGCAGCGACGGGCGGGATTGTGCCGCTGGACTTTATCACGTTTCATGCGAAGGGGCAGCCGACGTTCAAGGATGGCGGCGTGACGATGGGGATCGACCGGGAGCTGATGGATGTGGACCGCGGGTTTGCGTTGATTGCGGGGATGCCGAAGTTTCGGAAGACGCCGATCATTTTGAGCGAGGCTGATCCGGAGGGATGCGCGGCGTGCTCGTCGAAGAATAACCCGGCGAATCGTTACCGGAACGGGACGCTGTATCCGACGTATACGGCGGCGGTGTATAAGCGGCTGTTCGACCTGGCGGATGCACGGGGGGTGAACCTGGTGGGGATGTTGAGCTGGTCGTTTGAGTTTGAGGGGAAGGACTATTTTGAGGGGTTCCGGTCGCTGTCGACGAATGGGATCGATAAGCCGGTGCTGAATGTGTTTCGGATGTTTGGGATGATGGGCGGGACGCGGGCGGCGACGACGAGTACGGGCGAGGTTCCGATGGCGACGATGCTGAGCACGGGCGTGCGTGGGAGGCCGGATGTGGCGGCGATGGCGACGCGTGGGGCGAGTGAGGCGGCGGTGCTGCTGTGGAACTATCACGACACGGTTGGGGAGGATGAAGCCGCGGAGGTGACGGTGGCGGTGAAGGGTGTGCCGGGAACGGTGCGTCGGGCGCTGCTGGAGCAGTATCGGATCGATGGGACGCATAGCAATGCGTATGCGGTGTGGATGGCGATGGGATCGCCGCAGAGCCCGAGCGCGGCGCAGGTGGCGCAGCTGAAGCAGGCAGGTGGGCTGGAGCTGATGCGTTCGCCGGAGTGGGTGGACGTGGCGGAGGGGAAGGTGGTGGTGAAGACGCAGCTGCCGGGGGAGTCGGTGGGACTGCTGCGGTTGAGCTGGTGAGGGGATGTAGCTGCGATCAGGCTGGATGGTTGTGCGAGCAAAAAAGCAGGTCCTCGGCCTTCGGCGAAGGATGAGAACCTGTTTTGGGAAGGGAAGGTGTGCGTTACGGCTTTGCGGGAGGTGGGGTACCGGTGGAGTGGGCGTCGCGTGCGGCCTCGCGGGCGAGCTTTTCGTGGTGTTTGCGGACGTAGTGGGCGGCGACATCGGGGTAGAACTCGCGGATGGCGGAGAAGCCTACGTCACGCATGACGGAGTAGCCGAATTTCTCGGTGAGGACGTCGAAGCTGGAGCTGCCGTAGGGGTAGTAGTACTGCGATACGTACTGGGTAATCGCTTTGCCCCCGAGGCTGGCGAAGTTGAAGGTGGGATTGCCGGCGTAGTTGCGGGCGATGGCCTGACGGTCGATGACGTAGAGGATGCGTTTTGGAATGGAGTGTCCGTCGCCGAGGGGATAGTAGCGGGTGTCTTCGTGAAGCAGGCTGGGCAGGAGAAATGCGGAGAGGAAGGTGCCGTCGGTTTTGTCGATGAAGCCGCGCCAGCTGTAGGCGTAGAAGCCGGCGGGACCCTTGCCGAGGAGAGGATGTTCGTCGAAGCCTTCGGCGGTGATGGAGGTGAGTCCGAGGAAGAAGAAAGATGAGTAGTCGAGGGCCTGGTGGGTGGCGATGACGGCGTTGTTCTTCCAGTTGGGCGGAGGTGCGTTGGCGCCGACGGAGACGGAGCGAAAGTTGGGAATGAAGCCGAGGATGCGGTCGGGCTGCTGGCGATCGAGCGGGATGGGATTTCCCTGGGCGTCGAGGGGAGTGGCGCGGGGCGCTTTGTGATGACGGCTTGTGTTGGGAGAGGTTGAGGCCTGTGCGTCGGTAGAGGACTGATCGGCGGAGGGATCGAAGGAGAAGCCTTTGGGATCGGTGTAGAGGGAGATGGAGGACGAGTACGGTGCGGCTTCGGGAGAGGAAGAGGCGACGAGCAAGGTTGGGGAAGGCTCGGGCGCGTCCGGAAGGCTGGCCGATTGGGCGAGTGAAGGCAGGGCCAGACATAGAGAGAGCACAGCTAGGGTAAAACGCAAACGCACCGTCCTGAGGATCGTTGAGCTAGAGATCGTGAAGAGGCCACAGCTGAGGGAGTCGATCGCTCAGGGGCATGTACTAGGTTAGAGCGCAAAACGGGAATAAAGTTTCGTGAAGAGCGACGATTTGGCGTGGAAAGCCGCGGAGATGTACCTGCCATGCAACGGGGGGAAATGCCCGCTGGCAGGGATCCCCGGGCGCGAGGTCGAACAGCAGAGGTGCTGGAGGGAAAAGTCTTCAGCGACCGAGTTCTTCGAGGTATTTTTCGACTTCGAGAGCGGCCATGCAGCCGGTACCGGCGGCGGTGATGGCTTGACGATAGCGGCGGTCCTGGACGTCTCCGCAGGCGAAGACTCCGTGGATGCGTTCACCGAGGATGGAGACGAAGACGTTGTCTTCGGTCTTGACGTAGCCGTCGTTGTCGAGGTCGAGCTGGCCTTTGAACATGGTGGCGTTGGGCTCGTGGCCGATGCCGAGGAACATGAAGGAGACGGGGAGGGTGGAGCGCTCGCCGGTCTTGCGATTGAGCAGCTTGAGTCCTTTGAGATCTTTTTCTTCGACGCCGAGGCACTCCTCGACGATGGTGTTGTGGAGGAACTCGATCTGGGGATGGGTCTGGGCGCGTTCGAGCATGATGCGGGAGGCGCGGAAGCTTTCGGAGCGGTTGATGAGGGTGACTTTGGTGGCGAAGCGGGTGAGGAAGAGAGCTTCTTCCATGGCGGAGTCGCCGCCGCCGATGACGGCGATCTCTTTGCCGGAGGCGAAGAAGCCGTCGCAGGTGGCGCAGGAGCTGACGCCGAAGCCGATGAGGGCCTGCTCGGAGGGGAGGCCGAGCCAGCGTGCGGACGCACCGGAGGCGATGATGAGGGAGCGGGTGAGGACGGTGTCTTTGCCGAGGGTGAGCTCGAAGGGAGACTTGGTGAGATCGACGCAGGTGAGGTGGGCCATGCGGAGCTCGGCACCGAAGCGGGTGGCCTGCTTCTTCATGTTCTCGATGAGTTCGGGACCCTGGACGCCCTCGGGCCAGCCGGGGAAGTTTTCGACGAGGGTGGTGATGGAGAGCTGACCGCCGGGCTCGTGGCCTTCGAGGACGAGAGGCTTGAGGTTGGAGCGGGCGGCGTAGATGGCGGCGGTGAGGCCGGCGCAGCCGGAGCCCAGGATGACGGTGTCGCGAATCTCGTTTTGATCAGGCATGCAGTTTTGATTGTAATGCTTGGAAAAGGATGCAACGGGAGTAGGCGTGTGGATGAAGGCGGGTTGGTAGGATGGAGGCATGGCTGACTTGGTGTTGGTGTATGGGATGAGGCTGTTGCCCGCGGATGAAGTTGAGGCGGTGCAGGCAGCTCCGATCATGTTGAAGAACGGGCATGAGGCGCAGGTGACGATGCATATTCTGGAGGGAAGCAGGGAGAGCATTGAGGCGCAGCTGCGGCATAGTCTCGATGCATTTTTCGACTTTTATCCAGAGATTTAGATTGGGTGGGGGAGCGGGCAGGCTCATGTTTTGGCCGTTTGTGACGAAATACGTTGCAAAGGGTGAAACAGAATGCGTGTACGCGAATGGATGTGCGGCGTTGTGCTGGTGCTCGCTGTGGCTGCGGGCGACGCGAGTGGGCAGCAGGCGGATGTGGCGGCACCGGCGACGAGTGTTACGGATGCGCTGCGGAGTATGGCGTCGCGGGCTGGGGTGGTGTTTGTTGGGAGCGTGACGCGCGTTGTGCCTGAGGGCGGCGTTGTGGAGATTGACTTCAAGGTGCAGCAGCCGTTGCTGGGTGTGAGCGCAGGCACGTATGTGGCGCGTGAGTGGGCGGGGCGGTGGACGGGAGCGCAGCAGCGGTACAGGGTGGGGCAGAGCGCGATGTTCTTTCTGCATGCGGCGGGAGTTTCGGGGTTGAGCTCGACGGTGGATGGGATGATGGGGGTCGTTCCGCTGGTGCAGACGGGTGGGAAGGCGGGTGCGATGGTGGACCTGCGGTGGGTGGCTACGAGAGTGCAGCGGGCCGTGGGAGCGCCGCTGGTGGGGGCAGCGACGGGAGCGATGACGCTCGCGGATGCGAGCAGGGTGGTGGTGCACTGGCAGGTGAAGACGACGGAGCCGGTGATGTATCCGATGCCGGGTGGAGCGAAGCCGAGCCCGAGGCCGGTTGCGGTGACGGAGGGTCAAGGGCAAGGGGGCGTACGGGGCGGGATGGGACATGTGCCGGTAGAGGAGCAGATCAATGATGAGCGCTAGGCGGGGTTTGGGCGTGGTGTGGATGCTGGCGTTGTGTGCTGTGCTGACGACGACAGCGTGGGCGGGTGGTCCACGGTTTATCACGGGGACGAGCGGATATGCGCAGGCAGGCGTACCGATGGCGTGGTACACGAATACGCCGATGTACTTTACCGATCCGGGACAGTTGAGCTCGGGGATAAGCCATGCGCAATCGGATGCGATGGTGGCTGCGGCGGCGGGAGTGTGGAACTTGCCGACGGCGAATGTGACGCTGGCGCAGGGTGGAGAACTTGCAGAGCATGTGAGCGGCGCGAATGCGTACTTCAATGGAACGGAGGTAGTGTTTCCGAGCGATGTGGAGGCGGCAAACTATCAGTCGATCCAGATTGCGGTGATCTATGACACGGATGGAAGTATTACGGACCTGCTGCTGGGGAGTGGGGCGAGCGAACCACTGGAGTGCAGGGACAATGGTGTGACGGAGAGTGTGGATTCGTTTGGATCGGCGGGAACGATTCAGCATGCGGTGATTGTGCTCAATGGGCTGTGTGTGGGATCGAACGCGGCGCAGATGTCGCAGATGCAGTACCAGCTGATGCGAACGTTTGGAAGGGTTCTGGGTCTGGCCTGGTCGCAGTTGAACGACAACGTTTTTACCGGAGTGGCGACGGTGACGTCGGCGCAGATGTCGGTGTGGCCGTTGATGCACCCGATTGACGTGTATTGCAACACCTATACGTATACATGTATGCAGAACCCGTTCACGCTGCGGCCGGATGACGTGGCGGCGTTGACGGCCCTGTATCCGGTGACGAGTTCCACGTCTGGAAAGACGAAGAGTGCGGCGAATACGGCTTCGGCTTCGGGGACGGTGCAGTTTACGACGCGGCAGGGGATGGAGATCACGAATGTGACGGCGACGCGGTGGCTGCTGGGATCGGAGCCGGGGTATGAGCCGTATCCAGTGGTGTCGAGTACGACGGGAGCTTCGTTTCAGCAGAATGGCGGCAACCCGGTGATGGGTGCCGAGCCGGCGAGCGAGAACGCCGGAGCGGATATGGCTGCGGATGAAGGTGCGTGGAGTATGCCGTTTCTCCCTGTAGGAACGGGTGGCGCGAATGTGTACTTTGGGACCGAGGCGATCAATCCGCTGTATGTGGGCGACTATGCGGTGGGACCGTACCAGAGGCCGGTGGTGACGATGTCGGGCAGTCCGAACTGGTCCAACGCCTATACGTTGAATCCGGGAGGTGCGATCAACTTCACGATGCAGCAGCAGAACGCGGCGTGGAACTGGTGCATGTATCCGGACGGAACGGAGACGAATCCGTGGGGTTCGAGCTCTACGGGGTTTTGGAATGAGCTTCTGTGCGCGGCGAACTATACGGCGTGGCGAACGACGAACATTCACGCGAATACGAGCTGGACGATTGAGATTACGGCGCTGAATGAGACGGGAGGAGCGTCGGTGCAGAAGCTGCAACCTGTGATCGGGGTATGGAATATGAGCGATCCGGCGGGTGTGTTGCCGACGGTGGCGAGTCAGACGGCGGCGTTCAACTCGTTTTCTCTGGGGATGACGCAGTTGCAGGTACCGGCGGCGGCGAGCGCGTCGTCGGTGCGGATTGCGATTGCGGATCAGTTTGGAGGAGGAAGACCGGACTTTACGTATGCGGCGAGGATCTTTTATGCGGCGAGTCTGGCACCGACGACGCTGGGAGGGAATGGAGGACAGATTTCGATCACGGGGACGGGGTTCTCGGCGGGCAATGAGGTTTGGATCAATGACAGCGTGCAGGCGACGGTTGTGAGCGTGACGCCAACGCAGATTGTGGCGACGGTACCGTCGATGACGACGGCGGGAGCGGCGCTGAATTCGGCTGTGGATGTGCTGGTGTATGACCCGAATACGGGGGCGGTGACGGATATGTCGACGGCGCTGACGTATGGGCAGCAGACGGGGAATGTGATTGCGCTGGTTTCGGCACCGGTGGCGCTGGAGACGGGATCTGTGGCGGCGACGCCGTTTGCGGTGCGGGTCTATGCGCCGGATGGTGCGACGCCTGTGGCAGGGACGAGCGTGAGCTTTTCGGTGACGGGGAGCGGCGGTGGAGCGGCGGTGGCGACCAACTGCGGGAGTGGCACTGGCTGCGTTGTAACGACAGACGGGACGGGGATGGCGCAGACGCCGTTGATGGGTGTTGCAGCGGGAGCGGTGACGGTGACAGGAACGGCGGTGAGCAGTGGATCGTCGGTGCATGCGACGATTGCGGATGCAAACCCGGTGCAGGCGGTGACGATTGGAGCAGCGGCGCAGTATCTGGCGGCGGGAGCGGCCGGGAACTGGAGCCTGGGACTCACGGCGACGCAGGACGGCGCGGCGGCGGCGGGGGTTCCGGTGACATGGTCGACGGCTGCGGCAGGATTTACGCTGACACCGCCGGCGGGCGTGACGGCTACGAATGGGACGGAGGCGGTGAGCGCCTGGGTTGGGGCGATTGCAAGCGGATCGACCAATGTGGTGACGGGGTGCGTGTGGACGAGCGTGTGTGCGAGCTGGACGGTGTATGGGGTGGCAGCGACGCAGTGGACGATTGGGGTGGAGAGCGGTGCGGCACAGCATGTTGTGCTGGGTGGACCGGCGCTGGTTCCGGTGGTTCTGCTGGTGACCGATGGTGCGGGACATGCGCTGCCCGGGGCAACGGTGAACGTGTATCAGACGGCGTATGCGTGGGAGGGTGTTTGCGCGACGGCTGGGCCGTGCGCGGCTGCACCGGTGCTGGCGACGTCGCAGAGCACGGCGGTATCGGATGGAAATGGGCTGGTGACGGTGCAGCCGGGGGTGGTTGCTGGCGTGGCGCAGACGGTGGCGATTGCTGCGTCGACGGGAACGAAGGGGTTCGCAGCGGTGGAGCTTACGGTGGCACCGTGAGGCGCCACCGCTGCAGATGGAAGGCTAGAAGGATTCAGCCGCGAGCAAAGGATTGGCGGCGGGAGGGCGGCGGATGGATGTAAGACCGAAGGCGGTGATGTAGACGTAGCAGATGGCCGGGACAATGAATGAGGGGTGAAGACCGATGTGATCGGCGAGAGCTCCGGTGCCAAGCGGGATGAGAGCGCCACCGACGACGGCAGCGATCATGAGGCTGGAGCCTTTGCTGGTGAGCGGACCAAGGTCCTGGATGCCGAGGGTAAAGATAGACGGGAACATGATGGAGTTGCAGAGGCCGACGAAGAGCATGGCGTACATGGCGAGGTGCCCCTGGGTGAGGATCGAGATGACGACGAGAAGGAAGGCTGCGATGGCAGCTCCGCCGAGAATGGGTGCGGTGCGAACGCGTTGAAGAACGGCGGAGCCGATGAAGCGGCCGATCATGGCACCGCCCCAGTAGACCATGAGGAACTTGGCGGCGACGGATTCGGTGAGGCCGCCGATCTGGGGAAGACCCATGTAGTTGACGAGGAGGCTTCCGATGGAGACTTCGGCACCGACGTAGGCGAAGATGCCGACGGCACCGGCGATGAGCCAGGGGTGACGCCAGATGCTGTCGGGCCTTGAGAGGGCTTCGGCGAAGGCGCCGGGGCGGAAGTCCTGGGTGAGATCGGTCTGGCCGGTTTGCGGCTTGAGTTTGATGACGGCGAGCGCGATGGCGAGGATGAGGAGCATGAGCGCGATGCCGATATAGGGAAGGCGGACGGTAGACGCCTGTAGAGAGCGGTAGATCTGCTGCTGCTGCACCGACATGATGATGAGGTGCCGTTGCGAGATGACAGGGACGGCGTTGCGAAGGATGAGGACGGCACCGAAGAAGGGCGCGATGAAGGTTCCGACGGAGTTGAAGGCCTGCGCGAGGTTGAGGCGGCTGGACGCGGTGCGGGGAGGGCCGATGACGGTGACGTAGGGATTGACGGCAACCTGAACGACGGTCATTCCGGCGGCGAGGATGATGAGGGCGGCGAGAAAGACAGGGAAGAGCGCGAGGTTGGCGGCGGGTATGAAGCCAGCCGCGCCGACGGCCATGATGATGAGGCCGAAGACCATGGTCTTTTTGTAGCCGAATCTATCGACGAGAGCGCCACCGGGATAGCTGAAGACGAAGTAGGAGGTGAAGAAGGCGGTCTGAACGGTGAGGACTTCGGCGTAGTTGAGGGCGAAGATGCTCTTGAGGTGCGGGATGATGATGTCGTTGAGACAGGTGAGGAAACCGACCATGAAGAAGAGCGCTGTGGCGACCGTCATGGCGCGGGTATCGGTTTTGCCCTGGGGGTCTTCGGCGTAGCCGGGGGAACTTATGTTGCGAATGGGAACTGCCAAGGAGGAACTCCTTCTGTGTGGTTCAGAGATCGAGCGGTGAAAAAGGTTCGCGAGTTAAAGAGTAATTTGTTTTGCGGGATTCTGGATGGGGGTTTGGAATAATGCGGGGGCATAGTAGGCTACGGGTGTTGGTGGATGGATTGCTGAGACGGACGCTGTTTCGGCGGAAGATACAGGAGGCATGTGGATGTCAATGGATGCGTTGAGTCAGGGTGGAGGGGTTATCGGGCCGGTATTGCTGCGGCCGATTTTTTCGGAGCGGATTTGGGGCGTGGAAAGTCTGCCGGATTGGTATCCGCAGCCGGCGGCGGGCAAACCTGTGGGCGAGGCTTGGCTGACGGCGGAGAGCTGCGTGGCTGAGGGTGGCAGGTTCGCGGGCGAATCGCTGGCGGAGCTTACGAAGATGTTTCCGGAGGCGTTTGCGGGCGGTGAGGCGGCGCAGTTTCCGCTGCTGATCAAGACGCTGTTTCCGAAGGAGAAGCTGTCGGTGCAGGTGCATCCGAATGATGCGCAGGCACAGCTGCTGGGAGAGCCGCGCGGGAAGACTGAGTGCTGGTATGTGCTATCGGCTGAACCGGGTGCGGTGATCGCGCTGGGCTACAGGGAGGCGATCTCGGAGGAGGAGATTCGGGCGGCGATCGCGGACGGGACGCTGGAAGAAAAACTCCGCTATGTGCCGGTGAAGACAGGAGATATGGTGTTTGTGGATGCAGGAACGGTGCATGCGATCGGGCCTGGAGTGGTGATGCTGGAGACGCAAGAGTATAGCGACATTACGTATCGGCTGTATGACTATGGGAGGCCGAGGGAGTTGCATGTGGATGCGGGGCTGGCGGTGTCGCGGATGGATACGAAGGCGGGTTTGATTGCGCCTACGGTAATGGATCGATTTACGCGGCTAGTGCGTTCGGAGTACTTTGTGGTGGACCGGTTTGCGGCTGTGGAGGAGGGTGTGGCGCTGGGGATGGAGCGCAGGATGCAGATGCTGTTTGCACTGGGGGAGGGGACGTCGGTGGAGAGCGCCGCGGGCGTGATGCCGCTGAAGCCTGGAAGCATTGTGGTGCTGCCGGCGGAGGGCATGGCGTATGAACTGCGTGGTGAAGGCGATGTGATCCGGATTGCGCAGCCGTAGGTTGTTGGCGTGGTGGTGAAGCAGCCCATGTCTCAAAGGCGAGACATGGGCACACGGTGCTGAAAGCACCTTAGAGCTTGTAGCGCTGCTGGTGCCAGGTCCAGGCGCTGGCGAGGATGTCGTCGAGGTTGGGGTGGTTGGGGGTCCAGCCGAGATTGGCCTTGGCGAGTTCGGAGCTGGCGACGAGGCGCGCGGGGTCGCCGTCGCGGCGTGGCTTGATCTCGACGGGGATGGGATGGCCGGTGACGCGGCGGGCGGCTGCGATGAGCTCCTTGACGGAGAAGCCGGTGCCGTTGCCGAGGTTGTAGATCATGCGGTCGTGTTGCGCGAGGGCGTTGAGGGCGAGGATGTGGGCGTCGGCTAGGTCAACGACGTGGATGTAGTCGCGGATGCAGGTGCCGTCGGGGGTGTCGTAGTCGTCGCCGAAGATGAAGATTTTTTCGCGGCGGCCGAGGGCGACGTCGAGGACGAGGGGGATGATGTGGGTCTCGGGTTCGTGAGCCTCGCCGCGATTGGGGAGCGCGCCAGCGACGTTGAAGTAGCGCAGGGAGGCGTAACGGAGGCCGTGGATGCGGTTGAACCAGCGGAGGATGTGCTCGACGAGAAGCTTGGATTCGCCGTAGGCGTTGGTGGGGGCGAGGTCGGCGGTTTCGAGGATCGGGGTGGATTTTGGCTCGCCGTAGACTGCGGCGGTGGAGGAGAACACGAGCTTGTTGGTGCCGGTGGCGAGCATGGATTCGAGGAGCGCGAGGGTGGATGCGGTGTTGTTGCGGAAGTAGATTTCGGGCTTCTGCATGGACTCGCCGGCTTCGATGAGGGCGGCAAAGTGGAGGACGCCGTCGGGCTTGAGCTCGCGGAGGAGGGATTCGACGCGAGGGCGGTCGGCGATGTCGGCTTCGACGAAGTTTGCGCCTTCGGGGACCTCGTGGCGCTTGCTGTGGCAGAGGTTGTCGAGGACGGTGACGGTGTGACCGGCCTGCATGAGCTTGGTGGCGACGGTTCCGCCGACGTAGCCGGCACCGCCGGTGACGAGGATGTTCATTGGGTCTCCTGAGAGGTCTTGTTGAGGGCAGCGCGCAGGGTTGCGGCGGCGGATTCCGGGGTGATATCGCGCTGGGGTGAGCCTAGGAGCTCGAAGCCGACCATGAATTTGCGGACGGTGGCGGAGCGTAAGAGGGGCGGATAGAAGTGTAGGTGCAGGAGCCACTCGGGGTGGGGCTGGCCGTCGCAGGGTGCGGGGTGGAGACCCATGGAATAGGGGAAGGGTGTGTCGAAGACGCGGTTGTAGGCGGCGGTGACGTGCTTGAGGATGGCGGCGAGGCCGTCGCGCTGGGATGCGGTGAGGGCTTCGATGCGAGACACGTTTTGTATGGGAAGGACGAGGAGTTCGAAGGGCCAGACGGCCCAGAAGGGTACGAGTGCGACCCAGGTGTCGTTTTCAGCGACGATGCGATCGCGCTGGGTGCGTTCGAGCTCGAGATAGGAGGAGAGGAGTTGCTGGTTGTGGGTGGTGCGATAGTCGAGCTGGGCGGCGAGTTCGAGGGCGGGCTCGTTGGGGATGTGCTCGGTGGCCCAGATCTGGCCGTGGGGATGGGGGTTGCTGGCGCCCATCATGGCACCGCGGTTTTCGAAGATCTGCACGTATTGGATTTCGGGGCGGGAGCCGAGTTCGGCGGCTTGTTCGGCCCACATCTCGACGACGCGGCGGATGGCGGGGAGATCCATGGTGGCGAGGGTGAGGTCGTGGCGGGGGTCGAAGCAGAGGACACGGCAGAGGCCGCGCTCGGTTTCAGCGCGCAGCAGGCCGGCGTTATCGACATCCAGGGCGGCGTTGAGGACATCGGGTTTGAGGGCGGCGAAGTCGTTTTCGAAGACGTAGGTGCCGGTGTAGGCGGGGGTGTGGTGGCCGCCTGCGCGGGTGTTTCCGGGGCAGAGGTAGCAGGCGGGGTCGTAGGCGACGGATGGAGGTGCTGCGGTGTCTTCGGTCTGGCCTTGCCAGGGGCGCTGCGTGCGATGCGGGGAGACGACGACCCACTCGCGCTTGAGCGGGTTCCAGCGGCGGTGCGGGGATTCGAGGAAGGTGGCTTCCATCAGGCGAGGTCCTCCGCGGCGGGGATGTTGCGGCGCCATGCACCATCGACGGCGTCGCAGATGTAGACGTCGGCGGCGATGTTGAAGCGTTCCTGGTAGGAGGCTTTGAGGGCGGTGGAGAAGGCTTCGGCCTGAGAGCGCTGGACGAGGTTGACGGTGCTGCCGCCGAAGCCGCCGCCGGTGAGGCGTGCGCCGAAGCAGCCGGGGAGTTGTGCGGCGGTGTCGACGAGGAAGTCGATCTCTTCGCAGCTGCATTCGAAGTCGTCGCGCTCGCTGGCGTGGCCAGAGAGCATGAGCTTGCCGAAGGCGAGGGGGTCGCCGTTGAACATGGCGTGTTTGGCCTGGTGGACGCGGGCGTTGTCGGAGATGATGTGGCGGCAGCGGCGGAAGGCGGCATCGGACATCTCGGACTGGGCGAGGTAGAGCTGGTCGAGGGTGGTTTCGCCGAGATCGCGGACGCCAAACCTGGCGACGAGGATGGCCTGGCCTTCTTCGGACTCGCGGCGGCGCATGCCGTACTCGCCGGTGGCTACGGAGTGCTTGACCATGGAGTTGCAGACGACGATCTGGGTGTCGGCGAGAGCGCCTTTGTTCATGGGAAGGTGCTCGTAGGTGAGGGAGCGGGTGTCGAGGAGGAGAGCGTGGCCGGCTTTGGCGGCGGTGATGACGAACTGGTCCATGATGCCGCAGGGGGAGTCGACGAACTCGTTTTCGGCGCGCTGGCAGAGGAGGGAGATCTCTTCGATGGAGAGCCGGGTGCGGGCGATGGCGAGCATGGCCATGGCGCTGGCGACTTCGACGGAGGCGGAGGAGCTGACGCCGGCGGCGAAGGGGACGTTGCCGGTGAGGTGGAGGTCAAAGGGGGGGGGATGGATGCCGTGCTGCTGGAGCTGGCGGAGGACGCCGACGGGGTAGTCGCTCCACTCACCGCGTGCGGTGGAGCGGTCGTCGAGGTCGATGGTGAGGGTCTGGTTGAGGAGCTCGCTGGTGAAGCTGTAGTGGGCGTCGCTGCGCGGGGAGATGGCGGCCTGGGTGGCGAAGGAGATGGCCATGGGGAGGACGAAGCCGCCGGTGTAGTCGGTGTGTTCGCCGAGGAGGTTGACGCGGGCTGGAGCGACGCAGTGGAGGGTGGCTGAAGCGTCGGTGGTTGGGGGTGAAAGCGTGATGGGGGACAAAGGATTTTTCTCCAGAGCCATGATAGAGCCTCAGCGAGTGAGACGTATCCGCCAAATGTACTATAGCGGGTTGGAATGGCGCTGCGGTACTTTGGGCGCGGAAAGGGTGAGGAATGTGTGCGATATACTTGAGCTGTTAGGTGGTCTGGCGAATGTCCTCAGTGCCGTTTTACGACCCGGCAAGGTCGTACCTGGAGAACTTTGAGCGCGGCCCGTTCGGTGAGTTTGCCGAAGCTACTCGCAATTTCGATAGCAATGTACCGCGGCACAGGTTTTTGGGGCAGCCTGTTCGAACGCCGTTTGGCGTGCCAGCGGGGCCGCTGATCAACGGTAAGTATGTGAGGGCTGCGCTGGACATGGGATTCGATCTTCCTGTGTATAAGACGGTGCGGACGCGGAAGTATGCGTGTCATCCATGGCCGAATGTGCTGGCGGTGAAGGTGGACGGGGACCTGGCGACCGGAAGGACGCTGGTGGCGAATGAGGATTACTCGGAGCCGCTGTCGATTACGAACTCGTTTGGCGTGCCGTCGTTCGATCCGGAGTTCTGGCAGCGGGACATGGCGGAGGCAGCGGCGTATGCGGGGCCTGGCCAGGTGGTGGTGGGGAGCTTCCAAGGGACGCTGGAGGAGAACGGGAGCGCGGCTGCGTATGTGGCAGATTTTGTGCTGGGGGCGCGGCTGGTGAAGGAGACCGGGGTGAATGTGATGGAGGTGAACCTGAGCTGTCCGAATGAGGGGACGGCGAACCTGCTGTGTTTTGATAAGAACCGATCGCGGCAGGTGGTGGAGGGGATCAAGGATGAGATTGGGGATGTGCCGCTGGTGATCAAGATGGCGTACTACGAGGACGACGACCGGCTGCGGGAGTTTTTGCGCGAGGTGGGCGGGGCGGTAGATGGAATTTCGGCGATCAATACGATCTCGGCGGAGATTCGCGATGCGAAGGGGAACCAGGCGCTGCCCGGAGAGGGGCGACTGCGGAGCGGTGTTTGCGGCAGTGCGGTGAAGTGGGCCGGCGTTGCGATGACGTCGCGGCTGGCGCGGCTGCGAGGGGAGCTTGGGCTGAAGTTTGCGATTGTGGGCGTGGGCGGGGTGGGAGATGCGGGGGCGTTTGATGAGTATCGGAGGGCCGGCGCGGATGCGGTGATGTCGGCGACATCGGCGATGTGGAATGCGCGGCTGGCGCAGGAGATCAAGGAGCAGGCGCATGAGCTATGAGGAGCGAAGCAGGGAAATTGCAGCGGCGCTGTTGGAGATCGGTGGGGTCGGTTTCCGGCCGGATGCGCCGATCACGTTCAAATCGGGGATTAAGTCGCCGGTGTACTGCGACAACCGGCGGTTTCCGTTCTGGCCGGAGGCGTGGGGGAAGGTGATTGCGGGGTTTGAGGCGCTGATTGAGGATCGCGGGATTGCGGTAGATGTCGTGGGAGGCGTGGAGGCGGCGGGAATTCCGCATAGTGCGGCGCTGGGGTTTTCGATGCGGAAGCCTTCGGTGTTCATTCGCAAGGAGCCGAAGGAGCATGGCACGAAGAAGCGGGTTGAGGGTGGAGATGTGACGGGCAAGCGTGTGGTGCTCGTCGAGGATTTGGTGACGACGGGTGGAAGCAGTATGGCGGCGATTGAGGCGCTGCGGGCTGAGGGCGCGGAGGTGAGCGACTGCCTGGCGATCATCAGCTATGACTTTCCGGAGGCGGTGGCGTTGTTTGAGCGCAAGGGCGTTCGACTGCATGCGACGACGACGTTTGAGGCGGTGCTGGAGAGCGCGGCGGAGCGCGGCATGATCGATGAACGGGGGGCTTCGGTCGTACGCGACTGGCTGGCTGAACCGCGTGCGTGGGGAAAGCGGCAGGGGTTCGAGTAGAGCGATGACAGCGATATTGCAGAAGTTCGAGCGGAGGGCGCAGGGTATCGGATCGCTGGTGTGCGTGGGTCTGGACCCTGAGGTGGAGCGTATTCCTGCACGGTTTTTCGAGGATGAGTTTCCGGTTTTTGCGTTCAACCGGTGGGTGATCGAGCAGACGCATGGATATGCTGCGGCGTATAAGCCGAATATGGCGTTCTTTGAGGCGAGGGGTGTGGTGGGTCTGCGGGAGCTTGAGTTGACGATGGAATATCTGCGCGGCGCGCACCCGGAGATTGTGACGATCTGTGATGCGAAGCGCGGGGACATCGGGAACACAAACCGGGGGTATGCGACGGCGATCTTTGATGCGATGGGGTTCGATGCGGTGACGCTGCATCCGTACCTTGGGCGAGAGGCGCTGGCACCGTTTTTGGAGCGGCGCGATAAGGCATGTATTGTGCTGTGCCGGACGTCGAATCCGGGGGCTGGTGAGTTTCAGGATCTTGAGGTGGGCGGAAGGCCGCTGTGGGAGATGGTGGCGGCGCGAGTGAGTACGGAATGGAATGCGGCGGGGAATTGCATGCTGGTGGTGGGCGCGACGTATCCGGAGGAGATGCGGAGGATTCGGGCGATTGCGCCGGAGATGCCGTTTCTGGTGCCGGGTGTGGGAGCGCAGGGCGGCGATGCGGCGGCGGTGGTGGCGGCAGGGATGGACGCGCGCGGGTTAGGGTTGTTGATCAGCAGCTCGCGTGGGATCGTGTTCAGCGATGATCCTGGGGCTGTGGCGCGTGCGTTGCGGGATGAGATTCGTGCGGCGAAGGAGGTTGTGCATGCTGCGTCTTGAGGGACGGATCGCGAACCATGATCGCGAGTTTGAGGGGGCTGTGGAGATCAATACCGAGACGGGATTGATTGAGCATGTGGGGCCAAGGACGGGCAGGAGCGACCTCGATTTGGCTGGGCAGATCATCTTTGCGGGGTTTGGGGATATTCATATCCACGCGCGGGATGATGTGAGCCAGTCGCAGGTGTATAAGGAGGATTTTCGGACGGTGTCGGCGGCGTCGATCCATGGCGGCGTGACGCATGTGGCGGACATGCCGAATAACCCTGTGGCTCCTGTGGACGATGCGCGGTATGCGGCGAAGGAGCGGTTGACGGAGGCGTCGGCGGTGCATGTGACGCTGTATGCGGGGATTGGGCCGGAGACGTCGCCGTTGGAGCGGCATGTGCCGTATAAGGCGTTCATGGGGCCGTCGGTGGGTGACCTGTTCTTTTCGTCGCAGGAGGAGTTGGAGCGCGCGATTGCGAAGTATCGCGGAAAGAATGTGAGCTTTCATTGCGAGGACCCGGAGATTCTGCGCGAGAGCAAGGGCGCGGCGACGCATGAGCAGCGGCGTCCGGCGCGGGCGGAGATCACGGCGACGGAGTTTGCGCTGAAGTTGATTGAGAAGTATGAGCTGGTGGGGAAGCTGTGCCACTATTCGACGGGCGACGGGCTGAAGAAGATTGCAGCGGCGAAGGCGCGGGGAGTGCGGGTGACGGCGGAGGCTACGCCGCATCATCTGTTCTTCGATGACTCGATGCTGAGGGAGGAGAATCGGTTGTGGCTGCAGATGAATCCTCCGCTGCGCGGGCGGGAGGACCGGCTGGCGCTGATTGAGGCGCTAAAGACGGGGCTGGTGGATTATGTGGCGACGGACCACGCACCGCATACGATGGAAGAGAAGATGGAAGGTGTGAGCGGTGTGCCGCATCTGGATACGTATGGTGCGTTTGCGACGTGGCTGATGGCCGAGCATGGGTTTACAGCGATGGATATCGCGCGGGTGTGTGCGTATAACCCGGGGGCGTTTGTGCGGGAGTTTCTGCCGGAGGGGATGGGCAAAGGGTTTGGTGTGGTGGAGGCGGGGTATGCAGGGTCGCTGACGATACTTGACCCGAAGACGCCGATGGTGGTGCGGCGGGAGGCGATGAAGACGAAGTGCGGATGGTCGCCGTTTGAGGGGTATACGCTGCCGGGGCGTGTGACGTACACGGTGTTGCGTGGCAAGGTGTATGGAGCGGATCAGGGAACGAGGCTATGGAAAAGCTAAAGCATGTAGTGAGCGCGCGGCAGTTTGACGATCCGGAGTTTTTGCTGTGGCTGTTTGAATCGGCGAACCAGATGGAGCGCGACGATCTTTTTCGGGCGCTGACGGATCCGCTGCGGGGGCGGATTCTGGCGACGCTGTTTTATGAGCCGAGTACGCGGACGAGGTTTTCGTTTGAGGCGGCGATGCAGAAGCTTGGCGGCGGCGTGCTGACGGCGGAGAATGCGCGTGCGAACTCGTCAGCAACGAAGGGCGAGACGATCAGCGATACGATTCGCGTGGTGAGCGGGTATGCGGATGCGATTGCGATTCGGCACTACGAGCAGGGAACGGCTGAGGCTGCGGCGAGGAGTTCGCCGGTGCCGATTATCAATGCGGGGGACGGCGTGGGGGAGCATCCGACGCAGGCGCTGGCGGATGTGTACACGATCAAGAAGGAACTGGGGCGGCTGAGCGGGCTCCGGGTTGCGCTGGTGGGGGATTTGCTGAACGGGAGGACGATCCATTCGCTGCTGCCGTTGCTGTGCTTGTATCCGGGAGTGACGGTTGATTTGATTTCGCCGTGGCAGCTGCGTCTGCCGCTGCGGTATCGCGAGTATCTGATGGCCAAGGGCGTGGCGTTTCACGAGGGCGAGAGGATGGAGGGGGCCATCGAGAAGGCGGATGTAGCGTACATTACGCGGGTGCAGGGTGAGAGGTTTGCGTCGCGCGAGGAGTATGAGGCCGTGAAGGACGCGTATGTGGTGGATGCGGCATTGGCGAACAGGCTGAAACCAGAGGCGATTATCATGCACGCGCTGCCGCGGGTGAACGAGATTTCGCCGGACGTGGACGGGGATGCTCGGGCGGCTTACTTCAGGCAGGCGAAGAATGGACTTTATATTCGGATGGCGCTGCTGAAGTACCTACTGGCGTAGGCCGAGAGTTCCACAGGGTATGGAGAAGATGGTCGGGGCGAGAGGATTCGAACCTCCGACCCCCTGGTCCCGAACCAGGTGCGCTACCAGACTGCGCTACGCCCCGACGAATGGATTAGAAGTGGTTGGGCTGCATCGGGAGAACGGGCTGCTCCGGGAAAGAACTTGAGCGGCACAACTCGATAGCCAACTTTGTGATTTTAGCAGAAGTTGGACGCGGCGGAGTGATGCTGTGAGAATCTGCTGGGTTGTGGGTTGCGTGAGGCTTAGTTTTTGGGTGAGCCTGGGTTGGGTGCAGTGGGAGCAGGCGTGCCGGGTCTGGGTTTGGTGGGGTGGGCTGTGGACGGAGATGAGGCAGCAGGGGGATTGGACGCACCGCTCAGTACGGATTTTGATCCGGTCCTGTAGGATGGCCGCGGGGTTGAGTGCTGGGGTCCGGTAGAGCGGTTGTTGCCGCCGGGTCTGCCGTAGGCCTGGCCGTGGCGGATGATGGTCTTCTCGTCGAAGGTGTGGGTGTGCAGGTCGTTGAAGGTTGCGCCTGCGGGGACAAGGGTGTTGGTGACGGTCTTGCCGACGGGTTCGCCGATGCGGAGTTGGATGCGGGATGGGTCGATGCCCTTTTCTTCGGTTAGGTATTGGCGGGCGTTGAGGGCGCGCTCGGCAGCGGCGTCGGAGGTTTCTTTGGAGCTCATGTTTCCGACGATGACGAGGTTGGCGTCGGAGCGCTGATTGAGGGTGAGGGCGATGTCGTCGAGGCAGCCTTTGGCTTCGTTGTCGACGCGCGCAGGGCGGCGGAGGTCGCGATTGAAGCTGAGGCTGCAGAGTTGCTGGGTCTGAGCGATGACGGGGGCTACGGGAGCGGAGATGATGGCTTCGGTTGTGGCTTTGGCGGCCTGGCCGAGATCGTCGACGACGCTGCAGGTGACGGTAACGGTGCTGGGGCTGAGACCGGCGGTGGAGAGGATGGCGGTGGGGCCTGAGCTGGTGATGACGCCGGCAGTGGTGGTGTAGGAGTACGTGAGGGGCCGGTTTTGGGGGCTGCTTCCGACGGTGTTGATGGCGATGTCGGTGCCGGAGACGGCGGTGCTGGGGTTGGCGCTGCAGGTGAGGGTGGGGGGCTCGAAGGCGTTGACGGTGAAGGGGGCGGAGCAGGAGGCCTGCTGGCGTGCTTTGGGACCCTCCTGCACGTGACCGGTGAGGGTGTAGTGGCCAGGGGCGAGGCCGGTAGTGTCGATGGTGGCTTCGGGGCCGGATGCGAGAACCTTGCCTCCGGTGGCGGCCCAGGAGTAGACGGGCTTTTTGCGGGGGTTGAGGTAGAGCGCGTTGGAGGTGATGTGAACGGGGTCACCGGGGTAGACGCTGGGAGGTTGAGCGCCGCAACCGAGCATGACGGGGTAAGGCGGCTCGACGTTGCCGAAGCGGGCGACGAAGCCTGCGGAGAGCTTCAGATTGTCGATCTCACCGAAGCCGCCCTGGGTGCCGGCGGGTAGAAGCAGGGGGCCGTAGACGACCTGCGAGTATTGGTAATCGGCCTGGATGGGGCGGACGGCGAAGCGGTAGTTGAAGAAGGGAAGGACGTAGTCAACGCCGACGCCGCCGGTGACGCCCCAGCCCCACATGAGGGACTGTGCGGCGGGACCGTTGGTGCGTTCGCCGCCACCGAGAGCATGGACGAACGGGATGAAGGGGCCGAGCGGAAAGCGGAAGATGGGGCCGGCTTCGGCGGTATAGATGAGCTGGCTGCAGGTTTCGCCGGTGCATGCGGGGACGTATTTCGTGTGTTCGGTGGTGCCGGAGAAGTAGCCACCTTCCATCTGAACGCCGAAGAAGCGGTTGAAGTAGACGGAGACGCTGGCGGTAGCGTTGGGATTGCTGACGCTCTGGTACTGATAGCCATCGATACCGCTGTTGAACGGATGGAAGTAACCGTAGCCACCGTAGATATCGACGCGCGAGTCAACATGGGTCGTGCCGCCTTTGACTGCCTGGGCCGCGCAGAGCGATGCGGCGGTCGCGGCGAGCAGAACGATGAAGAGGCGAGCCAATCGAGTCAGGCGTGGCATTCAGGTGATTCCTCCAGAGGGCTATAGCTGAGGTTCGTCCAGCGGGTGATGCGATTGCGTTGGGGTGATGCGTGGCCCGGGATGAAGATCGGTTGCGAAGGTACTGGCTTGCTGGTTTTGCGGAATACGGATAAGCTCGTAACATGAAAATCTCTAGCTTACGTATTGCGCGTTGTCAAAGACAACTTGGAATTCGTTAAGAGAGTGCGCAAGAATCCCATCTTGTTCGCAAACAAACTTCAAAACTAAAACTTTCCGATTCCTTGATAGTACCCGATGTGTATTCGTCGGGCATTAACAGGGCGGTTACTGGCACTGAGGGGCCTCAAGGAGACATTCGATGGTGGTAGAAGGCATAGCCGGAGGGAACATAGCGAGGCTGAGTGGGCAGCGGCTGAATCATTTGCAGGCATTAGAGGCGGAGAGTCTTTATATTCTGCGGGAGGCGGTGGCGGAGTTTGCGCGGCCGGTGATGCTGTACTCGATTGGCAAGGATTCGAGCGTGATGCTGCGGCTGGCGCAGAAGGCGTTTTATCCGGGCAAGATTCCGTTTCCGCTGCTGCATGTGGATACGAGCTACAAGTTTCCGGAGATGATCGCGTTCCGGGATGCGTATGTGAAGGAGATTGGGGCGGACCTGATTGTGCATCGCAACGAAGAAGCGATTGCAGATGGCGCGAGCCCGTGGAAGCTGGGGACGCAGAACTGCTGTGGAGCGTTGAAGACGCGCAGTTTGCTGGATGGGCTGGAGGAGGGTGGGTTCGATGCAGCGTTCGGGGGCGCGCGAAGGGATGAGGAGAAGAGCCGGGCGAAGGAGCGGGTGTATAGCTTTCGGGATGCGGCGGGGCAGTGGGACCCGAAGAACCAGCGGCCGGAGTTGTGGAGTTTGTACAACGCGCGCCTGCGCAAGGGGGAGAGCATACGTGTGTTTCCGCTGTCGAATTGGACGGAGCTGGATATCTGGCTGTACCTGTATGCGGAGCAGATACCGATTGTGCCGTTGTACTTTGCCGAAGAGCGGCTGGTGGTCGTGCGGGGCGGGACGATCACGCTGGTGCATGAGGGGACGCGACTGCTGCCGGGTGAAGCGCCAAGGATGATGAAGGTGAGGATGCGTTCGCTGGGATGCGCGCCGTGCACGGGAGCGATCCAGAGCGAGGCGGAGACGCTGCCGCAGATTATTGAAGAGTTGATTGGGTTCCGGCGCAGTGAACGCGAGGGACGAGCGATCGATCACGACGAAGAAGGCTCGATGGAGCTGAAGAAGCGGGAGGGATATTTCTAATGAGTGCGAGTGCTGCGGTATGGGATGTTGCGCGGGAGAGAAGTTTTCGGGCGTTTCTGGATGATCATCTGGAGCAGGAGATGCTGCGGTTTACGACGGCGGGCAGTGTCGATGACGGGAAGAGCACGCTGATTGGGCGGCTGCTGCATGATACGAAGAGCGTGTATGAAGACCAGCTTGCGACGATACGCGCGAGCCGCGTGAACCGGTCAGGCGGAGCTATTGATTTATCGCTGCTGACGGACGGTCTGAAGGCGGAGCGGGAGCAGGGGATCACGATCGATGTGGCGTACCGCTACTTTTCGACAGCGAAACGCAAGTTCATTATTGCGGATACGCCGGGGCATGAGCAGTACACGCGCAATATGGCTACGGGAGCGTCGACGGCGGATGTGGCGATTGTGCTGATCGATGCGAAGGCGTTTCAGCGTGCGGGCGAGTTGCTGCCGCAGTCGCGGAGGCACACGTATATCGCGAGCCTGTTGCGGATTCCGCATGTGGTTGCAGCGGTGAACAAGATGGACCTGGTGGGATATGGGGAGGCGATGTTTGAGCAGATCGCTGTGGAGTTTATGGCGCTGGCGAAGCATTTGAACCTGAAGAGCGTTGCAGTGATTCCGGTGAGCGCGCTGGCGGGGGACAACGTGGTGGAGCGCAGCGAGGCGATGGGCTGGTATCGCGGACCGACGCTGCTGGAGTATCTGGAGACGGTGCCGCTGGCGCTGGCGGAGGCTGCAGCGGGGCCGCTGCGGTTTCCGGTGCAGTTGGTGGTGCGGCCGGATGCGGCGTTCCGTGGATTTGCGGGACGCGTGGAGCGCGGCGAGGTGCGGCCGGGGATGCGCGTGAAGGCGTTGCCGAGTGGTCGGACGACAGCGGTGAAGCGAGTCATTACGTATGACGGCGAGTTGCAGGCTGCGAGCTTTCCGAGCAGTGTGACGCTGGAGTTGGCGGATGAGATCGACCTGAGCCGCGGCGAGATGCTGGTGGAGGAGAACCAAGCGGCGCCGCACGCGAGCACAGGCTTCCGTGCGATGGTGGTGTGGATGCACGAGGAGCCGCTGCAGGAAGGGCGAACGTATCTGGCGAAGCATACGACACGGACGGTGCGCGCGACGGTGCGCAGCATCTGCTACGGCGTGAATATCCAGAGCGCGCAGCACCGCGATGCAGTTGCAGTGCAGATGAATGAGATTGCGGAGGTGGAGTTTGAGACGAACCTGCCGCTGTTCTTCGATACGTATGCCGAGAACCGAGAGATGGGAGCCGTGATCCTGATCGATGCGGTGACAAACGCGACGGTGGGTGCGGCGATGATCGTGGAGGCTGTGTCGCGGGAGGACGCCGCTGAAGGTGCAAGACATGGAGGCTTTGTCTGGTTGCGCGGCCAAAGCAACGAGGTGTACAGGGTTTGCGAGAGGTTGCGAGCGCTGGGGTTGGCGGCGGTGGTGGTAGATGATCCGATGATTGAGGAGGCTGCGCTTGGCGCGGTGGTTCGAGCGCTGCGGTTGGCGAATGTAATTGCGGTTTCGGCACGGCCGGAGCTGATGGCATCGACGATTGACGGAGTGAAGGAGGCTGCGGAAGGGAATTATTTTGCGGCGGTGGATGAGGTAGAGGCATGGGCGAAGGGTTTGAGTGGAAGGAGCGGACGGTGAGAGAGACGGGAGTGGAGTTGACTGCGGATGGCGCCGAGGCTCTATCGGCGATGGAGATTATTGCGGAGGTTGTGCGCGGGGCTTCGGGAGCGGAGATTTGTTTGACCAGCAGCTTCCAGATGGAGGATATGGTGGTGCTACATATGTTGCGCCAGCATTTGCCGCAGGTTCCGGTGATTTTCCTGGAGACCGGATATCACTTTGCGGAGCTGATTTCGTATCGCGACCGGATGGTGGAGGAGTGGGGGTTGAATCTTGTGAATGCGTTGCCGGTGACGACGTTGGAGGAGCATGAGCGTGCGTTTGGACTGCTGCATGTGGTGGAACCGGGGAGATGCTGCGCGATACGGAAGGTCGAGCCGCTGATGCGTTCGCTTGAACCGTTTACGTGGTGGTTTACCGGGTTGCGGCGGGAGCAGTCGCCGACACGCGCGGGGCTGAAGAAGATTGAGGACCATCGACTGCCTTCGGGAACGATGATGAAGAAGGTGAGCGTGCTGGCGGACTGGGGCTGGGAGCGTGTGGAGACGTATGCGCGTGCGCATGAGATACCGAGGCTGGAGCTCTACGATCGTGGATACACGAGCATTGGATGTGAGCCGTGTACGGCGATTCCCGAGGCTGGAGCGGATGCGAGAAGCGGGCGGTGGGGTGGGAAAAAGTTGGAGTGCGGCATTCATACCTTCAGCGAGAAGGCGTAGATGAGGATTAGGATTTATAGAGGGGTTCGAACCGGATGATGCGCGAGCGGCGCAAGATTGTGGAGATGTGGCGGCGCGGGGTAGCAAGAGCGCTGGTGACGCTGGTGCGCGTGGAGGGGTCGAGCTATCGGCGCACGGGAGCGCGGCTGCTGGTGGGGTCGGACGGATCGTATGCGGGAGCGATCTCGGGAGGGTGCCTGGAGGCAGAGGTGTTGCGAAAGGCGCAGTGGATGACGCGATCGGGTGCTGTGGTGGAGCGGTATTCCACGTTGTTCGACGATACGGCGGAGATTCCGTATGGTCTGGGGTGCGGGGGAACGGTGGACCTGCTGATCGAACCTGTGGGTACGGCGGTGTTCGAAGCATTGATGGAGGCGATGGAGGCGAGTCTGCGGGGGGAGGCTCGGCGGGTGGTGACGCGATTGCCGGATGGAGACGTTGGCTTGCAACGGACGGTTTTGGATGAACACGGAAGGGTGCTGTTCGGCGAGCGTGCTGCTTCGGATGCCAGCTTTGACGAGTGGCTGGATGCACCGCAGCGACTGATTTTGTTTGGTGCGGGGGATGATGCGCAGCCGATGGTGAAGATGGCTGGTCTGATGGGATGGAACGCGACGGTTGTGGACGGGCGGCCGCAGTGGGGGCGGACGGAGAGGTTTCCGGAGGCTGCACGGGTGATGGTTGGGGATTCTTTTGACTCTGTGAAGATGCTTGCCATCAGTGAGCACGATGCGGTGGTTGTGATGACGCACAGCTATGAGCAGGACCGGATGTGGCTTGCCGGGGTGATGCCATGTGCGCCGCGATATCTGGGGCTGCTGGGTGCGAGACACCGCAGTGCGCTGTTGGTGCGTGAGGTTGCGGTGCGGCTGGGGTGGAGCGTGGAGCGGGCCTGCAGCGGATTGTTTGCGCCGGTTGGACTGGATCTAGGTGGCGACGGCGCAGAGGCGATTGCGCTGGCGGTGATTGCAGAGGTGCAAGCTTGCATTGAGGGGAAGCTTGGGATTTCAAGGCGCATGACGGCGGAGATGGTGGAGGAGCAGGTTGCGTTGGGCGGGGCTGCGCGCTATTTGCAGGGGCAGTGTGCGCTGTGAGCGTAGCGGCGGTGGTGCTGGCTGCGGGTGGGTCACGGCGACTGGGACGGCCTAAGCAGTATGTGGTGCTTGGCGGCGAGACACTGCTGGAGCGAGCTGTCCGTGTGGCTTCGGAAGCAGGGTTGAAGCCGTTGATCGTGGTGGTCGCAGCAGATGCCGAGGAAGCGGCGTGGCTCCGCGAACGAGGTTGCGTGGTGGTGGCCAATGCGCAGGCGAACGAAGGGTTGGCGGCGTCGATACGCTGTGGTGTGGATCGGGCGGGGGCGTCAGGTGCGGAGGGCGCGGTGCTGATGACGTGTGATCAGGTGGGATTGCGGGTGGAGCATCTGCGGGCATTGTGCCGGGATGTCGCGCGGGTTAGAGGCTCATTTTATGCGGGAAAGACGGGGGTTCCTGCGTACTTTCCTGCCTCCAGCTTTGGGGAGCTTTTGAAGCTACGAGGCGAAGTGGGAGCGCGCGATTTGCTGCGAGGTGCGGAGAGTGTTGTGGACGAGGCGTTGTCGCTGGATATCGACACAGAGGCGGATTTGGAGCTGGCGAGACGACTTCTCGTGGGATGAGGAGGCTGACAAAGGCCACAGCCGATGATGCGCTGTGGCCTTAGGCGAGTACGTTTCGTACTATTTGCGTTTGCCCATGCGGTAGACAACGCCCATGGAGATGGAGAAGAACTCGCGCGTCCCTGTTCCGAGGTGCTCGAAGGTCAAGTCAGGTTGAAGGCGCACGGCGATTTTGGCGCTTTCGTTGAAGTCGAAGCTTGTGCCAAGGAAGCCGTACGGTGCGATGTGGTCACAATAGAGACCGAGATTTCCCTGCTGGCCGACTGACTGGGTCGGACATGCGGAGACCGGGCTTCCACCGGGATAATGATTGATCGCATAGGTGGAGTCTTCGTAGATGCCGCCAGCGAAGGCATGTACGCCGAGAGCGACGTAGCGGTCTTTGGGGCCGCGAACCTGAATACCACCTGCGGCTGTGCTGTCCATGATTACAACGCGGTTATAAAACTGGCTGATGACGGGAGTTGTTCCGGCACCAAAACGGCCGTCCGCAGCGACGCCGAAGCGACGGTTGAGCCAATACGTTCCCATGGCTTCAGCACCGCCCATGTTAAAGCGCACAGGGGTATTTTGACCAGCCTGACCGTTCATGAACAGGAGACCGCCATAGACTTCCCAGCGATTGTCGTACTTCGGGCCGGTGTACGGAGCCAGAGCGGCGGCAGTAGCTTTCGATAAGGCAACGGTTCCGGGTGCAGCCGTGGTTGGTTTGGTCTGGTTGCTGCTGGACTGTGAGTCCGGAGTTGTGGGGGACTGGCCTTGATCCTGGCCGTGGGCTGAGACGGAGCCGAGGGAGGCAGCGCACAGAACGATGGCGAATGCGACCGTCAAACGTGATCTGGTTGCACAAGTCACTGCGGCGGTGGCGGAGATTAAAGTTTTCTTGATCGGTTGCAGCATCTTCCTCGTAGGCGGGCTCAAGCGAGCAGCGCGGTGTGGTCTGTTTGTGCGCACCATCGCGGAGCGTCTCTCCAAGGATATACCGGCGAGCGCACCTGCGATGCTCCGAGAGTGGGTTTTGCATCCAAATCGTCGTTACGTGCGTATTCTAGTGGCTGGCACAGTTATGCGACCGGACATTCGGCGTGGATCGTGCGACAATGGATGCGTCGCGGTCATGCGTAGCTGGACGGCAGTAGGGAGATTTTTATGGGCGATCTATTTCAACCTTGGCACCTCATTATTTTGGCGGGGCTGGCTATTTTGTTGTTTGGCGGCAAGAAGCTGCCAGAACTGGGTAAGGGACTGGGCGAGGGTCTGCGCGGCTTTAAAGAGGGTATGAAGGGCATCAATGACGATGTGAAGGGCGACGCGAAGGCGGACGCCAAGGCAGGGGATACGGCGCATGTGGTGACGCCGAAGCCTGATGAAGCGGTTAAGCCGCCGGCTGCATAATGCATAACCTGTTGCCCAATGCTGGTCTTAGAGCAACGCATTGCTGGCTGCGGACGCCGCTTTCCTTTGAGGCACTCTGTCGATGAAGCTGAAATCTGCGCATCTTGTACCGCCGCATACGAAGGTGCGGCTATCTCACGTGTCGACGCACGATCAAGATGGTTTTGCGGATAAAACTATCGCAGAGACGCTGATGGTGAAGCATCGCGAGGAACTGAACGCGTTGCAAGAGGTGTTTTACGCGTCGCAGGCGAAGGCGATGCTGATCGTACTACAGGGTATGGATACGGCTGGGAAAGATGGCACTATCCGACATATTTTTTCCGGGATCAATCCGCAGGGCTGCGATGTGTCGTCGTTCAAGGTGCCGACGCCGCTGGAGGCGCGACACGAGTTTCTATGGCGATGCCAGAAGCGTGTTCCGGCGAGGGGAATGATTGGAATCTTCAACCGGTCGCACTATGAGGATGTGCTTTCGACGAGGGTACATGGGCTGATCGACGCGAAGACGGCGCGGCGGCGGATGGATGACATCAACGCGTGGGAACAGTCGTTGACGGACGAAAATGTGGTGGTGCTTAAGTTTTACCTGCACATCTCGCGCGAGGAACAGACGGAGCGGCTACAGTCGCGGATTGATACGCCGGATAAGCGATGGAAGCTGTCGCCAGCAGACTTTGCCGAGCGTCAGTACTGGCCGAAGTACATCAATGCGTATGAAGATATTCTGAGTCACACGAGCAAGAAGCATGCGCCCTGGTTTGTAATTCCGTCGGATCACAAGTGGTATCGCAATGTTGCAGTGTCGACGATTCTGGTGGATGTGATGCGTCGTTTGAAGCTGCAGTATCCGGCGCCGACGTTTGACCCGAAGGGGCTGAACTTGAAGGAAGAAGCACCTGCTACGGCGGCGAAGATTGTAAAAAAGCGGGCTGAGACACAGGCGAAGTAAGCGCGTTCGGTGACTGTGGCTTCTTTTAGAGCGTGATCATGAGAACAGCGGCCAAAGCGATGGCCATGCCTGCGAATTGCCTCGGCGAGGGGCGCTCGTGGAGGACCCAGGCAGCGAGCAGGATGGTTGCGGCGGGGTATAGGGAAGCGAGAACCGAGGCGATATCGAGACGCCCCATTCTGGTTGCCATGACGAAGAACATGTTGCCCGCCGTATCCAGGAGCGCCACGCTGACAACCCAAAGGAGTACTGTTCGATTGAGGTGGAACGGCGATTGAGTTGGCGACGTTTGCGCTTGGGGCGGTGGTGAGTTTCTGGAAATGAGGGTGAGGATTGCCAGAAGAAGCAGGCAGCTTACGAGGCTCCCGGAGCGCGCCAACGCCATCGGTTCGAGAACGCCGAGGGGGTTATCCATTTTGAGCGCGACGAAGTAGAGACCGAAGCCGATGCCAGCGCCGATGGCGAGCGCCATGGTTCCACGCTGGTGAGGATTGTGGGAGATTTCGGTCGTGGGGCCGGCCGCAATCAGCCAGATTGCGATGGCTGCGGTGATGAAGCCGCCGATGCGGATGGCCGAAGGGGCGCCTTCGATGAAGCTGGAGACGACGGCAGGTATAGCGGCGGCGAGGAGGCCGCTGATGGCGGCGGATGCTCCCATGGCTCCGCGAGAGAGGGCGATGTAGAAGGCAGTGACGGAGAGAGCGGCGGCGACGCCTGCGGCGAGGCCCCAGAAGAGTAAGGCTCCTTGGGGCAGGGGAGCGTGTTGTGTCCAAAGAACTGTGAGCAGGACCGCGAGGCTGAGGGCGTGGGCAATGATGATGACGCGCAGGGCATCGGAGACCTTGCCGCCAGCAGCTTTGACGCCCATGCCGCCGGAAAAGTCACCGCCGCCCCAAGAGGCGGCGGCAGCGAGCGCGATCAGCGCGTTGTTTTGGATCGCAAGAGCCATGTTATGGCGTGGCGGAGGGTGTTGCAGTAGCGGGACGTCGTGCTTGCGTGTTATCTGCAGCGGAGGGATAGTAGCCTTCCTTGCAGTCGATCGTGAGACCGGGTCGCATTACGCGAACTTCGGTGCGCCGGAAGGATTCGTTGAAGGGGGATTCGTGGGTGTAATAGCCGACGGTGTACTGCGCACGTATCTCGTCAGTGATGCGAGCGAAACTCTCCTCGATTCCCTTGGGGCGGAACTCGGGATCGGTCTGGCCGCCGGTTTGCGCAGTATATTTCGGAAGAGCGTCGTCGCGCATGGTCATGGGCAGGTGGATGCGATCGACAAAGCCCATGCCGGGGATTGTGGAGTCTCCGACGAGCGTGGCCCAGACGGTGATGTTGTTGGTAAGAAGGTATTTGATGACCTCTTTTTGAGTGGCTTTGCTCCCGTATTCCTTGCCGTCGGAGATGACGTAGACGATGCGTCTGCGTTCAGGGCCGGTGGTTGAGGCTTCCTGGGCTGCGGCGAGGATGGCGTCGTTGAGCGTGTGATATTCGCGCGGGACGGTGATCTGCATGCTGCCGGCGATGTGTCCGGGATCGGCGACGCCGTCGATGGGCTCGTTGTTGATGATGGAGCCGTGGGAGAGAGGACCGGTGACGCCCATGAGAGGCTCGCGGCCTGTGCCTTTGGAGCGGTCGAGGACGGCACCGAGACGCGCGCTTTGTGCGGCTGTGAAGCCGGTCTGCCTTCTGACGCCGTTGTTGTAGGTGAAGACAGCGACCTCGTCATAGGGGGTGAAGGCTCCCTGGAGTGCGCTTAGCGAGTCGTTGATCTTCTCCATGGTGTCCTGGGTGACGCTCTGGTCGATGACGAGAGCGACGGCCAAGGGGAAAGGATCTGCGGTAAAGAGCCTGAGTTGCTGGCGAAGACCGTTCTCGTAGACGCGAACGTCTCGCCAAGTAATGCCGGGGACGATGTGTCCTTTGGCATCCTTTACAGTAAACGGAATTTCGTGGAACTGGACGTTTACGGAGAGCCGGTTGGCTGCGGAAGCGGTAGATGCCGGTGGAGGTCCTTGATCTTCCTGCTGCTCCGCCGCTGAGGTTGCCGGAGTGGAGGGAAGGCTGTTCGGACTGGAGGCGCTGCTGTTTTCGCCCGCGGTGGAGGAGGCGTTCATTGGCGTGACGCTCTGCGATGCGGCAGCGACCGGCGTGAGCGAATTCAGCGTCGGCAGGGTGTGCGGCTGCGGAGCATTTGGCACGGTCTGGTCAGCAGCCTGCGATCCGGATGCTGTGTTTTGCGCGTGTATGCCGCCGCAAACGGTGGCGGCAATTGCCAGTGCTACGCCGCCCACCCACTTCTTTTGCTTACCCAACATCATTCCTCTTCCTTGTTAGTGAGCTGCAGCTCACGGGCTTGTATAAAATCCGCCCTCTAGAGACTATCAGCGTGGGGTCGGTCCTGCATCCCTGTCGGTTCGTAGTGTGCCGATGCTGAGGCTCTATAGACTCAGACGCATGAGCTGGCTGGATCGTTGCGCAAGGGTGTGTCCTATGGTTTCATAAGCGGATAACTACATTAACGTTAGCACGCGGTGAGAGGCGTTTGCCGGTAGCATCGCCGACGCGGGAGTGCGGAGCGACGTCAGGACGTGCTGTAGGGGGTTCACGCTGGCATGGCTCCGGAGTAGACGGCCATGCCGGCGACGGCATCGACTCCCATGGCGTCTAGTGCGTCGATTTCTGCGCGCTCTTTGATGCCTCCGGCGACGATGAGCTGGCGGGCGGTGGTGGAGCGCAGGATGGCGGCGACGTCGATGGGGAAACCTTGCATGGTTCCTTCAGTGTCTATGTGGGTGTACAGGAAGGCTGAGCAGTAGTCTTCGAGCCAGGTGATGGCCTCTTCGGGGGTGAGGTTGACGGAGTCTGTCCAACCCTTTACAGCGACGCGTCCGTTTTTTGTGTCGACGGAGAAGCAGAGAGAGTCTTCGCCGAGCTCCTTTTTAAGAGAGGCTGCGAAGGGCTTGTTGACGCCGTCGGCGCCGAAGAGCGAGGACCCGTAGATGACGCGTTTTGCGCCAGCATCGAGGAGGGTGCGGCCGTCGACGGGGGTCTTGAGTCCTCCGCCGACCTGACAGGGGAGTCGGCGGCAGATCATTTCGACGAGGGAGCGGTTGTTCCCCTGGCGCAGCGCAGCGTCAAGGTCGATGAGCTGCACCATGGGGTAAGCGGAAAAGCGTTCGATCCAGTAATCGAAGTCGTCGAAGGAGAGCTTGAGGGTATTGCCCTGAACGAGTTGCACGATTTTGCCGCCCATCAGGTCGATCGAAGGTATCAACATTCTCTTATTTTCTCAAATGCGGATAGCTGTTTCGAGATTTGGCAGGGGTGAGCGGATTATTTGTTGTCGGAAGGTTCCTGCTTGCGTCTGAGCTTACCGTGAAGCTGCTGATAGCGTTCGGGCGGCGGGTTTAGAAGTGAGTCGCTGATTGCCTTACGGTAGCCGCCCTGATAGATGGCATAAAGAACGACGAGAGAGCAGCCGACGCCGAAGACGAATCCCAGGAACCAGCCGATTGCAAGGTTGCCTAGCAATTCCATGGGAGATCCTTGACCGTTGTTTGTGTGACATCGCAAAAGTCGGTGAGTTGGATGGTAACGGTTGCAACGGGGGGAAGATACGCCCGGTAAACCGAGCCTGGGGAGATCAAGCAAATGGCGGGATTGAGCTTCGGGTTTGAGAGAATGGTGGGCACAGCAGGATTCGAACCTACGACTTCCACCGTGTGAAGGTGCCGTGCCAAAGCTAAGTTATTGACGGCAAATAGGATATTGGACGGCAAAACCGGCAAAACCGGCCTAAACGGCGGTATTTGCCACAAAAATGCCACAAAGCCACAGCATACCGAAGTGGGCATGGGTTGGTCTGCGGGGAACCAACCCAGCTTGGCTTTTCGACACACACAACCGCGATCGTCGGTTCTGAATTAACTCTTCAGGAACTCCTGAAGATTTACAGTAAAGACCAAGGTGGCGAATGGATCAGCTCATGGAAAACCTGACGACAACGGAGGCTGCGGTTGCAGCGGGCGTCTCTCTGCCCCAGATCAATCGGGTCATCGACGGTAGGATTCTGCCGGACCATTGGTACAGCACGTCACCCGTGCGCACCTTCCGCACCGACGCCTGTCTCTTCATCGCCTTCTATTACGAGACGGCGGATTGGCTGACGGCATCGGCTCGGCTGCAGACCATTCGTGACGCGGCAGTTCGTCGCTCGACCTGGATACAGTGGAAGGACTTCGTGGTGGCAGAACATTTTCTCACCGTCCGTTTCGACGATCTGTGGAAGAGCGTGGATGATCGACTGCACAGACTCGCAGACGCCGAGGAGATGGTGGTCGAAGATCCTGAAATCTTGAGCGGTACCCTAGTGATTAGTCGATATGCGCATCTTCGGCAATCGCGGAGGGGCTTAGGAAGCAA
The DNA here is from genome assembly GCA_019351975.1 of Acidobacteriota bacterium. GTDB lineage: Bacteria > Acidobacteriota > Terriglobia > Terriglobales > Acidobacteriaceae > Granulicella. The sequence goes on from JABBOG010000031.1 coordinate 33,392, forward strand.
AGGACTGCCTGATAGGGGTAAAGTGCAGCAATGGCGCAGTCGAACCGCTACTTTCGATTTTCCAAGTTAAGTGAGGCGAAGTTTCGGCACCTGGTGCGGTGCTTTGCGCTGGATCTGAGGGCCACGCAGACGGCGCATCTGACCGGGATTTCACTTCGGTCCGTGAACTCGATCTTCTTGCGGTTGCGCGCCAAGATCGCCGCAGAGTGCGAACGCCAGTCCCCGTTGGAGGGCGTTCTCGAAGCCGATGAATCGTACTTTGGACCACAGCGCGTGCGCGGGAGATGCGGCCGCGGTGCCGGAGGAAAGACCATCGTCTTCGGCCTGCTCAAACGCGACGACAGGGTCTACACCGCCATCGTTCCGAATGCTTCCAAAGCCGCTCTGCAAGCGGTGATTCGTGGCCGAGCCAGTCTCAGTTCGATCATCCATACCGACGGCTGGGCAGGCTACCATGGCCTCGTCGATCTGGGCTACGACAAACACCTCAGGGTAGAACACAGAGAGAATGTCTTCGCCCAGCAACTCAACCACATCAACGGCATCGAGAGCTTCTGGAGTCTGGCAAAACGGCGCCTGTCAAGGTTCTGCGGCGTACCAAAACGCACCTTTTATCTCCACCTTAAAGAGACGGAATTTCGCTTCAATCACCGCAACAACAACCTCTATAAAGAACTGCTAAACTTCCTCAGAAAGGACCCGCTTTGAGTCCTTTGCTTCCTAAGCCCCTCGCGGATTAGCCGGAACGCCCGCCCAAAGGGTTCCGCACTCTTTGTCAGCGACACCACGACTTCTGCCCTCTAGACCTTTGCCATTGCCCCCCTATTCGAGCAAAGGTTGCAGGTCCCACAACGATCTTCGAAGAGTCAAGGTCCGACGGCTCTGAAAATTGGCGGAACGCGGAAAGCTGAGGGCGCTCGATTACCAGAGCGTCCGGAGTGCCGGAGTGCCTTTGTTTCCTTCAGGATAAATCGGATTCGAGGGGCAGTTTTGTAGCCCTTTCGGCACGCAATTTAACGAAGCTTTTGCCCGAGAAGACCCATTCGGGAACTTCCAGCCTTTTTCTGGATACCTGGTCGTGGACAGAACAGATTTTGAACTCTTCACAGAGTGGCTGCTCGTCGAACGCTACACCGATCTGCTCACCGAGCGACTTGTGACTGCGCTAGCGCAGCTCTGACATATTTGGGGTCAAGGCGACTGAGAGCCGCCTTACGGAATAGGCGGAAGGGACAGTCGGTTGGCGTGGTGCAGCCTGTAGGGGTCAGCAAGACTTCGGCTGGCGGGTTATCGGATTTCAGCATAGAAGCATCGCGTAGTTGGTCTAGCGTTTGTGCACGGTAGCGAATACGGATCGTGTATCGGCTAGAACCGGCACGCTCCCAGAGTTCGAAGACTATTTGGGAATCAGGAGGCGTATCGTCTGGGTCATCGTCCGCGATCCAGTGAAGGCCTAGCAAGCCACCAATACCAGTGAGATCCCCGTCATGACCGCTTATGTAAACGAGCCGATTGCCGGGCGAGCCAAGCGCACCGGAAGTCGCGACACTCGACGCAGCCTGATCAAGGGTCTCCAAGATGTGGGCAAGTAAATTGGAAGTCGTCGCTCTTGCGAAGAGTGGAGTGCGCCTCTCTAGATTGAATGCAGCAACCCGGATCGGCAGCAACTTGCGGAGGGTGGATTCGTCGACCCGACCCCATCCCACCTTCGCCAACGGTTTGTCATCGAGGAATTCCAGTAATAAATCTTCGACGATTTCTGAAGCAATCGATCGTGGGCGACTTGCGGCGATAATGTCGGTGGGATCAGCGGGTGGCTGATCCGAAGGGCCAAGGATGGATTTTTCGGCGGGATGCACAGGGTCAGGAGCCAGGATGTGAGCTAACAACTCAAGCTGCGCGTGTGACGAAGGTGATAAGACATTTTGAGTTTCGGCGAGGAGAGCAGCGCGTCGTTCGTTTATGCTATCGGCGGAATGCGGAACAAGACTAGGGGTGCGAAATAGCGGATCCGAGGTCTTGGGATCGACGGTGTGAACAGGCAATCGATCGCAGGCCGGCGCAAAGGCGTCGAAGGTGGCACGGCTACTAGAAATATTGCGTTCGTCTGCATCGGAATACAGATAGATCGCGGTATGTACGGGACAGCCACTAGCTGGAAACAGGCCATGATCCGCTAGGTCTTGACGCATGTACGTGCCCATCTGACGGAGAGCGTCGGCACCATGCGGAGTGAGGTGACCGAGCGGAACCTCCCATTCCGGCCACGGCTGCGCAGCATATGCAATGGCGGGTGTAAGTGGCGCACGTACGCCGTGGCGGGAAATGATGAGCGTGAAACGTAACTGCTCTTCGTGCTTTCTGGCTTTCATTGCCACCGCCGAGGCGGTGGTCATCATAAGGAGAAGCGCGACGGTAAACACGGCTGACACACTCCAAATGTCTGGTGAATCGCATATGCACGTTGCATTTAGGAAGAGTGTCGTCGAAAGTCGCGTCCGGCCGCGCTTTGAGTGCATTCTAGTTTCGTTAGTTGACCGGTATGAGGGTCTCATAGTGTCGTATGAACTAAGATTGCTGGTTCTTGTGCGTTTGCGATAGGGCGATTCCGGTGAATTACGCTGCGTTGCAAGTTCTTCGGTGAATCCAATGTTCCTTTTCATACCGTCGTCACAAAGCAAGATGCTCTAACTCCGCTGAAGGAGGGATAGTATGTCTGACGGAGAGATGGCCTGATCCGAGGATGTGCCGCCAAGCAGGCCTGGCCCGCTCGCGAACGCCCGACGAAGACCGGAATGAAAAGCAACAAATACATTGGAATTGGATCCCGGCATGCGGTTCAGGTTGATCCACGTGTAGTAGGCGGCCATGTCTGCGTCGACTAGAGATCCCGCAAGGTCGAAGTCTGGATCGGCGTCCGCTCTCGACCATTGCTGGTTCGTAGGGCGTTGCAGAACACGGGGTGTGAACCGGATCAGGGCTGTCGCCGGTCTGGCACGCCGAAGGACCTCACGCGCGGACCATTGGACAAAAGTGGTGCTATAGATTTGGGTGCCCGACCCTTGTCCAAGGAGATCGATAGAGAACTGCGCGAGGAGCGCGTCTGAGGTGTGTGGATCGGACGACGTTAGTCCGAGGGCTTCAGGTTGCAACTCCATCATAATGGAGCGAAGGGCTTCTGGGCCGCTCGTTCCGGCGTTCACCGCCGCGCTCATCAAATTGAGGAGACCATGCCGTATAGGTTCAAGAGACTTGTAATCAAGGGCGCTGACCGCCGATGAAGGTCTTTGGGGAGGCGAGTCACCGGAGATCAGCCAGTGGGAATATCCGCCAGGCTGCGCCCTCGCACGGTCTTCCAATATCTTCAAAGAAGCTGTGAACGGATCGTTCTCCAGACCGGGAGTTACGTTTGTGAAGAGCGTACCGTGTTCCAAGAGTCGCCGGAAGAGGACGAAGTTCGGCTTTTCCAGACGCGAATCGAAATCGACCATCATAAGCCTGGAGATGCCCCTTGGTGGAGGCTCGACCGGAGGGGTAAGTTGGGCAGCGGCTTGTCTAAACCCGTCGATTTGATCTGAAGTCCACAGTTCGGCCGTCATTTCCTCAACGAATCGACCGGGATCACGGATCCAGTCCCGCCGCCTGAGATCTTCACTCAACACGATCCGTTTGAAGTCGGAAATGGTCGTCGCCATTTGCTGCGAGCCCAGCAAACGCAGAAGTTGCGACAAATCCTCCCGCTCGGCGGGAAAGAGGGTGTCATACCTCGAAATCTGCTTCAGCAAGACAACGCACAGCGAGAGCGGGAGCGTGCGAAGCAACGACAACTGCCCTTCGGCAAACGAAGCCGCACCCGCAGAATAGGTTCCGAAGTCCTCGACATGAAGACTTGAAGGACTCCGCTCCTTGATTGCAGCAACTCCGACGACGGTCATGCGACGAACTCTTGAATAGTCTTTCCCGTGGCGAATGGCGCTTTGCAGGAAAAGATCGAAGCGATCGTCGGAGCGAGGTCGATCGATTCAACAGGACGATCTACGATCGTACCCCGATGAACGCCGGGACCCATCGCAATCATCCAGGTCGAGCGCGACATCGGGTCCCCGGTACGATGATGCTGAAATCCGTTGCCTCCCGGATCGGTATCGGAGTCTCTCCCAAAATCCGGGATGATGAAGAGATTTGTCTTGTCCTTGTATTCAGGTTCAGCCTCGATTGCCTTCCATATCTCAGCGCAAAGACGGTCGGTACGCCGGATGGCATCGATGTACAGTGAGAAAGCTCCCGCGTGCGCCACGTCCATATCATGCAGCGTGATCCAGATAAGTGAAGGGGAGACTTCCCGCATGAGGCGTTTCGCCAGATAGACGGAGAGCTCGTCAGGACTCTCAAGGGTGCTTGCATGTGCGGCGAAATCGCTGAGGGAGAGCTTGAGCAACGTCTCTATTCTGCTTAAACGGGCGTCTCCGAATTGTGCTTGCGGCACTTCAAACGCGTTCTCATAATTGTCCTGCAAGAGATGGCGGAGCTTATCGGTATGCAAAGAGGGCACCGCTTCTAGCATTCGTTTTGGAAGGATAACGTCCGCTCCGTATCCCGATCCGCCTCGGAACGACGGGTGTGAGCTTTGCCCGATCCGGTTGAAGCCATTGCTTGGCGCAATGACCCACGCATCTTCGGGAGGACGGCGAAGCTGGCGACGAAAGTATTCAAAGATCGTCGGGTGTTCAGGCGCGACATCCGCGAAGTTGTCGAATCGTTCGTATACGCCTGTTACAAGGCTGGCTGTAGCCACATAGTGGCCAAGGATGCCCCTATTCACGACGCGAGAGTAAAAGCTGGCTTCCGGAAGCACCTCACTCAGGAGATGAGGGATGTTCTCCTGTCCTTCGGGAGCAAAAGTCTCCTGGTCGCGAGCGCCGCCTCCAAATGTAACCACGACTGCTTTCCGTCGACTCACAGAAAGTTTCGGAAAAGTCTGCGCTCCGATGGGGGAGAACCCTTTGGCCGCGTTCAGAAGTCCCATGCCAGCAACCTGACGCAGGAACTCACGCCGGTTGATCGACAGATCACGAGGGCCTAAGCTGTGAAGCTTGCGCATTGGAACAATCCATTTCTTAAAACGTCTCGCTTCAAATCCTCACCGATGGAGCACAAGCAAAACGACTCCATGGGGAGCGACGAGAAAAGTTTTGGAACCTTGAAACGGTGGCAAATCTTTGTGCTTCCATACATCTCGCACCTTGACGACACTTGTCAGCCCGAGCAGACGAAGGTCGAGTGGCATGTCGATATATCCCTGATTCCGGTTGAATAGGCCAACTGCGATCGCCCCGCCCGTGAGGTATCGAGCCCAGATCTCCAGAGGCCCTTCGGTCCACAACCGGTCACCCTGGTGTCCTGCGGGGTCCTGATCGATACATAGAACTTCGCGGTTATTAAGGATGGCCAGAGAATCCGAGTCCATCTTCGACACATCGTTGCCAGCAAGCAGAGGCGCAGCAAGTAGCGACCAAAGGCTCATCTGGGTCCGCCCCTCATCGGACGTCAGTCCTCCGTTGCCTATCTCGAGCATGTCCGGATCATTCCAATGGCTCGGACCTGCAAACTTCGAAAGGCCACCTTGGGCGAAGCCAATTTCCGTGACGCTGATGTAATTGTCATGGATATCGTCACCTGTGCGCCACAAGTTTGCACCCACTTGGCTTGCCCAAGCCCAACCGAGCGACAATCCATGTTGGCTGACGCTGTACACAATTGGCCTTCCCGTGGCCTGAAGTGCCAAGTGCATCCTTTCGAAGACGGCGAACATCATTCTTTGTGCTATCTCAGGATTTCTATGCGCGTCCCGTTCAAGAATCTTGCGATAGGAACATATGTCATATTTCAGGTAATCCACTCCCCACTGCGCGAAGGTTCTCGCGTCAATGTCTTCGTGCCCCATGCTGCCTTCGTTGCCGGCACAAGAGAGAGGACCCGGGGAGGAGTAGAGACCAAGTTTCAATCCGCGTGCATGAACGTAGTCAGCAAGAGATTTCATATCCGGGAATCGTTCATTGGGCATCAACTCGCCGCTCTCGGTGCGCTTTCCCTGCCAACCATCATCAACGTTGACGTATATGTAGCCACTATCGCGCAGCCCAGTTGCAACGAGCGCATCCGCCGCCGCACGGACATCCGAGTCGCTGACATTCGCTCCGAAGTGATTCCAGCTATTCCAGCCCATCGGCGGGGTCGCCGCCAATTGGGCCGAAGCTGGTACACAGGTTAGGCTGAAGAAGAGTAACAGAACAGCCAAAGCTGACAGCGTTTTGAGCAGGTTGGCGGTGAACGCAACAGCGGTGAATGTGACGTCGAAAGTTTTGGTAGGCACCATTTCAATTCCATTCTGAGCGCTAGGCAGCTGAAACAACAGGGATTTCACGGGATGATCCCTGCGTTTCCGCAACGCCTAACGAGCTGCGGCAAGTGCCAATGCCTGGGCCATTCACCGTCAGCCAATAATTTGGTGATAGTCTTAGCTGCAAAAGGATGCCCGATGGCTTTCGCAGCGACCTCCGAGTCAAAAACTCCTGTGCGCATCGAGAAAACAGATGTGCGCTACAGCGAGGGCGGTGCAGACGCTCCCGTTTGCTTCGAGATGGATCCTCGATGGCTCTGTGTCCAGCGCCTCATCAATACAGAAAGTTTCGCCAAAGCTTCACGGCTCTCTTGCTTCCTACTGTATATAGTTGAGCGTTTCTTGCAGGGCCGCACTGATGAGATTACAGAGCAACAGATCGGCGTTCACGTCTTCGGGCGTCCCACTGATTACAATCCTGGCGACGACAACATCGTTCGACAGACTGCGAGACAACTTCGGCAACGGCTGGCCCTTTATTATCAGGAAGAGGGCCGGAAGGAACATATCCAAGTGGTCGTGCCCCGCGGCGGCTACGTTCCTCAATTCCAATACACATCTGAATCATCTGCACTGGCGGAGCTTATCGTCGCGGAGCCAGCGAACCAGGGGAGTTCGGTCGAAAAGGAAGGGGGTGTGCAATCAGGCGAGTGCGCTGCCACTCTCATCGGAACTGAACCACGGCGGCGAGGCGTAAAGTCTGCAGTTCTCGTCGGCTTTGGTCTGCTTCTTGGAGTTGCAATAATGCTGCTCGGTGGCGCTGCAAGAGCCCGTCTCCTCCACCCCCCTACTGAGGCCGACCATCTTTGGAATGTTCTATTTACACCGAATCAGCGAACGATCATTGTTCCCGGAGACGCTGGCATCAATATGTACGGAAATCTTGCCAAGGCCCAGGTGGATGCCTCGGATTACGCCTCGGGCGCGTATCTAAGGAAACCAGACGCTCAAACGCCCTCAGGCTTCACGTGGGCTCCATTCGCAACTCGCCGGTACACCACGCTCTCGGATTTGACGTTCGTCTCATCTCTGCTTCAGCTTCCAAACATCAACCGATCGCGAATGGAGCTTCGATTCGCGCGGGATATCACGTTTCAGGATTTGCAGGATTCCAATGCGATCTTGATCGGCTCCCCCAACTACGACCCCTGGATTCAAGTCTTCGATAAGAACCAGAACTTCCGGATGGTCTACGACGGGGCAGAAAACAGCATTAGCGTTCAAAACCGAAAGCCGCTCAAAGGTGAACCATCTAGCTACAAGTGGAGCACGACCGACCCTCAGCGAACCGGTTACGCAATCATCGCGTTGACAGATAATCTGGAATCTACTGGCAAGGTCCTTCTTGTCCAAGGGACGGCTATGGGTGGGGTTGACGCCGCGACTGAATTCCTCTTTCACTCGGGTCAAATCGATCCCATCATCCGCGATGCAATCGACAAGAGCGGTAAACCAGCCAACTTCGAATTGCTGCTACAGACCACCATGTACTTCGGAGGCAGCATGAAGGCAAAGGTTATCGCGGAACGAATCCATTCATCCACCTAGGACTTGGACCGTCTGATTCCCCGGTTGTAGCGAAGCATCGGTCCGTCACATCACCGTCGAGCCAAAACGGTTGAACTATACAGTTTGTCGGCCTGGGGCTCGATTTCTGCGAGTATTGCGAACTTACAGCTCCAGCCACGATCCGATTGCACACTCAGCCACCCTCAACTGGTCTCACTTCTCCGCGCTCCTACCTCGGGTTCGCCATCTGCTCACGCTCCGATTAACGGCGGGTTAAACGCGCGCTGCCGCCACCCCTGTAATTCACCGGATGGCCCCTGTTGCAGGCTCACAGCAGGTGATGCACTGTCCATGCAGATTCCGCGACCAGCCAACTTCGAGAGCGGAAACAGCAGAGACATACCCACGGGGAGTCAGGACGCGAGCGTCTTCGCTTGCTCACGTTCGCTCCTGTGAACTAAGAGGGACAGATTTGGAGGTTAAGGTGACGTTTTCAAGATTTCTAAGCCACACGGTTTGCCGTGTTGTTGCCGTCTCACTTGCGTTTGTTCTGCTATGGACTACGCAGACGCCATTCGCACGAGCCCAGGAGGATCAGGGCACCATCACTGGAACGGTGACGGACAAGACAGGCGCCTTGGTCCGCAACGCAACTGTGGAAGTCATGGATGTGAATACAGGGTTCACGATGACACGCACGAGCAATGGCAGCGGAACGTTTGCCCTATCTCCGCTGAAGATCGGAACTTACACCCTGAAAGTCTCTGCACCTGGCTTCGAGACTGATCTGCGTGCTGGGCTGGAAATGCATGCTCAAGAACGTCTCGGCGTCAACGTTGAACTGCATGCCGGATCTCCCGACACGACCGTAACGGTCACAGCGCAAGAGGCTCAGTTGCAAACCCAAGACGCCTCTGTGGGTCAGACAGTCTCCGCCAAAACGATCCAGGACACACCGCTCAACGGGCGCAACTACGTATTTATCGCCCAACTGACTGCAGGGGTCGTTCCAGCAAACCTAGGCGCGCGTGGCGCGACGAGAGGAGACTTCTCGGCCAATGGACAGTCGGCGGAGCAGAACAACTTCATCCTCGATGGCGTGGATAACAACGTCAACCTGGCGGATTTCTTGAATGGCGCCAGCTATGTCATCAAGCCCCCACCGGACGCCTTGCAGGAGTTCAGCATTCAGACCTCCAACTATAGCGCCGAGTTGGGGCACGCCGCTGGGGGTGTGCTAAATGCCTCGGTCAAATCCGGTACGAACGTCCTGCACGGATCGCTGTGGGAATATTTCCGCAACGATAAGCTGAACGCCACCGATTGGTTTACGATCCACAAGCCGGAGTACCGGCAGAATCAGTTCGGTGCCACCCTCGGCGGTCCGGTCATCAAGAACAAACTGTTCCTCTTCGGAGATGTCGAAGCGAACCGCATTGTCTACCAACAGACCAGCAACTTCTTCAGCGTTCCGACCGCGCTCATGCAAGACAGCGGGTTCACCAACTTCACAGAATTGCTGAATCCAACGCTTAATAGCGGGAAAACCCAGTATCTCTATCACCAAGGTGGTCCGGCTAAATCAGGCAGCACGACCAGCAACATCCAGGCGTGCAACGGTATCCAGAATACCCTCTGCGCCAGCCAGCTAAATCCGATCTCCGTCAATCTACTGAAGCTGTATCCGCGCCCCAACTACGGACCCGTTGGCCAGACCTTCAGCAACTATCTCTTTCAGGGGAAGGTCACCGACGATACTACTCAGTACGACGTCCGCTCCGACTGGAATATCAGTGGCAAAGACCAGACGTTCGCGCGCTACAGCTATTCGCAGGAGCCTCAACACTACCAGAGTCCGCTCGGTCCAATTCTGGACGGAGGGCCATTCGACGCGGCCGGTTTTGTAACAACAGAAGGTCGAAATTTCACGCTCAGTGAGACCCATATCTTTGGTCCAAAGTGGGTGAATGAGGTCCGCTTCGGCTACAACTGGGTTCACGCAAGCTTCCTGCAGGAAAATGGCGGCACAAATCTCTCCGCGAGCTACGGTCTCGGCAACATCCCTTTCAGTCCAACAAACGGAGGATTGCCATTTTTTGCCATCTCTGGCCTCGCCGGCGCAGGCTCGCCACGCTATGCCCCGTCGCAGGAGTATGAGAATGTCGCACAACTGTTAGACAACGTCACTGCAGCCCTGGGCAATCACACCGTGAAGGTAGGCGTCAATTTGCAGCGAATCCGCTCTTCCACCCTTCAGTCCGGTCAACCCAGAGGAAATCTGGCCTACAGCGGTATGTACAGTGACGATCCGGCTCACTCCGGCACAACCGGAGCAGGCATCGTGGATTTCCTGCTGGATAATATGGCAAGTGCCAACATTAGCAACCTTTTCACAACCGAAGATCAGCGCTGGTACAACGCTGCTTTCCTCCAAGACGATTGGAAGGTTACTTCTAAGCTCACCTTGAATCTTGGAATCCGCTGGGAATACGCCCAACCGTACGTTGAGTTGCATGGCCGTCAGGGTAACTTTGTCCCGGGAAACTATACCCCTGCCGGGACCGCCGCTGCTCCGGGCTATGTCATCGGAGGCGGCGAATTCCTGCTACCATACCAGGCTTCTTCCTATTCCTTACCGCCAATATTTCTGGCGAGTTTAGCCAAGAACAACATAACCGTGCGGTACACGGACAATAATTCTCTGGTTGACTCGCAGTATCTGAATTTTGCGCCACGCATCGGATTTGCTTTTTCTCCTACAAACAAGTTAGCCATTCGCGGCGGCTACGGCATTTTCTACGGCGGCTTGGCTAACCTCGGGTTTGGACCTAATATTGGACAGAATCTACCGTTCGCAATCAGCGACACGATTTCTCAGCAAACGTGCAGTTCGCCCACCAATTGCGTTGCTCCGCTCACCACGCTCGAAAGAGGGTTTGCTGGATTGTTGCAGGCAAATGGCTCTTTGAGCACAACGAACATCGTCAACCCCTCCATTCAGTCGTATGCAGTGAGCAATAAAACACCCTACACTGAGAGCTACAACCTAAGTACGCAGTATGCAATCGGGCCCACGATGTCCGTCACGGTGGGCTATGTGGGGAATGTTGGCCGTCACTTACGTAGTTCGAACGGCACAACGAACAGCTATGACGGCCTCCTGGCCCCTGGAACCTCGTACAACTCCTATTTGCCACTAGGGGGTGGCACCCCCGGAAACGCACACAACTACTCTAGCTATGGGCTCACCAACGGAAGGTTGGTTCTGGATAGCGGCGTCAGCAACTATAGCGCGTTCCAGTCCAAATTGGAAAAGAGCACAAGCAAGAATCTTTCTTTCCTCGCAACCTATACCTACTCGCATCTATTGAGCGACGCGACACCGCCGCTCAATAGCTACGCCGGTGAGGCGACCTATCGCCTTCCACAGTGGCTCGGCATCAGCTATGACTATGGTAGCGATCTCTCGGATGTGAGGCAGAGGGCAACGCTCAATGGACATTATGTGCTGCCAGTTGGGGACGGACAGAGATTCCTTAATCAGGCGGGCGCTTTGAACGAAATCGTAGGCGGCTGGGAGACATCGTTGACCTTTCGTGTGCAAACAGGCAGCCCAGTCCAATTGGTTGCCAATAATACGCTAGGCAACGGAACCTCCTACCCCCTTCGAGTCGCAAATCCATTTGCCACGGGCGGAACCGTGCAAAACACGAAACTTCCCTGTGCAACTGCCACCAAAACAGTCGCGCATTGGTTCAATCCTTGCTCGTTCGCCAACCCAACCAGCGTGACCGCTAGTAACTACAACACGCTGCCGCTCTCCGCATTTTACGGCGGCCCCGGAACAACGACCGTCGTGGGTCCGGGTTACAACCGGGTCGATATGTCGCTATTCAAGAACTTTGCTACACCACATGAATCCGATCTGCAGTTTCGTGCAGACTTCTTCAACCTGCTCAACACGCCTGCTCACGGACAACCAGCGACCAACGTGGGTGGCGGTGGAGGAGCCATCACCAACCAGACACAGACAGGCTCTTTTGGACAAATCACCAGCGAACGATTCAGCGGAGAGCAGCCTGACTCGCGGGTCATTCAGCTCTCTATGAAGCTACAGTTTTGAGGCTTACCCGGAGGAAACCTGGAGGCGGAATCGTCGCCTCCAGGTCCACATAATCGCATCTTGGCTGGAAAAGTGAAACGGAAGTGCCTAACTTTGTTCTATGAGATCTAAGCCGATACGGCTAGGTCAGCTCACGAGGCTTATTCCACGGGCCTCCAAAAAGATGCTGATCCAAAACCTGCGGCAATTGGAGGCTGATGGAATCGTTGTTAGAAAGGATATGAGCGATCTCGTGCTTCATATCGAGTACGAATTAGACGAAAGCGCGCGAGAAGCGGTCTGTGCCCTTCTGGATCGATTAGAGGAATGGGGCAGGCTTAATCTTGGCAATGCGAGATATGACAAAGAATAGCTAGGGCAACTACCTGCCCGACAGTGGCAAAGCCGGCATCAGGCCCACCTCAAATAGGTACTGGGGAAGGCCCGGAGGAGGAACTTGACTCCGGCACGCAGCCGGCGAGTGAGGGCCGGAGTCGAGCGAAGAGGGTGCAGGGGGTAACGGCACGTTTTCCCCTGCCGATTTTGGGTACAGAAAGAGGGACGGCAAGCCGCCCCTCGTAGGTTCATCGAGTTGGTGATTTATGCAGCTTTCTTGGTCGGCTTGGCAGCGGCCTGTGGCGTCTTCCTTGCTTTCTCCTTCGCAGTGAACTCCTGCCGTACCTTGGCGGCGATGGCGTCGGTGTCCACTTTGTAAGCGGTGGCAGCTTCTTGGATGATCGCGGTGGGATTGCCTCGTGAGGACGCCAGAAGAATGCTCGCCTCGACCAGCATCCGGGAGAACGTACCCTCATCGGCGCGATGGAGGAAAGCAGCTAGGGACTTGGCGACGCCGCCATCGTCCCGCTTCTGCCGGATGCCATGCTGTCGCGCGAGCATTTCAACGCGGTTCTCATCCATTACGCTTACCAGCTTCTCCAGGACGAAGAGCAGGTTGTCTGGCGTCAACTATTCTTTCCCCTCAACGACAACTAGATTTCCCGGTAGTCG
>JABBOG010000032.1 GCA_019351975.1 Acidobacteriota bacterium
CGCTTGCGTGCGAGTGCTTCCTTCACGCGTTTCTTTTCGCCTGGTTTCAGGTAAAAGGAGTGGCGCTTTACCTCCTTGATAATGTCTTCCGTCTGCACCTTCCGCTTGAAACGACGAAGAGCATTCTCCAAAGGCTCGCCTTCTTGTACACGTACTTCTGCCAAGATTAAATACACCTCCAAACCCGCCAGTTAGGCTATTTCACTAGCATATCCCTCCCGGGCGCGTTGTGCATAACGAAATTTCATCAAATTTACTTAACTGCCGATCTTTCCATCTACGCCACCACCCGCCCCCATACACTATCCCCATGCTTCGCTCCTTCCGCGGCACCCTCCCCTCCATCGACCCCACCTGCTACATCGACCCCTCCGCCCAAATCATCGGCGACGTCCACCTCGGCCCCCACTCCTCCGTCTGGATCAACGCCGTCCTCCGCGGCGACGTCCACTCCATCCGCATCGGCTCCGGCTCCAACATCCAGGACTGCGCCGTCCTTCACGGCCAGCGCAACCTCTACCCCGTCCTCATCGGCGACGGCTGCACCATCGGCCACAACGCCACCGTCCACGGCTGCACCCTCGAAGACCACGTCCTCATCGGCATCGGCGCCATCGTGCTCAACGGCGCTGTCATCGGCTCCAACTCCATCATCGCCGCCGGCGCCCTCATCCCCGAGCGCACCATCATCCCGCCCAACTCCCTCGTCACCGGCGTACCCGGAACCATCCGCCGCTCCACCACCCCCGCCGACCTCGACCTCATCCGCCTCTACGCCACCAACTACCTCGACTACACCCGCCAATACCTCGCCGAGCTGTAGCTGCGATCCTCTTGTCACACGGCGGCAGCAGCGAAACGTCTGATTCCTGCCGCCGTCATTGGCACCATAAGTAATTCCAAGCGCACAGTCTCCCGTCTATCGGCGTAGTGCAACATCCAGTTTCAATTTGTAGGCCACCGGCTTTTCGTCGCGAATCGCCGGCGTAAACTTCCAGTTTGCAGCTGCCTGCAGCAACTCCGGGTCGCTATCCGGCACAAGCATCTTTGCGGAATGAACCTTCCCCGCCTCATCGATCGTGAGCAGAACTGTCTCCTCGTGCTGCAACAGCGCTTGCTCAGCCTCCGAAGGCGGCGGCCTCCAAAGCAGGATGGGCTTCGGCTCTACATCCGCTTCGAATTGCTTTGGATCATAAGCCTGCTCCTTCACATTGACCGCTCCCGGACCCGCGGTTCCCAGAGCATTGTAGGTGGGCATCCCGCTGTTCTGATCGTCCTCTGAACCTGGCTTCAGGTATTGATAGACGATGGCTGGCTCTGTCCACTTCGCTGACAGCTTTCCAGTAGCAGTTTTGGTGGCCTGCGCGGCGATACCCTGGTCATACGCCGCAAGAATCGCAGCCTTTACCTGCTCGACATTGCTCTCCGGCCACGCCTTTTCCAGCTCCCCCCATGCCTGCTCCTGCCTTCCGCTGTAGAGATACGCCCAAACGATCTCCAGCACCTCAGCCTCCGTCTCACGGCGCTGAACCCTCCCGCCGAGAGTGAGCTCGCGGCGCAACGTCGCGATCTTTTGATCGTAATCCGAGCGGTACCATGCGCTGACATCGACCAACCTGCCTCTACGAAACGCAAACACCGCGACGGGAGGCGACGCCGGCGTCGTATGCGTGAGCGTGCTCAAGTCATCCATCGCCGCCACATCCGTCGCCCAGATCGAGACATGTCGATTCAGTCCTGCGTCCAGCGCCCTGTATGAACCCGCCCCGGTCAATGTCTCCAGCAGCCGCGGTGTCTTCTCCAGAGACCAGATCTGATAGCTTGCCAGCCGATCATCCTTCGCCTGCCGCACCTCAAACGCCACCACCGGCACGCCAAAGCCAAGATCCGCTCCGAGCACATCGATGTCGACCTGCGCGGCCCGTTGCACCGCCACAATGCGCCCCTTATTCCAGCGCAGCACCGCCTCGCACGCCCGCGTGGAAAAGCCTCCGCTCGCCACCGCACCCACCTGCACCGCGACTCCACCGGAAGACGTCATATCAAAACGTCCAATTCCCCCGTTGCAAACCAGCTGCCGCGACTGCCCCCAGGCTCCGGCACAGAGCGCGCTCACAACGAAACCGGCCAAATATCCTGAGGGCTTCATCTCGCCTCGAAACTTTCTCCGTAGAGAGTAGCACTCGGAGACATTCTTGGGCACGCTCCCGTCAAGCCCCCGAGGCTCAGTATCCCCGGGGGCTTTGCGTAGCTCCAGAATTGATCCTTACTGCGGGTTCTGTGCCTTCTCCGCCGAATCCATCGCCTTATTATCTTGCTTCAGGGCGTTCGTCTTGTCCTTCGACGCCCTCTCGTCCGCCTTCTGCTGCTTCCGCTGCGCCTTCATCTGCGCCTTCGTCATCCCCTGCGTCGACTCCGTCGTTGTCGTCTTCGTTGTCTTCGCCATATTCGTCGACGGGTCCTGCGTCTGCGTCTCCGTCGTTGTCGTCTGCTGATTCTGACCCATCGCCACCATCGGCAGCGCCAAACCTGCGCTCAGTACAGCCATGCAAATTGCTTTCATCATGTGTGCCTCTTTCCGGCACAGGGGCATCTCGCCCATCGCCATCCGTACCTGTTTCGATGCCCACCCTGCCTCCCACGATTCGCCTTCCTCTCTCCAAGCCACTATTGCCCCTCGCCGCCGCATCTCACCCAGAGTCAACAACGAACACCAACAGCCAGAAAGAGAGTCCCTCCCCAACATGGAAAATCAAGACAACAAACAGGCCTTCACACGCAAGCAGATGGTCGACCTCCTCAACGAAGACCTCCAGCGCGAGTTCCAGGCCGTCATCGCCTACGTCAACTACTCCCAGGTCCTCAAAGGCGCAGCCTACATGAACATCGCCGGCGAGCTCGAAGTCCACGCCAAAGAAGAGCTCGCCCACGCCCTCAAGCTCAGCTACTGGATCGACAACCTCGGCGGCATGCCCGCCGTTACCAACAAGCCCGTCAAGACCAGCGAAAAGGCCGAAGACATGCTCCGCTTCGACCTCGACAACGAAAAGGAGACCATCCGCAACTACCGTCGCCGCGTCAAGCAAGCCGACGAGCTCAACGAGTTCGCACTCAGCGAAGACCTCCGCGACATCCTCCGCGACGAGCAGGATCACCTCAACGCCCTCGCCACCGCCCTCGGCGAAGACACCCCCGACCCCGGCATCGCCGACTAACCCTCGCACCTACCAACATCAGGGCGCGAGCCACACCTCGCGCCCTTTGTTATTCCCGCATGCTTCTTCATCTGACACAATAAGCAACAGCATCATGTCAGATATCGTCTCCTTCGTCCGTAAATGGAACGCCAGCCAGCTCACCGAGCGCTCCGCCGCACCGCAGCACTTCCGCGACCTCTGCGAGGCCCTCGGCGTCCCGCATCCCACCGAAGAAGACGGCATCGGCACCAGCTACACCTACGAGAAGCGCGTCGCCAAGACCGGCGGTGGCCAGGGCTTCGCCGACGTCTGGAAGCGCGGCTACTTCGCTTGGGAGTACAAATCCAAAGGCGGCGACCTCAAAGCCGCCTACAAGCAGCTGAACGAGTACCACGAGGCCCTCGAGAATCCCCCACTCCTCGTCGTCTGCGACTTCGTCCGCTTCGAAGTCCACACCAAATTCGAAAACCTCCCCTCCCGCGTCTACGCCTTTACCCTGGACGACCTTCTCCTCGCCCGCGACACCCCAACCTCCGCCTTCCCGCCCCTCGAGGTACTTCGCCATCTCTTCGGCGACTTCAACCAGCTCCGCCCCGGCGTCGCCGCCGCCCGCGTCACCGAGGCCGCCGCCTCCGACTTCCTCCGCCTCGCCCGCGAGCTCGAACTCGAGCGCTCCCTCCAGCGCGAACGCCCCTCCAAAGAGCAGATCGCCCACTTCCTCATGCGCCTCGTCTTCTGCCTCTTCGCAGACTCCGTCGAACTGCTCCCCAATCACGCCTTCCGCAAGCTAGTCGAGAACCAGCGCCAGTCCCCAAACACCTTCAACCGCATCCTCCCCGTTCTCTTTCAGGCCATGAGCTCCGAAGACAGCTTCTTCGGCGTCGATACCATCCCCTACTTCAACGGCGGCCTCTTCACCGATAACGCCACCATCGAGCTCAACTACGCTGACCTCGGCATCCTTCACTCCGCCTCCCAGCACGACTGGTCCCACATCGAGCCCGCCATCTTCGGCACCCTCTTCGAGCGCTCCCTCGACGCCGCCAAGCGCTCCATGATCGGTGCCCACTACACCTCCACCGACGACATCCTCCTCCTCATCGAACCCGTCGTCATCGCTCCACTCCAGCGCCGCTGGCAAACCGTTCAGGACTCCATCCTCGCCGCGCTCGCCGAAGAATCGAATGGAGAGACAATCGGGTACCCCGAGCCTTCAGGCTCGGGTCTCATAGCCAGGCGGAAGAAAGGGGCTTTAGCCCCTGAGGTACGTCTAGCTGATCCCAAGACCACCAAACGCGCCATCAACCCCGCTCTCACGTTCAATCGTCCCGCCCTCGACCTCCTTCGCAACTGGGCCGCCGAACTCTCCACTGTCCGCATCCTCGACCCCGCCTGCGGCTCCGGCAACTTCCTCTACGTCGCCCTCAAACGCCTCCTCGACCTCTGGCACGACGCCCGCGTCTTCGGCCTCGCCCACGGCCTCACCCTCACCCTCGACCCCATCCCCAACCCCACCCAGCTCTTCGGCATCGAGATCGACTTCTACGCCCACGAGATCGCCAGCATCGTCGTCTGGATCGGCTTCCTCCAGTGGAAACACGACCACGGCGTCAAAGACGAGAAAGAACCCCTCCTCCAGAAACTCACCAATATCCAGCACGCCGACGCCATCCTCCGCTACGACGCCGACAACCCCTCACCCGACCATCCCAACGGCCAACCCTACGAACCCACTTGGCCCCCAGCCGACTTCATTGTCGGCAATCCCCCGTTTTTGGGAGGCAAACTGCTCCGTAGGGAGCTTGGCGACACCTACATCGACGACCTCTTTGATGTTTATAAAGGTAGAGTGAAGGCCGAATCTGACCTGGTCGTCTACTGGTTCGACAAGGCGTATCACAGCGTAGGAATTGGCGCTGCGAAAAGTGCCGGACTTCTTGCAACGCAATCGATTCGAGGGGGTGCCAATCGCGCGGTACTTGAACGTATCGTTGCAGGAGGTCCAATCTTCTGGGCTTGGAGCGATCGCAAGTGGATGCTGCACGGTGCCGCCGTCCATGTGTCGATGATCGCCTTTCGACGCTTTCAAGAACTGCGGTGGCCCGGTCCGTTCAACGTTTCTTGGCCAGATGCCGCCGAACCCTATTTACTTGACGGTCAGACCGTCGATTTTATAAACTCGGCCCTTACCTCGGGCACGAATACGGCTTCTGCGTTAAGGCTCAAGGAAAACGAAGACCTCTGCTTTATGGGCACCACCAAGGTCGGACCGTTCGACATCGACGCCGCGACAGCCCGCAAAATGCTCTCGGCACCCCTCAACCCCAACGGCCGCCCCAACTCCGACGTCGTTCGCCCCTGGGTCAACGCCCTCGACATCACCCGCCGCCCCCGCAACATGTTCATCATCGACTTCGGCACCAATATGACAGAGCAAGATGCCGCCCTCTACGAACTCCCGTTCGAGTACCTCAAACACCACGTCAAGTCTGTACGCAAACGCAATGCCCGCCTGACATACGCTCGCAACTGGTGGATTCACGGCGAGGCCCGCGGCGACCTCCGTCGCGCCATCCAGCCGCTCACCCGCTACATCCTGACGCCCAGCGTTTCGAAGCATCGTCTATTCGTTTGGGAGCCCGTCACAACGCTGCCCGATCATGCAAATTTCGCCTTCGCTCGCGAAGACGACTACTTCTTCGGCGTCCTCCACTCCTCCATCCATGAGCTCTGGGCGCGCGCGCAGGGCACCCAGCTACGCGAAGTCGAAAGCGGCTTCCGCTACACGCCCAGCTCCACCTTCGACACCTTCCCTTTCCCCTACCCACCCGGCACCGAGCCCGCCGAAGCCGACTCCCCCATCGTCCGAGCCATCGCCGACGCCGCCCGCGAGCTCGTCCGTCTCCGCGACGCCTGGCTCAACCCTCCCGACATCTCCGAGGCCGGCCTCAAAGACCGCACCCTCACCAAGCTCTACAACGCCCGTCCCGAGTGGCTCGCCAACGCCCACCGCACCCTCGACCACGCCGTCTTCGCCGCCTACGGCTGGCCCTCCACCCTCACCGACCAGGAGATCCTCTCCCACCTCCTCGCCCTGAACCACCAGCGCGCCTCCACCCAACCCCCCAAATCCTGAACCGCCAATCCCCGCGCCAAAAAGGAATCCGGTAGCAACGAAAGCAAACATCGAAGCGACACGGCAGCGTCGTGCCGCAAACATGCCGCTGAGCCAACCCTCGAAGGGGCAAACCTTCAGAGTCGCGCCGCAAACATGCCGCTGAGCCAACCCTCGAAGGGGCACGGCTTCAGCCGTGCCATAGACCAGCCGGGCCGCAGGCCCTGCCGCGCTGCCGCAGGCCGGAGTGAAGCCGCAGGCGAAGCGACCTACACTGCCTTCCTCCACCGCGCCGCAACGGACGCACCCACCAAAACCCCATGCACCAAAAATAGTGCAATCACCCATTTCACCCCAAATCCCGTCGCCGCAGACGCGCCGGGCGCTCCCAGCCGCGATTCCAGCGCACCACAAACGCACCGCAAGTACGCTAAACGCCCCCTCACAACACATCAACCCCGTCGAAAGGCGCACTAAAACACACCATTTCTGCCACAGCGAACACATCGATCCAGCGCAAAAACGCCCGCGCCTCCAAAGAGACGCGGGCGCTTCCATCTGTACTGCTCGTTAGTCGCGGTTGTCGTCCAGCTCGCCCGTGTACGTCGATTTGAACACCGAATCGTCGTCCACATCCGCTGTAGCCGCGCGTTCCGGAGCATCGCTCTTGATATTTACCTGCAAATGCGCAGAGACCTCGCGATGCAGCTTGATGGGCACATGGAATTCGCCAACCGTCTTCAGCGGCTCTTCCAGGTGAATCTTGCGCCGATCCACCTTGTAACCCTGCGCCTCCAGCTCGTGCGCAATGTCCTGCGACGTCACTGAACCAAACAAATGGTCATTTTCGCCCGTTTTGCGCTCAAACGTCAGCACCAGCTCATTCAGCTTGCCCGCCAACTCCTCAGCGCCGCCCTTTTCAGCCGCCGATTTGCGCAGCGAAGACGCCTTCATCTGCTCAATCACAGCCTTGTTCGCAACCGTGGCCTCCATCGCTAACTTGCCTGGAAGCAGGTAGTTACGTCCATACCCGTCAGCGACCTTTACCACGTCGCCGCGGTGGCCCAGCTTGTTTACATCCTCTTTCAGAATTACTTCCATCACACATCTCCAACGTACTCGGTTCGCGCCACGCAGGCGCGGCTGAACTAGAACTTCGCTGCAAACGGCAGCAGAGCAATCGCACGCGCCTGCTTGATCGCACGCGTCAACTTGCGCTGGAACGGCGCACTGGTACCGCTCAAACGGCGCGGAATGATCTTGCCGCGATCAGACACAAACTGCTGGAGCAGGCGCACATCGCGGTAGCTGATCGTGTCGATCTTCTCCACCGTGAACTTGCATACCTTCTTGCGACGAAAGAACTTACGTCCGCCCGCGCCGCCTGCACCTGCACCTCCGCCACCTGCTGGGCGCGGTGGCCGCGACCCGCCTGTGCGGGCTCCGCCCTGACCCTGATATCCACCCGTACGAGCAGCCGGAGCTGCGCCCTCGCTCGGTGTTGCTCCTTGATTCGTTGTCTCGTCAGCCATGATGCTTTCCCTTGTCTGCCAACGGTTACTCTGCCGTTGGCCGGTTTTGCTGCTCTGGCTCCAGACCCGCATGGGCCTCTGGACTGGATCTCTCTGACAACAGAGATCGTTGGGAGCTGTTGCAGCGTTTACGTTTCGTCCTATCGACAGGCGAAGGATCTTGCCTGCCTGCGCTGATCTCCAAATTGCTTAGGATGCAGCAGCGGTCTCAACCTCAGCAGACTGCTGTTCCCCAGATTCCGGAAGCTCACTCTGGGCTTCCGCCTGGGGTGCAGGCGCGCTTGCCGCCTCGGCAGCCTCGTGATTCACCTGGGGCTGCGCACTGCGCTTCACATGCGCATCGCGATGCGCCTTGATCTTGGCAACTCGTTTGTTTTCTTCATCCATCCGGACAGTGATGAACTTGATCACAGGCTCAGAGACGCGTAGACGGCGCTCAATCTCGGAGATCAAGGACGCGGGAGCATCAACAACCAGTAGCACGTAGAGGCCATCGTTGAACTTTTTCACTGTATAAGCCAACCGTCGGCGCCCCATCTTTTCCGTGGTCTTCACCTCACCGCCGCCACCCGTGATGTAGCCGGAAAAGGTCTCGATGAGCTTATCAAGCTCAGCCTCTTCTACGTCCGGTCGAACAATAAACATAATTTCGTAAGTGCGATTCATCTTTACTTCTTTCTGCGGGGTTCTGCCCCGCACCGCTTCGGTGTTGGACTTCCATCCGAAATCGGTTTGGAAGATTCAAACTGCTTAGCCAAGTTCAACCTTGCGGTTGAACTCATTCATCGCCGCGCTAACTCCTTTTGTTAGAACAGCCTCTACCGCACGAATAGCACGGTCAAGAACTTCATCCATCGCCGACATGTCCTGCTTTCGCATCGGAGTCAACAGGTAGTCTGCACCGCCCGCTTTGACCTTGCGCCCGTCCGCGAGAGGGGATTTGCCCACTCCAATACGAATGCGAAGCCACTCTGCCGTTCCAAGCACACCGGAAATCGATCGAACTCCGTTGTGCCCGTTCGCTGAGCCCCGCTGCGCAATGCGGAGCGTGCCCAACGCAAAATCCAGCTCGTCATAGAGAACAATCAAGTCCTCAATGCCGAGGTTAAAGTCTTGCAAAAGTGCAGCGACCGAAAGTCCACTCAGGTTCATAAAGGTCTCAGGCTTTGCCAAAAGAACTTCATGTCCTGCTAACATCGCCTTCGCCGTCAATGCTCTGCCGCGACGATTGACCACCTGCACAGCGCAGATGTCCGCAATGCGATCAACTGCTAAAAAGCCAGCGTTGTGCGGTGTGAACGCGTACTCCGGACCAGGATTCCCAAGACCGACAATCAACTTCACGCTTGCACAACGCCTTTCAACTCATGCATTACTTCTTTTTATCGGATGCGGCATCAGCGGCCGGGTCCTGCTTGCCCTTCTTGGCAACTTCAGGTTCCGCGGGGCCTACAGCAGGCTCTGCCTCCGCTTCTTCCTTCATCACAGTGACGTGAGCCACGAGCGCGTCCTCTTCACCCAGAAACTTCATCTTGTCCGTGTGGGGCAGATCGGAGATGTGAATCGCACCGTTGATCTCGAGGTTCGTCACATCGACGTCAATGTGGCTCGGGATATCGCTCGGCAAGCACTCAATCTCAACTTCGTGCAGCACCTGACTCAGGATGCCGCCGCCGTTCTTGACGCCGGTTGCGACGCCAATCAACTGCACCGGAACCGAGACACGCATCGCCTTATCCATAGCTATTCGCTTCAGATCGATGTGCAACAACTTACCTTTGATTGGCTCATGTTGCCAGTCGACGATCATGGCTTTGGAGGCACCCGTGCCCTCAATCGTCAGATCAAAGATCGTATTATGACCGGACTCAGAGTAGAGGATCTTCGTGATGACCTTGGGGTCTACCGTCACCGCAACAGACTCCTTGCCTGCGCCGTAGACTACTGCAGGGATAAGACCTTGCACGCGCACGCGACGCGCATGATTCTTGTTAAATTTCCCCGTGCGGGGCGTTGCGACTACTGCTTCAATCTTGTTGTTGCTTGCCATTTCATTTCCTTTCGGGCACGAGGTTGAGCCTCGCTCCCTTTATGCTGCTGCAGCACTTCTAAAAACATATCGTGAAATCCTAGTTGAACAACGTACTTACGCTGGTCTCCATGTGAATACTTTCGATCGCGCGGCCAAGCAGACCGGCGATGGAAAGCACTTTGATCTTACTAACTCTCTGTGCCGCCTCAGACAAGGGAATGGTGTTCGTTACCACCAATTCCTCTAGTTGCGAAGCGTTGATCTTTTCAACTGCTGATCCTGATAAAACTGCGTGCGACGCACACGCGTAAACCTTCTCAGCGCCTTGCTCCAGCAAAGCCTCTGCTGTCTTCACCAGTGTTCCTGCCGTGTCGACGATGTCGTCAAGAATCAGGCAGGTACGTCCGCGAACATCTCCAATAACGTTCATCACTTCGGTCACATTGATGTCGGTTCGCCGTTTGTCAACGATTGCGAGCGGAACCTCCAACTTCTTTGCAAAGAATCTTGCGCGCTCCACTCCACCAGCGTCAGGGCTCACAACCGTCAGATTGGGCAACTGCAGATCCCTGAAATAACCGACAAGCACAGGACTGGCAAAAAGATGGTCGACCGGGATATTGAAAAAGCCCTGAATCTGAGCAGCGTGAAGATCTACAAAAAGTGCCCGGTTCGCGCCGGCAGTTGTTAATAGGTCCGCAACCAGCTTCGATGTGATGGCAACCCTGGGACGGTCTTTTCGGTCCTGGCGCGCGTACCCGTAATACGGTACTACGACCGTAATACGGCCTGCTGAAGCGCGCCTGAGCGCGTCCATCATGATCAGCAGCTCGACCAGATTCTGATCGACAGGGTAGCAAGTGGGCTGGATAAGGAACACATCCACACCGCGCACATTTTCAAGGAGCTGAAAGTGGGTTTCTCCGTCGGAGAAGCGCTGTAAGCGCGTCTCTCCGACGGGTACACCAAGAAATTTGCCAATCTCCTCTGCCAACGGCCGGTTTGCCGAACCAGAAAAGATCTTGAAGCGCTTATCATCACTCAGGCGGGAGGAGCGTTTTTTTTCTCCTGTTTTTACATCGAGTGCCTTTGTGCTTGCAGTAACCGAACTGGCTGAAGCTTCGGCTACATGCCTGGATGACTCCATCGTTCGCGAGACCACTGAGGTCTTCGAGGACGCACTGGAGCCATCATTCATAGAGTTCGAGGGTGGAACCGCAGTCGTGCTTTGTTGATTCACGTTGAAATCCTCCAGGCTGGTTGACCTTTGGGGCAATTCAATACTGCTTACGTCAATCGGGTGGCCTTGTTATACCACCCAAACGCATCATGCGAGACTTCTGGTTCCCTACTTGACGGCGGAAGCATCACTTCCAAACGTCATATAAAACTTTCTGCTTCTCCCGCGCATCGACGATTGGGTCGAAATACATGTGCGGACCTTGCTCAATCCCTGGGCGGCAACATCTCAGCCGCCGAAATCAAAAGTTCCCTAAACGAATCCCGTCACAGGAGAAGTGAAGGATTTACCTTCAGTCATCCAGCGATCGCCTATATGGTTGGGCGACTAGGATTCGAACCTAGACAAACTGCGTCAAAGGCAGTTGACCTACCATTAGTCGATCGCCCAGTATCATCGGCACGGTTCCTCCGACGAAGCTACCCTGCGAGCATCGTATTCCAATAATTTCGGCGTGGCAGTGTCTCCGTCAGGATCGCCCGCGTACCGTTTTGCTGGACACGATATTGAGCGGCGCGCGCGTCTGCTTGTGACCTATAAAGCCCAAACAACGCCGAACCTGAACCCGAGAGAGCCGCATAAAACGCGCATTCTCTTCCACTTCCCAACAAATCACGCTTGGTTGAACGCAAGGAGGGATGCTGCGAGAAGGCGACCTCTTCAAAGTCGTTCTCAATCCCGGTGCGGACAAGCGCGAGAAGGGGATTCTCGGCCAGATCGCCTCGTACGCCTTCCCTGAAACTGGGAAACTTGCCCGAAGGCAAGTCGCCTGAAATCAATTCAGTGCGGTGAGTATGGACGATACCGGTGGGGTCAAGCTTGACGCCAGATGTCGACCAGACAGAGGCTAAAGCGCGACTCAACTTTTTTAGTGTATCTATCGGCAGGTCGGAAGTCAATGCCTTTGCATAAGACGCTGAATCTGCGTCCGTGCCTTCGCGGTAGCGCGCGTCAAGTTGTTGAAACGCAAGCGGCGTAGAGATGCCTACCGAAGGGATCGCGACGACGCAGTGTACAGGTGGGGAGTCGGGGAGGGGGTACACTTCCTCGCCACGGTTGAGACCCAGAACGGTGCCCCCGAGGAGGAACAGTGGCACATCAGAGCCGATATGTGCTGCTATCTCAAGTCTTTGTGGGGCTGGGAGAGCTATGCTCAGCTCCCGTTCTAATGCGATGAGCGCGGCGGCGGCGTTCGCGCTGCCTGCACCCATACCGCCTTGAACTGGCAGGGTTTTATCGATGTGGATCTCCACGGAGGCCTTTGTTTGCAATGCGTTGAGCATTGCAGCGACCATACGGTACGCCGTATTTCGTTCGGCATTATGAGCTTCAGTACGGGGTACGCTGCGATGATTTGAGGTAACCACGATGGTTGTCTCGGGTGCGGGCTTCGCTCTAACTGTAACAAGATCATGCATTTGCAGCGTCTGATAGACCGTGGTAAGGGCGTGGAATCCGTCCGGGCGAGCTGGTCCGACTGCGAGCCCGAGGTTGATTTTCGAAAAGGAGCGAAGGCGCGTGGGCATCAAAAGGGCTCGCTTTCGTCGAGAGATGGGAGCGTTTGGTGGCACTTAGGCGCGGCTTTGTGCACTTCACGCAGGCTATAGTGGTTTTCAGATTGCCGAACGCCTGGGTGCCGAGCTGGATGGCGAGCTAGATGGCAAGCCAAATCGTGCCGTGAGAGAGGAGGATTCATCGTGGTTCGATTTTAGTGCGGATTGGCAGACAGCACTACGCCGTCTTGTTATGGCCGCGAGCGCCGCTAGACGGTGTGACGAGGAGACTGCTGACACGAGGTCTGCCCTTGAGGTGTTGCTAAGGAGCGGTTGGGACGGGCTGGAGCGGCGTAACCGTCGGCGCGGCGAGACCGAAGAACATGGTGACGGCTGTGGAGGCCTCGTTGGAGACCCAGAGATTGCCGGAGCGGTCGGGTAGAAGCGTGAAGGGCTTGCTAAGAGATGCGTCAAGGCCATAGCCGCCGGTGCCGTAGACGCCAGAACTGGGGGAGATGGCGGTGGGAGTGGAACCTGAACCGGAGGTTACCAAACGGGGACGGAACAGGACCGAAGGTACAGAGGGCTGGACGGTACCGGCGATCTCGGTGATGGAGTTGCCGATGAAGTTGCTGAACCAGACATTCTGGGCGGAGTCGACGGCGACCATAGCGGG
Source organism: Acidobacteriota bacterium (assembly GCA_019351975.1). Taxonomy (GTDB): domain Bacteria; phylum Acidobacteriota; class Terriglobia; order Terriglobales; family Acidobacteriaceae; genus Granulicella. The sequence goes on from JABBOG010000032.1 coordinate 13,286, forward strand.
GTGGTTGATGCCGCCTGAGGCGAGGCCGCTGAAGGTAAGAGTGGAGGTGCCGGAGGCGGATGTGGCAACTTCGGCGATAGCACCCTCGGATGCGCTGCCGCCGAGGTAGTCGGCGATCCATAGATTCCCGGCGGCGTCAGTGGCCATGCCGTACGACTCAGAGCAGCAGGCGATGTTGGCCTGGAGGGCTCCGTTGGGAGATGCGACAGAGGGCGCGGAGATGTGGGCAACGTTCTGATCGCCGGATTGCCAGAAGCCATGCGCAGCGTCGATTGCGATGGCGTTGGGGAACATGTCGAGATTCTGACTGGCACCCAGACCGCCGGTGACGAGAGATCCGGAGGAGCTGAAGATCGTGGCCGACGATGTGCCGCTGTTGGAGACGAAGATGTTGCCGTTGGTGTCTGCGGCGATTGCGTAAGGATATTGGACGGAACCGTCAGAGTAGCTCCCTGCGAGGGTGCCGAGGGTTGAGGCGGGGGTGGCACCAAGGAACTTCGTGACGCTGCCCGCACCGCTGCCGCCGTTGGTGTTGGTGACCCAGATGTTACCGGACGTGTCGATGGCGAGGCCGTAGACTTCCGCGATCTGAGAGGTACCGTTCGAGATGCCGAATCCGGTGGTGGAGAGAGGTGTGCCCTGCGGATTGAAGGCGGAGAGTGGACCGACCTGATTGACGACCCAGACGTTATTTTGCGCGTCGATACCCATTGCCGTGGGTGCAGTAAGGCCACCGCCACTGACGTTGAGCGACATGGTCCAGTCATTCGGCGACTTCGTGAGGGTGGTCGAGTACGGCTGCGCGGTACCGTTTGCGGCGATGGTTGCAAAGACGGCGGCGACGTTCTGGCCCGGGTTTTTGACGATGTTGAGCGCGGCGGCGAAGGTGTCTGCGGGCGCTGCGGAGCCGACGGTTGCGGCGGTGAAGAGGGGTGTGCAGGCGCTGCTGGCGGCAGCGTTCACGCAAGTGGCGAGAGCATCCGCGAGGGCAGCGAGCTTGCCTGTTTCGACGGCGAGGTTGGTCGGAAGCGTGGGTAGACTGCCGGTGGCGGGGTTGGCAAGCAGAGCGGCGTCGAGGAAGGCGTTGGTGATACCGAGGGAGTTGGTGGAGGTCGCGCCGATGCTGCCGATAGCGGTGGTGAAGGGGGACAGCGCCCAGACGGCGGCGGCGGTGGTGAGTTCGTTGATGTACGTGTAGGTGGTGGGGGTCAAGCTGCTGCAGTTGCCGACCGCGGAGATGAGGGTGATGGCGGGGTTGGCAGGGTTTGTGCCGACGGTCCCGCCGGTGGCGGTCATGTAGATAGGGGTGCTGAGGGGAATGGCGGTGCCGGTGCTGCTCATGCCGCAGGTATAGAGACCATTGATGGCGAAGTACCCTGCGGAGTCAGTGGTGACGGCCTGCGTGAGCATGGGGATGGACGCGGAGCCGGTGCCGGTGCTGCCGACGGCATAGATCTGGATGGTGGCACCGGCGATCCCCTGTGTGCCGCTGAGGACCTGCCCCTGAAAGGCTACCGAGGTAACGGTCAGTGCCAGGGTCGCGGTGGCGGTGTCATTGGCTGAGTCGGTGACCTGAACCGTGAAGGGAGTGGCGGGCTCTGCGGCGGTGGGGATGCCGGTAATGACGCCTGCAGGGGTGAGCGTAAGGCCGGAAGCGCTGAGGCCTGTGCCTGAGGTGACGGTCCAGGTGTAGCCTGCTCCTGAGCCGCCGGTGACGGCGAGAGCCTGGGTGTACGAGGTACCGAGGGTGGCAGTGGGCAGCGTTGTGGTGGTGATGGCGATGGCGGGGTACGCGCTGGCGAGCGTGTAGACAGCACTCGTGGTGAGGGCGGGAGAGCCTGAATCGGTGAGGGTTACCGTAAAGGTGGGGTTGCCGGAGGCGGTGGGGATGCCGGAGAGCACGCCGGTGCTGGCGTTGAGGGAGAGACCTGCCGGAAGCGCTCCTGCGGTGACCGACCAATGGTAGGGCGTGATGCCACCGGTTCCGGCGAGGGTGGTGGCGTAGGCTGCGCCGACGACGCCAGCGGGAAGCACCCCTGCCGGGGTGGTGATGGCAGGGTTCATCGGGACGTTGAGAGTGGCGGTGGCGGAGATTGTGGGCTTGGCGATGGAGGTCGCGGTAAGGGTGACGGTGAAGGCCGTGGCGACTTTGGCGGGCGCGGTGTAAGTAACGGAGGTGGTGGTAGCGGCGGAGAGGGCGCCACAGGCGGCGGCGGTGCAGCCGGTGCCGCTGAGGGACCAGGTGACGCCAGCGGCGTTGTCGTCGTTGGTGACGGTGGCGGTGAGGCTGGCAGAATCGCCGGGGTCTACGTTGCTGCTATTGGGGGCGGCGATCGTGACACCGCTGGGGACAGGCAAGGGCGCGGTAGAGGAGCCACAGCCAGCGAAGATGCTCAGCAGGGCGATCAGGGGGAAGGCTCCGCCGAGGAGACGCAGCGTACGGCTTTGATGGGGGACCATGGTGTTTCTCCGGGCGGGCGAGGTGAAGTGGAGCGGGGCGCACATGGGAGGAGAGGCCATGTTCCTGTGGGGTTTACGCGCCTTGGGTGCGTCCAAGATTCGGTGTACTCTGAATTGCAGCTACAGCGGACGAAGGTGGGGAGTTAGAAGAAAAAGCCCGCATGCAGCGTGTGCGATGCGGGGCCGCGGAAGCAACTGCTGCGCGTTAGGGTTTTTGACCGAGCTTGTTCGTACCGGCAGCTACGGAGAGCGGGGTGACGACAGGAGCGGCTGCGCCGACGACCTCGACGATACCGCCAGCGGTGTAATTGGTGATCCAAAGATTGCCAGAGGGATCAATGGCCAGGTTGAGGGAGCCATCAAGGATTGGCGACAGGGCTGTGTTGCTGGCGTTGGCCCCGTATTGGGCTTCGGGGACGTAGTTGGTGGCAGGCGAGATCGCCTTTTTGGTAGCGCCGTTCAACTCGATGAGAGTGCTGGCTCCTGTACCTGCTGTCCCGTTGCCATAGGGTTGGTTCCGATTCACAAACCATGCATTACCGTTACCGTCGATCGCAGCGCCGAAGGTGGCGGTCAGCTCGGCTCCCGTTGTTGCGGGAGTCAACTGATTTACGGTGCCCGTCGGCGAGACGACGTCAATAACGGAGTTAGTGGCTTGGATGGCAATCCATGCATTCCCTGAAGCGTCGATTGCCGGGAACTCCGGCTGCTGGGTTGTGGTGATGGGGGTAAAGGCCGTCACACCTGCAGGAGTGAAGCGTGCAATCTGGTTGCCGGGATTCTCTGTCGTGACCCAGAGGTCTCCGGCTGCGTCGATAGCACCATGGCCTGCATTCGTGCCTGCAGTGAAGATGCTCGGGCTGATACTGATCTGTGTCGCGGTTGTGGAGGAGGTTGAGCCAGCAGGATACTCGAACATCTCGTAATTGCCGCCTGTGTTGGCTGTGCTGGCGAAGGTGAAGGCATCGCCAGCTTTGTCCGTCAGAACTACGTATGCATGGTTGAATTGGGTGTTATACGTTGTGGTCAACACACCATTGGAGTTGTACTCGAAGATGGGTGAGGTACTGTTCGCATTGCCGGTCCATGCATTGCCGTTACCGTCGATGGATACGTAACCGGGGATGTAATTGAAGGACTCAGAAGTATTCAGAATGCCGAGCGGCGAGTAGCGCGCGATGTCCTTATTTGTCTGAGCGGTGACCCAAATCTGTCCGATGCTGTCGACTTCGATGCTCTCTGCCGAACCAAGCAAATTGTTGGTTGCGCCTGCGTACCCGGAGACTGCGGTGTAAGGGTAGTTAATGGCAAGGGTCCAATCGTGGGGGGCGGCGTTGAGGGTGGGAGCGTAGGGGACGGTGCCTGTGGGGATGCCGTAGAGGTCGGTAACGTACGTGGGACTGGGTGTGCCGCTGCTGTTGCCTGCGGGGTAGCGAGCGATGTTGATCGCTGCTGTCGCAGTGTCAGTGGCGGCGGTGTCACCTGAAGCGACTGTGTTGCCGTTATCCGTGGCGGTATTGAAGAGGGTTGTGCACTGAGTAGAAAGACCGCCGTTGGTTGCAGGGGTGGAATCGATGCAAGCCGCGAGGATGTTTGCGAGAGCGTCGATCGTCGCCTGAGGGACGACGCCGTTGCCCTGATTGGCAACGCCGCCGGACTGAGTCTGATAGTTGGCGATGTGTCCTTCACCATCGTTGGTGGAAGAGGTTGTAGTACCGCCCTGGATGTTATAGAGCTGTGCCGCTGTAAGTGCTGCGTTGGCGATGCCGAGTTGGGCCTGCGTTGTGCCTGAGGTGCCGATATCCCATGCCGTGTTGTTCGACGGCGAGGTGAAGGGCTGGACGGTGTAGGCCGTGGCGACCGTGGAGACTTCGTTCATGTAGACGTACTTGAGGACGCCGTTGAAACCGTCAGCAGCGGAAGATGGGCAGATTCCCAGCGTGGCGAGCTGCGAAGTTGGATTGGTTGCGTTCACCGTAGAAGTTGTGGTCACAGTCGCGGAGCCGCCGGGGTTCGTGTATTTCCCGGCCCCAAAATACTGCCTCTGGTTACCATAGTTCCCCTGAAAGGCTCCAGCATAGTTCGATGCAACGACTGAGAACGTTGTCGACGTTAGCCCTTGAGCGATGACAGGCAAAGTTCCTGTTACAGGTGCGCTGTTGATGAACGTGACCATCGTTCCGACCTTGAAGTTCTCTGGCGTTGACGAGGTAAATGTGAAAGTGGCTGTACCGTTCGTGCCAGTTGTCGTACTGGGATTCGAGATAGTGAGTGCACCGGAGATGTTGTAAGTCGTCGTTGTGCTTTGAGTTCCCGTCGTCACACCTGTTGCGGTGCCGCCGTAGGAGTAGAGATACACGGGCTGGCCAGCGGTGCAGTTATAGCTGTTGATGGCGAAGCCGCCGGAGCTGTCGGTGGTGACGTAGTATGAGCCAACCGGGACGTTGGGATCGTTGGTGTCGGCTGTGCCGCCGCTGGCGGAGGTGAGGAGCGAAATTGCTTTCGAGCCGTAGCCGCCGGTTCCGGGCTGGAGCATGTAGACGTGTGAACCGACGATGGGGGCGTGGCCGCCATAGACGCTACCGTGCACGACGGGGCCCTGCACCTGCTGGCTGGACACTGCGTCTGGAAAGTTCATGGTGCCGCCGCAACCGCTGAGGCCTAGGCTTCCTAGCAAGATAGTGAGCGCGAGAGAGCGAGGATTGGATAACGGCTTCATGAGGTCTCCAGAAAAGTGTCAGTGGCGTGCTTTAAGTGCTGTGGACTCATCATAACGTGGAAAATCCACAGGGGCGCAACAAAATTTCGGTTAAAGCGGTCGCAAAGAATGGATTTATTAACATTTTCACAAATAATGGAGAGACTTTGTATCGCAGTGAGACACGCTCGCCCTGGTTCAAGCCGTTTTGGGCGATCGGGTTGGACGAGCAGGAGACCGCACCGCCTCAAAAGGAGAGATCCTTTGAAGACGCTGCAGCAGATTCGCGAGGGCGGTGGTGTGGCTGCGGGTGAGGGTTCCGGCTACTGGTCCATGAGCTTGCGGGTGAGGTAGGTGTAGGTGAGGGCCCAGGTGCTGGCCTGCTCCTGAAGGTTGGCACCGGCGGCGTGGCCACCTTCGACGATCTCGTCGTAGAAGAAGGGGTCGTGGAACTCCTCCATCTTGGCAGCAAATTTGCGGGCGTGCTGGGGCCCGACGCGGTCGTCCTTGGTGGTGGTGAAGATGAGGGGTTCGGGGTACTTTACTCCAGGCTTGAGCTGGTTATAGGGCGAGATGCCGGCGAGGAAGGCGCGTTCGGAAGGGACGGAGACAGAACCGTATTCGCCGACCCAGCTGGCACCGGCGGCGATCTTTTCAAAGCGAAGCATGTCGAGCAGGGGAACCTGGATAACGATGGCGTGCCAGAGATCGGGGTGCTGGGTCATCTCGACGCCCATAAGGAGGCCGCCGTTGGAGCCGCCCATGATGCCGAGATGCTGGGGCGAGGTGATGCGGCGGGCGATCAGATCCTCGCCGACGGCCGCGAAGTCGTCGTAGATCCGCTGGCGATGGGTTTTGAGGCCGGCTTCGTGCCAGGCGGGGCCGAACTCGCCGCCGCCGCGGATGTTGGCGAGGACGTAGGTGCCGCCGTGTTCGAGCCATAGCTTGCCAATGTTGGCCGAGTAGTATGGGGTCTCGGAGACCTGGAAGCCGCCGTAGGCGTTGAGCAGTACCGGGTTATTGCCGTTGTACGGCATGTCTTTGGGGTGGACGATGAAGTAGGGGACCTTGGTACCGTCCTTGGAGGTGGCGTAGAGCTGCTGGACGACGTCTTTGGAGGCGTCGAAGCGGGCGGGCTCGGTTTTCTCGAGGGCGAGCGATCCGGTGTCGGCTGCACCGAGATAGAGGGAGGACGGGGTGAGGAAGCCGGTGATGCCGAGGAAGAAGTCGTCGTCTGTGGGGTTGGTGGAGACGATGCCGACGCTGACGTTTTCAGCGACGGGGAGCTGGCGGTGCGACCAGCCGGTGAGGCCGGGGTCGTAGACGTAGGCCGCGCCCTGGACGTGCTTGAGGGTGGTGAGGAGGAGGCGCGAGCGGGTGGTGGCGACGTCCTGGAGGAACTCGTCGGCGGTGGGCTCGAAGATGATGGAGGGCTTGAGCGCGTCGGGGTGGTTGAGGACGTCGGAGAGGCTGAGCTCGAGGAGCGAGCCCTGCTTGAAGGTCTGGCGCTGGCCGGAGGGGGTCCAGTCCTGGTCGATGGTGAGGAGGACGCGGCCGTCAAGGAGGCCGGAGATGCTGGATTTGGCGGGGATGGAAAGCTGTTTGGGGCCGCTGGGCGTGAGGATGAAGGTCTGAGTTTCGAAGAAGGTGATGTTGCGGGTGAAGACGGTGAGGGCGTGGTTGTGGGCGTCGTGGAGGGTGTAGCCGTTGACGCCCATGTCGGTCTGCTTGCCGCGGAAGACCTCTTTGGCGCTGTCGAGGGGTGTGCCGCGCTTCCAGAGCTTGAGGATGAAGGGATAGCCGGAGGTGGTCATGGTGCCGGGGCCCCAGTCGCGGCCGACGATGAGGGTGTCTTTGTCGAGCCAGGCGACGTCCTGCTTGCTGCGCGGGAGGATGAAGCCGTTGGGCATGAACTTGCCGGTTTTGAGGTCGAACTCGCGCTGGGTATCGGCGTCTTCGCCGCCGGAGGAGAGGATGACCATGCAGTAGCGGGTGCCGGGATAGAGGCAGCGAACGCCTTTACTGACCCAGTTGGTGTGGTCCTGCTTGCCGAGCGCGTCGAAGTCGATGACGGTGGTCCAGGTGGGATTTTTGGTGATGTAGTTGGCGAGGGTGGTTTTACGCCAGATGCCGTTGACGTGGTTGGCGTCGCGCCAGAGGTTGTAGATCTGGTCGCCGCGCTGCTCGGGCTCGGGCAGGCGGTCGGGAGCTTGCGCGATCTTGAGGGCATCGGCGTGGTACTTCGCGTAATTGGGGTCGGCCTCGAGGACCTTCAGGGAGCGGGCATCTTCGGCTTTGACCCAGGCCATGGAGCGGGGGCTGTTGACGTCTTCGAGCCAGAGGTACTTGTCGGGAGCTTCGGTTGGGCTGGAGGTCGCGGCGGCATCTGAAGCGGCGGGCTGCTGAGCGTGGAGGCGCAGCGCGAGGGGTGAAGCGATGAGAAAGAGCGCGGACAGAAGGGCAGGCGACTTCGGGGACAGCTTGAGCATCATCGAACTCCAAACTCCTATTGGGGTTCAGCGTATCACGACAGGTCGGGATTTGAGGGCGGGCGATGGTTTGGGTCAGGAGTGCGGATCAGGGCTGCGGCGTTGTGGATGGGGGATCGTCGACGATGTGAGACTCGGCGTGGAAGAGATGGTATTGGCTGAAGGTGACGACGTTCATGAACTCCTTTTCGGGAGGCTGTGCGGGATCGGAGGTGATGCCGAGGCGGGCCTGCAGTGAAGCGGGAACGAGCTCGGGCTGAAGGTTCATGGTGATGCTCTTGACGGGACAGAGGTAGGATGCGGCGTTGATCGGGATGGCACCGTACTGGACGACGTTGGTGAAGACCTCGTAGGCTCCGGCGCGCGTGGCGGCGCTGGGGAAGACGCCGCGTTCGATGTAGGCGAGGCGGAGGATGGAGCCGTCGGCGGGATCGAGGGTGAGGTTGCCGTTGACGATGACGGGCGAGGGCGGCGTGGCCTCGAAGACGAAGCCGCCATGCGCTGGGCCGCTTTGGAGCAGGCCGCCGACGAGAACGCCGACGCTCTGGAGCGTGCCGGTGAAGGGGTCGGCACCGGTCCAGTCTCCCCAGGCCTGGCCGGAGCATTGGAAGTTGAAGACGGCGCGGCGGGCGGTGTTGGGCTGCTCCGGGTCGTTCTGTTCCCAGTGGCTGAAGCCGATGCTGCCGCTGTGGATGCAGCGCTGCACCCAGATGAGGGTTGGGCCGAACTCGCCGGTGCTGCTGAAGCCGGTGGTGGAGCCGTCGAAGCTGACGGTCTTGCGGCCGGCCATGTGGAGTTCGTGGCCGTTGCTCATGAGCGTAGCGACTTTGGTGGTGGCGATGGGGGCAAGGCGCTGGTCGGGCTGGTGGGCGCGGTCGGGGAGGATCAGGTCGCGCAGCTGTTGCGGCTCGGGCAGGGCTGTGCCCTCATAGTGAATCGTGCTGCGGGTGGCGGAGAAGCTGGGAAGCTTGGGGATGGTCTCACTGAGGTAGGCCGCCATGCGCGCGAGCATGGCCTTCTGCGCGGCGGCGTCCGGCGGCGGGAGGGGTGGAACCTCCGCGGCGGGAAGGTCGAGCGGCGCGGATTCGTCGGCAAGGGCTTGCAGGGCGTCGCGAGACTTAGAGCCAGGGAGGGTGGCGTCGAGGCGGGCGCGTTCGGCGGTGCTGAGGCGTTCGGTCAGGCGCAGATCGTAGAGGCGCTGCGCGAGCTTGCCGTCGTGGACACCGTGGGCGGCGGCGAGGGTTTGTTCCAGCTGCGCGATGGTGACTTGCTGTGGGGGCTGCTCGGCGGGCCTGGAGGCAAGGAGGGTTGTGGTGCTGAGGAGAAAGAGCAGGAGGACTGCCGGTCTTCGCATTCCGTTGACCTCCCGCATGGTGGATAGCTGCGCTTCGTTGTGTTGGACGCGGGCTTTGCTGTGTTGGACGCGGATTGCAGGGTGGAGTTTGGAGTCGCAGGCAGAAATGGGCGGGGAGCATCGGAGGTGTGGAGCGCTTCGGGGTCCTTCGGCTGCGCGATTGCGAAGAGCGCAATCGCTGCGCTCAGGATGACAGGGTTTGTGGTGGCGCGGGCGGTGCCGTTAGTTGGGTTCGATGAATGGCGAAGGCCGGGCTGTGTTGCCCGGCCTTCGCTGTGTACGGAGTGCTGTGTGCGGAGTGCTGTGTGCGGAGTGCGTGTGCGTGTGCGTGTGCGTGTGCGGTGTGAGGCTTTGGTTGATGCTGGCTATTTGCCGCCTTCGTTGTCGTGGATGAATTGGGCGGTGCGGTCGTGGAGGCCGCGGAGGGCGTCCTCGTTGACGTAGACCATGTGGCCGGTCTGGAAGAACTTGTAGGCGATGTTCTTCTGCAGGCTGGCGGGGATGGGAAGCTGCTTCATCTCGTAGGTGGCGCCGAAGTAGAGGGTGCCGAGGTCGAAGTAGCCGCCCATGAGGAGGACGTGCATGTTGGGGTTGACCTTCATGGTGTAGGCGAGGTCAGCGGAGACGTTGGTGCTGGTGCCGTCCCAGCCGTTGTCACTGTCGGGTACGTGGTGCTTCATGTCCCAGTGAAAGCCGGGTTCGCGGGCGCTGGGGTTGTAGGTGAGGTTTTCGCCGTAGTGGAGGGTCTGGTGGGCGTAGGTGTTCATGGCGGCCTGGATGGCGGACTCGATGGACTCGGTGAAGGGGTCGTACTCGGACTCGGAGCTCATGGGGTTCATGTTCGGACCTTCAAAGCGGGCGTCGAGGCGACCGGTGGTGATGTCGCTGCTGTCCTGCAGGTACTTGGCGAACTGGCCGCCGGTCATGCGCAGGTTAGCCTTGATCCAAGTGGCGGCGGGGATGCCGGTGTAGCTTTCGAGTTTGGCGGCGACGGCGGCCTTCTGGTCAGCGGGCAGGTCTGCGCCCTGGAGCAGAGCGCTGGCGTAGCCGCCGAGGGAGTACTGCTCGACCTCATGCAACCAGGGGAAGAGCTCGGCTGGCTGGTTGGGAACTTTGTGGTGATACCAGGCGGTGGCGGCAAAGCTGGGCAGCGCGAGGTAGAAGCCGTTTTCAGTGCCGGGATTGCCGTCGGAGCCGTCGGCGGAGTTGTCGAAGCTGAGGATCTGGCTGAGGAAGACGATGCCGTTGAGGTCGACGCCGTGCTGCTGAAGCTGGGCTCCGAGGGCAGCATCGCGGGTGGTTCCGTAGCTTTCGCCGAAGAGGAACTTGGGTGATTCCCAGCGATCGTACTGCGTAAGGAAGCGGCGGATGAAGCGCTGGAAGGCTCCGGCGTCTTCGTCGATGCCGTAGAAGGCCTTCATGGCATCCTTGCCGAGGACACGGCTGTAGCCGGTGCCGGGTGCGTCGATGAAGACGAGGTCGGCGGCGTCAAGGAGCGAGTATTGGTTGGGGATGATCTTGTAGGGGCCACCGGCGGGGTGCTGGAGGTCGGGGATGACGACGCGCACGGGGCCCATGCTGGCCATGCGCAGATACATGGTGGCTGAGCCGGGGCCGCCGTTGTACATGAAGACGATGGGGCGGGTGCCGGGCTCGTAACCTTTGGCGAAGTAGGCGGTGTAGAACATTCGCGCGGTGGCGGGATCGTCCTGCGGCTTGGCGGGCAGCTCGACGCCGGAGTCGGAGAGCATCTTGCCGTCGAGGGCGAGGCTGGCGTCCTGTACGTCGGTGGAACCGACGGTGATGATACCTGCAACGGCGGTGTAGGCGATGTTCTTTCCGTTGACGGTGACGTTGCCTTCGGTGGTGGAGTTGGGCGGGACGGCGCTGGGCGCGGGTGCGGCAGCGGGTGGCGGCGGTGCGGGTTTGTCTTGTCTGTCGGAGGGGTGGCCCTGCGCGAGGACGGTCGTAGCGGCGAAGGCGGTGAGGCAACAGAGTGTGCTGAGGCGGCGGATGACTGCGGCGTGCATGCGGAAGCTCCTTGGGGTATGCTTGCTTCCACTATAAGCGCGGATGGCTGGAGAGTGAGGGTGCGCGGGGGCGTTTCCCTCCGCGGCTAAAGCCGCAGTGGCGGCTGGGATGGATGTACGGGCTGAAGCCGGTACCCTTCAAAACTGCCTGTTTGCAGCAGCATGGGCTACTTTTCCATGTCGGGGTAGGGGCCGATGCCGCCAGCGGCGATCCACTGGTTGATGTGGTCGGTGAGGACGGGCAGGGGGACGCAGCCGAGTTCGAGGACGGCATCGTGGAAGGCGCGGATGTTGAAGCGCGGTCCTAACGCCGCCTCAGCCTTGGTGCGCGCACTTTGGATGGCCATCTCGCCGAGGTAGTAGCTGAGCGCCTGGCCGGGCCAGGAGATGTAACGATCGACCTCGGTCTCGATCTCGTGGTCGGAGAGCGCGGTGTTGTCGCGGAGGTACTGCTGGGCCTGCTCGCGCGTCCAGCCTTCGGAGTGGATGCCGGTGTCGACGACGAGGCGAGCGGCGCGCCAGGCTTGATAGCTGAGCATGCCGAAGGTCTCGTAGGGTGTGTGATACATGCCCATCTCGGTGCCGAGGCGCTCGGAGTAGAGCGCCCAGCCTTCGCCGTAGGCGGAGATGTAGTCGTTACGGAATTTGGGCAGGTGGCGGGCTTTGACGACCTCGGCGGCGATGGGCATCTGGAAGGCGTGGCCGGGTGCGGACTCATGCAGCGTCAACGCTGGCAAAGAGTAGAGGCCGCGTGCGGGGAGGTCATACGTATTGACGAGATAGACGCCGGGGCCGCCGCGCGCTGAGGTGTAGAACGGCGCGATCTCGGGCGGAACAGGCTTGATGGCGAAGCGCTCGCGGGGCAGATAGCCGAAGTACTGCGATGCCACGCCATCGAACTCCTTCGCGATAAACGCCGCGCGCATGAGCAGCTCCTGCGGGGTCTTGGCGTAGAACTGCGGGTCGGTGCGGAGGAAGTGGAGGAACTCGGGGAGCGTGCCCTTGAAGCCGCTGTCCTTCATCGCAGCAAGCATCTCGGTGTGGATCCTCGCCATCTCGCTAAGGCCGATGGCGTGGATCTGCGCGGGGGTGAGGGTGAGGGTGGTGAACTCGAGGATTTTGGACTGGTAGTAGGCTTTGCCGTCGGGGAGGGACTCGGCGGCGAGATCGGTCTGCGCGAGGGGGATGTAGGTGTCGCGGAAGAAGGTGAGGAGGTTGCGGTAGGCGGGGATGACGCTGTTTCGGATGGCGGTTGCAGCCTCGGCGCGGAGCTGTGCCTGCTCGGCGGGGGGGATGGCAACGGGCATCGACTGGAAGGGCTTGTAGTAGATGGTGGCCGCAGCATCGGTGGCGGCGGCGACGGGGGCGAGCGAGGCGTCGCGGCCGGTGAGGGTGACGCGCGGTGGAGTGAAGCCTCGGGCGAGGCCGGCCTGCATGTTGGCGATGTTTTCGCGGAAGTAGCGCGGGATGTCGTTGAGCTGCGCGATGTAATTGGTGTAGTCCTGGGCGGTTTTGAAGTGGGATCGGGTGATCTCTTCTTCGTCGGACCAGAAGGTGGAGTCGGAGTTGGCGGGGCGCTCGTACTCGCGGAACTTCTGCTGGTTGAGCAGAACGAGGATCTGCGCGCGGAAGACGGCGTAGTTGACGCGCTGGCTGGGCGAGAGGTCGGCGAGGTGGATGGCGTCGGTCTGCGCGAGAACGTGCTGCCAGTGGGCGAGCGCGGCCTGCTGGGTGGCGGCGGTGACGCTTGGAAGCTGGGCGAGGATCTTGCCGGGATTGTCTTCGTCTGAGGCACCGCGCTGGGACCGTCGCCAGGCGTCCTCGGCGGTGTAGAGGGCGATGAAGCGGGCGTCGGCGGCTCTTTGCGACGCTGGGTCCGCAGCTGGGGTTCCAGCTGGGGCCGGCGATGCGACGTGGGGTGCTTGCGCCCGAGACATGCCTGCAAAGGCTAGTGCAAGGAAGGCTGCGGTGCAGAAGATTCGAGATGAAGCCACGGGCGCTCCTGAAGAGATGGCGATTGGATCCATCGTACGGTAGAGTCCGTCTAACAGCCATGTGTCGCTGGTTGTGACGAAGGTTGCAGACCGCTAGACTGGTCGCTGGAAGCTACGAAATCTGGAGTGTGTGTATGCGTGTTGGCCTGATGACCCGTGAGTATCCGCCGTATGTGTATGGCGGCGCTGGAGTGCATGTGGAGTACCTGTCGCGGGAGCTGGCGAAACGGATCGAGGTGGAGGTGCATGCGTGGGGTGCGGTGCCGGAGGAGTTGCCGGAGGAGAATGCGACGTTGCAGGTGTTCTTCGAACAGCCGTGGGATGCGATCTCGAAGGGCACGGATGCGAAGTTCAAGGGGGCACTGGAGGCGCTGTCGCTGAACCTTCTGCAGAACCTGGATCTGGGCAGGCTGGACGTGATCCATACACACACGTGGTACGTGGCGATGGCGGGATTTCTGGCCAAGAAGCTGTATGGGATTCCGTTTGTGCTGACGACGCACTCCTTAGAGCCGCTGCGAGCATGGAAGGCTGAGCAGCTGGGCACGGGATATGCGTTGAGCTCGTGGATGGAGCGGACGGCGATTCTGGATGCGGACGCGATTGTGGCGGTGTCGAACGGCACCAAGGCCGACATTCTGAAGGCGTATCCGGATGTGGATGCGAGCAGGATTCACGTGATCTACAACGGGATCGACCTGCAGCAGTATCAGTACACGGAAGACAAGAGCGCGCTGAAGAAGTACGGGGTCGATCCGGAGAAGCCGTACGTGCTGTTTGTGGGGCGGATTACGCGGCAGAAGGGCGTGACGCATCTGGTGGAGGCGATTCAGTATCTGCCGGCGGGAACGCAGGTGGTGCTGTGCGCGGGCGCTCCGGATACGCCCGAGATTGCGGCCGAGATGCGAGCGAAGGTGGAGGCGGTGCGGCGGTTTACGCCGGGCAGCCAGCGGGCCGCGGTGGAGAATTTCACTGAGGACGGAGGGCACTCGATTGCGACGGGCGACCCGACCGGGACAGGCCACAATCTGGTGTGGATTGAGCAGATGGTGACCAAGGAAGAGGCGATTCAGTTGTATTCGCACTGCGCGGTGTTCTGCTGTCCGTCGGTGTATGAGCCGTTTGGGATCATCAATCTGGAGGCGATGGCGTGCCGGGCGCCGGTGGTGGCGAGCGCGACGGGCGGGATTCTGGAGGTGGTCGTCGAGGGCGAGACGGGTCATCTGGTGCCGTTTGAGGCGCATCCCGAGACGTCGTTTCCGACGGACGCAGCACAGTTTGCGAAGGACCTGGCGGCCCGGATTACAGGCCTGCTGGACGATCCCACGAAGGCGAAACGGATGGGCGAGGCAGGGCGAAAGCGCGTAGAGGAGCACTTTTCGTGGACGGCGATCGCGGCACAGACGATACGGTTATACGAGGAGCTGGTCGCACAACGCCGGTAAGTCGCAGATTTATTTACGTGGAACCGATGAGAGATCGAGGCTGAAGACGTAGATGAGGATGGCTGCGATGATGAAGACGACGCCGGTCCAGAATTTCCAGTCTTTGTGGGCGCGCTGCCAGTAGGGTCTGGACTGCGACTGCGGAGCGTGCGGGCCGGTGACTTCGTGGTGGTGGTCGGGGCGCTTTCCTTCGGGCATACCTCATTGTCTACCCGGAGGAGAGCGCGTGCCGGGGTCGTTTGGGTTTTGGGACACGAGTGCATGCGAGCCGCAAAAGGAAGGGATGCATCCAATTAGGAGTGGTGCGTCGGATTTATAATTGAGCATGTTGCGCATGGTGCGCCCACGATTGCCCGCATAGGAGCCTATATGGCGAATCTTCTGGACCAGCTTAAGTCGTTTACGACCGTCGTCTCCGATACCGGAGACATTAACTCGATTAAGAAGTACAAGCCGACGGATGCGACGACGAATCCATCGCTGATTGCGGCAGCAGCGCAGATGCCCGAGTACCAGTCCATTGTGGACGATGTGCTGCAGCAGGCGCGCGAGAAGGCGGGCGACAATGCCTCGGATAAGGATGTTGCCGCGGCTGCGTTCAAGACGCTGGCGGTGGCGTTTGGCCGCAAGATTCTGGAGATCGTTCCGGGCCGGGTTTCCACCGAAGTTGACGCGCGCATGAGCTACGACTCCGAGAAGACGATGGAACAGGCTCACGACATCATCAAGCAGTATGAGGATGCGGGCATCTCGCGCGAGCGGATTCTGATCAAGATTGCGTCGACGTGGGAGGGCATCAAGGCCGCGGAGAAGCTGGAGAAGGAAGGCATCCACTGCAATATGACGCTGCTGTTCGGGCTGCATCAGGCGGTTGCCTGCGCGGAGGCGAAGGTGACGCTGATCTCGCCGTTTGTGGGCCGTATCCTCGACTGGTACAAAAATGACACTGGCAAGGATTACAAGGGTGCCGACGACCCCGGTGTGCACTCGGTGACGGAGATCTATCACTACTACAAGAAGTTCGGCTACAAGACTGTGGTGATGGGCGCGAGCTTCCGCAATATGGGCGAGATTACGGAGCTTGCGGGATGCGATCTGTTGACGATCGCGCCGAAGCTGCTGGAAGAGTTGCAGACAACGGAGGGCACGCTCGAGCGGAAGCTCGATCCGGCGAAGGCCCAAACGATGCAGATCGAGAAGATCCAGGTGGACCAGGCGACGTTTGAGAAGATGCACGCTGAGAACCACATGGCCCACGACAAGCTAAAGGAAGGCATCGAAGGCTTCTCGAAGGCGCTGGAGGACCTGGAGAAGCTGCTGGCGAAGCGCCTCAGCGAGCTGCCGAAGCCGCAGACGGTTCAGCAGTAAATTGGTGTGGGAACGCAAAAGGGCCGCCTCGGTGAGGCGGCCCTTTTGCGTGCGTGGGCTAGCGGCGCTTCAGCCCTAGCAAGCTGAGGAAGAAGCTGGCGAAGCAGATCTCTGTGCCGAGCATGAGGCAGAGCATGGCGGGAAGGGTGCGGCGCATCATTTGCACGGGCGGCAGCGAGCCGTAGCCGGTGTGCGACCACGAGATCACGGATGAGACGGCGATGCCGACGCCTACCAGCACAAGCAGAACGCCGACAATCAGGCCGGTTTCGAGCGTGATGAAGCGGAACCAGCGGTCGAAGCTGGCGTCCTCGGGAAGAAGGCCTTCGGTGATGGCGAAGACCTTTGCAGCGACGCCGAAGAAGACGAGTTGAAAGCCGAGAAGGACGGCGGAGACGGCATAGGCGAGTGTATCGACGCCGAGGTTGAGGTGGCCGAGCGGACGCTCCGCGGGCAGCAGCCACGCCATGAGGCCGATGCCGACGAGCATGAGCGCGAGGCCGGGAAAGAGGAAGAGCCAGCGCGGCGAGTACATCAGCAGAAAGCGCAGGTGGCGCCAGCCGTCACGCCAGGTCTTGAGGTGCGGCGGGCGGCTGCGGCCGTCTTTCTTGAGGGTGGTTGGAACTTCGGTGATCTTCTGGCCGAGGAGCGAGGATTTGACGACCATCTCGCTGGCGAACTCCATGCCGGTGGTGCGGAGCTGGAGGCGCTCGTAGGCGTCTTTGCTGAAGGCGCGGATGCCGCAGTGGAAGTCGCCGATGGGCGCGTGAAAGAGTGTGCGGCCGAGGAAACTGAGCACAGGGTTGCCGAGATAGCGGTGCAGCGGCGGCATGGCTTTGGGGCCGATTCCGCCGCGGAAGCGGTTGCCCATGACAAGGTCGGAGCCGGCGGAGCCATCGGGGCGGTCGCGAAGCTCGGCGAGGAAGCGCGGGATGTGGGCGAACTCGTAGCTGTCGTCGGCGTCGGCCATCAGGACGTACTTGCCGCGTGCGGCCTGAATGCCGGCGTTGAGCGCTGCGCCGTAGCCACGAACGGGAACGGGAACGACGCGCGCGCCGTGCTGCTGTGCGATGGCCTGCGAGCCGTCGGTGGATCCGTTGTCGGCGACGACGACCTCGCCTGCGATGTGGTTTTCGGCCAACGCAGCCAGTGCTTTATCGACGCAGACGGCCAGCGTCTCCGCCTCGTTCAGGCATGGCATCACGACGGTCAGTTCGATGGGATCGTTCGGGTTCTGGAGGGTCTCGGTGGTGGAATGCAATCTAGGCTCCTCTTGTGCTGCAATGATGCTATCGCGCAATGCGCGTGGATCTCATACGCTTAGGGTTTGGCGGGACCGGATTGATCCCAGGGTTGTGTGGCTGGAATGGCGGCGGCAGGCGCGTCCAGGTTCAGGGGCAGGGCGTAGAGGTCAGAGTCGCCGAGGCGAATCCAGCCCGCAGAGGCTGGCGTGCGGCCGGTCATCGCGTCGGGATCGAAGGCAGCGACAACAACCTTCGCACCCTGCGCTTTCAGGGTGCTGTAGACCTGCTGGCGGTTGGGAAGGCCTTCGAGCTCCTGTAGAAGATGCTGCGGGTCGGGGTTATAGACCTCGGTGAGTACGCGGACGTCGGCGAGGCGCATCCAGTAGGGATCGTTGAGGCAGGCGATGGTGCCCATGCAGGCGATCTCATCGCCGTGGCCTACGCCGAGCGCGTTGAGGGCCTTGGCCGCGCCAAAGATTCCGGGAGCGTACCACGCGGCGGGAAGGCCGGATGCAGACTGATCGCGGCGCTCTTCAAGGGAGACGCGCAGGCTTTCGCCGAGCGCGAGGAAGGCCAGCAGCGCCACGAGCGCGGCGGCGGTCAGGTGCAGTGCCGATGGCCGTGCGCATTCAGATTCGGCGGCGTCCTGCGGTGCGCGGAGCGATGCGAAGACCGGAAGTACGATGAGCAGATAGGCCAGTGTGACGTAGCGCTCTTCGATGTTGACGAGACCGTAAATGGCCCAGATCGCGAGGCCGAGCAGGACGGGCGGCAGCCAGAAGGCTGTGCGCCAGCGCGTGTTTTGCAAACTGCTGAAGCGCGAGCCGCAGACCAATAGCATTGCGAGCAGGATGATGGCTTCCGGATGGTTGAGCAGATAGCGCGCGCTCAGTACGGCGTTGCGTACGTCTCGATGGAGGAGCCGCGAGGCGCTGAACTTCGGCGTGATGCGCTCGTGGAAGTAGGTGGGATCGAACCACGCGGGGTAGGTGCCGTAGGGCTCGGCGCGATAGCTGTAGACGCCGGGACGCGCGAGGAGCTGTTTTTCCGGATGGATCAGGTGGACGGTTGCGGAGCCGAAGCTGTTGGTCATCCACGGCTCGATGTGCATCTTCTCGGTACCGCTGACGTACCAGGCGTAGTTGAGCGCGCCGGAGTCGCCGAAGTCGAAGTGATGTTTTTGTTTGGAGAGTGCGGCGATGTATGGACCGGCGATTGCGGCAAAGACGAGCAGTGCCAAAGCTCCGCCGACGATGACGCGTGCCGACTTGCGGCGCTGTACCCACGCCTGAAAGACCATCATCAGAGCGATGGTGAGCAGCGCGACGACGAAGGCGAAGGACTTGGTGAGATAAGCGAGCCCAAAGAACAGGCCCATGAGTGGAGCGTAGACGAGGCTGTCGGTCGCGAGCGACTGCAACAGCGCGGCGAATGCGGCAAGCATCAGCGCCTGTAACAGCAGGTCGGGGCGGATCTTCGCCATGGAGAGTTCACGCTGCGACGCGATCACGACGAGAGCGACGCCGAGCAAGCGCATTGCATTGAGGCCGAGCAGCGGCGTGCTGCTGCCGAAGCTCGTTCCGGACACGCTATCTGCGTTGTCAGCCATGCGGCTGCGCAGGTGTACGAGGGACAGGACGAAGGCCAGCATTGCCGCGACAGATGCGAGGAAGATGCAGTAGTTGAGGGCGTAGTCGGCCCGCAGTTCGTTGAGCCGCGTAGCGTGGAAGATGCCGCGCGCCAGCGCCAGAAGCGCGGGATACAGCGGATGCCAATATGCGTTCACGACGCCTGCCCACTGATGGTGGCGGATCAGGCTGGCGATGTCCATGTAGGCCATGCCGTCGCCGTCCATCTGGTAGGGGTCGTACTTGGTGGCCAGCCACGCAATCGGCAGGAGCAGCGCGAGATAGACCAGAAGCGCGCGGCGAAGCGTTTGTGGTCTCACAGGACTCCTCGTTGCTGGGGTTCGGTCATGGGCGCTCGGATGCTGAAGTTGGTTCTCTGTCCAGCATATCCGACGGGCATTGATACACACAGGGGCGGCGCCGACCTGCGGGCGTGTGGCGCTACAGAATGTATCGACTAAGATCCTGATTCTTCACGATGCCGGCGACTTGCTGCTCGACATACGCGCGGTTGACGATGAGTACGTGTTCGGTGCGGCTGGTGCCATCGTTGGCCTGCACGGCGCGCGCGACAAGCGGCGGAACCTTGTCCGAGACGTAGGCGCCATCGGCTTTGACGATGTCCGCGGCCGCGAAGCTGATCTCATCGAGCACCTTCTCCATGATGGTGTGCAGCCGCCGTGCGCCGATGTTCTCGGTTGTCTCGTTGACCTGAAACGCAAAGCGCGCCATCTCTTCGAGCGCTTCGGGTTCGAACTCCAGCTTGAGGCCCTCGGTTTCGAGCAGCGCAATGGCCTGCTTGGTGAGCGCTGCGCGCGGTTCGGTGAGGATGCGGAGGAAGTCCTGCGCGGTGAGCGGCTGCAGCTCGACGCGAATGGGGAAGCGCCCTTGCAGCTCTGGAATGAGGTCGCTGGGCTTGGAGACGTGGAAGGCGCCGGCGGCGACGAAGAGGATGTGGTCGGTGGTGACCATGCCGTATTTTGTGCTGACGGTGGTACCTTCGACGATGGGGAGGATATCGCGCTGCACGCCTTCACGGCTGATGTCGGGGCCGTGGCTGCCCTCGCGTCCGGCGATCTTGTCGATCTCGTCGAGGAAGACGATGCCGGAGTCTTCGACGCGCTCGACGGCGATGCGGATGACGTGGTCCATGTCGAGCAGGCGCGACTCTTCCTCCTGCGTGAGGTAGTCGAAGGCGTCGATGACCTTCATGGGCCGCTTGCGGGTGCGCTGCCCGAACATACTCGCCAGCATGTCCTTGATGCCGCTCTGCTCCATGTCTTCGGGAGAGTTGCTGAGCACCTCAATCTGAGGCTGCACGCGGTCGCGGACCTCAAGCTCGACCATGCGGTCGTCCAGCTTGCCTTCGCGGAAGTGCAGCAGCAGACGGTCGCGCTCGCGGGCACGGTCACCTTCGTTGGCGAAGTGCGGAACGATGGAGAGCGTCGGCGATGGTGGAGGATCATCCTTCGGCGCATCGGTGGATCGCCGCTTCTGCTCGGTGTGCTCCTCTTCGGTGTCGGAGCTGCGGCGGGCGCCAGCAGCAGGTTCTGCGTCGCCGTCCGGCTTGGCCGTCTGTGGTACACCCTGCAGGAGGAGCAGCTCGATGAGACGCTCTTCGGCGGCAAGCTCGGCGCGGTCTTCCACCTCTTCAAGCTTCTCTTCACGCACCATGTCGATGGCGATCTCGACGAGGTCGCGAACGATGGACTCGACGTCGCGCCCGACGTACCCAACCTCCGTAAACTTGGAAGCTTCAACCTTCAGGAAAGGCGAGTTCGTAAGCTTTGCCAGCCGCCGCGCAATCTCCGTTTTTCCGACGCCGGTGGATCCGATCATGAGGATGTTCTTCGGCATGATCTCTTCTGCGAGCTCGGGTGGCAGCTTCTGGCGGCGGGTGCGATTGCGCAGCGCAATAGCCACCGCGCGCTTGGCGGCCGCCTGGCCGACAACGTAGCGGTCCAGCTCTGCAACGATCTCTCGTGGCGTCATGTCGTCAAGCGCGAGTGCCTGGTCTTCCGCTGTTCCTGGTAAATAAATGGCCAAGTTAACTTTCCTTCACAGATTTCGCTTTACTTAATTTGTCCGCGTCTGCCAAATCCTGCAATCGCCCACTCGCAATTTTATTGTCGATCAGGTCTTCGAGCGCTATGAATGGAGCGTCTAAATCACCATCCACCTTGAATGTTATTCTTCTCTTCCATGCCTCGTTAAAGGCCACTCCCGAGATGCTCTGGAGAATGTCGACGCGGGCTGGTGGAATTCCTATCTGAAATACATCGTTGGAGTGGTCACAAAAATCATCGGCTGAGATCTCGCTGAGCGGCGCACCAAACCTTCGCAGAGCGCGAAGCACTCGCACCGAGTTCTCCGTATCATTTCGAATAACAACATCGGGGTCCTTGGTAGCACGCGGCTCCGCGTGTATCCCCACTGCATGCCCACCGATAACGAGGTATT
The DNA here is from genome assembly GCA_019351975.1 of Acidobacteriota bacterium. Lineage (GTDB taxonomy): Bacteria > Acidobacteriota > Terriglobia > Terriglobales > Acidobacteriaceae > Granulicella. The sequence continues at coordinate 34,456 of JABBOG010000032.1, forward strand.
CAACGCCCTCCGCGTTGAATGCGGACAACAGGTCCCTTTGGTCTTTCAGCATGGACATCGACACCTCGCATCCTGTACCCAGACTCCACAAGCTCCGTCACAGCGGTCATCTTTTCCGCTGCGGAAACGCTGCTCCAATAACGCAGAGTCTCCAATTCCTGCTCGGCGTGACTGGCGAAGCGGCGGATTGTTCTGCTTGGATGAACCTCAACGGTCTCCGGCATATCGCGCGCCCTCGCTCCTCATCGTAACAGTTGCGTACATCCGCGCTCCACGCTAATCCATGTCTTGAACCGAGACGATGCGACCATAAACGCTAGAAAGAAATATCCTCATCCATTGTCCATTTCTCCTACTCCGGTCCGTTCAACTCTTCTACGGTAATGCTGTGGTTGGAGTAGATGCAGATTTCTGCGGCGATCTTCATGCTGCGCTCGACGATCTCTCGCGCGGTCATCTGGGTGTTTTCCATCAGCGCGGTGGCCGCGGCCAGAGCAAAGCTGCCACCGGAGCCGATGGTGGCGATGAGGCCATCCCCGACTGCGTCGGGCTCGATGACGTCGCCGTCGCCAGAGAGCAGAAACATCTGTGTGGCATCGGCGACGATGAGGAGGGCCTGCAGCTGGCGCAGGAGCTTGTCGGTGCGCCAGTCCTTGGCGAGCTCCACGGCGGAGCGGCCAAGGTTGCCGCTATATTGCTCCAGCTTGGACTCGAAGCGGGTAAACAGCGAAAAGGCGTCGGCGGTTGAGCCAGCGAAGCCGGCGAGAATCTTATCGTTATACAGTCGCCGGATCTTCTTTGCGGAGTGCTTCATCACGGTTGCGCCGAGCGTGACCTGGCCGTCCGCAGCCATGACCATCTGGTTGCTGCGGCGGACACAGAGGACGGTGGTGGAGCGCACGCGGCGGCCGTTGGCGAGATCCAGCGGATGTCCGCTGGAAGGATGAGTGGCGCGAGCGCCGGTCAATCGGGTCGGGTTTGTTTGCATGGATCGCACACCGCAGTATAGCGCTGAATGAGCGAACCACGCAGAGCACCTTTCGCGGACGCTGAAACAGGGTGCGTGCAGCGGATGGGCGCTCTAGGCTATGCTCTGTGTAGCGCTCTTTTCGGCATCGTTAAAGGACGTTGAAGCTGACAGAAACCGATCCCAGGCCCCGTGAAATAGACCGTGAAACCGAATCTTCAGCATGTTGCGCAACTGCTCCACGGCCACGATCAGATACCGATCGGCAGTATCGCATTGGCGGGTGCGGCAGTCGCTGTCGCAGGCGGCATGTGGTGGTATGCCCGCGCGCATCGCACGCCGAGCGAGGAGCTTGAGCGCAGACGCCGGGAGGCGCTGGCAAACTCCGGACGTATTACAGACGGTGTGATTCTGGATGCGCGATCGCTCAACAACGAGGAAAGCGTCTCTGCGACGCCTGAGGTGCTGGTCTATAGCTACAGCGTTGCGGGAATGACGTACAACTGTGCGCAGGACGTCTCGCCGATGCCGCAGCAGGTGCTCGGCTTCCGCATCGACCAGCCAGTGCAGGTACGCTACGACCCGCGAAACCCGGGCAATAGCATCATCGTGTCTGAGACATGGACGGGTTTATGGCTACCGTCCGCCGCGGGCAAGCGGAGCTGACCAGCGGCCTTGAGACTGCGCAGTCTCCGTTGGAGAGCGCCGTGTTTGCCCTGTAACTCAGGGCCCGAGGGCACTCACGGCGACCCAGTGACTATGATGCCCACGTACTGCAGCAGTTTGCCTGTAAGCGTATGGCGATGCCTTCCGTGACCGAACCGTCATCTTTAGAAGCTACTTTGTCTGGTCGTCATTAACAACTTTTGTCTGGTCGTCAGGCAGAGCGACCCGCGGGGCTTCAATCGCGTCCAATGGGCATGAGTGAAGCAAAGACAACATCGATACCTACCGTTAATTTGGGATGGACGGGAGCGCGCATCTCGCCGCTGTGCCTGGGCATGATGACCTACGGCAACAAGAAGTGGCGCGAGTGGGTGCTGGAAGAAGATGAGGCGCGGCCCATTGTGAAGCGGGCTGTGGAGGCTGGGATCAACTTTTTCGACACCGCAGATATTTACTCGGTGGGCGACAGCGAGTGCATCACAGGTAAGCTGCTGCGGGAGTTCCAGCCGCGACGCGAAGAGCTGGTCCTCGCGACCAAAGTCTACCAGCCGATGAGCGAGGGAGCCAACGACCGAGGGCTGTCGCGCAAGCACATCATGGCATCCATTGACGCCAGCCTGAAGCGGCTGGGCGTGGATTACGTGGACCTCTATCAGATTCACCGCTTCGATAACGAGACGCCCATCGAGGAGACCTGTGAGGCGCTCCACGACGTTGTGAAGGCGGGTAAAGCGCTGTATCTGGGTGCTTCAAGCATGTATGCGTGGCAGTTTCAGAAGATGCTGCACTTTCAACGCGAGAACCATCTGGCGCGGTTTGTGACGATGCAGAACCACTACAATCTTGTGTATCGCGAGGAAGAGCGCGAGATGATTCCCCTGTGTCTGGACCAGAAGGTGGGATGCATTCCCTGGAGCCCGCTGGCGCGCGGGCTGTTGACGGGATCGCGCAAGCGCGGCGACGCACGCTCGGAGACGCTGCGCGCCAAGACCGACGCCTACGCGCATTCGCTGTACGAGAATGACGCGGACTTCGATGTCGTTGATCGCGTTATCGAGATCGCTGACGCGCGCCATGCAAAGCCTGCGCAGGTTGCGCTCGCGTGGATGCTGTCGAAGCCCGCTGTGAGCGCACCCATCGTCGGCGCAAGCAAGCTGTATCAACTGGAGGACGCGCTCACGGCACTGGAGCTGAAGCTGACGCCGGAGGAGATTGATCGGCTGGAGGAGCCTTACAAGCCACATCCGGTGCTGGGGCACAGCTATTGATGGCGGCGCGGCGGGCTGATGACTTCGCTCGGCATCGTCGCAAGACCTGGCGCATCTAACCTGACGACACGCAAAGTCAGAGCAGATCGCGGAGTTCCAGCGCTCCCTCAAATGCGGGCTTTGCTGCGCTACAGTCATAGTGTCGGTAAGATGAGAGCCATGAACTTGCATCGTCGAGCAGCGAGTGGTTTCACGATGCGGCGCTGGCTGCTGTTCGTTGCGCTGCTGGCGGCGGTGCCGTGCTTTGCGCAATCGGGCAGCTCGGGCTCCCTGCGCAACATCCGTGGCCTTATCACGGACTCAAGCCATGAGCCTATCCGTAATGCCGTCGTGCAACTGCGCAACAGCAATACGAACCAGGTGATCACCTATATCACCAGCACCGACGGACAGTACAACTTCAAGCGGCTGGATAGCCACACCGATTTTCAGGTGTGGGTTGAGTTCCGCGGGATGCGATCGGAGACGCGCAGCATCAGCATGTTCGACAGCCATCTCGATAAGGTGATCAATTTCACGGTGCGGACCTACTGACGAAGGCCGCAGGCGCGCACTGTGACGGCTGGCGATAGCACGGTACACTAGCATTCTTGGCTACCTACCTTATTACCGGCGTTGCGGGCTTCATCGGCTCGCACCTTGCAGAGGCGCTGCTGCAGCGCGGCGAGGCCGCTGACCGCAGCCGCATCGTGGTGCGTGGATTGGATAACTTTGCCACCGGCCGACGCGAGAACATCCCTGCGGGCGTGGACCTGATCGAAGCTGATCTAGCCGATGCAGGTGCTGTGGCGCGGGCCTGCGTGGGCGTCGATGCGGTCCTCCATCAGGGAGCGCTGCCGAGCGTTCCGCGCAGCGTGAAAGACCCGCGCAGCAGCCACACGGCCAACATCGACGGCACGTTCAACGTGCTGGAAGGAGCGCGCGCGGCGGGAGTTCGGCGGGTGCTGTATGCGGCGTCGAGCTCGGCCTATGGCAACCAGCCCGGGTTTCCGCGCGTGGAGACCATGATGCCGCAGCCCATAGCTCCCTACCCCGTACAGAAGCTCGCCGGCGAGCTATACATGCAGAGCTACGCACGCGTCTACGGCATGGAGACGGTGTGTCTGCGCTACTTCAACATCTTTGGACCAAGGCAGGCACCGGATTCGCCTTACTCTGGCGTGATCGCAAAGTGGGCGTTGCAGATGCTGCGCGGCGAACGCTGCATCATCCAGGGCGACGGCGAACAGAGCCGCGACTTCACCTACATCGCTAACGCGGTGAGTGCGAATCTGCTGGCGCTCGACGTGCTCCCGGAGCGTGGAGAAAAGGTCTTTGGGCGCGTCTTCAACGTCGCGTGCGGCGAACGGTTCACGCTGAACCATACCTTCCGCGTACTTGCGCTGCTGACCCGCTACACCCAGCCAGCGATCTACGATTCGCCGCGCGCTGGCGACATTCGGAGCTCGCTGGCGGATATTTCGGCCGCACGAGATGCCTTTGGTTACAGACCACGCGTGAGCTTTCAAGAGGGCCTGCAGCAGACTGTCGCATGGTGCCGCAGCCAAATCGCCAGAGAGAGTGCGCGAGAACATGACAAAGATTTCACGGCGAAGATCGAAGCCCGTGAATCGATCCGGCCGCGTATAACGTCGGAAGCAACGTAATGATCGCTGCGGATCAGATGCCTTCGGTGCAGATCACCCCGCTGGCCACATGGCTAGCGGGGGTTGACGCGCGCCAGACGAGGGTCGCCATCATCGGTCTGGGCTACGTCGGGCTGCCGCTGGCGATGCTGTTCAGCAGCGAGCGCTTCCGCGTTACGGGGTTCGATATCGACGCTGCCAAGGTGGCGGCCCTCAGTGCGGGACAATCCTACATCCACCGCATTGAGCCTGAGCATATTGCCGCAGCGCAGCGTGCAGGATTTCATGCAACCTCTGACTTCGCCGGACTCAGGGAGTGCGATGCCGTACTGATTTGTGTGCCGACTCCACTGCGCGAAGAGCACCAGCCGGACATGAGTTTCGTCCAACAGACGCTGGAGCAGCTTGCGCCGCATACGCGCGCCGGGCAACTGATCGTACTGGAGAGCACGACGTGGCCCGGCACCACATCGGAGCTGGTCGTACCGACGCTGGAGAGACTTGGCCCCGCTGGCAGCCGCGTGCTGCGGGAGGGCGACTCCGACTGCACGCAGTTGGACGGCGTGATGGTTGCGTTCTCGCCTGAGCGCGAAGATCCCGGCAACCTCATCACGCCGCGGCGCGAGATTCCGAAGGTGATTGGCGGCGTGGACGGGCGCGCATCGCGCGCGGCCGCAGCGCTCTACGGCACCATCTTCCATCGCACTGTACCGGTCTCCTCGCCCGAGGCAGCCGAGATGACGAAGCTGCTCGAAAACATCTATCGCAATGTCAACATCGCGCTGGTGAACGAGCTCAAGCAGCTATGCATCGCCATGGGAATCGACATCTGGGAGGTCATCGAGGCCGCGTCCACAAAACCCTTTGGTTTCCAGCCGTTTTATCCCGGGCCTGGCATCGGCGGCCACTGCATTCCCGTGGATCCGTTCTATCTGACGTGGCGAGCCAAGCAGTTCGGCCAGGTCACACGGTTCATCGAACTTGCCGGAGAGATCAACGAGGCCATGCCAGCCTTTGTTTTGCAGACCCTCGACCGCGCGTTGCAGCGCGAAGGCAAGACGCTGGCTGGAGCGACAATTCTGCTCCTCGGCATCGCCTACAAGCGGGATGTGGACGACCTGCGCGAGTCACCTGCCCTGGTGCTCTTTGAGCTGCTGCGGCAGGCTGGGGCGGAGGTCAGCTACAACGATCCATTCTTTGCCGAAGTCGGCGCCGGTCGCCACTACTCCGTAAAGCTGCAGTCTACGCCGCTGGAGCGCGTCGGCGAGTTTGACTGCGTGCTGCTCGTGACCGACCACTCCACCTACGACATCGCCGCGCTCGTACGTGCAAGCCGCTTGTTCGTGGACACGCGCAACACGACGCGCGGAATGAGCGAGCCGCAGATCGTTCGCTGCTGAAGCAGGCGGATAGAGCTGCGCTGGCCGAGACTGATACACTTTTCTCAACAACTCCTGTTCCAATTTGGGACGCACTCTTCGAAGAAACACAGAATATCCTCATGCTGTGAGCCTGCCTGTCCGATAGAAGCACTATGGATCTGAGGCGCAGCATCGAGGATCAGGGTTCCGGCTTGCCGCAGAGAGGTTTCGCGAGCACCCTAATTCGCGCCGTTGCAACGGCAGCCGCACGACGCCGCCGTTGCACCCTCCTGCCCCTACTGATTGCTCTAGCGGCGTCTACCGTGCAGGCGCAGACGCCGCAGTGGGTACCCAACCGGCCAGCCGCACAGGGCGTTGCGCGGGCGCAGGCTGCAGCGCAGCAATTCTCGGCGCAGCGTATCGTCTTCGTACCGCAGCAGGCTGTCCAGGGTGGTACGGTCAGTTCTGCCATAGCAATGGTCCGCGCCCGTGCGCAGCATCTGGCTCTTGAGACGGCACAGCACGTCTACGCCCACAACACCACCGCCAATCTGACCGCAGCGTGGCAGCAGCTGGGCCCCAGCTCTGTTATCTCTGCGACATACAACAACATCACAGGGCGCATTACATCGATCGCCTCCGACCCCAACGATCCAAGCGGAAACACGATCTATATCGGTACCACCGGCGGCGGAGTTTGGAAGTCTGCCAACGCCGCTGGAGGGGTTTCGACGGCGAGCTTTGCACCGCTCACGGACACGCTTCCGGTCTTCAGCCCGAACGCCGGAACGGGCGTCATTCCGTCGCTCTCCATCGGTGCGGTCGCCGTGCAGCCCGCGGTCAATCCGGTCATCATCGCTGGCACCGGCGACCCCAACGACGCCACGGATTCGCTCTACGGCGAAGGATTGCTGCTCTCCAGCGACGGCGGTCTGACGTGGACACTCGTGCAGCAGTCGGAGGACGGCACAAGCGGTGCTCACTCGTTCATCGGCCTCGCGACGGCGGGCGTGGCCTTCAGCACAGCGACACCAACGCTGGTCGTCGCAGCCTTCTCGACGTCGCCACAATCCTCCGTGGTGGACGCGACGTCCATCGCTTCGATCCCGGGTCTCTATTACTCCACCAACGCCGGGCAGACGTGGCAGATGGCGAGCATCTACGATGGAACGACGGTGGTGCAGCAGCCGCAGCCCCTGGGCGCAAGCTCTCCCGGAAACGCAGTGACCTCGGTCGTGTGGGATGCGCAGCGCGGGATGTTTTATGCGGCGGTGCGGTCGCATGGATATTACAGCTCGCCGAACGGATCGACGTGGACACGGCTTGCAGCGCAGCCAGGTACCGGCCTTACGACGGCGAACTGCCCGGTGGGCGGCAACGGAACGGGTAGCGCGACCTGCCCGATCTTCCGTGGAACGCTGGCCGCGCAGGCCGCCACCGGCGACCTGTACTCGCTCACCGTCGATGCGAACAACAACGACCAGGGGCTCTGGCAAGACCTCTGCAACGCAGCGTCCACAACCTGCGCCACACCCGCGCCAACGTTCGCCAATCGCATCGACAACGGCGCGCTGGATGCCGGCAACGGAAGCACCGTCATCGCGCAGGGCAACTATAATCTTGCGCTCAACGCAGCTCCCGCCGCAGCGAATGGCACTGACCTTTTCGTCGGCACCATTGACCTGTATCGCTGCGCGATGACGCCGGGCTCATCCTCGTGCCTTCTGCGCGACACCACCAACGCGCTCGATGGATGCGACGCTCCAGCACAGGTTGCGCCGGCGCAGCACGCGCTAGCATCGGTCGCACAGAGCAGTGGCGCACCTATCCTCTACGTAGGCAATGACAGCGGCCTGTGGCGCTCGCTCGATGGTGTTGCTGAGACGGGTAGCGTCTGCTCCGCCAGCGACGCCAGCCACTTCGACAACCTGAACGCAGCTATCGGTGCGGGTGGATCGCTGGCCGAGATCGTCGGCTTCGCACAGGATCCCACCACCTCGAACACGCTGCTCGCCGGTCTGGGAGCGAACGGATCGGCCGCCACCTCCGACGCTACCGCGCTCGCGCCCTGGCCGCAGCTCTCCACCGGTGAAGGCGGCTTTCCGTCGATTGATCCTAAGACGCCAAGCAACTGGTACATCACCATCGGCGCGGATGTGAACCTCGCTGCATGCACGCTGGGGATCGACTGCAACGCATCGGACTTCGTGCCGCCTGCGACGATCGGCGCACCGCAGGTGGACGACGACGCAAGCATTCTCGACACACCGACGATGCTCGATCCGGCGATGACAACGAGCCTTCTGATCGGCACATGCCGTGTGTGGCGCGGACCCGCTGGCAATGGAGCGTCATGGTCGAACGCCGACGCGCTCAGCCCCGCGCTGGGTGGTGACACGACCCCGTGTTCGGAGTTCAGCCCGCTGATTCACTCACTCGCTGCGGGCGGCCCGGACGTCACAGGATCGGCCCTCGCGAACTCCGGCTCCAACGTGCTCTACGCAGGACTCAGCGGAGCGCTCGACGGTGGCGGCGTCATACCCGGTCATCTCTTCGTGACTAAGTCCGCGAGCACGGCGACGAGCACAACGCCGTGGACCGATATAGCTCTTTCTCCAGTAATCAACGACAGTTCGCACGCCGAGCACTTCAACCCGGGCGCCTTCGATATCTCCTCGATCACGGTAGATGCGCACGACGCCTCGGGAGCTACCGTCTACGCGACCGTGATGGGCTTCGGCGTTCCGCACGTCTACCGCTCCACGAACTTCGGCGCAAGCTGGCTCAATGTCACGGCCAATCTTCCGAACGCGCCCGCAAATGCCGTCGCCGTCGATCCAAACGACGCCAACACGGTGTACGTCGCAATGGACACCGGCGTCTACGTGACGCAGGCGATCTCAACCTGCGGCACAACGCCGCCGACCAACTGCTGGAGCGTGCTTGGCACGTCGCTGCCGAACGCACCTGTACTGACGCTGGCCACCGCGGCAAACCTGCCCACAGGCGATGGACGCATCGGCATGCTGCGCGCCGGAACCTACGGCCGCGGCCTGTGGCAGACACCGCTGCTTACCGCTGCTGTGCCGTCGCTCGCGGCGATCACACTCTCGTCGAGCAGCTTCACCTTCGGCGCGCAGCCCGTCGGCACCCAGTCCCCAGCGCAGACGCTCACGATCGCCAGTAGTGGCGGTACGCCCGTCACCTTCGGAACCACCTCCATCGCAGGCGATTTCACGGAAACCGACACTTGCGCGGGACAGACGCTCGCCTCCGGAAGCAGTTGTACCGTGCAGCTCATCTTCGCTCCAACGGCAACGGGCTCGCGCACCGGCCAGCTCACGATCTACGCAAACGTCCCCGGCGGTCAGACGACAGTCGCCCTCAATGGAACAGGCTCGGCTGGCGTGTCCATCGTGCTCACGCCGCTCACGCTGGCCTTCCCCGCAACCATCGTCAACCAGACATCGCCGTCGCAGATCATCAACGTCGCCAATACCGGCGCTACCGCTGCGACGCTTCATCCCGCAACGATCCTCGGCGAGACCTCCGACTTCAGCATCTACTCCAGCACATGCACTGCGACGCTGGCGCCCCAGAGCGCCTGCTCGATAGCTATCATCTTCACGCCCACCGCCAGCGGTGCGCGCTCGGCCACGCTCTCGCTCACCGACAATGTCGGCACGCAGACAGCAACCCTCACCGGCACCGGCAACGCTCCCGCAACCGACACCATCGCACCGCTCGCGCTCACCTTCGCACAACAGCAGATCGGCACCAGCAGCACACCGCAGACGGTGATCCTCACCAACGCAGGCGGTGTTCCGCTCACGCTCATCGCAGCCAGCGTCTCGCCCGGGGATTTCGCCGTCGTCAATGGCTGCGGCACGTCCCTGGCGCCCAACGCGACCTGCGCCTTCCATGTGACGTTCTCCCCCACAGCCATTGGCACGCGCACAGCAACGCTCACCATCACCGACCAGTTTCACTACCAGACCGTTACGCTGACCGGTACTGGAATCGCAGGTCCGGGCGTCTCGCTCACGCCAATCTCGCTCAGCTTTCCACCCACAGGCGTGGGCCTCGCCGCCGTTGCGCAGACGCTGACACTCACCAACAACGGCAGTCTTCCGCTGAACATCTCCAGCGTCGCTGCGAGCAGCGGCTTCACCATCGCAGCGAACAGCTGCGGCCCATCGCTGGCCGTCGGCGCTGCCTGCACTCTTACTATCGTCTTTGCTCCGACGGCACCGGGTAACTTCGCTGGAACGCTGATCTTCACCGACAACGCAACGCACGGCACACAGACGACAAACCTGACCGGAATGGGCATCGACTTCAGCCTCGCTGCTACAGGTCCCACGAGCATGACCGTCAAAGGTGCAGGCGGTTCCGTGACCTACCCGATGCAGCTCACGTCCATCGCGGGCATCTCGGGCAACGTTGCGCTTAGCTGCAGTGGTGCTCCTGCAAACTCGCTATGCACTGTTGTTCCAGCAGTCGCAGCACTCGGCGGAACCACGCAGGTCGCCGTCACCGTTGAGGTCGGCACATCCACAACAGCAGCCTCTGTGAAGCAGTGGAGCCCGCGCAGCCTTATTGTCTTCGCCTTGTTGCTTCCTCTGGCATGCGTGACGAGCCGCCGCCGCGCCGCACGGCTGGCCGTTCCGATGCTTCTCATGGCAGCACTTGGCGCACTCAGCGGCTGTGGCGCAAGCCGCACAATTCCCACGCCCACCTCCGGTGGAATTACAACTCCCACCGCCAGCGGCACCTACACCCTCACCGTAAACGCAACCGCTGCGGGGCTAACGCACGCGGTCAATCTCACGCTCATTGTGCAGTAGCCCAGCCGTCGCAGCAGCTATGCGGCAGCACCAGCGGCGACCGCGCTCGCCCACGCCCACTGAAAGTTATAGCCACCCAGCCATCCTGTAACGTCTACCACTTCACCGATGAAGTACATCCCCGGAACGCGCTTGCTCTCCATCGTGCGCGCATCCAGCTCCGCCGTATCCACACCACCCACGGTCACCTCCGCCTTGGCGAAACCCTCGCTGCCATCCGGCCGCAGCGTCCATGCGTGCAGCTCAGCTTCGAGCTTGGCGATGCCTGCATTGGTCCAGTCACCAGTACTTTCATTCGCTCGCAGACGTATCCATCGCTCCGCCATGCGCGTCGGCAGCACCCTCCGCAGCGCAGCATAAGCACTGTTCCAGTCGCGTCCTGAGGCACGCTCCAGCAGCGCATGAAAGACGTCATGCCCCGGCGCAAGATCGAAGCGCACCTCACCGCCTGGACTCCAATAGGAAGAGACCTGCAACGCCGCCGGCCCGCTCACACCGCGATGCGTCACCAGCAGCGACTCACGAAAGCTTGGGACTTTAATGCGTGAAGCGCGCGCGACCAGCGCATTGCCAACAACCTCCGTCGACAAGCCTGCCAGGTCGCACCAGCGCTGGCTATCCTCGACCGAAAACACCAGCGGCACCAGCCCTGCGCGCGGCTCCACGATGGCATGCCCAAACTGCCGCGCAAGCTCATATCCAAAGCCCGTCGCGCCCATCTTCGGAATCGACAGCCCACCCGTTGCCACCACCACCGAGGCACAACGAAAACTGCCTGCACTCGTCTCCACAATGAACACGGAATCGTCGGCTCCACGTCGTACGCGCTCCACCGTAACGCTGCACCGCGTTTCGACGCGCGCCTCCGCGCACTCCCGCTCCAGCATCGTCACAATCTGCCGCGCGGAGTCGTCGCAGAACAACTGCCCGAGCGTCTTCTCATGAAATCGTATG
>JABBOG010000084.1 GCA_019351975.1 Acidobacteriota bacterium
CGTTCCAATGTTTACGTGCGGCTTGCTGCGATCAAATTTTTCCTTGCCCATGACTGCTCACTTTCCTCTCGATATCGAAATTCTGTCCTGCGGCACAACTCACCGCCGAGCCAACCTTCCGCTCAGCGCACGCGCATCCCGCTCGTCCTAGTAATACGCGTAGATCTTGAAATGTTTGTCACGAAGCTTCAATTCCACCTGCTCCACCGACGCCAGGTAAAACTCCCGAATCTGCCCCTGGTCCCCATTCGACAGCCCCGCATACTTCGCCGCCGTCTCCTTGCCCAGCAGCCCTCCCTGCAGCACCGTCTCAAAGCTGCGAATCCGTAGGCCCGCCCGCGTCACCGACTGCAAAAACTTCTCCACGCTCCCCGGCGCAAACGCACTCGCAATCGCCTGCTTCACCTCGGCAAACGTCGTAGCATCCACAATGTCCATTGCCGGACGCTCATACAGAGCCGTCGTGCGATCTACCTGAAACTGGGGTTGCGCCATCGTTACTTCCGTCCTTCGGGATCGTTCAAATTCTGGAGCGGGAGACGGGAATCGGACCCGCGACCAACAGCTTGGAAGGCTGTGACTCTACCACTGAGTTACTCCCGCAAATTCTGGAGCTGATGATGGGGCTTGAACCCATGACCTCTCCCTTACCAAGGGAGTGCTCTACCACTGAGCTACATCAGCCTTCTACAACCTCTGCCGAATCCCTGCGCTCAACGCGCGCCCGCGTATGCGCGAGCACCACACGAAGAGCAAAAAGACCCAGAATCAACATCGGAATCCATCGAAGCTCGACGTCCCGATCCGCAATCCCAAAGTTCCCGCTCGCATAACCGTGCATATGAATCACTGCACTGCTATCAATCGTAAACCACGACAACGCTCCCAGCCCAATCAGAACTCCAAGCGCCACCAGCATTCGACGCCTGTCCGCAGCTGGATTGACTAACCCTTGCACCACGCTCACCGCTTCAACAGCAAAAATTCCAACCAAAACACGAAATGGTGCACAGGGGAGGATTCGAACCTCCGTAACTCATAGAGTGGCAGATTTACAGTCTGCTGCCATTAACCACTCGGCCACCTGTGCCCTTGCCGCCCGCTGTCCCTCCTGCAACCCATCCCAAACCAAACCGCAAACCCGCACAACTTCGCACGAAAATCACAGCCCACATTTGAGGATGGCAAACGCTGCAAGCGCCGAACATCAAGCAGGTAGTACCAACATCACATACAACAATCCAGCACTGCGGATGCTCCAGAATCTGGAGCTGGCGAAGGGATTTGAACCCCCGACCGCCTGATTACAAATCAGGTGCTCTACCAGCTGAGCTACGCCAGCCCGTATCGGCCTTCGGACAGACATCTTCGCCCATCCCGCACATCAGCCCTGAGCCGCCTAACAGCAAACCGCGCTCGCAAACCGCTCGAGCGCAGTCTCAACAGTACCATAGCTCAACGTCCAATTCCACCCCGCAGGCAATTCCCAAAAACACGCCTCCATCCGCCCTCCAACACCAACGGCCAGCCGCAATCCCCGCCCGCCAATCTTCCCGCGTCATCGCGTCCGAATCTATGGATTCACTACGAAATGTATCCGCATCTCCAGATTCGCCCCATGAAACTTCGCCGGCAGCGGCGGCAATTGCCCTAGGCTCGTCAGCGAGCTCCACGCCGCTCGATTCAGCCCATCATCCTTCGTCGATCCGTCCATATGCATCTCCGAAATGCTGCCATCCGGCTTCACCGTCAACCGGATCTCCGTCGATCCCGGATGCGCTCCCTCCGGAACCCGCGTCGACCACTGGTCATCGATCTCGCTCAAAATTGCCTTCATATACGGCCGAAAATTAACGCCCTGCGTGTCCGACAAAAGATCGACACTCTGTGACAATCGCCCATCCTGACGTGCAACCTCCGTCTTCGACCTCTCCGCAGCGCACGTCAACACCGTCCATGCCGCTATCGTCGTCACGCACAACACCTTCCCCAGCTTCCGCATCCCATCGTCCTCCATATACAGGTGCAACACTGCGTTCGACGCACACCATGCAATATCGTCACGCCTCCGCGCACACCTTCCTGCAACGTCGCCGGTGATACCATAAATGCATGCAAGCGAGGCTCCTCGTATAACGGCGATGCGACGACGTACCGTCATTCCGCTGCTGATTGTGGTTGCTGTCTTGGCGGCCCTTGGCCTCGCGCTCTATCTCCGTTCCAACGCACCTCCTGAGGCCGCGCGGCTCCTCCCCGAGTCCGACGCCATCGTCTACGTCAAGCTCAAGTCCATCCGCTCCGCCACCCACTTCGATCAGGCCGCCATCCAGCGCAGCCCCTCATTCCAGCACTTCATCGACGCCACAGGCATCGTCCCCGAGCGCGACATCGACTCCGTCGCCTTCGCCCTCCATCGCATGCCCGCGCCCTTCGGTCCCAACGGCCCCGTCGCCTACTCTGAGGTCTTCATCGGCCACTTCGACGGAGCGCGTCTCGCCGCCTACCTCAACGCCATCGCCACCTCCCGGCAAACCTACGCCGGCCACATCATCTACACCATCCCCATCGACGGCCGCCAGCTCCGCATCACACAGCTCGCCTACGACACCGTAGCCGCCTCCAACATGCCCACCCCCGAGCAGATTCACTCCATGCTCGACCGCTTCCGCGCCTCCGCTCTCAGCACCTCCGGCTCCTCGCTCCTCGCCGCCCGCTACCACGACGTTCCCCTGCTCTCCGAAGCCTGGGGCATCGGCCGCATCGGTCTTCCATTCGCTGAAAACGGCTTCATCTCCTTCCTCGGCCTCCAGCTCCCGCTTCCCGCAGATACCGACCTCGTCGCCAGCCTCCGCTACACCGCCGCCGCCCGCGTCCTCTCCGGCGGCGCCGTCCACCTTCGCATCGAAGAGATCGCTCCCAACCCGCGCGCAGCCACCCGCACCGCCGACACCCTCACTACCATCCTCGATATCATCCGTGGCATCGGCAACGAGCAGCAGCCACACGACGAGGCCGCCCTCGCCATGCGCTCCGTCATCAACTCCATTACCCTCACCCACCACGAAGACCACGCCATCCTGAACGCGACTGCCAGCATCGATCAACTCAAGGCCCTCACCACCGCCCACAATCCCACAGCTTCACCCAACGATCCTGCCGATCCCACCGACGCAGAACCCGCCGACGATCCCTCACCCAACTAACACGCCCCGCATCCCTCCTGTCCTCATAATTTCACTCGCAAGCGTCCTCAACCCCGCTTACCCGCGTCAAAGAAAAACAATGCCACCACGGAGTACGCCCATGCCGATCCGCCTCACCGCCCTCGCCGTCGTTCTCTGCACCACCGCCGCCTTCGCCCAGCAGCAGCCCGTCCTCACCGGCCAGGCAGCCTTCACCAACTGGTCCCAGCAGCACCCCGGCGTCCGCCACAAGCTCACGCTCTCCGACCTCCCAGAGCCCGACCAGGCCCAGGCGGTCTCCAACGGTCCCAACGTCGTTCCGCGTCCCGCCAACGCCTGGCCCGTCGCCCCCGAAGGCTTCAAAGTCACCCTCTACGCCGGTGGCGACTCCAAGCCCCTCGAACGCAAAGACGCCACCGAGCACATGAAGATGAGCAATGGCACCTTCACCCAGCCCCGCTTCATCATCACCGCACCCAACGGCGACCTCTTCCTCGCCGACTCCGGCGCCGGCACCATTGACGTCCTCCGCGGCGTCTCCCCCGACGGCAGAGCCGCCACTCTCGAGAAGTTCGCCACCGGCCTCGACCACCCCTTCGGCATCGCCTTCTACCCCGCCGGCCCCGACCCCAAGTTCATCTACGTCGGCAACGCCACCACCATCCAGCGCTTCCCCTATCACTCGGGAGACCTCCACGCCACCTCCGCCGCTCAGACCATCGTCCCCAACATTCCCGGTTACGCCCAGCTCACCGGCGGCGGCCACTGGACACGTGACGTCGTCTTCACCAAAGACGGCCAGCACATGCTCGTCTCCGTCGGCTCCGGCTCCAACGTCGACGACCCAGACACCCACGCACGCGAATTCCACCGCGCCGACATCCTCGAGTTCACCCCCGAAGGCAAGTTCATCGAAGTCTACGCACACGGTATCCGTAACTGCGTCGGCGAAGCCATTAACCCCGTCACCGGATCCCTCTGGTGCTCCACAAACGAGCGCGACAACCTCGGCAACCACCTCGTCCCCGACTACATCACCTCCGTCAAAGAGGGCAGCTTCTTCGGTTGGCCCTGGTACTACATGGGTGGCCATCAGGACCCCCGCCTGCCCGAGCCCTGCGCCGACGGCACCGGCCCCAATCCTCAACTCACAGCTCCGCTCCCCGAATCCTCTAAAGCCGACTGCAAGCGCGTGAATCTCGCCAGCAAAGTCACCACTCCCGACGTTCTCGTCCAGCCCCACATGGCTTCGCTGGAGATGGTCTTCTACCCTGAGCACAAAGAGCAGTTCCCGGCCATGTACGATGGTCAGGCCTTCGCTGCCGAGCACGGCTCCTGGAACCGCGCCAACCGCGCCGGCTACGAGGTCGTCAACGTCCCCATGCAAAACGGCCACGCTACCGGCGAATATGACGACTTCCTCACCGGCTTCGTCACTCCCGAAGGCCAGGTCTGGGGCCGCCCCGTCGGTGTCGCCGTCGCCAAAGACGGCAGCCTCTTCGTCTCCGACGACGGCTCCCGCTCCGTCTGGCACGTCACCTACACCGGCGCCCGCTAAACCCTAACCACCCGCCGCCAGGCATAACCCAACGCAAAACGCACCCAGCAATAACAACAAAAGGACGGGCCGAAGCCCGTCCTTTTGCCCTTAACCAGCACTCTACCAATAGGTTACGTTCAAGTTGTCCACATACGCCGTGTTGTAGGCCGACCGGTTGTTCCCGTCCATCTGGAAGTTCACATTCATGCCCCACCACTGCTGCGGCACCGGGAACGGAGCCACCGTCCGGTTGATCGGATGCGCCACACCATTCACCGTAATCGACTGATACAGCAGATCGTTGTTATTCTCACGCTGCACCTGAATGACCACATGGTTCCACGAACCTTGGTTCAACTGGCAAGGTACATTCGTCGGCATCCAGTGCGCATTGATGTTGTCCCAGATGTCCCACACTCCATCTCCAAGATGATTGCACTGCGTCCCCCACTCCATCCCGACGCCGCCCATAAACATATTGATATCCAGCTCAACCGACTGCGTCACCGCCAAATTCGTAACAAACACGCTCTCATCCATCGTGAAGTTGTGTAGCGTCGGCATCAACTGGTGATTGTGGTCCTTCATCGCCGGCGGAGCCCCATCTCCAATGAACGGATACGACCACAACACATCCGTATACGGCTCATTGCCGCTCATGTTGAACTGTGTCATATCCCCGCTCAGCGAGTTTGCGCTCTCATGCTGATACATCGACCAGTTCACCAGCCCACTGCAAGGCGCATTGCAGATCCCCAGCGTCGGTGGCAGCTCGCCCCACTGGTTCCATCCCGGCTGAGCCTGCATTCCATAGATCGTCGTACCGCCTACATTCAGCGTCACCGGAGTCTTGGTCGCTCCGCCGCAATAATCCCACGCCTGCACCACCGCCGTATGCTCACCCTGCGGCAAAGTAACCGTTGTGTTCAGACTCGCACCCTGCGATACAAATGCCAGCTGATTATCAACGTATATTCCCATGGAAGCTACCCCGTTCGGGCAACCCGAGGGCGCCGCAGACGCAACAAATGTTGTAGTAGGACTTACTTGCGCGCCGTTCGCCGGCTGGTTGACGTTGACCTGTGCAACTGCTGTTGTCGCTGCCGCGGCAAAAAGCAAAGTGACTGAAGAGAAAAAGCGCTTCATGGTGGGCCCTTAGTTTTAGGATGTGGGTCGTTCTTGGTCGTGCGGTGTGAATCTATGGACGGGGCTCGTACTCGCATCCATCGGCTTTAATGCCATTTGCAGACCTTGCAAGACATGAAAACGCGCAAAATATCGGCGACCGAAACTTTTCTATGACTCGTGCGCCTGCCGTACAACCTTTATACCCCACAGAGCATCTGTATGTCTCGTTGGCCGATAAGATTTTTTTGCACAACGGGTTTACCTGTTCGCCCGTCCGTCTCTTCTTCGATTTAATCCCTTTCTTTTGTAATCTTTACCCCTCTGGATCGCTACTCTCTTGCTCCATGTGCAGCGCCGTCGATTGATCGCTCACATGCCGCCGTCCACTGCCCAGCACCCTGCTGGGGGACCGCAGCGCTGCCGTTGCACTCCATCCGTCCTTCTTTTTCCCCGTCTCGGGCGGAACCCACATCGGCAAATCCAGCCGCAAATACTTCGCCAGCGCCAGAGCATGCGGCTCATACAGCCTGCGTATCGCTAGCAATCGCTCCCGGGCTCCAATATCCCCGCACAGCAAAAATCCCTCCTTCACCAGAAGCGCGCACAACCGCGCAAACTCCTCATCCTGCAGGCGCATCGCCGGCTCGTCCCGCAGCCGCCGTTCCGTACCTTCCAGCCGAAACACATGCCCCAGATCCACCAGCGTGTGCGTCCCGATCGCGAACGTAAGCTGCGCCTGCCGCACGCACGGAGCGCCATCCTGTGCACTGTCGATAGCGGTAATCAGCACAGCGCATGTATCCAGCATCGCCGTCAGCGCCGACAACCAGCTCTGGTTATCATGCTGCGATCGGTAAAAGCACAAAATCGGGTAAGACACATGCGTCTCCAGCATCTCCGCGCACCACCGCTCCCACTCCACAAGTAACTGCGTCATCGCCTCATGCCCGCCGTCAAAATTGTGCCTCCCCATTAATTCCCCAGCCGTAGGCGGCGACCCGGCCCTCGCATCCAGCAGTGCTACCGCCACCTCACGCGTCGAAAACGCTGTGTACAAAACCGGCAGATATCCAATCACCAGCGCCACGAATCCCAGACCCATCCCTGCCTCCACGATCAGCAGCATCCGCGCCGCATACGTCTTCGGCACCACATCGCCCAGCCCCAGCGTCACCAGCGTCGTCCCGCTCACATAGATGCAACTCCAAAGTCGCGCCCATTCCGTAGCCACCTTTCCCCGCGCAAACGGGTCGTCAAACGGCGCATGCATCCCAAAATAGAGCAGCGCATAGGAGATCCCCAGCATCATTGCCCACACGACGAACAGCAGCAGCAACGACAACGGCCCGTAAAAGCTGTACATCTGCTCCCGCCCTCGCTTCGTCGGCGATATCCCCGCCAGCGCGCACCACGGACCCCACGTCGCCAGAAAAAACAATCGCGTAATCCGAAACCGCCCCACCGGCCTTCGCGGCAGGATGATCGTCTGAAACGCGTCCAGAAGCACCCCCGCTAGAAACACACATCCCAGAATCATCGCTGCCACATGCATAGAGTGACTCTAACGCCCTTCTGCTTTTTGAATCTCAAATTATTTTTAATATGCCGTACAACCTATTGCTTTTAATCTGCAGCCAGGTCTAATCTCATAGTCAAGTCTCCTGTAGTGCTCGCGTGCCACACGACGCCTTTCTCCTGCTGACGCAACTGATTTTGATCCCTCCTTAGCATCTGGGCCTGAGGTGTCTCCATGAAACAGCGTGTACTTATCGTCGATGACGATCACCTCGTCGCCGACACTCTCAACTGGATCTTTCGCGCAAACGGCTACGAATCCGAAGCCGTTTACTCTGCCGCAGACGGCCTCGAGCGCGCCCGCACCTTCGATCCCGTCCTCCTCCTCTGCGACATCACCATGCCCGAACAAAACGGCCTCGAACTCGCCGAAACCGTTCAGCATGAAATGCCTCAATGTAAACTTCTCATGCTCACCGCCTACGCTGGCAATATCGCCAAGGCCGAGCAGCAGGCCACGCGTACCAGACGGCCCCTCAAGCTCCTCAGCAAACCCTGTCGCCCCGAACTCCTCCTCCGCGAAGCTTTCAACCTCATCGAATCCGCATAAGCGCACCATCCACCTGCTACTCAGGAATGGGGGCGTTGGAGAGATGCCGCAGCGCCCCCTATCCCCATTCCCCCGGGCAGCTCCATCCTGACGCCCACCCTCACCTCGTCGTACACTCAAGCTCACGATGCCCGACGACATGCCTACCCTCGCCGATCTCCGCCGTACCCGCTCCCCGCGCACCCCGCGCCGCGCCACCGCCATCACCGCTCCCTCCCTCTTCGATAGCGCAGCCCAGGATCCCCAAACCGCCAGCGATGTCACTCCCGCTGACATCCTCGCCGAGCAATCCCGAGCCCTGCGCACACCCTCCGTACATCCGCAATCGCCGAAACCCTCGCCTTCCGCGCCAGACATCGTGCCAGACCTCGCGCCCACCGCGCAGGTCTACACCGTAGCCGAGCTCGTCCGCCGCATCCGCTCGCTCGTCGAACGCACCTACGGCCACGTCACCGTCGAAGGCGAGATCTCCAACTGGCGTCCCGCCTCCAGCGGCCACTGCTACTTCACCCTCAAAGACGGCGAAGCCCAGCTCTCCATCGTGCTCTTTCGCCGCCAGGCCCAGCTCCTCCGCTTCCGTCCCAAAGACGGCGACGCCGTTCGCGTCTCCGGCTCGCTCTCGGTCTACGACTCCCGCAGCCAGCTCCAGCTCATCGCCGAAACCATGCAGCAAACCGGCCTTGGAGCGCTGCTCGCCGCCACCCAGGCGCTCAAGGACCGCCTCCGCCGCGAGGGCCTCTTCGCCAACGCGCGCCCACTGCCGCCCTTCCCCCGCTGCATCGGCATCGTCACAAGTCTCCACGGCGCAGCTCTCCGCGACATCGTCAAGGTCTGCCGCCGTCGCCACGCCGCCATCAATCTCCTCATCTACCCCGCCTCAGTACAAGGCCCCAACTGCCCCGCCGAAGTCGCCGCCGGTGTACGCTGGTTCAGCCAGCACGCCGCATCACCACAAACCCGGGTGCCCCATGTCTCGCTTCTGAGACATGGGAACGCAGACAGCCCTCACTCCCACGACCTTCCCAACCCGGGCACCGTAGACGTCGTCCTCGTCGCGCGCGGCGGCGGCTCCTGGGAAGACCTCCACGGCTTCGACCACGAGCTCGTCGCCCGCGCCATCGCCGCCTGCTCCATCCCCGTCATCACCGGCATCGGCCACGCACCCGACTCCACCATCGCCGACGCCGCCGCCGACCTCTGCGCCCCCACACCCTCCGCCGCCGCCGAGCTCCTCACCTCCGCCCAGCACAACATCGCCGCCCGCCTCGACACCCTCCACACCCGCCTGCTCCGCGCCAGCCGCTACGAACTCCTCCGCACCCGCCAGCGCCTCTCGCACCTCAGCGCAGACGCCGTCCTCCGCCGCACCCACGCCAATGTCGCCCGCCGCGCCCAGCGCCTCGACGACCTCACCTTTCGCACCGAATCCATCCTCAACCGCGCCCTCCGCAACCGCGCCGCGCGCCTCAATCAGCTCGATGCCCGCCTCCGCCGCCAGCACGTCACCCTC
>JABBOG010000085.1 GCA_019351975.1 Acidobacteriota bacterium
TCGGCTGTGCAATTAGGGAATTCGACATCCATGTTTGTTGGTGGTCGCTTCTGCATGTCTGCTCATAGAAGCCGTCATCGCACAACAGGGGGATGTCAAAAACGGCGCACATGATGGGATTCACGCGAGAAGTTGGGCTTCAATCACATAGCGCTATAGCGCCAATCAGCGAGTATATGTTTGAACAACAGGAGGATAGGTGAATCGGTTTAGCGCCACAGCAAGAGCGGTGACTCATCTACGGTCGGTTATGACACAAGCGTGACAATCCAGCACGAATCCTTACCGTGGGTGATGAAGATGGCGCCATAACGCCTGAAGAACCTGGGGGATGTCCTCGGCTTGGATTGCAAGGGATTTGGCCACAGCTTCACAGCCGGAGCACAGCGTCAGTAAACCGTCGGTGCTGATGACGTTCAGGTGGATGCAATAGATGAGAAGAGTAATCTCGTCTCCTTTTGCGTCACAGGCGCGGCACCGATAGTGATCTCGACGCATCACTCGTATACTCAGCTTTGACCATGTAAGAACCTCTCGGCCCTTGCGTGTAGCGAGCAATCTGATGGCTATTCTGGTCAGCCAAGATTTCTGATGAGAGTCGCTCACCCTCGATTTAACCGCTGGCACGATCTCTGATAAACGCGGACCACTTTCCATACCATACCTATTCACGAGTGTTAGTTTGGTGATCGCTCACTTGGCGGGTAAACGTTGACGTCCGTCGGAGCGGGTTAGCTCAACGATGGCCACTCCTACCGAAAGTGTAAGTAAGACTCAAGTTTGGCTCGCTGATGACGGTCTTCAACTTGGTAGGGAGATCATCACCGGGATAGGGATACTTGAGAAAGAGACCACGGTACTGTGCGCGCAGACCCAGGCCATGGGGCAAGCGATAGTCGACGCCAAAGCCCGCGATACCCTCGGGTCGAAATGCGTTGGATCCGCGTGCGGGGATACTGCCTACCCTGTTCCTGGCAGCGAACGCCATGGTTCCAGCACCCGCTTCGCCGAACACAGTGAGGTGATTCGTCAGATGTTTTTGTGCGATATAGGAAATACTAACCTCGTACATATGGGAAGGGATGGATGCCCCGGACGTTATTCCCGTGAAGCCTGTCGGTGGAGAAATGCTATAGCGATAGGTTGACCTCGTATAACCAAGGTTCACCGAATATCCCAGCCATGGTTTGAAGCTCTGTCGAAAGGTCGTAAACACTCCAGCCGATGGCGAAAGGCTCTGTGTCGTCAGATTGGTGCTGGTGTCGTTGATGCGGCTCGCGGTCAGCTGCGCCAACGAACCTACGGATACGGAAGTCTCCACATGATTTGTAGGCTTCCCTATGCGAGGCGTTATCGGCGAGGAGGAAACCACCTCGCTGGACTCAGCGGGCGATGCGCTCTGAGCAAGGACGTCTTGCGAGAAGAGTACCGAGCTAGCGACTAGCATCATCGCATGAATGGTAGCGATGCGGCGGAAAGCAGGTAGAAACAAATTCAAGACAAGGCCTCCGTAAAGAAGATTCAAATGCTATTTGTGGGAGAAGCGGTAGGTGATGCCCACCATAGGTTCGTTGCTGAGGAGGGTGGTAGTGACGATGGGAGCGAAAACTCCGGTGGACTGGAAATCAGGGCCTTTGAATATCTGCAAGCGATAGCCGGTATGGATGGCCAGGTGTTTGGACACAGCGATGTCCGCGCTTACACCGACAATGGCAGCACCTCGCAGATTCTTGCCGGTATTCACGCTCTCCCCCGAGGGCAACATAGCCATCAGGCCGGCCCCACCTTCAACTGCCGTACTCACCGGTCCGCGATGCGGTCCCTGAATAACGTACGTGCCGGCGACTTCATAGATGCTGCCATTGATTTGAGTCTGGCCGCTTCGAGACCCATACTGAAAATCAGGACGGGCGTAAGACACCGCTACGCGATATCCGATGGTTGGCCGCAGTTGCTGATGGAAAGAGGAGATAGCGCTTACGGCGTGCGTTGCCCCTCGGGAATATGCAGATCCGTTACTGCTGACCTCGCGTGTGCCGATCAGCATGCCGCCCATCGCGAGCGTGATGTCCATGGGATGATCACGATGAACAGAGTTGCGATGAGGTTTGGCAGAAGTATTCGAGCCGGACGCCTGAAGTGGATTTTGCGCTTGGAGGGTGACGAGAGGTGCAGTCAGTGTCAGTGGCAACGGAGCGGGTACCTGGGCGCGCGGAGTGAACGGCACAGCCGGATCAACGCTACCGCGTGGAACAGACGCGATGAAACGCGGAGCGGTACTGTGCAACTGGAGGATCGGTGACGACTTCCGCCGATCGTCTGGATGGCGTGGTTTGGTGCGCTCATTTCGCTGAACGATGCTCGGACTGCCGGTCATTGCATTCGTATCCAAAGGGTTCTCGGCCGATGGGATGGACTGCACCGCCTCATTAAGCCGAATAGAGGCTGTTGAAGGAATGCCCGTACTACGATGTGCGCTGATGAAGAAGGATGTTGCTGCAAATGCAACTCCCAATCCCGCTAGTGCAGGAATTAGCCATCGGCGAAATTGCACTGGCCGCAGAGCTTGCCGAGGAAGCCTAGACCACAATCTGCTCCAATTGCGCTCGACAACCTCTTCATCGACATCCAGCGAGATGCCGCCCTTGAAGGAGCGCAACATGGTGGCGTATACCTCCGATTCGGCGGCGAGGGAGGGGTCCGTTTGTAGGGCCTTCTCCAACGCACGCTTCCTGCGCGACGAAAGTTCGTTGAGGTGATATGCGACGAGATCGTTTTCATTGAAGGGCATCATGGCAGCTCCTTGAGAAGCGGAGACGTCGAAAAGGAGGAGCCCGGGCTGCTTCGCGGTGGCCCAAGTTCACGTCGCAACTTGACGACGGCGCGGAACAGAGTTTGTCGAGCTGAGTTTGCAGTGATGCCGAGAGCCTTGGCGATCACGCTCACCGGCTGCTCTTCGATGTGGCGCAGAACGAAAGCTGTCCTCTCCATGGATGTAAGGACCTCCATAGCGCGTTCTCGTTCGCGCTCAGCTTCTTCGTTCAGCAAAGCAGCCTCAGGTGTGGGGTCTAGCGAGACGGGAGATGCTGCGGGCGATGCGTTGTCAAGGGATTCGGCGTTCCACTCCTGATTGCGCGCACGACGTTTGATTAGGTTGAGAGCACAGTTCATAGCGATGCGATACACCCATGTGCCGAAGGTCGCCTCCTTGCGGAACGTCGGCAGTTTCTTGTAAGCCTGAAGAAAGGCGTCTTGCGCGGCCTCTTCTGCGTCTTCGAGGTTGCCGGTCACGCGCAAGGTCATGCGGAGAACCGCAGGTAGGTGCCGTTCCATCAGGACGCGGTACTCCTCGCGGTCGCCGACTAAAATCCGTCGAATCGCCTCTCTCTCCAAATCTTCCATTCGCTGATTTAGACAACCAATTTTGCGGTTTGTTATGGTGCGCTCCGAATATAGGCATCTGAGTGTCGCCCCTTCATCTCTTGTGCGACGTAAGGAGATGGGGAGCGGCCAGTCAGGGACGTGCGCTCTGTGCCCGTACATCAAGCATCGGCGAAACTACCGTTCGCGGGCTGCCGAAGTCGTGTGGCTAGACGATGCCTTTCCCGTCTGGATACGAGTACCCGGAGGTTCCGATAAACAAGTGGGCTTGGTGCGATCCTATCAACCATGGTCAATCGACGTTGACAGAGGAAGAGCATGATTGGCGGACCTAAGCTCAGTCACGGCGTCAGCAAGAGCACGGCTTTGGACTTCAGCAATGTACAAGACAACGCGGCGGCGCATGGGTTAGCTCTGACCTTGTGTAGAGCCGCTATCCTGTTTCATCCTGATAGTGCATACCCTACTTGGTCAGGCTGGCGATTAGAGTAGCGCCATTGCGAAAGGGGGACCATGAAAGCCACAATTATGGTAACGGACATATTCGTGAGACTCCGCATGATCGCCATCCTGCCTTTAGCCCAACCGCCGCAAGCATGGGAAATGCAGGTTATGTGTATCGAACAGGTTGCGGGCATTCTCGTTTCGCTGGGCTTCCTGGATTCGGAGGCTGCGATTCGCCTCACCGGAGCCAGTACGACCATCACCCCGCGGCCTGGAATCATCACCGCTCAGATGACGGATTTCGTTGCTCTGACGGAGCTTGTCTATCCTGATTCCGAACCGGTCAGTCTGGAAGCGCAAGAGGGCCATGTGCTTATTGCTAAAGGAGACACGACGGAAGAGGCGCTGGCTTCTGTTGGCTTCGTAATGAAACTGGATAGCCCCGTACAGTGAGAGCAGCCTGACCTCACCGGCCTGCACCGGTACATAGAATTTTCCAACAACCTCCGGTAGCGCCGAGGCGGCCCACGGACGCCATGCATTTTGCTCCCTATTCCGAAATCATGGATGCGGGACTGATATGCACCCTTCAGAAAACGGGTAGAGTCGGGATGTGACGCGGTGGTTTAGGACTGGCCTATCTGGTTCCGGCCCTTTCGGTTGCCGGTGCCTCATTATCCATTCCGTGCTCCGTTTCCACATCCCGCTCATCGAACCGGACATGCGCATCTCGCGCATCCGGCTCTCGGACCGAACATCATGCCTTCGCCCACGGAAGGCTCTGCGGAAGCTTCGGCAGGCAGATGAGTCCCATCTGTTGATAGAGGAACTCGTCGGGATAGCGCTTCAGTCTCCCGCTGCTCTGCTTGTGCTTCTTGCCGAGCCACCGGCGCAGCCGGATCGTGGTGTATCTGTCGAGGAATCGATACGCTTTCGTGACAGGACCAAGCTTGAAGTAGTTGGTCCATCCACCCAGCTTTTGATTCAGACATCTCACCATGTCGCCGGCATCCATCCATTCCATGTTCCGGTCAGTCTGGATACGCACAGCCTCAGTCATGCGCCGGATGCTCTTGCGCGACGGCCAGGTGGCGATGTACGGCCGCCTGGTTTTCGCCGCGTGGCGCTGACCGAAGGTGTACCCCAGGAAGTCGAACTGCTCTTCCGGAGCGCGGCACGTTCGCGTCTTTTCTTCGTTCACCGTCAGCTTCAGTTGGCCCATCAGCCGTCGCATGGTTTCCAGCGCCTTGACGGCATTGTCCCCCTTGCAGCAGATAACCAGATCGTCTGCGTAGTTGACGATCTGTGCGCCAAGCCGTTGCTCCGCTCCTGTCCGTTTCCATCCCAGAATGAACCGCCGCATATATAGATTGGATAGCAACGGCGAGATGGGCGAGCCCTGCGGAATACCCTGCCTGGTGTCTCGGTTGAGAGTCGTGCGCGTCTTACGGCCCCGTTCGTCTCGCTCTTCCACCGGGGCGTCGAGCCACATGTTGAGCAGGCGCAGAACACGCTTGTCCGCGATGCGGCGCGCCACCGATTTCATCAGCTCGGCGTGCGGGATCGTATCGAAGTACCCGGCCAGATCAGCGTCCACAACACTCCTGTGGCCGCCGGTCAAAAGCCAGTGCACTTTGCGCACGGCGTCCTGGGCACTCCGGTCGTGCCGGAAGGCGTACTGCTCGGATGGCATGTCGGCCTCGAAGATAGGTTCGAGGACCAACATGGCTGCCATCTGGCATACCCTGTCCACCAGTCGCGGAATGCCGAGTGGCCTCTGTTTGCCGTTCGGTTTCGGAATATAGACCCGTCGTACTGCGTCCGGGCGATAGCTCTCCTCTCTGAGTTGTTGCGCCAGTTCCCCGATCCAGCGTCCTCGCCCATACACCTCTACCGCCTCGAACGTGATGCCGTCTACTCCAGCTGCGCCCTTGTTGGCGCGGCAGCGAGCGTAGGCGTGCTCCAGCACGTCTTGTCGGTAGATCTTGTCGTATAGAGCGTAAAAGCGGAATGCAGGTTCATCCTTCGCTTTTGCATGCAACGCCGTCTGCAGTCTCTGAAAGCTTTCCGGAGTTGATAGGTCGCCCAATCTCCTGTCCTTTCCCGCTTTCCGCGTTGGTTCTGAACTGAGGCTCCTTCCCTCCACCGGCATTCCCCGGCTTCCCCGGTACTACGAGCCTCTCCGCCACCCCGTCGCGCCCGGCCGGTCCGTCACCGGATGCCGGTTGATCGATGCGCTCGATCACGCGCGGGGCTTCCCGTGTTGCATCGGTCTTCCTCTTGTATGCATGCTGTCGCCACTACCCCGGCGGAACCACAGGGTGCTTTCCTCGCTCACTTCCCCCGTGATGGCAGCCTTCCCCGAAATTATGGCGGGTCGGCTTCCGCATTGCGTCTTTCGAGGCCTGCTCGGCGTTCACTCGCGTTACGGCCTGCATACTCGCCAAGTCACATAATGACCCTCTATACCGGAGGCTTCAGCCGCTTCGTTGCCTCCACGGCTGCCCCGATTGCTACCGGCTGGAGCGAAAGCTGCCGGGCGGGATTCGCACCCGCTGGAAAACCGTGCCTTGGCACGGCGCACACAATAAAGCACGTTAGCGAAAGTTTATGCAATTAGAATCAGCAACTTAGAGGAGCAGGCTAGGCGGGGACGAGGCACATCCTGCGCACGGCTATAAGTCCTTTTGATTCAGTACATATTTCGCCTAAACGTACGTAAATGTCCGAATTCTGAGTCTTCCCCTACTTACAGCATGTCTTTGAGCGTGACGTGGTAAACGCGGACAGTATTATTACGGCGGATGGTCAGTTCCACAATGGTCCCGACTGGTTGGGTGAAGGCCGGGTCATTTGGGTCGTCGGTAGGTTTCTGACCATTGATTTCCGTAATGCTGTCACCCGGCTTAATTCCGGAGACTTCGGCGGGGCTTCCGGGAAGTACTGTCATGACGTTATCCACGCCATCGATTGGGTCGAGGATCAGCCCGGCGCGATTGAAGATTTCAGGTTTGTCCCAGCCAGTATTCTTCTCCAGGTACATAACGCCGCGCATGCAATCGACGGTGAGCGTGAAACGGCTCAGAATGTCTTGACCTATATTGCCCGCGTCGGTGTAATCGCCATCCTGCTTTGTCTGAAGCCTAATCAAGGGATTTCTGATTTCGCTATCGCCGACGGTCAACGTATGCAGTCGAGTGAACCATGCTTCGGGCGATGAGCCGCCGAAACCTCTACCGTTGTAACCCTTGTAACGGGCATGCAGTGCGGAGACGAGATCGTGTTTCTTGACAAAGCCGAAGTTGAGAAAAGAACCCTTCTGGTTGCCCGTATCAAGCAGAAAGATGCCCGGAATGCTATCGACCTGGGCATGGATCTCCGCGCCGTTGCCGTACTTGGACAGAATGAGCGGGACAGCTGTTCCAGTGCCGGTGTAGTGAAAATGAGGTGCGTCGAAAAAGGTGATCTGGTTATGTTCGGGGTCGAGGCGAACGGCGAAGCGACGCATGAGTTCCCAGCCAACCAACATCTCTGGGTTACCCGAGCCTGAAGGAATATCCAAAACATTAAACGTCTGATCGCGAACGGTAAGATCGCCGATTGTCAGAGTATCTACATGCGCCGTGTGGACGGTGATCGCACCGCCGATGGCTTGGAAATGCACAGGTGCTTCTTCAATCTTAAGCCCGAGCCGCTTTGCAAAATTTGCGCTGACAATGTTTTCTGCACCCGTGTCGAAAACGGTACGGAATGGGCCTTGTCCGTTGATCTTCATTTTGAAGATCAAGCCGTCCTCGGCCGGAATGGTGACCTGGCCCGAAACGGGCATTGTGTAATCCGTGAGGAAGGGCGGCTGGAAATCGATTGTACGGACGCTGTGGAAGATCGTGAGCTTCGTCGTTGTCAGCACGGGCACGCCATTGGGTGTCTCCTGCTTTTGCTCAAATGGGAGCACCAATCCGTCTTTCACCTTCCTGTAGTCGCCGAAATAGGTTGTGCTCCCGGAACTGACGATTCGATCGATTTGGTGGGCTCGCCGATTGATCCAGAGCGTAAAGCCACTGCCGCCTGGCACCTTGAACTGTAGCAGGTCGTAGGTTTTTCCATTGTCAGTCGCGGGCTGGAGCAGCGAGACGGAAGCGCCTCCAAAGTGTGGGCTCCACCAACCATTGCTGGTGATGTACAAATCATCGATTTCGCTTGGGTCCTTGCCACCAGGCTTCAGCTGCACATAGCCCAAGTAGTCCTGCTCCCAATCTTCGTGAGGTCGCGTCGCATTGCCCCGAATGTAATGGAAGGCGGGTATTGCAATGTGCTGGACATCGGCTCCACTGCATAGGTCCTGCGTGTCCTGGAAGGTGCCGGTTTCGCCTTTAAAAAGCACAGTGCCTTCGGTGTGGATTTCGGCAACGCGACTCCATGCGTCTCCGCCGGTTGCTTGACGAACTTGGGTAAGAATTAGGGCAGCGCTCTGTTGTTCATCAGGCGTTTGGGCCGGGAGGGCAGGCAATCCAAAAAACGTTAGGATGAGCAAACTAGAAACTAATGTATAGCGGAGGCCATTAGGCATAGTGCGTATTGTAGGGGGAAAACTCAGAATTCGGACATTTACGTACGTTTAGGCGAAATATGTACTGAAACAAAAGGACTTATAGCCGTGCGCAGGATGTGCCTCCTCCCCGCCTAGCCTGCTCCTCTAAGTTGCTGATTCTAATTGCATAAACTTTCGCTAACGTGCTCTATTGTCCGTTTTCTGAAGGGACCCCTGTTATGCCGCCGCCCAATACAGATTCATACCCCCCATCAGGGCTCCGGGATAGCTTAGTCAACGCAGACTAGGATCCGGCGGGTTCGCTTCACGGGCTGGAACTGGCGGCGTGGCTTGGTGCCGGGCGTGCAGTTTGCGAGATACAGTGCTCAGCGGTCTCTGCGCGGTCGGTGGTTGAATCCGAAGCGGTAGGTGACACCGAGCGTGAGGGGTTTTGCGTAGAGGTGCCCTGAGGTGGTGACCGGGGAGGAGTAGCGCTGAAGCTGGGCGTCGAACTTCACCGCGAGGTGGTCGCTCAGGTCCAAGTCAAGTCCCAGGCCTGGAGAGAGCACGTTCGAAAAGCTCTGGATGTAGTACGCGGTGCGGTCCGGGGTGACGCGCCCTGCACCGTAGTTGATCTGACCGCGACCGAAGAGCAGGTCGCCGTAGGGGTGCAGACGACCGTAGCTTCGTGCCAGGTTGATGCCGCCGAGGATGTTTCTTTGACTATCGATCGAGCCGGTGGCGATGGGGTACGTTCCTCGCAGCTCAAGGGACGGGTAGAAGGCGAACACAGGCCGGATGCCGAGATCGACGCCTGCCGTGATGCCGAGGTTTCGTCCTCCTGCGATGCCGGTGTAGGTGCCGGTAAGCCCACCGAAGGCGGAGACGTGCAGGGTCTGCGCGGCTGTTGGAACTGCCTGTGCCGAGGCAGTGATCGATGAAGAAAGGCATGCCACGACGGCGAGGATCGCT
>JABBOG010000086.1 GCA_019351975.1 Acidobacteriota bacterium
GGACGAGTTGGAGGAGGGTGGCGGAGGTGCTGGGGTTGTCGTTGGCGGAGCCGGTGTAGAGGGCGGTGATGCTGTGGGAGCCGACGGCGAGGTTGGAGGTGGTGAACTGGGTGAGGCTGGAGGCGGAGAGTGGAGCGGAGCCGAGGGTGGCGGAGCCGTCGAGGAAGGTGACGGTGCCGGTGGGCTGGGTGGGGGACTGCGGGGCTGCGACGGTGGCGGTGAAGGTGACGGGCTGGCCGAAGGTGGAGGGGTTGAGGGACGAGGCGAGCGTGGTGGTGGTGGGTGCGCCGTTGACGACTTCGATGACGGTGTTGGAGGTGCTGCTGGCGTACTCGGTGCTGCCGCTGTAGACGGCGGTGATGGGGTAGGTGCCCGCGCCCAGCGTGCTGATGGTTGCGGAGGCGCTTCCGTTGGCTGCGACGGTTGCTGTAGCGAGTGGCTTGCCTCCGGCCATGAAGGTGATGGTTCCGGCAGGGACGGTGTAGGCGGAGCTTACCGTGGCGGACATGGTGATGGGTTCCAGCGGCAGGGCTGGATTTGGGCTGACGGCGGTGAGAACGGTTGTGGTGGGAGGGCCGGTGATGACCTCTGTGATCGCGTTCGAGGTGGAGCCGTGGAAGTTGAAGTCGCCGGGATAGGTCGCGGTGAGAACGTGCGTGCCGACGAAGAGAAACGAGGTGCTGAAGCTGGCGACAGCGGCTCCGTTGAGCTGTGCTGTGCCAAGCACCGTAGCTCCATCCATGAACGTGATGAGGCCGGTTGGGGTGTTGCAGTTCCCTGTGAGGGTCGCGGTGAGCGTGACGGAGGATTGTCCGGGAGCGGGGTTGGGCGAGACGGTTAGTGCCATTGGGGGGATTGGATGGACTTCGTATGCGCCCATGTCGATGGTGCCGCAGACGGTGCGGTTCTTCCCAGCCAAATCCGTTGGCGGGATCATCGGCGCGTTGATGTCACCCGCAGCCACGACGGGTGAGTTGCGCTGCGTATGGAAATCGAAGGCCGCTGGGCTTACGAACTGCGGATCAACAGCCAGCAGGCCAGCTCCCGAAGGGCAACTGCTGGGGACTGGAAGGCCCTCGTTGAAGCTGTCGTTGTTGCTGTTCGTAAACACGGTGTTTCCACAGGAGAGGCCCGCATACGGAGATTGCGTGGAAGGATTTACCACCGAATAGGTCTGAACAAAGAGGTTGTTTGCAATTGTGGATGAAGCCCATTGATAACCAATCACTTCACCACCGCCCACACCCGCAATCGTGTTGTTGATCTCAGTTAGAGAGGGATAGGGCAGTGATGACGCCCCTAAAAGAATTATTTGGCCATCCGAAAGAGGTGTAGGCCCCCCAAAATTATTGCCATAAAAGAGATTTTGGATAAGCACGAGTTTCGACGGGGCGGTGAAAGACGCCAGCGCTTGGTTTTCATCGGCGTGATTGTTCCGAATGACGTTGTTTTGTAGTAGAACTTCCAATCCGCCATTGATGTATACACCTGCGCCACTTGAGGGGCTGCTGCTGCCGTTGGGCCCGAACTCTTGTAGTGTGTTGTCTTCAATTGTATTTCCGATGAGTTGGACAGTTCCGGCATGGACGAGAGCAACCCCTGTGCCCTCCGACGCAACGACAGTGGCAGAGCCGCATTGATGTTCGGAGTCGTTTGAGTAGCTGGTGCCTTTGATGTCGTTGCCCTGAATGAGTGGGCTGGCGTTGTTCACGACGAAGATCCCGCAGCCCAAATTGTTCTGGACAACATTGTTGGTCACCGTTGGAGAGGCATTAGAGATGAAGATGCCTCCAGCGATTGTTTGCACCTTGGAATGGCCGCCCTGCAACGTGAACCCGTTCAGCACAGCACCCGCAGGCTCGTTTGTCGCAAAGTTCACCACCGGCCCGTCCGTCGTTCCGTTGACGATAACGGTGGCAGCGTCAGCAAAGCTCTTGGCTCCAGTCGTAACGGTGATTGCCTTCCCTTTGAAGTCCAGGTTTTCGTTGTAGGTACCCGGCGAAACGAACACGGTGTCGCCATTCTTGGCAGCATCGATGGCCGCCTGGATCGTCCCCACATCCGCAGGCACATGGATGATCGTCTGCGCGTGCGCGAGGGCGATGGCGCTGGCGAGGGAGATTGAGACGAGCCATGGGGTGATGGCTTTGAGGCTTCGGCGGATGGCGGCGCGAGGGGCGCGTAGGGACGGGCGAGCGAGCATTGAGCCTCACAGGATGCGTTGAACATTTCTTAGACATCAGGGAGCGTGCGAGGTTAGGTTGACGGCTGGGTCTCTTTTGCGTGCGAGGGATTCGATGGCGGATGGATGGAAGCGTGCGCAGGTTGCGGTTTTGAGGGGGAGGAATGGCTGAGGGCAGATTTCTGGAGGGAATGACAAAGGGTGAGGGGTTGTCAGTGGTCAGTTGTCAGTGATGGGTGTCGCTGGTTGGATCGCTGTGGCTGAAAGGGTTTGGAGGGTTGGGGCGGGCGGGCTTCTTCGGGGTCCTTCGACTGCGTTTGGCGCGAAAAGCCGCGCCAAGCTACGCTCAGGATGACAGCGTGTTTTGCGTGAGTGAGGTTCGTACTTGATGGCGGAGTGGATCGTGAAAGCGAGCTTTGCGGCTGCGGGACTCTCCGCTGCGCCAGACGGTGAGGCTGTCTGGCTTCGGTCGAGATGACAGGTCTTTGGGTTGTGGTGGTTCGGGACGCAGATTGCCTGCGGGAATGACAACGAAGAGGCAATGCCGCGAGAGCAATGGCGTGTTCCATGTGCTCAACAAGCGATGTTGCCGCAGGCGATCGCTGGTTTGGTTGAAGGAGTGTGGGGTGGGTTTGGGGGTGAAAAAAGGGCCGAAGCGAGACGCTTGCGCGTACCACTTCGGCCTTCATCCCAGGTGATGCAGGGTTACTTTTTGGGTGGAGCGATGGTGTCTTTTGCGACCTTGGCGACGCGGAACTTGACGACGGTCTTGGCCTTGATCTTGATGGCTTCGCCGGTCTGAGGGTTGCGGCCGATGCGCGCCTTGCGCTCTGCCTTGACGAGCTTGCCGATGCCGGGGATGGTGAATTCGCCGGACTTCTTGGTCTCTTTGACGGCAGTCTCGGCGAGCGTTTCGAGGAACGCAGCGGTCTGCTTGTTGGTGAGTTCGAGCTTCTCCGCGAGTAGGCGGACGAGCTGTGTCTTGGTCATTCCTTTTGCCATTGTGAATCTCCTTCGTTCGGTAAACATGAATAAAGCGGATACTTTGCCGCGAGACGCCCGGGTGCTGGACGAGGTGATAATCGCCAGTGTTCATAGGGGTGCGGAGAACCGCGCCGATGTTCACCTTCAACCTTCCCGAGGGCTTTGTCAACGGCAATTATGCCATTTCCACAGATA
Organism: Acidobacteriota bacterium; assembly: GCA_019351975.1. Taxonomy (GTDB): domain Bacteria; phylum Acidobacteriota; class Terriglobia; order Terriglobales; family Acidobacteriaceae; genus Granulicella. Next base: position 3,362 of record JABBOG010000086.1, read on the forward strand.
TTTACGGGTTTTTGGGGTGTTTGTTCCGTTTTAGTCTCTGTTGCTGCGGATTTCGAGCTTTTCGAGGGGGAAGGGCGAGGAGACATTGCGAAGCGGAGGCGGCGTTTGAGAGGCCAGCGAGGCGTGAAGCATGACGGAATTGAGGGTGTCGACGAGGGGCGTGGCGAGCTTGAAGCGGCGGATAATTTCGGGGCCGAGGGAGGGGTCGAGGGCGAGGTCGGGAGGGAGGGAGGCGTGGACGCCCCAGTTTTTCGCGCGGAGGAGCTCGTCGGCGGGATCGTCGGATGCGAAGCCTTTGGGCATGCGGGTGAGGGGCTGTGCGTCGATGGGTGTGAAGGGTGTGGCTTTGGATTTGAGGAGCTTGTTGACGGAGGCGCGGTAGGTGGCGTGGTTGGAGCTCATCCAGCGGCGGATGGAGAGGAGCTGATCGCGGTCGGGCATGTAGACGCCGGCGGCGAGGAGAACTTCGGTGGGGCTGATCTGGAGGTAGAAGCCTGCGCCGGAGGTCTTTTCCATGCCGCGACGCGACCACCAGGCGGCGATGTGGCGCTTGTAGGGGCGCTTGTCTTTGCTGAAGCGGATGTCCCGGTAGATGCGCATGGCGATCTTTGGCGCGGGGCGGACGTGGTCGGGCGCGAAGGCGAGCATGGCGGTGTTGATCTCGTCGACGAGGGCGAGGAGGGGTGTTTTGAGGGAGCGCTCGTAGACGTCGCGGCGGGCTTCGAACCAGTCGCGGTCGTTGTTGCGGATGAGACCGCGGAGGAACTTGAGGGCCTCGGGTGAGAAGTGGGTGGGCATGGAGTGATGGTATGCGAAGGCGGTGGTGTGCGAGGATGGTGCAACCGATTTTGGGGATGCACGCAGGCCGGGGGCATCTGCCTCCGGGGCTGAAGCGCCTCTGGTTTTGCGGGAGTATGGACGGGCTGAAGCCCGTCCCCTACAAACCCGACCCCTTCAAAACAGCGCTTTATTCCGAGGGTTCCTAGGTGCGGCGGGTTTTCTTCATCATGCGGCGCGACCACTGGATGCCGAGGAAGAAGAGCGCGAGCGCCATGACGACGACGCCGACGGGAAGGCCGACGCGGCGGTAGGTGAGGGCGAAGTCCGGGTGGGCACCGGTGACGGACATGTATACGAGCATGCCGACGATGGCGAGGAAGGTGGCGAGGAAGAAGGCGGCCATGCCTGTGGCGACACCCATGAGGAGGGATTGGAACCAGCCGAGGTCGCCGAGGGGAATCCCGAAGAGTACACCTTCCTGCCGGGCACGTTCGATGTGGTTTGACGTTGTCATACTCATATAGAATATGCTAATGGTCGATAGTGTGCAGCGTGGGAAGACGCGGGGGTCTCAATTGGTATGTGCGTCACAGGTCGCGCGCGAAGCAGCGGTTCGGCAGTCGCAGAGCGGTGTACGGTATGCGACATACGGCGAAACGGGGGTGGCAGACGTAGAGTTGGACCGGATGTTGGAAGCGGTTCCGAGGAAGATCACGGCTGCGTTGAATGCGAATACGTATTATTTTGTGCCACTTGCGATGCGTGAGCATGAGACGTTCGATCTGGTGGGATCGCGGCGTGACGCGCAGCCGGAGTCGACGATGGTCTCTGATGGATATTCGGAGGAGCTGTCGGAGGCGGCGGTGTGCCACCGGAATGTGGACCTGGAGAAGGGCAAGCGCGGGGTGTTCATCTCGACGCGGCTGATGGGCGACCGGTTTGCGCTGAGCTTCGAATTTTTTATCAATGTGGCGCATGCGTTTGTGGATGAGGCAGGCGTTCCGAAGGCGTTCGAGGACCTGGTGTGGAAGCAGGCGCTGGAGAATGTGCGGGGGGAGACGAGCGCGGATGCGTGGGAGTCGCGGAATGTGACGTTCGGCAGACCGGCGAATGCGCAGCCGGAGTCGCTGCAGCCGATGCTGCGGCGGAACCGCGGTTCGGCGTTCAGTTTTGCGGCGAAGCAGCGGCCGTTTGCGGGGATCAGCGCGAAGGCGAAGGGCGCGGCGGCTGGTTTGAAGCTGAATGCTTCGGCCGCAGGTGGCGTGCAACAGGGTGTCGAGACAACGACGGTGATCGACGAGAAGGAGCGCGGACTGTACCTGGGCGCGGCGTTCTCGGATGCGGTGGGAATCTATCTGCTGTCGTTGGCGCTGGACTTTGATTACACGGAGCTGCGGGAGCGGGAGTATCCGCTGCTGGTTCCGGCGGCGCTGGCGGCGCGGCTGCGGACGGTTGCGGAGATGTATCCGCCGAATGAGGGGTATGAGTTCGCGGTGCGGTATCGGCGCAAGGCGTAGCGTTGGTGGTTGCGGGAACGCGGTTCGCTTCGGGAATGACAGACACGGATGGGGACGGCGTGCGGGGTGTTAAACCCATGCATGGCGACGGTGAAGCTGTCGCCATGCATGGGGCACCGGTTGTAGGGCGTGGGTGGGTTAGCGGGCTCCGCCGGCGGCGTTGATGAGCTGGCCGTTGATCCAGCCGGAGTCGTCGGAGGCGAGGAAGACGGCGGCGTCGGCGATGTCCTGGGGTTGGCCGATGCGGCCGAGCGGCACCTGCCTGGTGTGCTCGCGCTCGAAGTCGGAGCCGATGAAGCCAGCGCTGATGGCGCCTTCGGTTTCGACCATGCCGGGATTCAGCGAGTTGACGCGAATGCCCTTCGCGCCGAGTTCCAGCGAGAGAACGCCAGTGATGGCATCGACTGCGCCCTTGGTTCCGGTGTAGACGGAGCTTGCGGCGGGCGTGATGCGGCTGACGAGCGAGCCGATGTTGATGACGCTGCCGCCCTTGGGAAGGTGCTTGACGGCGGCCTGGGTGACGAGAAGAAGGCCGAGGACGTTGATGTCGAACTGCCTGTGGAAGTGCTCGGGTGTGATGGCTTCGAGGGGGCCGAACTCGTAGACGCCGGAGTTGTTGACGAGGATGTCGAGCTTGCCGAAGGTCTTGATGGCGGCGTCGATGATGGCTTGTGCGTCGGCGGGTTTGGAGACGTCGCCGTGGACGGCGATGGCGTGGCCGCCGGATTTGGTGATGGCGTCGACGACGGTGTCGGCACCGGACTTGCTGGAGGCGTAATTGACGACGACGGATGCGCCGGCTGCGGCGAGGGACTTTGCGATGGCGGCTCCGATGCCTTTGGATGCGCCGGTAACGACTGCGACCTTGCCTGTTAGCTTGCTCATGTGAAGATCTCCTTGTGCCGCTATCGAGGATGATGTTGCTTCGATATTTCGACAACCATCGAATTGATGTGAAGGAGAAAGGAAAGGATTCAGGTGCTGGGGAAGATTTTCAGGCGAGGTCAGCTTTGAGGCGGTTGAGGTAGGCGCGGAGGATGTGGTGCTGGAGGAAGTAGTTGACGAACTTGCCGTCCTTTTCGGAGCGAACGAGGCCGGCGGTCTCGAGCTCCTTCATGTGGTGGGAGAGGGTGGCGGGGCTGATGTCGATGGCGTCGCGCATGTGGCTGCAGGGGGTGGCGCAGGGTTGGGTGCCGAGTTTTTTGAGGATCTCGTAGCGGCGCGGGTCGGCGAGCGCCTTGGCGACCCGCGAGAGTTGGTCGTCGGTGAGTTCGGGTTGGTTGGCGTGGGGGGCCATGTGGATTCGATGCTCGGAGCGGGCGGCTGGGTCTATTGGGGATGATACAAGAGGGCGGTGGTGTCGGCTGTTCGGTGGTGATGTTCGGTGGGAGAGTTGTGGGAGAAAGCTGGGGAGGGTTGTGGCGGGGCGGAGATCGTCGAGGTCCTTCGGCTGCGTTTGGTGCGAAGAGCTGCGCCAAACTTCGCTCAGGATGACAGGGAATGGGCGGGTGAAGGCTCGGAGTGGTGTTCGGGGGGGCTTGTGGGTGAATGGCGGAGGCTGGGTGGAGCGGGGTGGTGATGATTTCTTGTGGAGAAAGGTGAGGAGGGTTAGCGGATGGCGGACATGCTGGCGCGGAAGAGGCGTTCGAAGTCGATGGCGGCAGCGGGGTCTTTGGCGGCGGTCTCGACGGCCTTCTGGGCGATGGGGCGGGGGTAGCCGAGGTTGACGAGGGCGCTGAGGACGTCGTCGGCTGCGGCACCGAGGGAGGGTTTGGAGGGGGATGAGGAGGCGGCGGAGGTGGCGAGGTCGTCGAGCTTGTCTTTGAGTTCGAGGACGACGCGCTCGGCGGTCTTTTTGCCGATGCCGGGGATGCGGGTGAGGGTGGCGTGGTCGGCGGAGCGGATGGCGGTGATGAGGCGATCGGAGGAGATGCCGCTGAGGACGGTGATGGCGAGTTTGGGGCCGATGCCGGAGATGGTGAGGAGTTTTTCGAAGAGGCGTTTCTCGGTGGGGTCGGCGAAGCCGAAGAGGAGGAGAGCGTCTTCGCGGACGTGGGTGTGGACGTGGAGGCGGGCTTCGGTGCCGGGGTCGCCGATGTCGGTGTAGGTGGTGACGGAGATGGAGAGTTCGTAGCCGACGCCGTTGCAGTCGATGACGACGGCGCTGGGAGATTTGGTGAGGATTTGTCCGCGGATGTGGGCGATCACAATCTGATAGTACCTTGGTGGGTGGTGGGCTGGGCGAAGCGAGTCCCTCCGTGGCTAAAGCCACTTTGGGTTGAAGGGTTATGGACGGGCTAAAGGCCGTCCCCTTCAACGCGGAGCCTCGCATGTAGCCGCCACCTGCGGTGAAGGCGCTGCAGGCCGGGGATCAACAGAGATTCGTGGTGGGCCTGCCTGCATGTCTCTCCACTGCGCCAAACGATGAGGCTGTTTGGCTTCGGTCGAGATGACAGGTTATGGGTGGCTGTTGGCTGTGGCTGTGGCTGTGGGTCTGGGGTGTTGGGTTAGGGTGTGGGGTGTGGATCGTTTATTCGGGTTGTTGGGCGATGTAGGTGGCGTGGATGATGGCGTGGATGCGGTCGGTGAGGGCTTCGGCGTCGCGGGTGGTGAGTCCGAGGGTGGGGATGGGTTCGCCGACGATGAGCTTGAGGGGGCGGGGGCGGAGGGCGTAGACGTGGATGGGAAGAAGCTCGTAGGTGCCGATGAGGGTGAGAGGGATGACGGGGACCTGGGCTTTGATGGCCATCCATGCGGCACCGGCGGCCATGGGCTGGAGCCTGCCATTGAAGGCGCGGCCGCCTTCGGGAAAGATGACCATGGGCATGCCGGACTGGAGGGTTTTGGCGCCGCGACCGAGGCTGACGACGCCGGCGCGGGAGGAGCTTTGATCGATGGGAACCTGGCCGGAGCGGTTGAGATACCAGCCGATGAAGGGGACCTTCCAGAGGGGGGCTTTGGCGAGGATGCGGAACTGGAAGGGGAGCCGGGCGAAGAGGACGGGGGTGTCGTAGTAGCTGAGGTGGTTGCAGGCGTAGACGGCGGGGTGGCCGGTGAGGAGGCGCTCCGGGTGCGAGAGAGCGACGGGAGCGAAGGCGATGCGGAGGAGGGTGCGCGCCCAGAGCCGGGCGATGGCGTGCTGCTGGCTGCCGTCTTTGTCCCAGAGGCCGCAGACGAGAGAGATGGTGCCGAAGACGATAGTAGCGAGGCCGACGGCGGGGAGGAAGAAGAGGTAGTTCGCCCACTGCCAGGGTGCGGAGACGGCGGGGTGCGGAGCGATGGGGTCTGGCGTGGGAAGGGTTTCGTCTGCTGCGGGCATCTTTGAACATGCTAGAGCATGGTGGAGGATTCGGGGAATGTGCCTAGGGCGGTAGGTGGATCTCACCCATGACGGTGAAGCTGTCATGAGTGGGGCACGCCGGGGTTTGGGGGATTCAAACTGCGGGTCTCTCCGCTGCGCTTCGCTTCGGTCGAGATGACAGGGTTTGGGGGGGTGAAGGCATCCCCTCCGGGGCTGAAGCCCCTGGGTTTGGGGAGGGGGATGGACGGGCTGAACAGGCTGCGGAAAAACTCTATGTATGAAGGGGGCAGAAGTTTTAAAGAGGGATTTGCTGTATCCAGGAAATATGCGTGGAAACGATCAGCGGCAGGCAGCGA
>JABBOG010000087.1 GCA_019351975.1 Acidobacteriota bacterium
ATCGCAGCGAATCGGCGCAATACCTAGACCTATGGAAAATGGGGGGATTCCTGAGGTGTTGGCCCGCTTTACCTCTTCAAATAATCCGGTGATCCGGTCAGAAACCGTACGTATTCCAGTAAGAGATGTGTATTCATCAGCTGTGCAATAAAACTGAGTGAGAGGCTCCGTACTTTCCTCGTCCATGGCCTTTGCGAGCATAATGCGAACCATATCCATCGCAAGGTCTTCTTCTTCGCCGTCGTTTCCGCGGCCGTGAAGGCGATTGTGACAACGCCTAAGTAGTCCCTTAATATCTTTGGGCCGAAGCAGCTCACTCTTTTTTCGCCGTCCGAGAGAGTCCCACGCGTCGCCGGATCGAGGAATCCCGATCCATTCCTTCAACTCGCTCGTGGGTGTTGAGAACCGACGGAAATATTTTACCTCGTCATCTTCCCCAGAACCGTTGAACCAGACGCCGCCCTCTGCACTGGTGCTAAATATATAAGATACAAGCTGATTGTGTCCGTCAGTCTCGCTCGGAGCTTTGCACTCAATAACGAGATAAAACTTACCCTGATCGTTCTTTGTGCAAGCAAGCGCGTCTCGATATATAACGATGTCCGCGCGCACCGGGCTTCCATGCTTGTCTTTTAAAACGCCACTCCCGTGCTGTATTGATACCTCGCGGCGCATTACGTTTTTCGGATACCGATATTCATAATGCAATATCCGGAGATATCTCTGGCGGACCCGCTCTTCAGGGGTGACGTCGAGAACCATCCCAGATAGAAAGTCTATTACTTTTCCATCTTGATTATACTCGACTTCAAAGAGCGTTGGATTGTCAGACATCGATTCGCATTCTCCCTTAGCAGAGCTTAGCGCACCTTTCGCGCCAAACCAAGGAGATGATCCTCAGGTGCTTGGCAGATGGGTCTGCAAGGAGAATTTCGTGCCTTTTTCCGAGGTTCGGAAGCCCGGAAGAGATGCGGTTGAGCCGGGCAGTCTCGGTTGGCTTTCCATAACGTCCGTGCGACGGCAAAACGGGCCGATACAATCTCCCAGTTTGGTGGTCGCTTGCCGGACAAAGCCAGCCGCAATTACTCCAGGAACGTCGCGAGCTTCGCCAGTACGTCATCCATGATGGCCGGTGGCAGACTTTGGAGCTTGCGGCCTTTCCGGGCTCCGATGTCGAGGGCGCGCGGCTGATCGCAGCGCACAAGACCCGTCGTCTGAGTGCCCGCGCTGGAAAGTGACACGGTGAAACCAGCCGTGCGGGCGAAATTGCCGCCGGTCGTAATCGGTAGCACTACGGGCGTCTTGGTCAGGCGATTGAACGCACCTGGCGATACGATCAGCACAGGCCGCGTCCCCTGCTGCTCGTGCCCCGACGTGGGATCAAGCGAGACGAGATAGATGTCACCACGCTCCATTATATCAGTTCGCGGCCGACCGGTTTGGCATTGAGCCAGTCCCGATCGTCAGCGGCCGGATCGGCCGCGGGATCGCATTGCGCCAGCAACTCGTCCAGCGTGTAACGGGGGCGTGCGGCCGGTTCGACCACAAGGCGTCCGTTGTCCACCGCGAGCCCGACCTTCGCGCCGGCAGCGAGGTGGAGAACATCGAGCAACGCTGGCGGCACGACGAGCATAATTGATCCACCGACTTTGCGCAGATTGGTTGTGTGCATGAAGACCTCGGATTGTTATATTGTAGTATAACTAAACTGATCCCTCTTTGCAACGCTTCCGCGGAGCCATAATCGGACGGTGATGCTCGCGGGTGGTCATGCTCGAATTCGTCGCGATGGCCGGGCGCCCCGATAAGGTATACCCCAGAGGAACGGTTTGTTGAGACAGTTTTTTCGCGTTAATAGGGTAGCTTTCGGTATTTTGATACGATAACGGGAAGACGTCTAGAATCGTATGAGACATTTTATGACCATTCGTGACTATGCCGGCGTCAGGACGATCGACCATGGTCTTGCGATTCTGCAGCGGGGCTTGGATACGGCAGGCTGCCATATAGGGCCGACCAATTGAACGGCAGCTTTGCGCTCATCTCAGTCATTTACGGGTACGGGGTCGGAGCTCGAAAGCTGCCATTCGTTAGGCCGGCGTGAGAGCGGCTGCTGTTAGGAGATTAGCGGCTGTCTAAAGTCATCGGTTGGTCCTGACCTATCGGTTGAACCAGTCGGTTTCCGTTGTTGGGTCTGGGCGATCTTCGACCACTGCCCGCAAGAAGGTCGGGAAAGAATAGGGTACAGGCTAAAGGCTTGGCTTGGACCGCGGCAGCGCTGCATGCACTGCTGGATAGACGCTCATCTTTTTATGTATTATCCTCATAAAATCATGAGGGCGCACGGTGAGAAGATGTCGTATGACGAGTTCCTGGCTGAGTTGGGAAAGGCGGGCTTGACCGTAAGGGAATTCGCGGCCCTGCTGGGTATGCGAGCAAATTCCGTTTCCAACTATTCGAAACCCGGGGAGGTATCGTCCCATCTCGGTATAATCGCAGCGCTCCTTGCCGAACTTCGTCTCAACGACATCCCGTACGAGCGCGCATTCGATCGCGTTAACGTGAGCAAGAAGAAGTCGCGTGGCAGTGCAGCAGCGGGTAAATTTGGCGGCGATCCGCAAGCGCAGTTGGAGCTGAGGCCATGACCGGTGCTCCAGCTCTGTCGTTGGAGCGGACGCATGACCTTCTGGGTTGGCCCGCGCCGGATGCCATCACGCATCCCTCCGGAGCGGGCGCATCTGTTTTCGCTTCGCTTGTTCGGAACAAGATCGGGCGTGCGCTTCAAAGACTTTGTGACGGAGATGGGACGCGCGTCGGGGTCTTGATGGCCAATCCGGATGCGCGCTCGTCCGAACCACCCTTGGCCGTCGTTGCCGAGTTCCGAAACGGCCCGGACGAAACCAGCCTCAGGGAGCTGCAACGGCTCTGCTGGAACTTCTCCCACGTTCCGATACTGGTGACGATCGAACCGTCTCTGTTGCGTGTCTGGAGCTGTTGTGAGGCTCCAGACAAGAATCGCGCGCTTGAGGATTATCTTGTGCGCGAACTGCGCGCGGAGGAGTTGCAGGTCGATCAAGCGCAAACGCTGGAACTGCAGGCTGCGCGTGCGCTTCACTGGATCAACCTAGTGTCAGGTGCATTCTTCTCGGATCACTCGGCGCGCTTCGACCGCGACGGCCGCGCCGACCAAATGCTGCTTGGCAACCTTCGATATATTCGTGATCAGCTCTCCCAACTCGGGCTGACGAATGACGATATCTGCCATGACCTTCTCGCACGAATTATTTTCGTGCAGTTCCTATTCGATAGAAAGGATCAGGACGGAAATCCGGCGCTGACGGTCGCAAGTTTGCACCGGCTGAAAAAGGAAGGCTTGCTTTCAAACGTCCACGACTCTTTCCACGGCCTGCTGTCCGACTATGAGGACACTTATCGCCTGTTTGATTGGCTCAATGCCAAGTTCAACGGAGACTTGTTTCCGGGCAAGGGCGTGACGCCCGAGGAACGCGCGGTCGGCTGGAAGGCGGAAAAGAAGGTCGTCAAGCCCAACCATCTCGGACTCTTGGCGGATTTTATCCGCGGCGATCTCGACATGCCTGCACGGCAAATGTGCCTCTGGCCGCAGTATGCGTTCGACGTTATCCCGCTGGAATTCATCAGCAGCATCTATGAGACGTTCGTCACGGAGCGTGCGGCACGCGGCGGCATCTTCTACACTCCCCCATACCTCGTCGACTTCGTTCTGGATGATGTTCTGCCTTGGGACGGTTCCGAGTGGGATCTAAGAATTATCGACCCAGCTTGTGGATCGGGCATCTTCTTGGTCAAGGCGTTCCAGCGGCTTGTTCACCGATGGAAGAACGCGAACCCCGACAAGCCAATCAGGGCTGAGACCCTTCGGCGCTTGTTGGAGCGCAACATCTTCGGTGTCGATATAGATACTCACGCCGTTCGCGTGGCATGTTTCAGCCTCTATTTGGCGATGTGTGACGAATTAGAGCCGAGACATTATTGGACTCAGGTCACGTTCCCATCCATGCGCCAGCGTAGGCTAATCTGCGCCGACTTTTTTGATGAGAGCCATGATGGCTTTCGTTCAAAAGATGACAATCAGTCATACGATCTGGTGGTTGGCAACGCGCCCTGGGGCGACGGAGTTATCACACAAACCGCCAAAGAATGGGCTACCGACCCAGAGCACGAATGGCCTGTCGCAAATAATGACATCGGCAGCCTATTTCTGGCGAAAGCTGCGGTGCTTTCTAAGCCTGAAGGCAGGATCGCTATGATACAGTCGGCAAACTCGCTCCTGTTCAATATCAGTGGTTCAGCCGTGAAGTTCCGTAAAACCCTTTTTGCCCAGCATAGAGTTCGGAAGATATACAACCTGTCCGCCCTGCGGTTTCGCGTTTTTAAGCGTAAGACGCATACGAACGAGACCTCAGTGTCGCCATGTTGCGTGGCCATTCTAGAACGAGCCGCTCCACGGCTCGACAACGTGATCATTTATGTGAGCCCGAAACACACGGTGCCTCTGCTGGACGAGTTTACTATCGTCATCGAACCTCAGGACCGCAAAACATTGACGGTTTCCGAAGCGATTGATGATCCCGCGATTTGGTCGAAACTGATGTGGGGAGCGAGGCGAGACCTTCAGCTCGTGGATAAACTGAAGAGCTTTCCAACCGTGGGCGAGATTGATGGCTTGGTGAGTCGGCAGGGCGTCAAATTCGGAGATAGGCAAAAGATCATAGCTGCATACGAAAATATGCAGATTTTCAACGATAGAATGTTCCCCGCTGACGCTGCATTTCCATTTTTGGACGTGGCGGGACTACCTCGCTTTGGCAAAGTGGCGGTGCATTCCCGGGCTTCAACGGATGTTGCCGCTTTTACGTGGCCACAACTCATCGTAAAGCAGAGCTGGAATAAGCCGAGCCGGCGCTTTCACGCCCGGTTGACTCGCTCCAGCCGGCAGGTCGGCCTCCTCTGCAACGAGAGTTACTACTCCCTGCACTCGGCCCGTCGCAGCGATCTGGAAGCGGCGTGTATGGTGTTCAACAGCCATCTCGCGGTGTACTTCCTGCTGCTCACGAGCGGCAGGTTCGTGTTCATTCCCAAGCCATCGAAGTCGGAGCTTCTCGGCCTTCCCCTGCCGACGAATTCCTCCTCTCAACTCAACGAAATCAGTTCCGACACGGAGATTGATCCTGTCGTTTTTGATCTTTTCCATCTCAAGGACGCAGAGCGCGTCCTTATCGAGGACTTGATGAAGTTCACGCTCAGCGACTTTCTCGAAGGTGAAAGGTCAGTTGGGCGACAAAGGACCAATTGGAATGGCGACGAAGCGCACATCCGCCTATACTGCAGCTATTTCATAAGGGTCCTGAAGGCCGGCTTCGGCGCAGATAAGACGATCACTGCGACAATCTTTCAATCTGAAAAGGAAGACATGCCATATCGGTTGATTGCTTTCACGCTCGGGGGAGCCACCACAGAGGCCATCGACGTTAAAAAGATCAGTTCGGCACAATTACTGAATAAGTTTGAGAAGCTGAACCTCGCCTCGAAGGATCAGGACGGCGGCATCTACAATCAGCGCTTCGTTCGAATTTATGATGCGAGCGGCGGTGCGCCCACGGTTTTCATTATCAAACCTGATCAGATGAGATTCTGGACGCGCAGCACCGGATTGCAAGATGCCGACGAAGTTGCCCTCGACCTATTCACGTGGGGACAGGACGCAAGCAAGGGCATCGAGGCGGTTCAATGATCTCGGTCGCCCCAGCCGGACGTTTACCAAGATCGATTGACCCCGCCTTCATCCAACTGGCGCGATCGTGGGTGAAGGATCCTGCACGCCAATTTCTCAATTTCATCTGGTTAGCCTATGCGGACCTGATGGCCTCAAAGCAGGTAATCGATGGAAGGGATCTGGAGAGAAGCATTACCCAACTTCTGGAACCCAAGGTGAGGGATGCAATGTCTGGCGATGAGCCATTCTATGTCCAGCACGGCTCCTTCGAGCGTGAAACGATGAGGGCACCTCCCGCCCAACCGCCCGAATATGATTTGGCCTTCGTGCTTCGAGCAGACGCGCGGATCATGTGGCCGCTTGAGGCCAAGGTTCTTGAGAAACCGGGCAGCGTGACCGCCTACGTGCGGGATGTAACTGAAGAATACCTGACCTGCCGATATGCGCCGTTTTCCGACTCGGGAGCGATGTTGGGCTATCTTCTAACCGGCAAACCCGAGGACGCGCTTAGTGCCATCGCAGGCAAGCTTGGCGCAGTGCTAGAAGAAATTGCAGACCTACCTCCCGCAACGAACAGGTGTTCCAAACACGCCCGAACCGTGCCGACGGGCAAACCTTATCCCCTGAAATTTCATTGCTACCATTTGATCTTGGAATTCCCGTTCGCGCAGCGGAGTCATTGAAGTAGCTCCGCCCTGTCGAGGGCTGGCGGGTCCAATGGACCGATCCCGGTAGATTCGAGGCAAATGGCAGGCTCTTTAGGCTCCGCTTTGACCGAAAAAGAGAGAATGCTAACGTGAGCGCATGAGGTTCAAAGTCATCCCAAGCACCGATCGTTTACCCAAGACTGAGAAGAATGTCGTCATTCTCAAGAAGGACGGATGGGACGACTGGTTTAAATACAACACGATGTACAACGTCTTCTATTACGACGGAGAGGGGGAAGAAACTCACATCGGAGATGTTAAGATTGGCGAATTTGGCATGGGGGCCGATCAACGCCGGGCCAGTACGCCGAACGAGTTTGAGAAACTTTCGGAGGCATTCTTCTCAGTCGGTCAAGACGATAGCTACTATCAGAAACTGAACGAGCTTGGCGATCAGTTCCGCGATGAATATCTCGCGGCATTGCGCGACGTGGCAAAAGACGCCGAGCTTTTCGAGCGAGCGCTCAAGGAGGATGTGACTGGGGTCTCGCTCCTGCGGTTCGTTTCGGACCAAGCTGTAACGGGTCAATACCGCAGAATGACTGCGGGCGGCGCTCGTCTAACACCCTATTCCTTTAGCTATACGCCGCCGTCCTGGGGACGCGGAAATGAGCCTCCGACATTCAAATTCAAGGTTCGTCCGGAGTCGTCTCCTCCAACAAACGTTCATGTGTTGATTGGCAGAAACGGCGTGGGAAAAACCCACACCGTGAATCAAATGACCAATGCGCTCGTTCGCCCAAATGAGGGAAAGTTCGGCGACTTTGTCTGGGAAGAAACGCACGATTTTGGCGATACGCTGGCCTTCCCCAATATCATATCCGTCACGTTCAGCGCGTTCGATCCGTTCGAGCCGCTGCCGAACAAGGAGAACAAGCTTTCCGCAGTCCGCTATCAATATATCGGGCTGAAGCATGTCGGAAAGGACGAGGAAGGTAACCCCAGGCCGCCCAAATCACCCGATGACCTCGCTGCGGACTTTGGCCAATCCGTTCAGCTCATTCTTACGCAAAACGCAAAGTGCGAGCGCTGGAGGCGAGCGCTGACGCTGCTCGAATCTGACCGAATCTTCAAGCGGGCCGAAGTCTGGCGATTGATCGATGAGTATCGCGAGTTAATGGAAGCGCCCGATCGCCGCGAAGCGTTGAGGGGGCTTCGCAAGAGCGCGCGCGATCTCTATTCAAAGTTAAGTTCCGGGCACAAGATCGTGCTGCTCACAATCACTCGCGTAGTTGAAACGCTTGAGGAACGTTCTCTGGTATTGCTCGATGAGCCTGAAGCGCACCTGCATCCGCCGCTGCTCTCCGCTCTGATTCGATCCCTTTCGGACTTGCTGATCAACCGCAACGGCGTAGCAATCATCGCGACCCATTCGCCGGTCATTCTTCAGGAAGTTCCGAAATCCTGCGTATGGCGCATCCGGCGGATCGGACGGCAAGCCAAGATTGAACGACCGACAACGGAAACCTTCGGCGAGAATGTCGGCACGCTCACCCACGCTATATTCGGTCTGGAAGTGACGGACTCCGGCTTTCACAAACTCATCAGCGACGCTGTAGATGGCGGGCTGTCATACGAGGAGATTGCCGAGCGCTTCGACGGCAAACTCGGTGATGAGGCGCGCGGAATCGCTCGCTCGCTGATAGCCACTAGAGATGATCGGGCCTGACCATGTGGAGAATTCCGAAACCGGAAACAACTGCTCTTGAGGCGTTCGACACATGCCGAGCGGGGATCACCTTGCCCGATTTGTCGCAACGCTTGGAAGACATCCGGGACGATATCGGGCTGGCGGAAGAGAAATTTGATGCAGCGGCGGCGGCGGCCAACCTCTTGCAGATAGCCACCTCTGAGGATGTGGCCGGGCTGGTGACAGCGAAAGAGATGGAGCAACTCTATACACGCCACATGGCCCGTAATAAATCACGAGGCCGGGCGATCTACGACAAGCTTATGATCGCAGCTCCTCATGACCAGTGTCCGTTCTGCGGCCACCGAAACGTTTCAACGCTGGATCACACGTTGCCCAAGGCGCAGCACCCGGCACTCGCGGTGACGCCAATCTGCCTGATTCCCTGCTGCAAGGATTGCAATCATGCGAAGGGTAATCTGGTCCTCGCTTCGGTGGAGGAGCAGCTTCTCAACGCGTACTACGATGACATTGAGAACGAGCGCTGGCTTTACGCCGAGATCGTCGAGGGCTCTCCGCCGGGCGCGAGGTTTTACGTCGAGACGCCTGAGGAAATGGACGATGTGATCGCATCCAGGATTGCAAACCATTTCGGCTCGCTTGAACTGGCAAAGCTCTATGCATCGCAGGCGGGCCGCCAATTGCAAAATATGAAGGGCGCCCTCACCGATACATATGACGCGGCGGGGATAGCGGCAGTCAGACAGGACCTCGAACGACGCGCGGCGAGTTTCGCAGCTATAAGTCTGAACTCATGGGAAGGTGCGCTTCTAGAAGCGGCCGCTTCGAGCGCTTGGTACTGTAATGAAGGATTTCGAGCTTAAGGGCACAGATCTAGCCGTCGCTCGTTGCTTGGGGTGGTGTCTGCTTTCGGACCCGAACGACTAAAAGCAGCCAGTCGGCTATCGGCCATTTCCCAAGATGAACTTTAGCCCGTTTTTTTCACACACCGACCGATAAACGGCCGGAGGAAAGGAGAACAAAATGGGACATTCAGAGTATGATCCAGGTGGCAAAGACAAGCGGCCATGGAATGCGGGGCGACTAGTCGGTGCCAAACGGGGATTAAAACTTCAGCAGGTTTGGGCCATCC
>JABBOG010000088.1 GCA_019351975.1 Acidobacteriota bacterium
ACAATCACCTCAAGTTCGACCAGCTCCTCCTCACCGCCCGCCAGATCGGTGCCGAATTCATCGCCACCGGCCACTACGCCCGCAACCACTTCTCCGCAGAACGAAACAGATGGATTCTCTCCCGCCCCTCCGACCGCTCCAAGGACCAGACCTACTTCCTCTTCGGCCTCACCCAGGCCCAGCTCGCGCGCACCCTGTTCCCGCTCGGCGAAATGCAAAAGCCCGCCGTCCGCTCCATGGCCGCCGACCACGGCCTTGAACTCGCCCAGAAGCCCGACTCCCAGGAGATCTGCTTCATCCCCGGCGGCAGCTACTCCCAGTTCCTCAAGGCCTACCTCGACGAGCAGGGCCAGCCCCTCCCCGACTCCTCCGGCGACCTCGTCTCCACCTCCGGCGACACCCTCGGCCACCACGACGGCATCCACGGCTTCACCGTCGGCCAGCGCAAAGGTCTCGGTATCAGCTCACCTGACCCGCTCTACGTCCTCAACATCCATCCCGACTCCCACGCCATCACCGTCGGCACCGACGATCAGCTTCTCTCCACCGAGCTCATCGCCGACCGCCTCAATTGGGTCTCCATCCCCGAACCCACCGCCCCCATCCGCGTCTCCATCAAGATCCGCCATCGCCACGAACCCGCCCCGGCCACACTCCACGTCGTCGGCCCCGACCGCATCCGCGCTATCTTCGACCAACCCCAGCGCGCCATCACTCCCGGCCAGTCAGCCGTCTTCTACCAGGACGACGAAGTCGCAGGAGGCGGCTGGATCGTCTGATCGGATCTGCCGCTACCCCACGCAGCCTACAAGTCCATCTCTGACGGCGGCACGCCGGCACCGTACTGCCGCGCAGTCCGTCCTCCGCTTGACCGGTTGAACGGCGACCGCTCAATCAGCGTTTCAAGTCCAGCCTTCACCCCAGCGATCACACCCGCAATCTGCCGCACAGGCCCTTTAATTCCGTTCTGCACCGTCTGCGATATCTCCCCTGTCGCCACCAGCGCATCCGTAACGATCCCGTCCGCACGCGACACCTGCACCCGCGTCCTTGCATTGATCTCGCGCACCGTCTCGTTCAGCGCAGTCATCGTCTCGGAAAGCTCATCAGCCTTCGCCCGCATCGAGTAGCTGATCTCCTCGGCATTCTCCGAAATATGCTTGATCTTCGGTGTCAGCACCAGCACCAGTTCGTTCGCCTTTTCGATCATCGGCATCGCTTTGCCCTCAACCGCATTCGCAATATGCTCTGCGCGCCGCATCATCTTGCTTACAAATACCGCGGCAACAACCCCTCCAATCAGCGCACCCAGCACCAGCACCAGCATCGCGATCGCAATAATACCGAGGTACACCGTCGACAAATGCACATCGCTCTGCGTCTGGCTCGAATCCTGCAAAAACACCGCTAACCCACTAAGAATTGGCATCTCTCGCTCCCATAGATCCGCAACGTCGTCGCGCTTCCATCACACACAACATATCGTATTCCCGCACATCCAACCATCCATAAACAACAAGGGCCGGCATCTTCCCGGCCCTTGTCGAAACAATCGGCGTCCTTGGCCTAGGCGTCACTCTTTACAGGCTCGGCTGTCTTCGAGACATAGGCTTCTTTGCCTGCCTCAACCGCTGCCTTCGCTGCTTCAGCCTGCGTCTGGATCAGGTCCTTGCCCTTGTCGACATACTGCGTCCACTGCGTGCGGCCCTTGTCGTAGTACTCCTTGCCCTTGTCTACGTAATCGCCCGCAGCTTGCTTGCCTTTGTTCACATAGTCGCCGGCCACCTGCTTACCTTGCTCAACATACTGTCCAGCCTGGTTCAGGCCCTGGGCATACATCTCATTCGCTCGGTCACGAGCCTCCAGAGCACCGGCAACCAACTCATCCCGGGTCTCCTTGCCAGACTTTGGAGCATACAGCACTCCTACCAGCGCACCAATGCCAAGTCCTGCTAGGAACCACCCAAACCCACCCGAACCATTATCATTGTCTGCCATTGCAATCTCCTTATCTGGACTAAATTCACTGCCTTCATAACTTTCCAAACCAGTTATACATCACGCCAGGCCGATCGCCGACATTTGCAGTGTCCTCCATGTGGATGCCGAACTCTTACCGCCGGGTTGCGTACTCCCAACATCTCCTTGTCCGTACCGCATCCCTTTCCGTACAATTCCACCAAATCACATCCGTCCGTTATCCTGCACACAGCACATCAACAGTTCAGGCTCACACAGCCTCCGGAGTTCTCATGAGCGATTTCCTGCAGCACCGCAGCACCATCTCAGCGCCACGTTCCGCCAACGCATCCCGCATCGCCACCGCCGCTCTCTCCCTCGCGCTCATCGCAACCCTCTCCACCGTCGGCTGCCATAAACCACTCACCGACGCTCAACTCACCACCAACGTCCAATCCGCCCTCTCCGGCGATTCCAGCATCAGCCAGCAGCCCGTCCAGGTCGCCGTCCAGAACGGCGTCGTCACTCTCTCCGGAAACGTCACCGACGATACCGCCCGTTCCGTCGCAGCGCAGGACACAGCCCGCGTCAGCGGCGTAAAAGAGGTCGTCAACAACCTCAACGTCGCCGGTCTCGCCGTCGCTCCTACCGTGACCTCACCCGCTGCTCCAACCTACGCCCGCCCAACCACGCGCCAGGAGCGCCAGCAGATCGCCAGCCAGGGCACCCTTCCGCCGCCCGCCGACAACACCCCCGCACCGCCCCAGCCGACCTTCAAAGACGTAACCGTCGCCGCTGGCACCGACATCCCCGTTCGCATCACTCAAACGCTCGATAGCGCCACAACCACCTCCGGAACCCCCTTCAGCGGCGTCGTCACCCGCGAAATCGACGCCAACGGCATGCTCGCCATTCCCGTCGGAGCAGCCGTCAGCGGCACCGTCGTTGAAGCCAAAGACGCCGCCCACTTCAAAGGTGATTCCCTGCTCTCCCTTCAACTCAACTCCATTCGCCGCCACGGTCAGGTCATCCCCGTCTCCACCGATAGCTACACCGATCAAGGCACGGGCCGCGGCAAGAACTCCATTGAAAAAATAGGTGGCGGCGCTGCCATCGGTGCCGTCCTCGGCGGCATCTTCGGCGGCGGCAAAGGAGCAGCCATCGGCGCTGCTGCCGGCGGCGGCGGTGCCGCCGTTCAGGGATTCACCCGCGGCCAGCAAATCCGCATCCCCTCCGAAACGGTCATCCGTTTCCATCTCACCAATCCCATCACCGTCCGCTCCTCCGAGCCCGCATCCGCAGACTCCTCCACCAACGGCCCATCGGACGGCCTGCAGCGCCGCTAAGACCCACTCTCACCCACGCAGCATCCACCATCAGGTGCAGTCCCGCGTCCACCCGGCGCGGGCTGCACAACGCCCTGAGGTGTGGCTGCATCCGCACCCTTCCCTACAGCGTCTAACCTCACGTCAGCTGTTATACACTGGCGCTGCTTGTACCTCGACCCTCCTCGCAGCTTCCGCTCGCATCGCATCGGCCCACGTTTCAACGGAAGGGATATTTAATTTGAGCTCGTCCGCGCCCACGCTCGCCGAAGCAAAACCGCTCGGCTATCTCACCTTCACCCTCCACGCCCACCTTCCGTACGTGGTCAATCACGGAACCTGGCCCCACGGCATCGAATGGCTCCACGAAGCCGTCGCCGAGACCTATCTTCCGCTGCTTCGCGTCCTCGGCAACCTCGAACGCGATGGCATCGCACTCAACTGCAACCTCAACCTCTCACCCATCCTGCTCGAGCAGCTCGCGCATCCCGTCTTCCAGACGGAGTTCCCCAAGTACGTCGAGCGCAAGATCCTTGCCGCACGCGAGGACGAAGCCTACTTCATGTCCATGAGCGAAGCTGGCTACGCCGAAACCGCCCGCTTCTGGCACCGCTACTTCTCCCAGGCCCTCAGCGACTTCGAAGCCCTCGACCGCGACATCATCAAAGCCTTCCGCTACTTCAACGACAAAGGCCTCATCGAGATCATCACCTGCGGTGCCACCCACGGCTATATGCCTCTGCTCGGCACCGACGAGAGCGTCCGAGCCCAGATCCGCACCGCCGTCGCCACCCACCAACGCCACATCGGCAAGCATCCCAAAGGCATCTGGGCTCCCGAGTGCGGCTACCGTCCCGCCGGCTTCTGGAACTACCCCGTCCCTAACGCCGACGGCTCTCCCGCACCCCCCGGCTTCGACAGAATCGGCGTCGAACAAGCCCTCTCCGAATCCGACATTGACTTCTTCTTCGTCGACACCCACCTCGTCGAGGAAGCCGCCCAGGTCCACTCACCCTACGAGTCGCTGCAAGCCCGTCCCTCCTCTCCCGCCGACGAACTCTCCTCCACACCCGACCATCGCCGCCTATACCAGCCCTACTTCGTCGATGGTCCGTACGACAAACGTTGCGCCACAACCGTCTTTCCCCGTGACCCGCGCACCGGCATCCAGGTCTGGTCCGGAGACTTCGGCTATCCCGCCGACAGCAACTATCTCGACTTCCACAAGAAACGCTGGCCCGGCGGCCACCGCTACTGGTCCGTCACCGGACCCAACGTCGATATGGCCGACAAGCATCCATACGTGCCCCAGCGCGCCGCCGAGCGCACCCAGGCCCACGCCGCACACTTCGTTCACCTCGTCTGGGAGTCCCTCCGCAACAGCCTCCACGACCGCAACCCACCCATCCTCTGCTCCCCCTTCGACGCCGAACTCTTCGGCCACTGGTGGTTCGAAGGCCCCGCCTGGCTCGAAGCCGTCGCACGCATCCTCCACGACTACAACTCCGGCATCCACCTCATCTCCTGCTCCCAATACCTCGAACGCTACCCGCGCGCAGGCTTCATCGCCATGCACGAAGGCTCATGGGGCGCCGAAGGCACCAACCACGTCTGGATGAACCCGGAAACCTCCTGGACCTATACCCACATCTACCCCGCCGAGCGCTACACCCGCGACGTCTGCACCTCCGGCAAGTGGAACGACGGCGGCCTCGGCGAGCGCATCGTCAAGCAGCTCTGCCGCGAACTCCTTCTCCTCGAATCCTCCGACTGGCAGTTCCTCATCACCACCGGAGCCGCCCGCGACTACGCCGAGCTTCGCTTCGAAACCCACAACGACCAGTTCAACGAGCTCAAAGCCATCTGGCAGGCCTTCTCCGCCTCGGGCTCCATCTCTCACGACCACGAAGCACGCCTCGCCGCCATCGAACTGCGCGACAACATCTTTAGCGACATCGACCCCAGCTTCTGGGCCGAAGGCTCCCATCAGCAACGCACCGGCGGCCCCAATCCAGAGCACAACTCGCACAAGCTCCTCGACCTGCGCAGCCAGAAGCCATCGCGTCCACGCAACGATGCGCCTGCCCTCACGCAAATCCCAAAGTTCATCCCAAACTCCACCGCCTGAGGTCATCCCCGGCCTGACGTCCGCACAAAGCGAGGATTCGTTGCAGCGTTCCGCAGAAAAACACGGCCAGCATCAGCCCTTGCCGCCAACCTCCCGCGGCCCCGTCCTCGTCAAACCTCAGCCCGGTAATCCCCACCATTCCATCCTCGCCCTGTGGCACCTTCTCTCCCTCGACGCGCCCAGCGTCGCCGCCCTCTGGACCCTCTTCATCGCCCGCGCCTCCGGCATCGCCCTTCCCTGGACTGCCCCCGCCGCCATGTTCCTCGCCGTCTGGATCATCTACGCCGCCGACCGTCTCCTTGACGCCCGCCAGTTAGACCCTCAAACCTCCGCCACGACCCCGGATGCCACGCCTCTCACACCTCCGCTGCGCGCGTCCACAAACCTCAATCATCAAACCCACCACAACGCCGACCTCGAAGCCCGCCACCGCTTCCATCACCTTCACCGCAGCCGCTTCCTCACCGCCATCGTCCTCAGCGCCTTCGCCCTCGTCGATCTCCTGCACCACATCGAAACCATCGCGCTCCACCTCTACGTCCTCCTCGCCACGCTGCTCGGCGTCTGGATGCTTCTCATCCACGCCCGCCCCATCCCCTCCGGCCAAACACGCCGTCTCCCCAAAGAACTCGCCGTCGGCATCTTCTTCCCCGCCGCCGTCTTCATCCCCACCGTCGCGCGCCTCCCCTCCCTGCGTCCTCAACTCCTTCCCGCCGCCGCTCTCTTCGCCTGCGTCTGCACCCTCAACTGCCTCTACCTCTACGCATGGGAGCACCCCGCACCGCGCCTTCACGCCCATTGGACCACCCGCTGGTCCACGCGTCGCCTCACACCCATCGCCGCCGCCATGCTCACGCTCGCAGCCCTCGCCGCCATCCTCGCCGCCGCCGCGCACCTGCCCACCGTCGCGCTCCCCGCCACCGCCTGCGCACTCAGCATCGCCGCCCTCATCCTGCTCGACGCCACGCGTACCCGCCTCGCTCCCGTCCACCTCCGCGCCTCCGCCGATCTCGTCCTTCTCACCCCACTCCTGATCCTTCCCTTCATCCCTCTCCTCGCCCGATGACGCCCTCACCCGCGCCCAACTTCGACCGCGTCGCGCGCATCTACCGCTGGGCCGAATACCTCACCCTCGGTCCGCTCCTCCAGCGCACCCGCACCCGTCTCCTCGCAGACCTTCCCCTACGCCATCACGCCCTCGTTCTCGGCGACGGCGACGGCCGCTTCCTTGCCCGACTTCTCAACCAGCAGCCCAACCTCCACGCCCTCGCCGTCGATACCAGCGCCACCATGCTCCTCCTCCTCCGCAATCGCTGCCACGCCGCCGCCGATCGCCTCAGCGCCCTCCACACCTCCGCACTCACCCTCACACCCGCGCCCGAAACCGACCTCGTCGTCACCCACTTCTTCCTCGACTGCCTCACCCAGCCCCAGCTCGACGCCCTCACCCGGCACTTCGCAGCCCATCTCCGTCCCGGCGCCCTCTGGCTTCTCTCCGACTTCGGCCACCCCACGCCGCGGCTTCTTCGACCCCTCGCCGACCTCTACATCCGCGGCCTCTATCTCGCCTTCCGCATCCTCACCGGCCTCCGCGTACAGCAGCTTCCCGATCCCCAAACCGCCCTCGCCGCTTCTGGCTTCCAACGCATCCAGCGCCACACATCCTGCTTCGGCCTTCTGTACGCAGAGCTATGGCGGAAGCGATAATAGAATCATGAGCCGCACCCCGCCACCCCGCCACACAGAGCTTTCCCAGCATCCGTCGAGGTCTGCATGAACCTCTTCGTCCTCCGCCACGCCAGCGCCGGCGTTCGCCGCGCAAACCCGCTCCTCGACGTCAAACGCCCCCTCGACAAAGACGGCAAGACCCACTGCCTCCAGCTCGCCCAGATGCTCAACGCCCTCAAGACCAGCTTCGACCTCGTCGTCTCCAGCCCGCTCAAGCGCAGCCAGCAGACCGCCCAGCTCGTCGCCACCGAAACCGGCTACGAGCAGCACATCCTCATCTCCAATGCACTTCTTCCCACCGCCACCTACGGCCAGTTCCAGGGCCTCCTGCGCGACTGCTCCCCCTACGAAAACGTCCTCGTCGTCGGCCATAACCCCAACATCACTGCCTTCCTCGGACAGCTTGTCGGTGCCGCGTCCGCCGACGACTCCAACAGCCATGACATCGTCCGCATCCGCCTCCGCAAAGGCTCCCTCGCGCGCGTCAACCTGCAGCGCGGCTCCGCCGTCCTTCAGTCCCTCCTCGACCCCCGCATCGTACGCTCCGTCTACGCCACCTCAATCAAGAGCTCGCGCCGAAAGACCTCCCGGAAATAACCCGCCTCTTTCTTCAGCGACCACTGCTCCAGCTCCGCTCCTCCCCGCACCGGCAGCAGCTCCAGCACCACCCGCTTCGGATACACCGTCGTCCGCACCCGCACCGCCGCCGTCGCCCGGTCCTGATTCAGCGCCTGCACCATCCGCAGCAGCACCACCGCACGCTGCACATGCGCATGCTCCTCCACCGGCACATACCGCATCGTCCGGTCCATCGGCTCCGGCCTGCTCTTTCCCAGATACCTCGCAATCGCCGCCACGATCCCTCGCTGCAGCGGCGAAAACCCAAAGATCTCCGAGTTCGCAATAATGTACTGCGAGTGCCGATGATGCCCCTGGTGGTTCATATACTTGCCCACCTCCTGCATCATCGCAGCCGCCTGCAGCCACAGCCGGTACTCCACCGGTAGCTCATGCACCGGCTGCAACTGGTCAAACAGCTGCACGCTGTGCTCGCGCTCCGGCTCCACCTTGCGCGGGTCCACCCCATATCTCCGGCAAACCTCCAGCACACCCTCCCACCGCTCCGCCTCCATCGTCTTGTGCGCCGCCGTCCTCACATCCGAGTCCGCCAGCATCTGCGCCAGCACACCGTCCCTCAACCCCAGCGGAGAGTACCGAAACCCCGTCAAATGCATCCGCTCCAGCAGCGCCGCATACACCTGCGCTCCACCCGAAATAATCTCCGACCGCCGCGGCCCGATCCCTGCAATCGCCGCCCGCTGCGCATCATTCAGCTTTAACAGCCGGTCCGCCAGCTTCCGCACCGCTGCCGTCTCCGCCTCTTGAATCTTCACCCGCTTTACCGCCGTCTTCCGCGCCGCGCGCGGCCCAATCACCGACTTCGTATTCTTCTTCTCCAGCCCCAGCTCCAGCGAATTACTCGCCTCCGCCAGCGCCGCCGCCGTCCCCGACGTCGCCAGCACCAGCCCCACCTTCGGCTGCCCCAGCTTCCGCTCCGCCCGCTTCAGCTCCCGGTCGATATACTTCCGCAGCCGCGCCACATCTTCCTTCGCCGGAACCCCCTCCGCCGCCACCCTCAAAAACTCGCTCTGCAGCCGCACCGCTCCCAGCGGCAAACTCACCGTCTGCTCAATCCGCCCATGGTCCGACAGCGTAATCTCGCAGCTCCCACCACCCAGATCGATCAGCAGACACCGCCCCTTCGCACCCTCCTCATGCGTCACCACCCCCAGATGAATCAACCGCCCCTCTTCCAGCCCCGAGATCACCTCCAGGTTCCACCCCGTCGCCGACTTC
>JABBOG010000089.1:0-8245 GCA_019351975.1 Acidobacteriota bacterium
ACCGTTCGAGCAGGCGCTGATTCAGATCCAGATTCACGGCGATGATGATCAGGACCAGATCGATGTTGGCCGCCATCACCTGGGGCGGCGACCTTGGGGGCGTGGGCGGCGAGGGCGGGGAGAAGGGCGAGCCAGTATTTGTCGAGGGCTTCGGCGGCGAGCGGAGGCGCGGGGTCGTCTTTGGGGAAGGCGAGGAGGGTAGCGGCGATGGCGTCGGACTCGGATGCGAGGGCGGGGTCGGTGTGGAGAGCGCGGCGCAGCGCGCGGGCGCGGAGCCAGGGGAGTTCGTGGAGGTGGTAGGCGATCAGGTCGTCCTGATTGAAGGCGCTCATCGCGGCTCCTTTGCAAGTCGGGCAGAGGTTTGGGGCCTGGAGGTGGAGGGGGCGGATGGTGCGAGTTCGCGGCGGAGCTTGGCGACGGCGCGGAAGACGGCTTGTTTGGCGGAGTTTGCGGGGATGCCGAGGGCTTCGGCGATGGTCTGGATGGGTTGGTCTTCCATGTGGCGAAGGATGAAGGCGGTGCGCTCCATGGGGGTGAGGGCGAGCATGGCGCGCTCGCGGCGGTGCAGGGCTTCGCTGTCGAGTGCGTCGGATTCGGGAGACGGAAGCCGGGAGACTGCGAGGTTTTCAGCGGCAGGGCCGGGGTCCAGAGGAGTGGCGTTCCAGTTGAGGTCGCGGGTGCGGCGCTTGACGAGATTGAGGGAGCAGTTCATAGCGATGCGATAGACCCATGTGCCGAAGGCCGCGTGTTCGCGGAAGTCGGGCAGCTTTTTGTACGCGAGGAGAAAGGCTTCCTGAGCGGCCTCCTCGGCGTCTGAGGGATTTCCGGTAACGCGGTACGTCATACGGAGAACCGCTGGCAGGTGACGGTCCATCAGGACGCGAAATGCGTCTCGATCTCCGGCGAGGGTGCGCCGTATCGCCTCTTGCTCCACTTTCTCCATTCGGGCGGTTAGACAACGGGATGGGGTGGACGGTTAGGTTTTTGTCGGTGGAAATCCGGGGCAGAGCGGAGGCGTGAGGATCGATGGGGCAGAAAGGGCTGGATGGTTGGGGCAGGGTGAAGGGTCTTCGGGGTCCTTCGGCTGCGTTTGGCGCATGAAGCGCGCCAAACTACGTTCAGGATGACAGGCGGGGGGCTGCGATTGAGTGCGGCCTGTTTTGCGTCTTTGGGGAGGGCTTATTTTATGAGTGGATCCGGGTTCGGGCTGCCTGGAGGGGGTGAAAGCAGGAGTTCATCGAGGGTTTCTCAGCTAATGTGCCGGACGCATCGTCGTGAGGGGGTACGAATGCATGAGGAACGCCGCTTCATAGCTATCCAGTGGAGTGAGTTCAAGGAATGGGTAGGTGGGATAAAGGGTTCGTAGACCTGCCAGATATCGTGTACGGAAGTAGTAGATTTTGCCTGCCTCGGCGTAAAAATGGAGGAGCTCTATGGGCCTTCCAAACGGGAACCTGTTCTGCACATTCGCACATACATATTGTTCCCCAGGGTCAACGGAGAGCGAGAAGTAGGCGTTCTGTTTGTAGGCGCCCACCCAATGTCCGTTTATTCCGACTCGTATCGTGTCCGCCTGATGTGGGCCGCCGTAGCCATCGTCTTGAATGAAGACGACGGTTGCCTTTCTGGGGTCGGGTGGTGGCGTTGTTGTTGGTGCTGTCGATGGAATTTTGCTTTGAGGTTTGAAGTTGATGTTCATTGGTCCACAGGCGGATGCAAGCTGTGGCGAGGGTGACGTCTGGGCTGAGGCCGAGATCGACGCCGCTACGAAAAGCAGGACGAGAGGAAGCTTCATGGTTCACCGTTCCACTTTGGAGTTGTGGGGGTCTGTGTGTTCAGGAGGGGGAGGAGGTATGGGGGATGGGGGAGGGTTTTTTGCGGGAGAGGACGGAGGAGCGGCGGCGGCGTTTGCCGGTGGAGACGTGGTCGATCTTGTTCCAGAAGCCGATGAAGTAGTCGGCGGCGGAGATGATGGAGACGATGGTCATCCAGTAGGTGGCGGTGACGGCGATGAGGTGGACGCCGAAGGGGTACCAGCCGATCTGCCAGTAGTCCCAGCGGTGATTGAGGATGATGGCGACGACGGCGACGATCTGGGTGACGGTTTTGAGTTTGCCGAGGTCGGAGGCCTGGATGGTGAAGCCCTCGGATGCGGCGATGGAGCGGAGGCCGGAGACGAGGAACTCGCGGCCGATGACGAGGACGGCGATCCAGGGGTGCATGACGCGGGGGTTGTAGGCGACGAGGAGGATGAAGGCGGCGGTGACCATGAGCTTGTCGGCGAGTGGGTCGAGGAGCATGCCGAGGGTGGTGATCTGGCCGCGGTGGCGGGCGAGGTAGCCGTCGACGCCGTCGGTGATGGAGGCGAGGATGAAGATGGCGGAGGCGATGAGTTCCTGCTCGCCGTGGCCGTTGTGGAGGGGGAAGACGGGGGACAGGGCCCAGATCAGCAGCGGGACGCTCGCGATGCGGGTCAGCGTGATGGAGTTGGGCAGGTTCACGGAAGATGGCGGCTTTGCCGCGTACAGTCATTCTCACACAGGCGGAGGTGTGGGGTTGGAGAAGATTTGGCGGTGAAGACGCGGCGTGGCCCGGATTGTAGCCAACCGAGCCTTGGGCGTTGGTGTGGAGGCGGTGTGGAGGCTGCGTATACAGGGGTTTCGTGGGGTGTCTATAATTCGTCGCAGCGAAGCCCACGAGTTTTGAGCGGCCATGGCGCATGATGCATCGACCCGCGCAC
The DNA here is from genome assembly GCA_019351975.1 of Acidobacteriota bacterium. Taxonomy (GTDB): domain Bacteria; phylum Acidobacteriota; class Terriglobia; order Terriglobales; family Acidobacteriaceae; genus Granulicella. Next base: position 2,741 of record JABBOG010000089.1, read on the forward strand.
ACTTTCGTCCGACGATCTTTCCTGCTGCTGCTGACGGGAGTTGGGGCGTGTGTGTTTGTGTGGTCGGGGATTGAGGCGGCGCAGAGCGCTGGACAGCAGGCGGGCGGGTACGGCGCGGCGGCGCCGGTAGGAAGAGCGCAGACGGAAGATGCGGCGCGCAAGGCGTATGCGGACCATGTGCGCGAGACGTATGCGTTTCCGTTTGCGGCGGGGAGTATCTCGCTGCCGGGGAGTGCGGCGATGGAGGGGAATGATTTTGTTCAGCCGAGTGCGTTTCCGACGGCTGCGTACTGCGGCCACTGCCATCAGGAGGCCTATGCGCAGTGGCGGCAGGCGCTGCACTCGAACTCGTTCCGGACGCCGTTTTACAAGCTGAGTGTGAACCTGCTGATCCGTGAGAAGGGTGTGGCGTCGGCGCGGCATTGCGATAGCTGCCATGATCCGATTGGGGTGCTGTCGGGTGCGCTGGATGCGCGGGCGACGAGCGACCACAGGTTTGAAGAGGACGGCGTGACGTGCATGGTGTGTCACTCGATCGAGCGCACGGCGAGCCGCGTGGGGAACGGGAGCTACATGCTGGCGGTGCCGGCGGTGATGGTGGATGCGCAGGGCAAGCGGGTTCCGGGGATGGTGCCGGACAGCGAGATCCTGGCGCATCTGGACCGGCACTCGAAGGCGGTGATGCAGCCGTTTTATCAGTCGGCCGACTTCTGCCTGTCGTGCCATAAGGCGAACTTTCCGGTGATGCTGAATGATTACAAGTGGATTCGCGCGTTCAGCACCTATGACGAGTGGCAGGCGTCGAAGTTTTCAAGGCAGGATCCGCTGACGTTCTATACGGCGGACCTGAAGACGTGCCAGACGTGCCACATGGAGCGGAGTGCGGCGACGCTGCCGGAGCCGGGGGCGAAGCAGGGGATGTTCGCGTCGCACCGCTGGCTGGCGGGGAATACGGCGGTGCCGTTTTATTACGGGTATGACGAGCAGATGGCGAAGACGATTGCGTTTCTGCAGTCGGGGAAGTTTATCAACGTGGATATCTTCGGGCTGAAGGTGATGCGGCCTGGGGCGGCGGACGCGATGGCGGGCGAGGCGGCGGATACGGAGGGGTTGATCGGGCCGCTGGGGAAGGTGCCGTTCCGGCTGGCGGCGGGATCGGAGGTGGAGGCGTATGTGGTGGTGCAGAACAAGAATATTGGGCACTCGCTGCTACCGGAGGTTCGCGACCTGTATGAGGCGTGGGTGGCGTTTACGGTGACGGATGCGGCGGGAGCGACGGTGTACAGAAGCGGATATCTGCGGCCGGATGGAACGCTCGATCCGGGGGCGCACAGCTTTACGAACCGGCCGGTGGACAAGGCCGGGGAGTTCGTGGATGACCACAGGGTGTGGACGATCCACTCGGTGGCGTATGACAACACGATCCAGTCGGGGAGGTCGGCGCTGGTGCGGTATGTGTTTGTGCTGCCGAAGGATGTGAAGGGGCCGATACGGATGACGGCGGCGGTGGAGTACAGGCATCTGCGGCAGAGCTATTTGAACCATGTGCTGGGGCCAAAGCATCCGGCGTATCCGGTGGTGGAGATGACGTCAAGGACACGGAGCCTGAACGTTGGAGAGAATGCGCCGACGGCGGCGCTGTCGGGGGACAATCCGGAGTGGATGCGGTGGAATAATCTGGGGATCGGGTATATGGATGAGTTGCAGTATGGGGATGCGATGCGCGCGTTCGAGCATGTGGTGGCGCTGCGGCCGGAGTACAAGGACGGGTATGTGAACGAGGCAGTGGATGATCTTGCGTGGGAGAAGTACAGGGACGCGCGCGCGCCGCTGGAGAAGGCGCTGGCGTTGAAGCCGCGCGATGCTCGGGCGCTGTACTATATGGCGCTGGTGGAGCGGCGGCAGCGGCACACGGAGGCGTCGATTGCAGACCTGCAGGAGGTGGTGGCGCAGTATCCGCAGGCGCGGGACCCGCTGCGGGAGTTGGGGATCTCGTACTACCAGCAGCACAGGGTGGAGGACGCGGTGGCGACGTTCAAGGCGCTGCAGGCGGTGGACCCGGATGATCTGGCGGCGCACTACAACCTGGCGATTTTGTATCACCGGCTGGGGATGAAGCAGGAGGCGACGTATGAGGCGGCGCAGTATGCGCAGAAGCGGGTGGATCCGGGTGCGCCGACGTACTCGCTGGATTATCTGCGGCGGCATCCGGAGCTGCGGAATGAGAGCGTGCCGTGGCATGTGCACGCGGAGGCGATGATGGGAGAGCAGACGACGCAGGCTGGGGTGCCGGACGGGTCACGCACGGGAACGGTGAAGCCGTGAGCGAGATGCGTGGAGGGTATAGACCGGACCGGCGAAGGTTTCTCAAGTCGCTGAGCAGGACGGCGATGGTGCTGCCGTTTGCGGACATTGTGGCGCTGGCGATGCCTGGGCGGCAGGAGATGGGACAGCAGGGCGCGGGACAGCAGGGTGCGGGGGCTCCGCAGGCGAAGATGGGGCCGCAGGAGCGGAGCTATGACGCGAAGGCAGCGCCGCCGCCGCCGGGGCCGAAGTCGCCGATTGAGGGAACGCCGCTGGGGGTGAGCTTTGTGGATGTGGCGGCGCAGTCGGGGCTGAATGTGAAGACGATCTATGGCGGGGAGCTGACGAACAAGTATCTGCTGGAGACGACGGGGTGCGGGCTGGCGTTCTATGACTTCGACAACGACGGATGGCAGGACCTGTTTCTGGTGAACGGATGGAGGCTGGAGGGGTTTCCGGCAGGGCAGGAGCCGCGTTGCCATCTGTTCAAGAACAACCGGGATGGGACGTTCACCGATGTGACGAAGGGAACGGGGCTGGAGCACAAGACGGGATGGGGGCAGGCGTGCTGCGTTGGCGACTACAACAACGATGGGAACGATGACCTGTTTGTGACGTACTACGGGCAGAATGTGCTGTACCGGAACAACGGGAATGGCACGTTTACGGATGTGACGGAGCAGGCCGGGCTGCTGCAGCCGGGGCCGAAGATTCGATGGAATACGGGGTGCACGTTTGTGGATTATGACCGCGATGGGCATCTGGATCTGTTTGTGGCGAACTATGTGGACTTCGATCTGAAGACTGCGCCGAAGCCGGAGGACGGGCCGTGCACGTACAAGGGGATGCTGGTGGCGTGCGGTCCACCGGGGCTGCCGGGCGGGCGGAACATTCTGTACCACAACGACGGCAAGGGCGTGTTTACCGACGTGAGCGAGAAGGCCGGGATGTGGACGGCGGTGGGGACGTATGGGCTGAGCGTGGCGGCGAGCGACCTGGATGGCGATGGTTGGCCGGATATCTATGTAGCGAACGATTCGGCACCGGCGACGCTGTACCAGAACCAGCACGATGGCACGTTTACGGACATCGCGATTGAGGCGGGAGCGGCGCTTTCGGCGGAGGCGAAGCCGCAGGCGGGGATGGGCGTTTCGATTGGCGACTACAACAACACGGGCAACATGGATATTGTGAAGACGAACTTTGCGGGCGACACGGACTCGCTGTACACGAATCTGGGCAAGGCGATTTTTGAGGACCACACGTATCCTTCGGGGCTGGGCGAGAACACGCGGCTGCTGGGGTGGGGCGTGGGGTTCTTCGACATGGACAACGATGGCTGGCTGGACATTCTGATGTCGAACGGGCATGTGTATCCGGAGGTGGACCGGTCGAATGCGGACCTGAAGTATGCGGAGCACAAGTACCTGTATCGGAATTTGCAGAATGGGCGGTTTGAGGATGTGACGGAGCAGGGCGGGCCGGGGATCCTGGAGAAGGCGCCGGCGCGGGGGTGCGCGTTTGGCGACTACAACAATAATGGCTGCATCGATATTGCGGTGAACTGCATGAATACGATTCCGCAGCTGCTGCGGTGCGATTCGACGCTGCAGCGGAGCTGGATCAAGGTGAAGCTGGTGGGTGTGAAGTCGAACCGGTCGGGGATTGGGAGCAAGCTGATACTGACAGCAAAGACGAAGCCGGATGCGGCCAAGCCGCTGGTGCAGACCGATGAGCTGCGCAGTGGCGGGAGCTATTTTTCGCAGAACGATCTGCGGATGCACTTTGGTCTGGACCAGGCGAAGACGGTGGACAGTTTGGAGATTCGGTGGCTGAGCGGGCAGGTGGATACGCTGAAGGACCTGAAGGTGAATCAGCTGTACGTGATCGAGGAGGGCGGGAAGGTGCTGCATGCGGGGCCGCTGACGGCGGCGAAGGTGCGGGTGTAGGGATGAGTGAGTTTCATTGCTGCGGCGGTGAGGCTTTGGCGCGTTCGGCGGCTGCGGCGACGGGGTTGTGCTGGGCGTCGTAGATGCGGGCGAGGCCGAGGTGGGCGTCGGTGTAGGTGGGGTCGAAGGCGAGGGCGTTGTTGAATTGGGCGGCGGCGGCGGCGAGGTCGCCGGATTTGAGGAGCGCGTCGCCGGAGTGGGTGGCGACCTCGGCGCGCTGGCGGTTCATGTTGGAGCGCATGAGGTTGGCGGCGAGTTTGCGCTGGGCGGAGGCTTCGGCGAGCTTGTTCTGCTTGATGTAGACGTTGGCGAGGGTGAGGTGGGGGTCGGGCTGGGAGGGGACCTGCTGGATGGCTTGGAGGAGGGCGGCGGTGGCGTCGGGGAGCTGGTTGAGCTGGGCGTAGACGCTGCCGAGGGTGGCCCAGGCTTCGCCGTTGGTCGGGCGGAGGGTGAGGGAGGTTTTGAGCTCGCGGGCGGCGTCGGCGTAGCGGCCCTGCTGGAGATAGAGGAGGCCGAGGGCGTAGGGGGCTTCGGGCTGGGTGGGGTCGAGCTTTTCGGCGGCTTCAAGCTGGGGGATGGCTTGGGTGGCGTCGTCCTGCATTTTGTAGGCGAGGCCGAGGTCGTAGTGGAGCTGCGGGAGGCTGGGGTCGAGTTGGATGGCGGCCTGGAGCTGAGCTTCGGCGTCGGTGAACTGGTTGAGCTGGACGAAGGCGGCGGCGAGGTCCTGATGGGCGGTGACGCTGGCTGGGATGCTTTTGGTGGCGAGGGCGATGGCGTGCTGGAGAATGGGCACGGCGTCTTTGGCGTGCTGGGACTGGGTGAGGGCCATGCCGAGGTCGGTGGCGGCGAGGGCGTTGTCGGGCTGGGCGGCGAGGACCTGGCGGAAGAGGGTGATGGCCTCGGGCGCGTGGCTGGTGCGCTGGAGGGCGAGGGCGAGGGTGAGAGTGGCGTCGGTGGTGGCGGGGTCTGTGGCATTTGGGTTGGCGGCGAGAAGCTGCTGGAGGATCGGGATGGCTTCGGCGTCATTGCCGGAGGCGGCGAGGGCTTTGGCGACTTCGAGGAGGATGAGGGGGTTGTCGGGTGCGATCTGCTGGGCCTGCTGGAGCTCGGCGAGAGCGCCTGGGAGGTTTTGTGCTTCGAGCGCGAGAGCGAGATGGAGGTGCGCGGCGGCGGATTGGGGGTCGAGATGGAGGGCGGTGGTGAACTGCTGCTGAGCGTCGGGCCAGAGGTTCTGCTGGGCGTAGAGGGAGCC
>JABBOG010000089.1:8289-8966 GCA_019351975.1 Acidobacteriota bacterium
TCTGGGGATCGGCGGCGAGGGCGGCTTTCATCCGGGTGGTGGCCTGCGGGAGGTTGCCGGTGGCGGCGAGGGCGTGGGCGTAGGCGGAGAGGATGGCGGGGCTGAGGGGGTGGTGCTGGAGGTGGGATGCGGACTCAAGCTGGGCGAAGAGCGGGAGGGATTTGGAGGGCTGGTTGAGCTTCTGGAAGGCGATGGCGAGGTTGAGCTGGGCGCCGGTGTCGGCGTGGTTGAGGGAGAGGGCGAGCTGGAGCTCGTGGACGGCCTGGGTGAGATGGCCGGTGTCGATGAGGACGAGGCCGAGGGCGGCGTGGCCGGGTTCGGCGTGGGGGGCGAGGCGGGTGACCTGCTCGAAGTCAGCCTGTGCGGTGGGGAGGTCGTGGCGGGCGAGGGCGGCGGTGCCGGCGCGGTAGATGGTGTCGGCTTGCTGGAGGGATTGCGCGGAGGCGAGCGGCGACAGGAGGACGGCGGCGAGGAGGAGGCAGCGGCGGTGGGTGGTAGTTGGCGTCATGCGGGGGTTGGTGATGGTGGTGGGATTCAGCATAGATGATTTGGGGGGCGGGTGGGCGGTGCGTTGGGATGGTTGTGGATGGGCGGGGGATGTGCGGAGAAGCAGATTCCCTTCGGGAATGACAGAAAGAAAGGCAAGGGCAACAGCAAAGGCAACAGCAAGGGCAACA
>JABBOG010000090.1 GCA_019351975.1 Acidobacteriota bacterium
TTATGGCGGGGACGACGGGGCTCGAACCCGCGACCTCTGCCGTGACAGGGCAGCGCTCTAACCAACTGAGCTACGTCCCCAAAATGTATTTAGCTACGCTGGATCATACAATAGGCGCAAGCGTATCACAGTATCCGATCATTCACCTATACCTACATTGTCGCTGCTTCGTACTCAATTTCAGGTTCTTTAAAGTGGGCACCAATACAATCGCTGCTGCAACACGACTAAGTCTACCAGAACACAAGCCGGTTTGTTCTCCACAGGCCCATGTTACCAATAGAAATAAAGACGCCCAGAGACCACTTCCCAGCTCACACGTTGCGCGAAGGCAAAACTGAGCGCTTTCTTCAGGCTAAGACGACCTAGGAAGTTTTAGCCGCTCCGCGGCGACTGTGAAACAGGCTGGCAATTGGCATCTCAACGATCGCTGGCTATGATTGACACATGAGCCTTCGTCCGTTTCACATAGCCTTCCCCGTTGACAATCTCAAAGCAGCGCGTCATTTCTACGGACAGATTCTCGGTTGTCCTGAGGGGCGAAGTGCCGATCACTGGATCGACTTCAATCTGTTCGGACATCAAATTGTTGCACACTGCAGACCGGATGCTGCGCCCTGCAACCGCAAAGGATTCGACAGCCAGCCTGTAGATGGCCATGACGTCCCTGTTCCCCACTTCGGCGTTGTGCTATCAACGGAGCAATGGAAGGAACTCGCGCAGCGCGTGCGCCTTGCAGGAGTAAAGTTCATCATCGAGCCGTATACGCGCTTTGAAGGTCAGGTAGGCGAGCAGTCGACGATGTTCTTCCTCGACCCGGCAGGCAATGCGCTGGAGTTTAAAGCTTTTGCAGATCTCGGTCAGATGTTTGCGAAGTGAACCCGCATCCATGCGTCGCTAAAAGTTCTGTAGGGCAAGATACTGGTGAATGAAGGCGACTGCCATACTTCCCTCACCCACACCGCTCGACACCCGTTTGATCGAATCGTGACGCACGTCGCCCGCACAAAATACGCCCGGAAGATTTGTCTCAAGCGGATAAGGTTCACGCTCCAAATTCCAGAGAGTCAGGTCGCGTCCAGTGCAAATATATCCGGCACTATCACGCTCCATATTTTTCGGCAACCACGTCGTGTTGGCGTTCGCTCCGATCATCACGAAGAGCGCGTCGGCTGATCGGATCTGGGTGGACTCGCTGCCATCCGCATGCCGAGTTCGTGTCACGATGCGTTCAAGATGGTCTTTCCCCTCCGCTCGAACTACTTCTGTAAATGGTTCAATATGCACGTTTTTCTTACAGCGTATCTGCTCGATCAGATACTGTGACATGGTCAACTCAAGACCTTTACCACGTACAAGAACCGTGACCTCTGCGGCATAGTTTGCAAAGAAGACTGCAGCCTGACCAGCCGAGTTACCGCCGCCCACCAAAAAGACGCGCTTGCCGGCAACGTTGCTGGCCTCGTTGCGCGACGCGCCATAGAGCACCCCCCGTCCTTGCAACTGCTCTACCCCTTCGGCAGCTAAAATACGCCACTCAACGCCGATCGCAACGAGGACTACGCGCGCGGATATCCTTTGGCCACCATCCAGCGAAACGCAATATCGACCATCTGACAGCGGCTCCAGTGACTCGATTGTTCGCGTCATGGCAATTTCGGCTCCGAATCGTCCTGCCTGCTTTAACGCGCGATCACTCAGATCGTCTCCCGAGATGCCATTGGGAAATCCAAGATAATTTTCAATGCGTGACGAGGTCCCCGCCTGCCCACCGGCTGCCGAACGTTCGACAATCAGCACCTTCAGACCCTCTGAAGCGCCATACACTCCCGCTGCCAGGCCCGCCGGCCCCGCACCAGCAACCACCACGTCGTACTCCTGATAGCGCGGAGCCGTACGTATGCCCAGCGCGTTTGCAACGTCCCGCACTGTCGTCGTCTCTACACAATACTGACGGTCGACTATCACTCTCGGGCCGTCATATCGGCCTCCCATGCAGGTAGGAATACGCTCAGGATCCCTTTCCGCATCGATCCATTCGAAAGGAATACGGTTGGCTGAAAGAAAAGCACGTATGTCCCTGCATTCGGTGTCATACTGCGTTCCAATGATCGTAACCCGAGACGCTGGTGTCTCTTTTGCAAACCGCTGCACCGACATCAACCGATCGGTCATCGTCTGCAAAATCAGCGCACTGCACGCCGCTGAGCACTGAATCATCTCGAACAGGCTTTGGGCATCGAACCGGGCCACGCGGGCAGTTGATGTTGCTTGCACCGATGCGAAGACCGGTGCACCTAGCAAGATCGGTACTTCGCCGAAGAATTCACCCACTCTATAACTATATAAGTCCTTTGAACGCCCCAGGATATCCTTGGAAAGTTGAACCACGCCTTCCAGCAGAACAAAAAAATAGGCGGTCTCCCCTTCACGAATGAGCCACTCACCCGATTGAAGCCGCACGTCCGCAGCACCTTCAGCGAACCGTTGCCGGTCTGCCTCATCGAGGCACGCGAAGATAGGGATGTTTTGCAGCTCCGACGCAACGATCATGTTGAGATTCTCCCACGTCCCTCTTTATCAATCATAAACGCTGCGTCAATGAAGCTTAAGCAGATCACAATGATTTCCCCAGCTGTTGACGCTTCGAAACCCCGCCAACGCCAAACGCTTGACCCTTGACCACCACGCTCCTACACTCAAGACTGGCTATGACTACCGCTCCGGCAAGCACTCCATATATCTGGCAGTATCTCCCTTTGGTCTTGCAGGTCCTCGTCGCTGTGGGGCTTGCAGGTTTTATGGTGGCTGCGTCCTTCCTACTCGGCAAGCACAAACGCACCCGCACCAAGCTCAGCGCCTACGAGTGCGGCATGGACCCCGTCGGCGACGCCCGCGGCCGCTTCTCCGTCAAGTTCTACATGGTAGCCATGCTCTTCATCCTCTTCGATGTCGAAGCAGTCTTCATGCTTCCATGGGCCGTCATCTACCGCCGCCTGCCCGCCATCACCGGATCTCGTCTCTTCGGATTCTGGGAGATGCTCGTCTATCTCGGCTTCGTCGCCGTCGGCCTCTTCTATGTTTGGAAGAAGGGCATCCTCAACTGGTCCAACGACCGCGCAGACCTCTAGGAGCATCATGCCTGATCCCATCACAAACCCCTCCACACCCACCGCCATCTTCGGCAAGGACGCCGTCGCCGAAGCCCTCGCGGATCACGCCGCCATTCGCGGCCTCGCTCCCCTCATCACCGACGCCAAATGGGACCGTAAAGAACTCACCCTCACCGTCGATCCGTCCAACATCATCGCCGCCATGCAGGCCGCTCAGGCCGCCGGCTATAACTTCTTCGAGGACGCCACCGCCGTCGACTGGTACCCCACCGAGCCCCGCTTTCAGATCAGCTACTCCATCCTCAGCATCTCGATCAAGCAACGCATCCGGATCGTCGCCCGCCTCTCCAGCGATAGCCCGCGCATCGACTCCATCACCTCCGTCTGGCCCTCCGCTAACTTCTACGAGCGAGAGATCTTCGACCTCTTCGGTGTCCAGTTCTCCGGCCACCCCCGCCTCACCCGCATCATGATGCCCGACAACTGGGAAGGGCATCCGCTCCGCAAGGACTACCCCGTGGAGGGCTACCGCTAATGGCATTCGTTGAAGAACTTGAAGCACCCGGCGTCGCAAAGAAGAAGGACACTACCGGCGCCACACTCGCCGGATTCCGCCCCGCCGAAGACCTCATCATCCCCGACGTCAAGGATGTCGTTGAGTCGTCCACGGGACATCACCACCCCCACGGCTCGGACCCCGTCTCCGACAACACCATGGTCCTCAACATGGGTCCGCAGCATCCTTCCACGCATGGAGTGCTCAGGCTCGTCCTAGAGGTCGACGGCGAGACCGTCATCTCCTGCGCCCCCGACATCGGATATCTCCACACCGGCATCGAAAAGACCTGCGAGGCCAAGTTCTACGCGCAGGTCACACCCATGACCGATCGCATCGACTACCTCTGTCCAATGACCAACAACACGGCCTACGCCCTGGCCGTCGAAAAGCTTCTCGAACTCGAGATCCCCGAACGCGCCCAGTACCTCCGAGTTCTCTTCAACGAACTCACCCGCATCCAGTCCCACCTCGTCTGGCTCGGCACCCACGCCATGGACATCGGCGCCCTCACGGTCTTTCTCTACTGCTTCCGCGAACGCGAAGATATCCTGCGCATCTTCGAAGCCGTCAGCGGCCAGCGCATGATGACCAGCTACGTTCGCATCGGCGGCATCGCCCTCGAACCGCCCCTCGACATCTACAAGCGCATCCGGGAGTTCCTCCGCATCTTCCCCTCCAAGATCGAAGAGTACGAAGGCCTCCTTAACGCCAACCCCATCTGGATGGGCCGCCTCAAAGGCGTTGGCTACCTCTCCCCCGAGAACGCCATCGCCCTCGGTGTCACCGGCCCCCCGCTGCGCGCGTCTGGCATCGACTTCGACGTTCGCCGGGACATGCCCTACTCCGGCTACGAAAAATTCAAGTTCAACGTCCCCGTCTCCACCGTCGGCGACGTCTGGGCACGCTATATCGTCCGCATGCAGGAGATGCGCGAGTCCGTCAAGATCTGCCTCCAAGCCCTTGACGGCATGCCCGAAGGCCGCATCGTCGCCTATGCTCCCAAGATCATCCTCCCCGACCGCGAGCAGATGAAAACCCAGATGGAATCCCTCATCCATCACTTTAAGATTGTCACCGAAGGCTTTCAGGTTCCAACCGGTGAGGTCACTAGCTCCGTCGAAGCTCCGCACGGCATGATGAACTACTACGTCGTCTCGGACGGCACGGCCAAGCCCTACCGCGTGCACATGCGCAACCCCGACTTCGCCACCCTCCAAGCCCTCGAAACCATGTGCAAAGGCCAGCTCATCGCCGACGTAGTAGCCGTCATCGGCTCCATCGACATCGTCCTAGGAGCCATCGACCGCTAGAGCAGGAGCGACAGCAACTACCGCACCGTCGTCATATCCGTTGTAGTTGCTGTTGTAGTCATCATTACATTTTTGATTGTCATTCCCGCAGGGAATCTGCGTCTCGCTCCTAGTCACACCCATCCGGAGGCAAAACCATCAACGACCGCCTCCAAACCGAACTCTGGACCTCCTGGGCCTCCCTGCTCCGCAGCTACGCCGTCATCCACACCTGCATGTCACGCAGTCCCTCCCAATCGTCTAAACTAAACCCATGAGCCGCGACGAGGTCCTCACGAAACTCCGCCAACACGCGCCTGTACTCCAGGCCGAGGGCATCCTGCATCTGGCCCTCTTCGGCTCTACCGCGCGCAACGAAGCGCGGCCGGACTCCGACGTGGATTTGATGGCGGAGTATGACCCCAACCGGAGATTAGGCCTGTTCGAGCTTGGCCGCATCCACTACACGATTGAAGATCTTCTAGGCACGAAAGTAGACTTGGCGAACAGGTTGCACATGCGGCCGATCATCAAGGAAAGCGCGGAAGAGGACGCTATCGATGCCTTCTAAGCGTAATCCTGTGGTATACCTGCACGACATTCTGACCGCGATCGACCGCATCAGGGAATACGTAGGCGGACTAAGCTACGCAACCTACGAGCATTTGTACGAGAAGCAAGATGCCGTGGATCGCCGCCTGGCGATTCTATGCGAAGCTGTAGATCGTTTGCGCAAGTCCGGCGTTGGGTTGGAGGCTGACATTGACTGGCGTTCGATTCAGAGCTTCGGCAATATACTCAGGCACGATTACGACTCGGTGACGAAGGAGATTGTTTGGAACATCATTCAAGTTGACCTCCCGGTGCTCCAACACACCGTTGAGCAGATTCTGCGCGATCGATTCCCGGACGCTCCCCCTCGATGACCCCCGCACTCCAAACCGAACTCTGGACCTCCTGGGCATCCCTGCTCCGCAGCTACGCAGCCGCTCACGGACTCAACAGCACCCACCACGCCGTCGTCGAAGTCAGCGCCACAGAAATTACTCTCCGCGTCAACGACCGCTGGCTCCGCTTCACGCCAACGGAAATGCAGCAAAGCAACGCCGCCTCGGTCAGCTTCACGCTCAACGAAAACGGCACCGTCACCATCGATCATCAACCCGAGCAGGAGATGGACATCGCCGCCGAACAATTCGCACGCGAGATCCTGACAACTGAGAACTGATACCCTTTAGCAATAGTGCCCCACACGAAACAGTACTTCCAAAAGTCCTCCTCTATCGGTAATGTTATGAAGACTTTAAGCCGAAAAGTCATGGGGGAGGGGGCACTGGGGTTCAGCCTCATTTTTCGCCACCACGGTAAAATCGGAATGCAGCCATGAGCACAATCGCCAACACGATCTTCTCCCCCGAACTCGCCGCCCGCTTCGACAAGCTGGCTACCATCTACCCCCTCAAGCGCTCCGCGCTCGTACCCATGCTTCTCTACGCGCAGGACGAGGTCGGCTACGTCTCCGACGCCGTCGTCGCTGAGCTTGCCGCACGCCTCGACCTCCTCGAGCTCGACGTCCGCAACGTCCTCAGCTACTACTCCATGCTGCGTACCAAGCCCGCCGGCAAGTTCAACGTGCAGGTCTGCACCAACATCTCCTGCATGCTTCGCGGCGGCTTCGAGCTCCTCCAGCACTGCAAAGACAAGCTGCACATCGAGCACAAAGGCGTCACCCCCGACGGCCTCTTCTCCCTCGAAGAAGTCGAGTGCATCGGCGCCTGCTGCTGGGCTCCCGCCGTGCAGGTCAACTACGACTTCCATGAGAACCTCACCCCCGCCAAGATGGACTCCGTCCTCGAAACCTACCGCTCCCGCGAGCTCAAGTAGCCGTGCAGGCTAAGGTCGCCGCGCCCTCCACCAGCGCCGCCTCCAGCCTTCCCTACATGCCCGGCCTCGACCTCGCACGCGGCCTCGCCATCCTCATGGTGCTTCTCGATCACGGGCTCGCTACGAATCTCGAGCCGTACCTTGCCCACGCCTCCGCCGGTGTTCGTGTCCTTGAATTCTTTCTCCGCTTCGGCCACATGGGGGTGCACCTCTTCTTCATCCTCTCCGGCTTTCTCATCACCACCATCCTCCTCCACACCCGCACCAAGCCCGACTACTTCCGCACCTTCTACGCCCGCCGCGCCCTCCGCATCCTTCCCGCCTACCTGCTCATCCTCGGCGTGCTCGTCGCCACGCACTTCATCACCACCCGCTACCTCATCGTCTGCCTGCTCTTTCTCTGCAACATGCCCAGCCTCCTCGGTGTCACTCCACAGTACTCCCCGCTGTGGTCGCTCTCCGTCGAAGAGCAGTTCTATCTCCTCTGGCCCATCGCGGTTCGCAAACTTTCCACACGCAACCTCGCCATTCTCTGCGCGTCCCTCATCCTATTCACGCCCGTCCTCCGCTTCGCCCTTCTCTACTGCCCGGCCTTCATGCAGGACGTCCGCTTCAAAACCTGGGCCGTCGCTGACTTCTTCGCCGCCGGTGCCCTGCTCGCGATCGGCGCACGATTACCGCACCTCCGCCCCATCCTCCACCAGATCACATCGCCTCTTCTTCTCTCCGCAACGATTCTCTTCCTCCTGCAGCAGATCGCCCCTCAGCCCGCCAGCGGCACCCTCATCAACCTCAACCACGCCACCTTCCTCGAACCCTGGCTGCTCGGCCTCTCCGGCTTCGTTCTTCTCGCTCTCCTGCATCCCTCCGCTGCATCCTCCATCCTCTTCAGACCCCTGATTTTCCTCGCGAAAATCAGTTACGGCCTCTACCTGTGCCACGTCTTTCTCTTCCATCTCATCGACCGGTTCTGGCACCTCAACACCTCCTCCAGCGTCGGAATCCTTCCCCAGATCTTTCTCCGCTTCCTCTGCGAAGCCGTCTTCTCCATCGCCATCGCTGCCCTCTCACGTTACACCGTCGAGGAATTTTTCCTTCGCCTGAAACCAAAACATCGCCGTACGTCCTATCTCCACAACGCCGTAGAAAAAATCACGTAAACTAAAGTTCTTAGTAAGGACACGCATGCCAACTCTCGTCTCTCATCCCGATGAAGTGAAGGTCCTCTCCAGGCGCTTCGGTCAAGGTGCCGCCAACATTGACAAGTACATCGAGCTCGACGGCTACAAGGCCGTCCAGATGGCCATCGCTCAGGGCCCCGACAAGATGTCCTCGTGGATCATCGACACCATGAAGGCCTCCGGACTGCGCGGCCGCGGCGGTGCCGGATTCCCCACCGGCATGAAGTGGTCGTTCGTCCCCAAAGTCGCCGAGAAGCCCAAGTACATCCTCGTCAACGGCGATGAATCCGAGCCCGGCACCTGCAAAGACCACGTCATCTTCCTTGAAGACCCCCACGCCATTATCGAAGGCACCATGATCGCCGGCCTTGCCGTCGGCGCCAAGACCGGCTTCATCTATCTCCGCGGCGAATACCGCTACCTCCTAAACATCATGGAGAAGGCCGTGGCAGATGCCTACGCCAAAGGCATCCTTGGCAAAAACATTTTAGGCAACAATGGGATCGACTTCGACATCATCACCCAAACCGGCGCTGGCGCCTACGAAGTAGGCGAAGAGTCCGCCCTCATGGAATCCCTCGAGGGCAAGCGCGGCGTGCCAAGAATCAGGCCTCCTTTTCCAGCTGTTGTCGGCCTCTACGGCGGCCCCACCGTGATCAACAACGCCGAGACCATCGCAAACGCCCCGCACATCCTCCTCATGGGTGGCGAGGCCTACGCCAAGCTCGGCTCCGAGCGCAACGGCGGCACCCGTCTCTTCGGCATCTCCGGCCACGTCGAGCGCCCCGGCGTCTACGAGCTCCCCATGGGCTACTCCCTCCGCAAGGCCATCTACGA
>JABBOG010000033.1:0-9667 GCA_019351975.1 Acidobacteriota bacterium
CTTCGTCGTCCCCGCATACAACGAAGAGGCCTACCTCCCCGCCTGCCTCGACTCCATCCTCGCTCAAACCCGCCACCTTCCCCCCCACACCGCCGAGATCATCGTCGTCAACAACGCCAGCACCGACCGCACCCGCGATGTCGCCCTCTCCTACCTCCACCACGGCGTCCGCCTCGTCGACGAGCCTCGCAAAGGCCTCACCTTCGCCCGCCAGGCCGGCCTCACCGCCAGCTCCGGCGCCCTCATCGCCAACGTCGACGCCGACTCCCGCCTCACCCCCGGCTGGCTCCACCTCGTCCTCTCCACCTTCGCCAAAGCCGACGCCACCACCACCACCAAGCCCCTCGCCGCACTCTCCGGCCCCATCCTCTACTACGACCTCTCCCCCCGCCAGCGCCTCGTCGTTCACATCTTCTATCTCACCGCCTGGGCCACCTACGTCCTCAACCGCTACATCCTCCGCGTCGGCTCCATGGTCCAGGGCGGCAACTTCGTCACCACACGCGCCGCTCTCCTCGCCATCGGCGGCTTCAATACCGGCATCAGCTTCTACGGAGAAGACACCGACATCGCCCGCCGCCTCAACACCATCGGCGAGGTCCGTTTCACCTTCGCCCTCAAGATGTTCTCCTCTGCCCGCCGCCTCAAACGCGAAGGCATCCTCACCATGGCCGCCCGCTACTCCATCAACTACCTCTGGACCACCTTCCTCCACCGCCCCTACACCCAAACCTACATCGACATCCGCGAACCCCTCGCCGCCCCGCAACCCGAAGCCTAGACGCCGACCCAAACACGCGCGTCCCTAACGCTGGTCCCTCACAGGCCCTCGCCAAACGCGCCGCAACGCAACCCCACCGCATAGTCATCGGCACGCCTAGCGGCGACGCCGGAACAACTCGTCAAAACCACCCAACCCCGCAGCGTTTCCTCGTTCAGGATGGCTTCATCGTCATGGATGGTTGGCTGGCAACACCCCACCCACAAGCCCTACACCCACTCCATCTCCCGCTCCGCCCGGTCCATCCCCGGAAACATCAGGCTCAGCGGTGCCGAAAGCCCCCGCACGCGCCCCAGCCGCACCGCATGCACCAGCGCCTGCATCACCAGCGGCGTCCGGCCATCCGGCCAAAGCTCCGCCAGCGGCCGCATCACACCCTCCCTGTCAGGATGAAACGCCCGCTCATCCCACCGCTGCCACCCCGGCATAAACTCCGGAAAGTCCCGCACCGCATCCAGCGTCGAGTGCAGAATCCGCTGCTCCCACCGCCCCCGGTACTGCTCCATAAAGTGCACATGGCTGATCCGGTCCACCCGAATCTCCTCCACAAACTCTGTAAAGCTGAGCGCCGACGTCAGATTGAGATTCGCATTCGGCTCCAGCCCATGCCTGTCCCCGCCCGCAATCACCAGCCGCCCCATCTCCTTCGCCATCCGCGCCACCGCGCGGTTCTCCGTCACATGCCGCAGCCCATTCAGCTCCAGCGCATGCACACAGCTCCGAGCCTCCCCCAGAAACCGCCGCACCTCCGCCACATGCACCACCCCCGTCTTGTGCAGGTCCCACAGCGGATGGTTCAGCACAATCAGCACCTGCGCCTCCTCATGCAGCTCCCGCAGCATCCGCAGCAGCATCGCGTCCGACGCCGCACTGCACGGCGCATGGCCCTCCCCAATCGCCAACGCCGGTTGCGCCGCCGCCGTAAACGCCGCCATCCTCCGCATCCACTCCGTCCCATCACGGCTCGGCAGGTTATGAATCCCCAAATGAAACACCGTCTGCCCAAACGGTGCCGACCACTCCACACTCACCGGTATATGCCGCGACGACGGCACCGTCCGCAACAGCATCGCCGCCTCAATCGTGTCGTGGTCCGTAATCGACACCAGCGCGTTCAACCCCAGCCGCTGCACCTGCCCCGCCTCCAGGTCGTACGCCATCTTCGGCTGTAGGGGCGGCCGCCAGTTCGCCCGCTCAAAGTCCAGCGTCAGCCCTCGCCGCTTACTGCGCGCCGCATAATGATCAAACACCGGCTTCAGCCCCGGCATCTTCACAAACATCGCATGGATAAACCCCAGCGTCTCCTCCGACACGCTCGTATGGCTATGCAGCGACACCCCGGTCGCAAACCCCTCCACCGCTCCCGGCTGCTTCCACTGGCTCGTAATGCTGCTGCTTATCCGCTGCGTATCGCTCGCCATGCTTCCTCCGCAGGTACGAAAACCTGCCTCAAGCATGACCACCCAACGCAAATGCACCATAAACGCAACAACAACAAACGCTGAATTTCTCACAGGTTCCCCGCCAGATAACCCCACCCGTCCCATGCAGTTCCCAACCGACACCCCACCGACACCCCACCGACACCAACCACCCCCAACCAGCTATACTTACCGGCAACCCCACAACCCAAGGCCGGTCATGCTCTCCACGCTGCGCTCCGCTCTCGCCTGCATCTTCGCCGCACTCGCCATCGCCGGCCTCCACGCCCAAACCTTCACCAACCCCTACCGCATCCCCACCACCGTCGACCCCAGCACCCTCGTCGTCGGCGACATCAACAACGACGGCCGCCCCGACATCCTCTGGACCGACGCCACCGTCTCTCCCCGCATCCTCCACACCCTCCTCGCCCAGCCCTCCGGCGGCTATCTCCCCCTCCCCACCATCGCTCTTCCCCCCGACAACACCGGCGTCTGCCTCCTCGCCGATCTCAACCTCGATCACCACCTCGACCTCGCCTGCACCGCCGCCCACCAGTTCGACTCCTCCATCCATGTCCTCCTCGGCAACGGCGACGGCTCCTTCCAAAGCCCCATCATCACCAACATCACCCTCGGCAACGCCGGCACCTACGCCTATCCCGTCATCCAGCTCATCGGCGACGTCAACGGCGACGGCCTCCCCGACCTCTTCGTACAGGACCCCCAGAACTACTCCTCTCAGGTCCTCCTCAGCGACGGCAAAGGCAGCTTCAAACCAGGCATCCAGAACTCCGCCAGCGCTGCACCCAACCCCGCCACCGGCAAAGTCATCGCAGCCGATGTCAACGGCGATGGACACCCCGACCTCCTCAGCTCCACCGGCCCCACCGTCGCGCTCGGCAACGGCGACGGCTCCTTCCAGAGCCCCATCACCTACAACGTCTCCGCACCCAACGCCACCACTGCCACCTGTACCTTCCACGACATGGAAAAGAACGGCCACCTCGACGCCGTCTGCGGCTACATCGAAGGCGGAGACATCATCGGCATCACCGATCTCGTCGTCCTGCACGGCAACCCCGATGGCTCCTTCAATACCACTCCCATCTCCGACAAGACCTTCGGCGATAAAAACACCCAGTACGACGGTTTAGGCACCTTCCTCGAGCCCATCGCCGTCGCCGACCTCAACAGCGACGGCATCCCCGACGTCATCGGTGCCTCCGGCGACGGTATCGCCGTCCTCCTCGGCGCACCCGATCTCAACTTCAGCACCCCCCTGCACTACGCCGACATCAACTTCGGTTTCACCAACGGCTTTGCCACCCTTTTCCAATCCCAAATCGTCGATATGAACCGCGACGGCATCCCCGACATCGTCTCCACCGGCCCCAACGGTATCTACATCAGCTACGGCAAACCCAACGGCACCTTCGCCTCCGCCTTCGCTCCGGAAGTCACCGAGGTCATCGGCTATCCCACCATCGCCGACTTCAACGGCGACGGCATCCCCGACGTCGCCGCCACAGGCGACACCGCCATCAAGCTCAGCCTCGGCAAGGGCGACGGCACCTTCGCCGCCCCCACCCCCCTCTCCAACAACAACGGTGCCGTCAACTTCAGCACCCCCTTATCCGCCACCAACGCACACATTCTCCACGGCGACTTCAACGGTGACGGTAAGCTCGATCTCCTCGCCATAGGCTCCACCAGCATCTACCAGTACATCTCCTATATCCTCTTCGGCCACGGCGACGGCTCCTTTAGCGCTCCCATCGCCGTCCCCAACTCCTCCACGCTCTACCCCATGTACTCCCAGCTCACCGACGCCGCCGTCTTCGACATCAACCACGACGGCCGCAGCGACCTCCTCAGCAGCTCCACCTCCACCAACGTCAGCACCGCAGGCGACGCAACCTCGCAAATCTCCTTCGCCCTCTCCAACGGCGACGGCACCTTCAAAACCGTCACCACCACCGTCCCCTCCGATCCTCCCATCAACGGCTTCTCTTTCATATCCTTCCCCGCGCTCGCCGATTTCAACCGCGACGGCAGGCTCGATGCCGCCTACGGCAGCACCTCCAACGCCTACGTCGTCACCGGTAACGGCGACGGCACCTTCAACACCTCCGCCACCGCGCTTCCCATCCCTCCCATCGCAGGCGTCTCCATCATCTCCACCATCGCCGTCGCCACCGGTGACTTTGACGCCGACGGCAACCAGGACTTCGTCGTTCTCACCCAGTACGGCGTCGGCCAGTATCCCTATCCCAGCCCGCTCGCAACCGCAGCCTGGGTCTTCTACGGCAACGGCAACGGCACCTTCTCCGCCCCCGTGCTCGCCGCCACCTTCGATCGCAACTACACCAACATCGCAGCCGCGGACCTCAACGGCGACGGCCTCGCCGACATTGTCCTCCACACCAGCGGCTCGCTCGGCGGCGGCTACGCCGTAGGCGTCCTCGCCGCCCACACCGGCCGCTCCTTCGGCCCCGAAGTCAACTACGTCGCTGGAACCGGCCTCTCCAGCCTCGCCATCACCGACATCAACGGCGACGGCCGTCCCGACCTCATCTTCGGCAACGGCGACTACAACATACGCGCCAGCTCCGTCACCGTCCTCCTCAACGGCGGAGCTGACAGCAGCGCTGGCTTTACCTACGCGTCCTCCACCGCCACCACGCTCACCTCCGCCCCCAACCCCTCCAACTTCGGCCAGACCGTCACCTTCACCGCCACCGTCGCTGCTCCGCAATCCTCCTCCGCGCCCACCGGCACCGTCGCCTTCATGGACGGCAACACCTCCCTCGGCTCCGCTCCCCTCTCCGCCACCGGCTTTGCCCAGTTCAGCACCGCCGCCCTCGCCGCAGGCACCCACACCATCACCGCCATCTACAGCGGCTCCACCAACGACAACCCCAGCACCTCCATCCCCCTCATCCAGATCGTAAACCTCAACACAGCAGTCCTAAGCCTCACCGCCAACCCCAATCCAGCCGCCCTCGGCCAACCCGTTACCCTCACCGCCTCTGCCACCATCCTCACCTTCCTGCCCGATACCATCACCTTCTACGACGGCACCACCTCCCTCGGCACCGCTCCCCTCGGCGCGCAAGGAACCGCAACCCTCTCCACCAGCGCTCTCGCCCTCGGAACCCACAGCCTCACCGCCGTCCTCGCCGCCACCGCCGCGCCCGACTTCACCCTCACCGGCGCTTCCATCACCTTTCAGATCGGCAAAACCGGCACGGGCTCCCTCCAACTCGCCTCCCTCAACAGCTTCACCGGCCCCATCGCCCTCACCTGCAACTCACCCTTCCCGCCCAACTACACCTGCATTCTCAAAAACCCCACCGTCGCGCTCACCCCCGGCCTCACCGCCAGCGTCACCTACACCCTGCAGCCCACCACCATCGCCGCAGCCGCTCCATCCGCTCCATCCGCCGCACCCGTGACGACCGGTCGCCGCATCTTCCTCGCCGCAGTCTTCCCTCTGTCTCTGCTCTCGCTCTTCGGTCTGCGCAACCGCCGCCGCACCCACCTGCGCACGCTACTCACCCTCGCTCTCCTCGCCGCCCTCGCCAGCGCCACCACCGCCTGCGGCCCCGACCTCTACTTCCCCATCACCGGCACCGGAACCTACCCCATCACCTTCACCGCCACCGGAATCAGCCAGGGCACGGCCAACCCCACCGCCCATTCCCTCACCCTCAACGCCGTCATCACACCCTGACGTTCACCCCACAAGATTCATCTGCCGCAACGATCCTCCACCCGCCATATCGTTCGCATACGCCGCCCGGTTCCGCCCACCGCGCTTCGCCCGGTACAGCGCCTCATCCGACAGCCGCCGCAGCGTCTCCACATCCTCCGCATCATCCGGATACACCGCCACACCCACGCTCACCGTCACATGCAGCTCCCCAATCGACACCTCCACCGGGTTCTCAAACACCCGCAGCAGACTTCCCGCAACCTTCTCCGCATCCGACGCGCTCGTCAGCCCTCCCACAATCGCCATAAACTCCTCACCGCCCGTCCGCGCAATCGTGTCCGCCTTCCGAATCTTGCTCTTCAGCCGCTCCGCCACCGCCCGCAAACACTCGTCCCCCACCAGATGCCCATACGTATCGTTGATCAGCTTGAAGTGGTCAATATCGATCGTCAGCAGCGTCGCCCGCCGGTCATCCCGCACGCACGTCGTAAGACTCTGCTGAATCCGCTCCTCCATCAAGTGCCGATTCGGCAGCCCCGTCAGAGCATCGTGCCGTGCCCTGTGCGTAAGCTCCTGGTCCAGCGCAATCCGGTCCGTCACATCGCGCGCAATCACAAACTGCGCCGCCTGCCCCAGATACGTAATCTCCCGGATCACCTGGTTCACCCACACCACCCGGCCATCCTTGTGCCTGTGCTTGACCAGCGTCCCCTCCGGCCCCGTATCCTCCAGATTCAGCTCCACCTCACTCTCCGGATCCACCGGACACTGCAGCCCCTCCATCTCCATCCCGTACAGCTCCTCCATCGAGTAGCCATACTCCCGCAGCATCGCGTCATTCGCCGTCAAAAACCTTCCCCCACCCTCATCGCAGATCCACATCGGATGCGGATGCGAGTTATAGATCAGACGAAAATCCTCATACAGCTCCCGAAACAGCTCCGCCATCATCGCCTGATCGTTCGTCGTATCCTCAAAGATCTTCAGGATCATCGTCACCGCTACAAAGTACTTCGGAAAACTCCAGAACTCATCCAGCAGCCGGTGCGCCCGTGACCCTTCCACCAGCAGAATATTCCCGTAATAGAACGCCGCCCACCCCACAAAGCCCAACGTTCCCACCCACCGCACGGCGCCGTTCTTCTCGCCCCACTTCCAGTACAGCAGCGCCGTGCACAGCAGCACCTCTCCCACCGCCCAGCTGTTTAAATTCTTCGCCGGCGTCATCAGCACATACGCCAGCATCGCCGCTCCATACACCGTGCAGAACGCGAACACCGCCCTTCGAATCCCCTGCAGCTTCCCCCGCAGCAGCACATCCGCCGCATACAGCCCATTCCCATGCCACAGCAGCACCATCCCCACCAGCAGCAGCTTCGGCAGCGACACCAACTGCTGCAGATTCACCACCCCCACATTCACCACGCCCAGCACCACCGCCACCACTAGCCCGCGACGCCGCCACGCCGCCGGCGGCAGCAGCGACACCAGGAACGTCAGCACCCCCAGCAACAAAAAATCAAAGCAGGCAATGTCCTGCAACTTCCCCGTCAACGGCGTCGTCCCAGGCACCGCCCACACCGTATATCCCAGAAAGATAAACGTCCATCCCACAAACCACTGCCGTATATAGGTGTGCGGCCGCGACCGCTGCTGGACCCTTAAAAACAGGACCAGCAACCCCAGCCGTACGATATCCGTAATTGGCCCTTGCATCTCTCCCTCACCGGCAGCGCCGCCGACGCTGTCTGCCAGCCGCTGCGTTCCGTTCTGTACTCATCTCTTCGGCATGTTAATGATATGGATGCATGAAGTGTGTCATAACCGACCACACAACACACCAAAAAACAGCCTCGCTCCCCAAAATTTTCCCACTTCGGAACGCCGCCCCGCCCTCACCACCCATCCCCCCTCAACAAAATATGATTCCATAAACAAGTATTAGAGCCAGCGCACCAAAATGGGGTTCCCCAGCCGCCCCATGCATCGCGCGGCTCTCAGCGGATCGATGGACCGAACCCCACTCCCCCGCCCAGAACCCAACCGCTGCGACCTCCCCCATCTCTCCCACCCCACGCAAGCACCCCATCCTCCCACTCACAAAAGTGCTACCCTCAACCCAGCGCATGTCCGACCCCACAAACAAGCTCTACTACGGCGACAACCTCGCAGTCCTCCGCGACCACATCCCCGATCACTCCGTCGACCTCATCTACCTCGACCCGCCCTTCAACTCCCGCCAGGACTACAACGTCCTCTTCGCCGAAAAAGACGGCACCCGCTCCGCCTCACACTCGCCAGATAAGCGGAAAGTGTCCGACATGGGTGGAGCTGACTGGTAAGACAGACTGAAAGGCTGCTTACGAATCAGCCTTTGCGGCATCCTACCGTATCGACTGCGAATTCTCTTTGCGCTTTTACTGAGTAGCTATATAGTTCATCAAATACCGAGAAACGCTTCAAATGCCCGTACTTCCTTTGGTACACTTTGGAGGCGGCTTAATCTACACCCATGAGATAGGGCCAGTGATCGGTGGGCGCGCAAAGAATCGCGAAGCTTTTAAATGCGTCTAATAGAAGATCGCTTGTGCGAGAGGAAGTTGAAAATGGGCAGCAAGCCAAAAACTGATTTCTTAGTAGCGTCCCCCTCCCTAATCTCGGGAGCTGGGAGGCTCTTTGATTGGTACGGTCAGTTTGACGAATACAATATTAGCCGGACTCCAGATGAAGCCGATGCGAGGGCAATAGCTTCTGATTGGGCTATCGTAGGCAATGATATTTGCGATGCTATGGCGGAGTATGATGCCATCACCGCCAAATGAGCAAGCGTTCGAGAAACGAAGATACACAAATTCAACGTCCGCATCAACAACGGGCGGAGATTCGCCTAGAGAGATCGTTCTCTGGCCCATTGCCACCACCAGAAACGCTATCCAGATATAACGATGTCTTGCCCGGTGCGGCTGAGCGCATTTTGGCGATGGCCGAGAGCCAACATCATCACCGCCTAACTTTGGAATCAGATGTAGTCAACTCGAACGTATCCGATCAACGCTTGGGAGTCATCCTTGGCTTCATCATCGCGATGACAGCAATTAGTGGGGGTATATATCTCGCCGCCACTGGAAAGCCCGCCAGTGGTCTAACGTCGATAATTGCAGCCATGGGATCACTCGTCGGAACCTTTGTGTATGGCAAGCAGAAGCAGAAGAAAGATCTAAACGATAAAAAGCCCCAATAAACCTCTTGGGTTAGTCGGCGTTTTGTTGCCGAGAACAAATACCAGTTCCAGTATTGGGCGCTCGGCCTCTGCGGAGCCCGCCCCACCGAAGCCATCAAAAAAGGAGCCGACCGCGGCATCGACGGCCGCCTCTACTTCCACGACGACCGCTCCGGCGACTCCAAACAGATCATCTTCTCCGTCAAAGGCGGCCAGAACATCGGCGTCTCCGAAGTCCACGACCTCATCGGCGTCCTCCAGCGCGAGCGCGCCGAGATCGGCGTCTACATCTCCTTCGCCGAACCCACCAAACCCATGCAAAAAGAGGCCGCCGAAGCCGGCTTCTATACCTCCCCTGGCACTTCAGGATCGGCAGGCAGCCGCTACCCCCGCCTCCAGCTCCTCACCATCGAAGGTCTCCTCAACGGCACCCAGCACCTCCAGCGCCCCCTCCACGTCCGCGACGTCACCTTCCGCAAAGCCCCTCGCTCCCGCGCCGAAGCCGCCCAAAACCTCACCCTCAACCT
>JABBOG010000033.1:10332-41165 GCA_019351975.1 Acidobacteriota bacterium
CCTCACCACCGCCAGCCCAGGCACCTCAAGCCCACCCCCGAGCGCGCTAATACCGTCCGCACAACCCTCAATTGCAGCGCAAACGCATCCGCAACACCACCAACATCACCCAAACATTCTGTACCGCTCAGTTCGCATGCCCCAGCGCATTCTCCCTGTACGCCTTCTGCAGCACAAAAAACGCCTCCTTCTTCTGCCCCAGGTTCGAGATCAGCCCCTTCCGGTTGAACCCATCCTGAATCCCCGGCAAAACCCTCATCGGCGACCGGAAGTCCATTAACACCCACGCCGAATCCCCACGCAGATGCGGTATTCCGTTCAGCATCGGTATCTGGTGCCGGTACACATTCGCTTGGTACTCCTCCGTCCACCGTTCCGTCGCAGGCCCATGGAATCCAGCCTTCGCCGCCGCCCCAAACTCGCTGACAATAAGCGGCTTATCCGCCAAATCCGGCGACGTCTTCCACACCGTCGTATCCGCATCCGCCGCCGTCTTGTCATACCATCCGATGTACTCGTTAAACCCCACCACATCCAGCGACTTCCCCAGAGGATCGTCAATAATCTTCGTATTCCCCTCCGTCCGCACCAGCAGCGCAGCCGTCACCAGCCGCGTCGGATCTGCCTGATGCACAAACGCCGCCGAACGCTCTAAAAACGCCGTCCTTACAGGGTTATTCGGCGTCTCATTCGCAATCGACCACAGAATCACCGACGCCTTATCCCTGTCCCGCCGTATCTCCTCCCCCAGCTGCTGCTGCGACTTCTGATACACCGCCTCATCCCCAAAGTGCTCAGCCCAATACACCGGCACCTCCGACCACACCAGGATCCCCATCCGGTCGGCCGCCCGCGTCATCCGCTCGTCATGCGGATAATGCGCCAAACGCACGTAATTCGCGTCCAACTGCTTCACCCACGTCAGCAGCGTCGTCACATCCGGATCGCTGTCCACCCTCCCCGAACGCACCGGCGCCTCCGCATGGATGCACACCCCATGCAGCACAATCGCCTCCCCGTTCAGCAGAATCTTGGACCCCGAAACCTCAATCGTCCGAAATCCCATCACATCCGTCAATTGGTCCGGATGGTCCTTCGTCTCCGCCGTAAGTTGCACATGATACAGCTTCGGAGACTGCGGCGACCACAGCGATAACCCCTTCGCCTGCAACGAAATCGCAGCCCTGCCCGCCGCATCCGTCACCCCCGTCGTCCGCAAATGCGCCTCCGGCAGCGCGACAGAAACGGTAGTCCCCGCCGGTGCTCCCACCACATGCACATATCCCTCAATCCGGCTCCGCGTCGCCCGATCGAGATGTAGGTCAAAGTCATCGATAAACGCGTCCGGCACCGTCACAACCGACACGTCCCGCGTCAAGCCGCCATAATTGTACCAATCGGTTTTCAGCGTCGGCACACCATCTGCCAGACGCGTGTCGTCCACCAGAATGACAACGCTGTTGCTGCCGCTCGTCACAGCCTTCGATATATCACAATCGAAAGGAGTAAACCCACCCTCATGCGTCCCCACAAGATGTCCATTGACGTACGCTTGCGCCCGGTAATTGGCCGCTCCGATGTGCAAAAATGCACGCGTCCCCGGCTGCGGCTCATAACTGAAGTGCCTCTCATACCACAGCGCGCCCTCGTAGTTCAGCAGTGAGGCTTTCTGCGTATTCCAGTCCCCCGGAACCTTGAGCGTCGGCGACTTCGCGAAATCATACTCCAGGCGAGGATTTGTGCTCGACGTCTCATCTTTCGGGAAGTTGTTGACCCCATTCAGGTAAGGGTCGAGGATGACATGCCACTCGCCGTCCAGCGACAGCGCAGGCCGCCGATCCACTGCCACCAGCAACGTTGTCGCAGGTCCAGCTTGCATCGCAGGCGTCTGCCCTGACAAAGGAGCCGCCAAAGCCACCGCACCAGCCAAAACGAGAACACGCCTCATCAGCAACTCCCCCGCAACAGCAATTCGATCCACCGCCATTGGATCATCATTTTGCAGCCATGCCAACGGCTGGCAAGCGCCACTGTACAACCGTGGATAGCCCGCGGTAAAGTGTTTGCGGTAGAACTATGATGAAAATCGGTTTAGCGGCAATATTCCTGGCGTGCAGCCTCTCCGCAACAGCGCAGACGACCCCCATATACGCAGACAGCTCCGCCCCCACCGAGGCGCGGATTACCGATCTCCTGAATCACATGACGCTCGAAGAGAAGGTCGACGCCTTCAGCACCGACCCCACCGTACCCCGCCTCGGCATCGTCGGCACCGGCCACGTCGAGGGCCTGCACGGCCTCGCCCTCGGCGGCCCTGGCCACTGGGAAGGGCGTGAGGGTCGCAGCTTTTTGACCGTTATACCGACCACCACCTTCCCGCAGTCGCGTGGTCTTGGCCAAACCTGGGATCCCGCACTGCTCACTCAGGCAGCCGGTCAAGAAGCCTACGAGACCCGCTACGCATTCGGAAAGTATCACCGCGGCGGCCTCGTCGTTCGTGCACCGAACGCTGACCTCAGCCGCGATCCGCGCTGGGGCCGCAGCGAGGAGTCCTACGGCGAAGATCCCTTCCTCGTCGGCACGCTTGCCACCGCCTACACACGCGGACTGCAAGGCGACGGCAAATACTGGGAAACCGCATCGCTCCTCAAGCACTTCCTCGCCAACAGCAACGAGAACCTGCGCACCTCCAGCTCGTCAAACTTCGACGAGCGCCTCTTTCAGGAGTACTACTCCGTCCCCTTTCGCATGGCGATTGAAGACGGCCACGCCAACGCCTTCATGACCGCCTACAACTCCTGGAACGGCGTTCCCATGATCGAAAATCCTGTGCTTCGCAACGTCGTCATGAAGGATTGGGGCGAGAACGGCATCATCTGCACCGACGGCGGCGCACTCACAGCTCTCGTCAAAGACCATAAAGCATTCAAAACCATGCCCGAAGCCGTCGCCGCCACCGTGCACGCCGGCATCAATCAGTATCTCGACGACTATAAGCCCGCGATGGAGGACGCACTCAAACAAGGCCTCATCACCGAAGCCGATCTCGACCGCAACCTGCGCGGCGTCTTCCGCGTCATGATCAAACTCGGCATGCTCGATCCCAACCAGATCGTCCCCTACGCGCGCATCGGCTTCGACGACGGCCTCGGCAAGAACCTCGCCCCCGACCCGTGGCGGCAACCTGGGCCCAAGGCACTCGCCCGCCACGTCACCGACGAATCCATCGTTCTCCTCAAGAACGACGCCGCTGCCGACGGCCCGAAGTTGCTGCCGCTCGATACCGCCAAGCTCAAGTCCATCGCCGTCATCGGCCCCTACGCCGATAAGGTGCTCATCGACTGGTACAGCGGCACGCCGCCATTTACCGTCACTCCGCTGGCAGGCATCAAGGCCCGCGCTGGTTCAGGCGTCAACGTGCAATACGCCTCTGGCGACGACCTGAACGCCGTCACAACGCTGGCAAAGAGTGCAGACGCCGTCATCGTCGTCATTGGCAACAACCCCACCTGCGGCGCCGGTTGGAATGTCTGCCCCACCCCCAGCGACGGTAAAGAAGCGATCGACCGCAAGAGTATGACGCTCGCACAGGAAGACCTCGCGAAGGCGGCATACGCTGCGAATCCCAAGACCATCGTCGTCCTCCAGGCCAGCTTTCCCTTCACCACCACGTGGACGCAGGACCACATCTCCGCCATCCTTGAGATGACGCACAACAGCGAAGAGCAGGGCGACGGCCTCGCCGACGTGCTCTTCGGCGACTACGACCCCGCAGGCCGCCTCACCCAGACCTGGGTCAGAGACGAAGCCGACCTGCCCCCGATGATGGACTACAATATCCGCGACGGCCGCACGTATATGTACGCCAAACAGAAGCCGCTCTACGCCTTCGGCTTCGGCCTGAGCTACACCACCTTCGCCTACTCTGATCTCAAAGTCAGCAAGAGCACGCTCGCCGAAGGCGAAACCGCCACCGTCAGCGTCGCCGTAAAAAACACCGGGTCACGAGCAGGCGACGAGGTCGTCCAACTCTACGTCTCCCACCAGAATTCCCCCGTAGACTGGCCCACCGAAGCGCTGAAGGGCTTCGCTCGCGTCTCGCTGCAACCCGGTGAAACGAAGACGGTTTCCCTACCCCTTACCGCAAAAGCACTGGAGTATTGGAGCGACGCAACGAAGTCATTCACCCTCGCAAAGGACACAGTCGTCGTAAAGGTCGGAGGAAGCTCAGACAGCCTTCCGCTTCAAAAAGCCATCAGCGTCAAGTAAGATGACCGCGTGAACAAAAGTCTGGCCGGCAATAGGTTCATCGACAGCTCCATAGCCCCAGACCAATCGAGGTGTACGTGGTGAATCGCCGAACCGCTGAATGTCTTCGTAAGGTGTTTGCCTCCCTGCTCTTGACGTCTCTTCCACTGGCGGCCCAGACAATGGCGACCCAGACACTGGCGGCCCAGACGGCCGCAAAACCAACCTCGCGACTGCCTCAGCTTGTAGAGAAGGATGGCCGTTTTGCGCTGATGGTCGACGGCCAGCCATACCTGATGCTCGGAGCACAGGTTAACAACTCAAGTGCGTGGCCGTCGATGCTGCCAAAGGTCTGGCCCACCGTCCAGCGCATCGGTATCAACACACTTGAAGTCCCCATCTACTGGGAGCAATTCGAACCAGAGCAGGGCAAGTTCGACCCATCCATTCTGCACACGCTGCTAGATCAGGCGCGAACCCATCATGTCCATCTCGTTCTCCTATGGTTTGGCCTCTTCAAAAATGGCAGCGACCATTACACCCCGCCCTTCATCAAGCTCGACGAGAAGGACGTGCCGCATGTAACAGCCGCGAACGGAAGAAAGGTCGACTCACCCGTCTCCTGGTCGCAGGTCGCGCTCAACGCTGACCGCGCGGCGTTCGTGGAACTAATGCGCGATCTCAAAGCCGCCGACCCGCAGCATACCGTGCTGATGGTGCAGGTCGAAAACGAGGCTGGTACCTGGGGCAGCATACGCGACTACTCACCGACGGCTCAGAAGCTCTTCGCCGAACAAGTTCCTCACGAGCTCATTCAGTCCATGCACAAGCAGCCCGGAACCTGGCAGCAGGTCTTCGGCGATACCGCAGATGAAAGCTTTCAGGCCTGGGGCATCGCGCACTACATCAACCAGATCGCTGAGGCCGGTAAAGCCGTTTACCCGCTGCCCATGTACGTGAACGTTGTGACCCGCGATCCCTTCCACCCCTCGCCCGGAAGCTGGGCTAGCGGCGGTGCCACCGATGCCATGATTCCGCTCTGGAAGGCCGCAGCTCCGTCCATCAACATTCTTGCGCCCGACCTGTACACACCCGGCTATAACGTCTACACCAAGCTGCTTGATATCTACGACCGTCCCGATAACGCCATGTTTGTCCCCGAAACAGGCAATGCCCCTGAGTATGCTCGGTATCTCTTCGCTGTCATTGGACACGGCGGCATCGGCTTTTCAACCTTCGGCATGGACGCGACAGGGTACTCCAACGCTCCCTTGGGGGCGGCGAAGATCGACGACGCAACGACAGCGCCCTTCTCGCTCGTGTACAGCATCTTTGGCCCGATGGATCGAGTCATCGCACAGCTCAACTTCGAAGGCAAGTTGCAGGCCGTCTCGGAGGATCCCGCTGTTCATACCCAAACGCTGAACTTCGGTGCGTGGAAGGCGAACATCTCATACGGTCTGCCTCAGTTCGGCAGCGGACAAAAAGCTCCCGGCAACAAGACCCCCGAAGGCGGCGCAATGGTCGCTGCACTTGGCCCCGACGAGTTCCTCGTAACGGCCATCCACGCGCGCGTAGACTTCGAGCCTGCAACCGAGGGCGCACAACGCCAGTTCGTCCGCGTCGAGGAAGGAACATACATCAACGGTGTCTGGCATTTCCTGCGCCTCTGGAACGGCGACCAGTCTGACTACGGCTTGAACTTCACATCCGTCCCACAGGTGCTGAAGGTGAAGCTTGCAACGTACTGATCGCCGGACGCGGAACCCAACCGTAGTCGTTCGTATTCCGCTCGCGCTATAATCGGCGCAACGACTGGAAGCTGCGCATGGCGATTGTTTGCAACTCGACCAGAAATCTTCGCAACCTGCGAAGCAGTTTGCCTGCGCACACATCCCTGGGCGCTCGCTCGCGAGCCCTTCCCAGCAGTCTTCGCCCTAATCTCTTCTCCGGCGACTAACCTCAGCTCCCTCACGCAGACGCATCTACGAAGCAGCCACCCCACCGGCTGCCCGCATACTCGCTAACCCGAGCAACACATTGCATCCGCAACAACGAGGAGTCGTCCATGAGCACCGTCACGCAGGAGCTGCACCGCGTCGCCACCCCCGAAACCCACCAGTCCGTCGGCCCGAAGTTCGTCGGCCCGGTTCCCGGCCAGCGCGCCAAAGCCATCGTCGCCGAAGATGATCTCTACCTCTCGCCCAGCTACACCCGCGGCTACCCGCTCGTCGTCAAGCGCGGCCTCGGCTGCCGCATCGAAGACGTGGACGGCAACGAGTTCCTCGACTTCACCGCCGGCATCGCCGTCACGTCCACCGGCCACTGCCACCCCGAAGTCGTCAAAGCCGTGCAGGATCAGGCCGCAACGCTGCTTCATATGTCCGGCACCGACTTCTACTACGACCTCATGCCGAAGGTCGCCGCGCGCCTCTCCGCGCTCGCACCCATGCCCGGGCCGCACAAGATCTACTACGGCAACTCCGGCGCGGAGGCCGTCGAGTGCGCCCTGAAGCTCGCCCGCTACCACACCGGTCGGCAGAACATCATCGCCTTCCTCGGCAGCTTCCACGGCCGCACCATGGGCGCGCTCTCGCTCACCTCTTCCAAGGTCCAGCAGAAGCGCCGCTTCGCGCCGTTCGTTCCTGGCGTCACGCACGTGCGTTATCCCTACGCCTATCGCGGCTGCAGCGGCGGCCCGCAGGAGCAGGAAGCCTTCGCACTTGGCTGCGCCCGCTACATCGAAGACAAGCTCTTCAAAACCCTCCTCGCTCCCGAAGAAGTCGCCGCCATCTTCGTCGAGCCCATCCAGGGCGAGGGCGGCTACATCGTCGCGCCCGACATCTTCCTGCACGAGATTCGCCGCATCTGCGATCGCCACGGCATCCTCATGGTCGTCGACGAGATCCAGTCCGGCGCCGGTCGTACCGGCAAGTGGTCCGCCATCGAGCACTCCGGCGTGCAGCCCGACATCGTCTGCATGGCCAAAGGCATCGCCTCCGGCATGCCGCTCAGCGTCTGCCTCGCCAAAGCTGAGGTCATGGACTGGGTGCCCGGCTCGCACGCCAGCACCTTCGGCGGCAACCCACTCTGTCTCGCCGCCGCCCTCGCCACCATCGACATCATCGAGCGCGAAGCCATGGCCAACGCCGCCACCGTCGGCGCAGCCGCCCTCCAACGCCTCGGCACATGGGTCGCAAAGCACGAGATCGTCGGTGACGTTCGCGGTCGCGGCCTCATGATCGGCGTCGAGATCATCGAAGATAAAAAGTCCCGCAAAGCCGCTGGCGCCCTGCGCGACAAGATCGTCGACCTCGCCTTCGACCGCGGCCTCCTTCTCCTCGGCTGCGGCGAAAACACCGTTCGCCTCTGCCCGCCCCTCGTCGTCACGCAGGCCGAAACCGACGTCGCACTCGACCTCTTCGAAGAGTGCATCGTCGCGGCCACCATCTAGCGCAACCAGCACCGCAATCCGCCGTTGCCGCTTTGCCGCTGCCGCTGTCGTTGTCGTTGTTGTTGCCGTTGCCGTTACCGTTACCGTTGTTGTTGTTGTTGTCGTTGTTGTTGTTGTCGTCGTTGTTGTTGTCGTTCTTTCTGTCATTCCCGCAGGGAATCTGTTTCTGCTCTTGCCTTTGCTCTTGCCTTTGCCCTTGCCTTTGCCCTTGCCTTTGCCGTTGCCGTTGCCGAAGGGAATCTGCTTCTGCATCCACCTTCTCAACGAGCGCATCGCCCCACCTCCACCAGCGCCAAAGGCGCGAAACATACCAGCCTGGGGCGAAGCCCCAGGTTCTCTCACCGCACCACCCGAACACCGGAAGGACCCAGCGAATGAACACCGGCACCCTGCAACATGAAACACACACCCTCCTCGCCCGTCTCGGCGTCCCCGAAAGCTCCTACACCCAGGGCGATCTCGTCGTTCATTCACCCATCACCGGGCAGGAGATCGCACGCGTTGCCGTCACCACCGAATCCGCCGCGCAGCACGCCATCGACGCAGCCCATCACGCCTTCCTCTCCTGGCGCACCGTCCCCGCTCCGCGTCGCGGCGAGCTCGTTCGCGTACTCGGCGAAGAACTCCGCGCGGAGATCGAAACCCTCGGCCGCCTCGTCACCATCGAGACCGGAAAGTTGCTCAGCGAAGGCTTTGGCGAAGTGCAGGAGATGATCGACATCTGTGTCTTCGCCGCCGGCCTCTCGCGCCAGCTCGCCGGCCTCACCATCGCCTCCGAACGCCCGCACCATCGCATGATGGAGACCTGGCATCCTCTCGGCGTCGTCGGCGTCATCTCGGCCTTCAACTTTCCCGTCGCCGTCTGGTCGTGGAACGCTGCGCTCGCACTCGTCTGCGGCAACGCAGTCGTCTGGAAGCCCTCCGAAAAGACGCCGCTCACCGCGCTTGCCACGCACGCCCTCTTCGAACGCGCCGCGGCTAAAGTCGGCAACATCCCATCCGGCCTCGCTGCACTTCTCATCGGCGACGCCAGGCTCGGCGAGCTCCTCGTGGATGCACCGCAGATCCCCCTCCTCTCCGCCACCGGCTCCACGGCCATGGGCCGCGCCGTTGCACCGCGCCTGGCCAAGCGTTTCGCGCGCTCCATCCTCGAGCTCGGCGGCAACAACGCCGCTATCGTCTGCGCGTCCGCCGACATCGACCTCACCCTCCGCGCCGTCGCCTTCTCCGCCATGGGGACAGCAGGCCAGCGCTGTACCTCGCTGCGCCGCCTCATCGTCCACGAGACCATCTACGACGACCTCATCACTCGCCTCAAACGCGTCTACCTCTCCGTCGTAGTCAACGACCCACGCGACCGCAACACCCTCGTCGGCCCGCTCATCGACGCTCGCTCCTTCACCGCCATGCAGCAGGCACTCGACCAAGCACGCAGCGCAGAAGCCACTATTACCGGCGGCGAGCGCGTTATTCTCGACGGCGCAGCCACTGCTTTCTACGTTCGTCCGGCTCTGGTCGAGCTTCCAGCGCAAGCAGATGTCGTGCGCCGCGAAACCTTCGCGCCCATCCTCTACGTCCTCAAGTTCCGCGACCTCAACGAAGCCATCGCCCTGCAAAATGATGTGCCACAAGGACTTTCGTCCTCCATCTTCACCCTCAACGTGCGCGAAGCCGAACGTTTCCTCTCCGCATCCGGGTCCGACTGCGGCATCGCCAACGTCAACATCGGCACCTCAGGCGCGGAGATCGGCGGCGCCTTCGGCGGCGAAAAAGAAACAGGCGGTGGCCGCGAATCCGGCTCCGACGCATGGAAGCAGTACATGCGCCGCGCCACCAACACCATCAACTACGGCACCGATCTCCCGCTCGCACAAGGCGTAACCTTCGATATCGAAAAGTAACATCGCACTTACTCGACTTACACCGCAAGCTATACGAAAAAAGCCTGCATAAGTACAAGAAAACCTTTGATTGACGCATACATTCTCATGTATATCTATGCATCAGTCGATGCATAATCATTCTCGTTGACGCGGGCACATTCTAACTGCCATGCTCCAGACATACATGGAGTGTACGTACGCATGAACGCAGTCCGCGCAGAATCCCTTCGCCACAATCTACTATCGGCCAACGCAATCAAGCCCAGCATCCTCATGTGTGCTCCCACGCTCTACGAGGTCAGCTACGTCATCAATCCATGGATGCAAGGAAATCTTGGCCACGCTTCCCAAAGCCGCGCCATGGAGCAATGGCATAACCTCTACACTGCACTCTCCGGGCTCGCCGACATACACCTCATCGAACCCGCTCCAGGTTCGCCCGACATGGTATTCACCGCCAACGCCGGCCTCGCGCGTAACGGCGTCGTCGCCATCAGCAGCTTTCACCACGCCGAGCGCCAGGACGAGGAAGCGCACTTCCGCCGCTGGTTCCAGAGCGCAGGCTACAGTATCATCGACCTTCCGCGCAGCACGCCCTTCGAAGGCGAAGGCGACGCACTCTTCTCCATCGACGGCTCGCGCCTCTGGGTTGGCTACGGTATGCGCACCCTGCAGGCCAGCCACGATGCACTCCGTTCCCTCTGGCCCACCGAAGTCACAGGCCTCCACCTCATCGACCCTCGCTTCTATCACCTCGACACCTGCTTCGCCCCACTCGAAGACGGCTCGCTTCTCTACTACCCCGCAGCCTTCGACGGCGCATCGCTACAGCAAATCGAAGCGTTCTACCCTCCCGCCATGCGCATCGCCGTCAGCGATGCCGATGCTCTGTCCTTCGCCTGCAACGCCGTCAACATCGGCAACACGATCGTCCTCAATCGCATCAGCGCCACGCTCGAACACCAACTCCGTGCGCGCGGCTTTGACGTGATTCAGATCGAGCTCGACGAATTTCTCAAGGCAGGCGGCGCCGCCAAGTGCCTCGTGATGAAGCTCAGCACCGAGATGCATCCCTCCCGCGAAGGCTCGGACGATCACGCCAACCACACCGCTACAAACTTCATCGCACTCGAAGAGCAGTACGGCGCGCATAACTACCACCCGCTCGACGTCGTGATCGAACGCGCTCAAGGCGCATGGGTCACCGACGTAGACGGCAAGCGTTACCTCGATTTTCTCGCCGCGTACTCAGCCGTCAATCAGGGCCACTGCCACCCCAGCATCCTGAACGCGATGATCGAGCAAGCGCATAAGGTCACGCTCACCTCGCGCGCCTTCCGCAATGATCAACTGCCGCTGCTCCTCCGCGACCTGCACGAACTCACCGGTTTCGACCGCGCACTCCCCATGAACTCTGGTGCCGAAGCCGTCGAGACGGCACTAAAGGCCGCCCGCAAGTGGGGCGAAACCGTCAAGCACATCGAGCGCAACAAAGCCGAGATCATCGTCTGCTCGAACAACTTCCACGGTCGCACCATCGCCATCGTCGGCTGCTCCACTGACGCCCAATATCGCGTCGGCTTCGGCCCCTTCCCCTCTGGCTTCACCCACGTTCCGTTCGGAGACGCCGACGCACTCCGCAGCGCCATCACGCCACAAACCTGCGCCTTCCTCGTCGAACCCATCCAGGGCGAAGCAGGTGTCGTCATCCCTCCTGATGGCTATCTCCGCGAGGTCGCCGCCATCTGCCGCGAGAACAACGTACTCCTCATCGCCGACGAGATCCAATCCGGCCTCGGTCGCACCGGCAAGCTCTTCGCCTACATGCACGATGCCATCACACCCGACGTCGTCATCATCGGCAAAGCCCTCTCCGGCGGCTTCTATCCTGTCTCCGCCGTCCTAAGCTCTTCGGAGATCCTCGGCGTCTTTCAGCCCGGCGATCACGGCAGCACCTTCGGCGGAAATCCTCTCGCATGCGCCGTCGCACGCGCCGCACTCCGCGTCATCGTCGACGAACGCCTTCCCCAACGCTCCGCCGACCTGGGCTCCTACGCACTCACACGCCTGCGCAACCTGCGCAGCGACATCATCGCCGAAGTCCGCGGACGTGGTCTCTGGCTCGCCATCGAGTTGAACGTACCCGCGCGTCCCATCTGCGAAGCCCTCCGTGACCTCGGCGTCCTCTGCAAAGAGACGCACGACACCGTCATTCGCATCGCGCCCCCGCTTATGATCAGCCGCGAAGACCTCGATCACGGCCTCACCCAGATTGAAGCCGTTCTGTGCCGCGCGCAATCACCCGCTATCAAAAGTGAAGAAGCTGCTTTCGCTCAAGTGGCGTAGAGAGCACCATGCTCGTCGTCGGACTGCCATACGGCAGCAGCTTCTCAATCAAGTCTTCTAACTCCGTCATTGAAGACAGCACAACCTTCAGCAGAAACGCGTCATTGCCCGTCAAGTGATGACACTCCTGCACCGCTTCCAGCGTCGGCAGAAACTTGAGAAACGGCTTATAGCGCGTCCCCTCGCACGTCAGGCGTACAAACGCCGTGATCGTGAGGCCCAGCGCCTTTAGGTTCAATTCCGCTCGATAGCCGCGGACGATCTCGAGGCTCTCCAGCCGTCGCAAACGCTCCGCCGTAGCAGAAGGCGAGAGCCCAATGCGACGACCCAGCTCCGCCACGGTCAGCCGCGCATCCTCCGTCAACTCGC
The DNA here is from genome assembly GCA_019351975.1 of Acidobacteriota bacterium. Taxonomy (GTDB): domain Bacteria; phylum Acidobacteriota; class Terriglobia; order Terriglobales; family Acidobacteriaceae; genus Granulicella. The sequence goes on from JABBOG010000033.1 coordinate 22,633, forward strand.
GCATCAGCTTCCGATCAATCGAATCGATTCCAGTATGTAAGATCATTCAAACCCCGTTCGCGCTTGAAACCATCGAAACAACCTATTTCACTATCACATACCGTTGAATCGACTGTATAGATACTTGATTACCATTGTTTACTCGTTCCGTTTCGCCAATCATCCACCTACTATCACTGCATGATCGTTCTCGACGGTGCTTCGCTCACAATCGAAGCTGTTGCAGCAGTTGCCCAGAATCACGTCCCTGTCAGCATCGCACCGGAAGCGATAGCCCGCATGCAGCACTCGCGCGAACGCGTCGAAACGGCCATGTGCGGCACCAAACCGGTATACGCACTCAACACCGGCGTCGGCCTGCTCGCAAATATCCGCCTTGAAGATCACGAGATCCAGGCCATGCAGGTCAACCTCATCCGCTCCCACTGCTGCGGCGTCGGAGCTCCACTCCCGACTTCCGTAGTACGCGGCATGATGCTCATTCGCGCCAACGTCCTCGCCAAAGGCATGTCCGGAATCCGCCCGCTCGTCGCCCAGCGCATCTGCGACCTGCTCAACGACGGCATCACACCCGTCGTCCCATCACGCGGCAGCGTCGGCGCCAGCGGCGATCTCGCACCACTCGCGCACATGGCGCTCACCCTCATCGGCGAAGGCCGCGCAGAGTATCGCGGCGAAGTCCTTGCCGCCGCGGAGTGCATGCGGCGCGCTGGCGTCGAGCCACTCACACTCCTCGGCAAAGAAGGCATCTCCCTGCTCAACGGAACGCAAGCCATGCTCTCCATCGGCTGCCTGCAGCTCATAGCGCTGGAGCAACTCTTCTTCTCCGCACAAACCACTGCCGCCCTCACCATTGAAGCACTGCGCGGAACCGCAGCAGCCTTCGATGCTCGCCTTCACGCCGCTCGCCCTCACGTGGGTCAGGTGCTCAGCGCCAGCAACCTCCTTAGTCTGCTCGACGGCAGCACCATCCCGCGCACCCACGGCGAAGGCAGCCGCATCCAGGACGCCTACTGCCTGCGCTGCATCCCCCAGGTCCACGGCGCCGCATGGGACGCCTTCCAGCACGCCCGCAGCGTCTTCAAAATCGAACTCAACTCCGCCACCGACAACCCGCTCGTCTTCGACGACGCCATCATCTCCGGCGGCAACTTCCACGGCGCCCCGCTCGCCCTCGCGCTCGACTATCTCGCCATTGCCGTCTGCCAGCTCGCCGGCATCTCCGAGCGCCGCACCGAGCGACTCATGAACCCCTCCCTGAACGAGGGCCTCCCCGCCTTCCTGGCCTCCCGCCCCGGCATCGAATCCGGCATGATGATGGCCCAGGTCACCGCCGCCGCGCTCGTCGCAGAGATGCGCGTTCTCGCCTCACCCGCCTCCACCGGCTCCATTCCCACCAGCGGCAATCAAGAAGACTTCGTCAGCATGGGCATGACCTCCGCACTCAAACTCGAGCAGACCGTCGATCTCGCGCGCATGGTCATCGCCATCGAACTCCTCGTCGCCACGCGCGCCATGGATCTCCGCAACGACACCAGTACGCCAGTCCTCGAACGCGCCCGCACCCGCTACCGTGAACACGTCCCCATGTGGAAAGAAGACTGCGTCCTCGCAACATGGATGGAGCAATCCGCTACATTCATAGCTGAACATAGTTGGAAGGATCTTCACGCAGAGCAGGTGGCAGTCGAGGAGGTAGCCCGATGACGACAGAGTATTCTCCCGTTCGAGCAGCGCGCGGCAACACCCGAACCGCCAAAGGCTGGATTCAGGAAGCAGCCAAACGCATGCTCATGAACAACCTCGATCCCGACGTCGCCGAAAAGCCCGAAGACCTCATCGTCTACGGTGGCCGCGGCAAAGCCGCACGCAACTGGGACTGCTTTCACACCATCGTCGCAACCCTCGACCGCCTCGAGAACGATCAGACCCTGCTGGTCCAATCCGGCAAAGCTGTCGCTGTACTCAACACCCACCGCCTCGCGCCGCGCGTCCTCATCGCCAACTCCAACCTCGTCCCCCACTGGGCCAACTGGGAGGAGTTTGACCGACTCGACGCAGCCGGCCTCATGATGTACGGCCAGATGACCGCAGGCTCATGGATCTACATCGGCACACAAGGCATCCTGCAAGGCACCTACGAAACCTTTAGGGGAGCCGCCAAGAAGCACTTCAACGACACTCTCGCCGGGACCATCACCGTCACCGCCGGCCTCGGCGGCATGGGCGGAGCACAGCCTCTGGCCGTCAAGCTCGCCGGCGGCGTCAGCATCTGCGTCGAGCTCGACGCCACCCGCATCAAGCGCCGCCTGCACACTCGCTATCTCGACAAATCCACGCGCTCCATCGACGAAGCCATCGCATGGGCGCGCGCCGCGAAGTCTGCTCGCCAAGCCCTCTCCATCGGCCTTCTCGGCAACGCCGCAGAGGTCCTCCCGCAGATGCTCGCCATCAACTTCATCCCCGACCTCGTCACCGACCAGACCAGCGCGCACGACCCGATGTGGGGCTATCTTCCGCCCTCCAAACCCGACGAAGACCTCAACGCGCTCCGCAGCCTCCAGCCCGCTGAGTACAAGCTTCGCGTGCAGTCCGCCATTGCGCAGCACGTGCGCGCAATCCTCGAAATGCAGCACCGCGGCGCCATCGCCTTCGACTACGGCAACAACCTCCGCACGCAGGCCAGAATCGCCGGTGTCACCGACGCCTTCGCCTACCCCGGCTTCGTTCCCGCCTTCATCCGCGACTCCTTCTGCGAAGGCCGCGGCCCCTTCCGCTGGGTCGCCCTCTCCGGCGATCCAGCCGACATCGCCGCCACCGACCAGGCGCTGCTGCAGCTATTTCCTGACGACAAGCGCCTTCACGAGTGGCTCACCTTCGCTTCCTCGGAGATCGCGTTTCAAGGGCTGCCCGCGCGCATCTGCTGGCTCGGCTACAAGGAGCGCGACCGCGCCGGTCTGCTCTTCAACCAGATGGTGCGCGATGGCCGCCTCACCGCTCCCATCGTCATCGGTCGCGATCACCTCGACGCCGGCTCCGTCGCCAGCCCCTACCGCGAAACCGAAGCCATGCTCGACGGCTCCGACGCCGTCTCCGACTGGGCGCTGCTCAACTTCGCCACCGGCGTCGCCAGCGGTGCCGCATGGATGAGCTTCCATCACGGCGGCGGCGTCGGCATGGGATACAGCCAGCACGCCGGCCTCGTCGCCGTAGCCGATGGCAGCGACGAAGCCGACGAGCGCCTTCGCATGTGTCTCACCAACGACCCCGCCATGGGCGTCGTCCGCCACGCCGACGCAGGCTACGATCTCGCCCGCCAAACCGCCGCAACGCGCGGCCTCGACATGCCCAGCCTCGTGGATATCTAGGTAGGTCATGCCTTCTGAGACTCAGAGAATGCACTACCCTTTGAAGGGGACGGGCTTCAGCCCGTCCGTAAATACCCTGAAACGAATCCGCCTTTAGCCGCGGAGGGCCCGCCCGCACCGACCCACAGCCTCCGGGGAGAGAGACACCAATGCACGCTGACCAACTCATCACCGGAATCGCTCAGCTCGTCACCGCGCAAGGGCCGCACGCCCGCCGTGGCACAGCCATGAGCGAACTCCACCTCCTCCCCAACGCAGCCATCGCCATCTCCAACGGCCGCATTGCATGGGTCGGCCCCGAGCACGACTGGCACGACACCGCGAAGGCCACCGTCGATCTACAAGGTGCCGCCGTCCTTCCCGGCCTCATCGATCCCCACACACACGCCGTCTGGGCAGGCAATCGCCTCGCAGATTTCGAAGCCCGCGCGCGAGGCGCAACCTACGAAGAGATGCTCGCAGCAGGCGGCGGCATTCGCAGCACCGTCCGCTCCACCGCCGCAGCCCCGCAGCAGGAACTCATCGCCCTTGCCACTCCCCGCATCGCCGCCCTCGTCCGCTCTGGCGCAACCACCATCGAGATCAAATCCGGCTACGGTTTCTCCGTCGCCGCAGAGCTCGCCATGCTCGAAGCCATCGCCGCGCTCACAACCCAAACCTCCGCGCGCATCCTCGCAACCCTCCTCATCCACATCCCTCCCACCGACCCCACGGAACGCCGCACCTACATCGAGCAAGTCTGCACCACACTGATCCCCATCGCCGCACAGCGCCACCTCGCCTCCGCCGTAGACGTCTTCATCGAGCGCGAAGCCTGGCACTGCGACGAAGCCGAGACCATCTTCGCCTGCGCCCAACACCACGGCCTCGCCATCAAGCTCCACAGCGACCAGTTCCACAGCATCGGCGGTGTTGAGCTCGGCATCCGCATGCGCGCCCTCAGCGTCGACCACCTCGAAGCCGCTGGCCCAACGCAAATCAACGCCCTCGCCGCCAGCAACACCATCGCGACCGTCCTCCCCGGAGTCTCGCTGCACCTCGGCATCCCCGCCGCCAACGGCCGCAGCCTCATCGACGCAGGCGCTGCCGTCGCCGTCGCCACCGACCTCAACCCCGGCTCCAGCCCACTCTTCTCCACCGCCGCCGCGCTCGCGCTCGCCGTCCGCAGCAACGGCCTCACCCCGCAGGAAGCCCTCACCGCCGGAACCATCAACGCAGCCTGCGCCCTCGGCCTCCACGATCGCGGCAGGCTCGAGCCCGGCTGCCTCGCCGACCTCCTCGTCCTCCACAGCAATGACTGGCGCGACCTCCTCTACACCCTCGGCGCCAACCCCGTCCGCGAGGTCTGGATCGGCGGAAGGAAAGTCCAGCCCGGCGGAACAAAGGTGACCACATGAAAACCCTCTACCGCCCCGAACTTCTCTACTCCAACGGAACCTTCATCACCGGCGGCGAACTCCTCGTCGGCGAAGACGGCCGCATCGAAGCCCTCACCAACAGCTTCGACCGCAACCACACGCACATCGTCGCTCTCCCCGGAAAAGCTCTCCTGCCCGGCTTCATTAACGCGCACTCCCACTCCTTCCAGCGCCTCATTCGCGGCAAATCCGAGTCGCGCGTCACCAGCGGCACAGACTTCTGGTCCTGGCGCGGCACCATGTATCACGCCGCCAACGGCCTCGATCCGCAGCAGGTCTACGACGTCGCGCGCATGGCCTTCCTCGAAATGCTGCTCTCCGGCACCACCACCGTCGGCGAGTTCCACTACCTCCACACCACCCCGAACGGCCAACCCTACGACGACCCCAACCTTCTCGCAAAGCAGGTCATCGCCGCCGCACAATCCGTCGGCATCCGCATCGTTCTCCTCCGCACCGCCTACCTCCGCGCAGGCTTCGAGCTCCCACCCGACCCCGGCCAGGCACGCTTCTACGAGACCACCGACAGCTTCCTCCACGCTATGAGCGAGCTGCTCCCCCACCGCTCCGACCGCGTCCAGTTCGGCGTCGCTCCGCATAGCATCCGTGCCGTCCCGCTCGCCGGCCTCCGCACCATCGCCGCCTTCGCGCGCGCCCACCATCTTCCGCTGCACATGCACGTCGCCGAGCAGCTCGCCGAGAACGCTGCCTGCCTCCGCGAGTACGGCGCCACCCCCGTCACCCTCCTCGCGCGCGAGGCCATCCTCGGCTCCGACTTCACCGCGGTCCACGCCGTCCACGTCACATCCCACGAAATCCAGATGCTCGCCGACGCAAGGACCTCTGTCTGCTCCTGCCCCACCACCGAGCGCAACCTGGGCGACGGCTTCGTACCCGCCGACGCCATGCTCGCCTCCGGAATCCGCATCGCCCTCGGCTCTGACAGCCAGGCCCAGATCGACCCCCTCGAAGACGCGCGCCAGCTCGAGTACCACCTTCGCCTCCAGCACCAAAAGCGCGCCATCCTCGATCAACTCCGCGGCAAATCCCTCGCCGCCGAACTCTTCGACTGCGCCACCCGCAACGGCGCACAATCCCTCGCCGTCAACGCCGGAGCCCTCCAGCCTGGAGAGTTCGCCGACTGCTTCACCATCGATCTCAACGACCCCTCCATCGCCGGAAGCTCCGCCAACGACCTTCTCCCCATCCTCGTCTTCTCGCTCAACCGCTCCGCCGTCCGCGACGTCATCATCGGCGGCCAGCACCTCATCGAAGACCAGCACCACCCCAACCAGGCCGAGATCATCGCCCGCTACCGCGCCCTTCACACCACCATCTGGCCACAGCCCCGATGACCCGCGCATCAATCGCGTAGACGCTCTGGCTCCCCCCATGCGACCACACCGGCGTCCCCCGCCACTTCCACTCCTCCACAATCTCCGGATCAGCCGCCAGGATCAGCGCACGCACCCGCGCTAGGGTCGCTCCACGCCAATCCCCAAGCTCCGCAATTCGCGCATCGATCCGCGCTCTTGCTGACAGCTCCTCAGCTCCCTCATCCATTGCCTTCTTCATCGGCAGCCTCCATACCCCCCGCGCTACACACTGTAGCCTCACCACCTGCCGCCTGTCACCGCAAATCTTCGCCTTAAACAACTCTGGCGACGACGCAGAAAAGAACTCCGCGCCATCGCCAGCATGGACTGCTCATCAGCCAGTTACTGGCCGGTGATGCCCTTGTTCACCACAACCGTCACGACCACGCGCCTGTTCTGCGCCTGCCCGCTCCGCGTCTTGTCCGTTGAGATCTGGTTGCTCGTACCCATTGCCGCAGGTGCCAGAATTCGCGTCATCGGCACAACGCCCGTCTGCTGAATAATCGCCAGCACAGCGTCCGCGCGCTCCGCGCTCAAACGCTGATTCAACGCCGCAGAGCCAACCGTCGACGCATAACCTTGGACCTCGATCATGTACCCCGGCGTATTCGCAGCCGACTGGATAAAGTCGATCAGCTTCTGCTTATCGTCCTTCGTCACCGTCGATCTCCCGTTCGCGAAGTTCACCGTCACGCTGCCCTTGGTCTCATATTGATCCAGCGTCGTAAACCGCTGCTTCGCCTGCCCAAGTCCCTGCGCATTCGCCGCCGTCGCCTGATTGGTCTGATCCAGACCTTGCTTCGTCGAGTCGATATCCTGCGAGTTCTTCGATACATCCTGTTTGGTCGAGTCAATGTCTCTACGGTCGCTCTTCTCCTGGTCCTGCGCCGCCGCCATCTGCTGGTTCATCGGCTGCAGCCCCGCATCAATCTGCTTGGCCGTGTTCAGTGAGCTCTTCGAGAACATGATCTTCTTCGCCACCAGCTGGTGGTCCGAGTCATACGCTCCCTCAACCTTCACATACAGTCCCGGTACGAGCGCCGTAATGCCCAGCTCCTTGTGGCTCATACCAAAAAAACCGCCCTTCGCCGTCGCCTTTGTACTGTCGGACAGCAGCACCGTAACCTTCGGCATATCGTTCGTCTGTACCGTCATCGACGATCCGTTCCGCCCAATCACCAACCCCTCGATCGTCGCCTTCTGATCGTTCGAGCTCATCTTGTCCGAGGTCGCCTTCCGGTTGAGCGTGGGCTGCTGGTCGCCGCTGGTCTGCTGCGACTGCGCACCGCTTGGCTGCTGCGCACGTGCCACAACTCCCATCGATGTAACCATGGCAAAAGTCACTGCCAAACCACAGGTATTTCTTAGCCGACGTTGCATGTGCATATGTACTCCTTCTCTTTCAGTTATCCGGGGACTGTAAACCGCAACGCGGAGCGTCACCATCCAGTGCCCCCGCCGCGGAGCCTCAACGTGAGCCGGGCGGAAACTTTAGTCTTGGATGCGTAAACCGCAAAAAAAGAGGTAAACCGTCGTCGAATCTCCTGTCGCTTCAAGATAAAAGATTCTCCCAGGCCAGGACTTCGGCTTTAGGCCCCATAACCTTCAGCCATAACGACTTCCCGCACATACCGCAACGCTTCGCCCGCGCAGCCTACAGCGCCCCACCCAGCAACTCCCGCAGCGCCCGCACGTATCCCGCCAGCGCCTCCCGCCCTTCTACCGTCATCCGATACACCGTCTGCGGCTTCCGGCCCGCAAACCGCTTCTCCATCGCTACATACCCTGCCTCCTCCAGCTTCAGCATCTGTGCGCCCAGGTTCCCGTCCGTCGACCCCGTCTTCTCCCGCAGCCACGTAAAATCCGCCTCCTCCACCCCCGTCAGCAGCGACAGCACCGCCAACCGCAGCTTCCCATGCACCACAGGGTCCAACTCCGGCAACTCAGGCATGCTGCTGCACCGCACCGGTCGGCCGCCGCCGCTCCAGCAGCATCACATACATCCCGAAGACCTCCATCCCAAAAAAGGCCGCCACCACATACAGCTCTTCAATCTCCCGCACTGTCGTCGCGAAGCAGCACGCCACACCGCACGCCCACCACGCAGCCGCAGCCGCACCCTGCGCTCCCCATCGCAAAATCAGCGCGCTGATCCCATGCGCCATCCCCACCATAAACATGATCGCCGCCACATACACCGGCTCGCTACCGTGCCCTCCCCATACTGCCGCCACCACATACAACGACACCGCAATTCCCATCCCGTTCCACACCGCCCCAATGTTCCGCGACCGCTGCGACTCCATCGCTCCCGCACGCTTCCGCCGCATCCTCACGACAACGCCAAGCAGCAACCCGACAACAATGCACACCGGCCACGCAAAATTTCGCATCGGCAGATACACCGTCCATCCCATCGCCGCAATGTACAGCAGCCCCCACATCACAAACATCCAGCCATACCGCGCCGTCGTCCGCCGCCCCTCGGCAATCATCGCCTCCATCAACGCAACCCGCTGCACCAGCTCCTCGCGGCTCGTACCACCGTTCTCGCTGACAAAATCATTCATCGCCCTTCACCTCACGAGTTACTCTATAAAATAGAGAACTCTGTGTCAAGCAATATTTTCATCGAATCCACCTCAGATAGGCCCAGCCGAATCGCCTCGCCTCCTCAAAAAACGGTGGGCGCGCCCATAACCACGGCGCGCCCACACTTCAGTTCCGCAACGCTACTTCGTAACCCTCACATCCTCCTTCAGCGGCAGCGCAGCCGACGACCCTCCCACCTCGATCTTGTACGATCCCGGCAGCATCTCCCAACCATTCTTCTCGGTCGAAAACACCTTCAGATACAGCGGATCGATCGCCACCGTCACCGGATCGCTCGCTCCCGCCGCCACCGAAACACGCTTGAACCCAACCAGCTTCCGAAACGGCTCACCCGACGCGCTCGGCAGCGTCGCATACACCTCGGTAATCTCGTCGCCGGCCTTCTCTCCCGTATTCTTCACCTCAAAGCTCGCGCTCGTCGCATCCGGCGCCACCTTTAGCCCCGAGTACGCAAAGCTCGTATAGCTCAGCCCAAATCCAAACGGAAACAGCGGCGTCTCGTCCTTCACCTGGAACCACTTGTACCCAACCAGCATCCCCTGCTTGCTGTAGTCCACCGTGAAGTCCTTCGCCTCCTTCCCGTGGGCCGCGTTGCCATCCATCCCGTTGTTGCCGGTCTCTGCGGTCAATCCCGTCACATGCTCAAACGGCAGGTCGCTGTCCTTGGCCGCAAACGTCACCGGCAGCTTGCCTGAAGGATTGACCTTGCCGAACAGAACGTTCGCAATCGCCTCTCCGCCGCCAATGCCCGGGAACCACGCCTCCATAATGCCCTTCACCTGCCCGCTCCACGGCATCGACACCGGACCGCCCGTCTCCAGCACCACCACCGTATTCGGGTTTGCCTTCGCCACAGCCTCTACCAGCTTGTCCTGATCTCCCGGCAGGCTCAGCGTTGGCCTGTCCATGCCTTCGCTCATCCACTGCGTCACAAACACCACCGCGACCTGCGCTCCCGCCGCCGCCTTCGCCGCCTGCGCCACATCCGTGCCCGCATCGAAGCTCACCGTCGCGTCCGCCGCCTGCTCCTTCATATACCGCATCGGCGACGACGGAAAGTACACCGCCGTTCCCCACTTCGACCCGCCCGGCAGCCCGCCCGGCGCGTCCACCTGCGCCGACCCGCCGCCCGACAGCACGCCCTCATCCGCATGTCCGCCAATGATCGCAATGCTCTTCACACTGCCCGACAGCGGCAGAATCCCACCCTCATTCTTCAGCAGCACAAGGCTCTCTTCCTCAATATGCCTCGCGTCCCTCCGTCCCTGGAACGGATCGACCACCCGCGGCACCGGCGGATTGTCCACCACACCATTCGCGATCATGCTGCGCACAATCCGGTGCACCATGTCATCCAGCCGCGCCTGCGGCACCTTGCCATCCAGCACCGCCTGCTTCAGCGGAGCACCAAAGTACCGATCGCCCGGCTGCTGCATATCCAGCCCCGCCATCGCCGCCTGCACCGTGCTATGCGTTCCGCTCCAGTCCGACAGCACAAATCCCTTGAATCCCCACTCATCCTTCAGAACGTCCGTCAGCGTGTACTTGTTCTCACACGCATATACGCCATTGATGCGGTTATAGCTGCACATCACGCCGGCCGGCTTTGCCATCTTGATCGCAATCTGGAACGCCAGCAGGTCGGTCTCCTGCATCACCTTGTCGCTGATCACCGCGCTCAGCGTATTCCGCCCCGTCTCCTGGTCATTCATCACATAGTGCTTAATATCGCCCATCACCTGGTTCGACTGCACCCCCATCGCCAGCTGTCCCACCATATTTCCCGCCAGCACCGGGTCCTCGCTCGCATACTCAAAGTTCCGCCCATTGCGCGGCTCGCGGATCAAATCCACACCCCCGCCAATCGACATATTGAACCCCTCATCCCGCAGCTCCCGCCCAATCACAGACCCATACAGGTGCGCCGCCTCCGGGTCCCAGCTCGACGCCATCCCAATCACACTCGGCAGCAGCGTCGCATACCGGCTGTCCCGCGCCGCCCCGCGGATTCCCACCGCAGAGTCCGCCAGATTGATATCCGGCAGCCCCAGCCGTGGTATTCCCGGCACAAATCCCGCGCCGCCAATGTCCCCCGGAGGCACCACCGCACCCGGCCGCAGCACACCCCACCCGCTCCCATGCACCAGCTGAATCTTCTCGTCGATGGTCATCTGCTTCACCATCATGTCCGCCCGCGTGTCCGCGTCCAGCGACGTGTTCATCCACGGCATACTCGCCTTCGACGGCGCAGTCTGCGCCTTCTCCTGTGCGCCGCAACGCGGCAACGAGCCCAGCCCCAGCCCCAATCCCAGCACCAGCACCAGGCAGCCATTTCCAGCAATACGTACCCTTGTCATCGTCTCGTTTTCCCCTTTAAAAGTGACTGCCGCAGCATGTCATGTACGCGGTTTCATTTTTTTCTTGCCAAACATCGCTCAAACGGTTTAGCTTTACCGCGAATACCGGTCGGCCGTCGAAGCATATCAGGAGCAAGCTACGGTTGCCCAGCCCTTTTTTGCAGCACAGTCGAACGTTTGTCTCAATCCCTTGTCCATTACCCCGCACCACGCCCTAAGGACGCCCCCATGATCGCTCGCCGCCAGCTCGCCATCGCTCTCGCCGCCACACTCCTCCTCGCACCCAGCCTGCGCTCCCACGCCGCCACAGCACCCACAGCACCCGCCGCTGCACAGGCCGACGCTGCACCTGCTGCCCCACCCGCCCTCTACCTCGGTGCCGCCTGGTATCCCGAACAGTGGCCCGAGTCCCGCTGGGACACCGACCTCGCCCTCATGCAGCAGGCCCACATCCGCTTCGTCCGCGTCGGCGAGTTCGCCTGGTCGCGCCTCGAACCCTCCGAAGGCCACTACGACCTCGACTGGCTCGACCGCGCCATCCGCGCCGCCCAGCGCCACAACATCGCCGTCGTCATCGGCACCCCCAGCGCCGCCCCGCCAGCGTGGCTCACCACCGAATATCCCGAGACCCTCCGCATCGAAGAGGACGGCAAGCGCGCCCAGCACGGCAACCGCCAGCAATTCGACTGGTCCAGCCCCAAGTACCGCGAGCTTGCCCGCGCCATGGCCGAGCAGGAAGCCAGGCGCTTCGGCCACGATCCCAACGTCATCGGCTGGCAGATCGACAACGAATACGCCAACGCCTCCTACGGCCCCAGCACCCAGGCCCAGTTCCAGAACTGGCTCAAAGCCCGCTACGGCACCCTCGACAACCTCAACGCCCGCTGGACAACCGCCTATTGGAGCCAGACCTACAACGATTGGTCCCAGATCCCCATCGAAACCAAGCCTGGCAACCCCGGCCTCCTCATCAGCTGGATGCGCTTTGTCTCCGACACGTGGCGCAGCTACCAGAAGAACCAGCTCGATGTGATCCGCGCCAACGCTGACCCGCGCCAGTTCATCACCACAAATATGATGGGCTTCTTCAACGGCTACAACAACGATCTCGTCGCCCAGGACCTCACCATGGCCTCATGGGACGACTACGTCGGCACCGGCCAGCTCAACCCCGTCTCCAACGGTGCCGCACACGACCTCACCCGCGGCTTCCTCCGCAAAAACTTCTGGGTCATGGAGACCCAGCCCGGCTCAGTCAACTGGTCCCCCGATAACAACCCCCTCAATAAAGGAGAGGTTCGCGCCATGGCATGGCACGACATCGGCCACGGCGCCGACGCCGTCGAGTACTGGCAGTGGCGCTCCGCCCTCAACGGCCAGGAGGAGTACCACGGCACCCTCCTCGGTGCTGACGGTAATCCCAACCCCCTCTACCCCGAAGTCGCCCACATCGGTGCCGACTTCGCCAAAGCCGGTCCCGCTCTCGCCGGCACATCCGTCCAGTCCGACGTCGCCATCCTCCACAACTACGATAGCTACTGGGCCATCGACTGGCAGCGCCACAACAAGGCCTTCGACCCGCTCGCCACCATGATCGACTGGTACGGTGCCGTCCGTGCCCTCGCCCACTCCGTCGACATCGTCAGCCCCTCCGTCCCGCTCTCGCAATACAAGCTCGTCGTCGCTCCGGCCCTCAACATGATCACCGAAGCGCAGGCCAGGAACCTCATCGACTACGTCCAGAACGGCGGCCACCTCGTCCTCACCCAGCGCTCCGGCATGAAGAACATCGATAACGGCCTCTATACCCAGCTCCAGCCCGGCCCCCTCGCCGACCTCCTCGGCGGCCACGTCGCGCAGTTCTACGCACTCGATACCACCATCCCCGTCTCCGGCACATGGGGCACAGGCCCCACCAAGGTCTGGGCCGACATGCTCACCACCACCAGCCCCGACACCAAAGTCCTCATGCGCTACGGCAAAACCCCGCTCGGCTGGCTTGACGACCAACCCGCCGCCATCACCCGCCAGGTCGGCAAAGGCCGCATCACCTACATCGGTGCCGACCTCGAAGGCGCACCCCTCGCCGCCGCCGCCAAGTGGATGATCGCCGACGCAGGCGTCCAGCCCGAGTTCGGCACACTGCCTCCCGGCGTCGACCTCTACATCCGTAAAGACGCCACGCACGAGGTCTGGATCCTCATCAACTTCGGCGCTGCCCCGCAAACCGTCGCCCTTCCCACCGCCTTCACCAACGTCCTCACCGGCACCGGCGGTGCCACGGTGCACACCGCCGCGCTCAAACAATACGACGTCGTCATCCTCCAGCGCCCCACCTCAACCCCCGGCGGTAAACCCTAACGGCTTCCGCCTTCACCCGCCCTCTCGTTCTTTCTCACCGTCGCTCTCTGTCACTTCCAGAGGAGACCTTCTGTAGCTGTTCCCGTTGCCATCCCGCCGTCTCCTTTTCGCTCCAACCGGCTGGATTTCTCTCTTCAACCAGCTCCCTGATATCGTTATCCTGTCTTCACTCGCCTTAGAAGCACGCACATTCATCCACCTTCAAAACTCCAGCACCAATTCAACTCCGCCGGTGATACAACAGTGCAAACGCTTATGACGACACGCAAGTCCACTCCCGACACGGCCAAGCCAGTAAACCTCAAGGTCCTCGCCGAGTACCTCAGCCTCTCCCCGGCCACCGTCTCGCTCGTCATGAACAACGCTCCCGGCGTCGCCGCCATCTCCGCGCCCACCCGCCACCGCGTCCTCGAAGCCGCCAAGCTCCTCGACTACCGCCCCAATCCCATCGCCCGCTCTCTCCGCACCCGCCACACCTTCACCGTCGGCGTCATCGTCCCCGAGTTCTCCGAAGGCTACTTCACCATGCTCATGAACGTCATCGAAGAGAACCTCCTCCAGTCCGGCTACCTCCACTTCGTCGTCTCACACCAGGGCAAGCCCGACCTCATCGACGAGTACCCGCGCCTCCTCACCAAGCGCGCCGTCGACGGCTTCCTCGTCGTCAACACCTCCCTCAACAAAGAACTCACCACCCCCGTCGTCTCCATCTCCGGCCACAAAAAGATCAAGGGCAACACCAACATCATGCTCGATCACGATCGCGCCGCCCTGCTCGCCCTGCAGCATCTCTACGACCTCGGCCACCGCCGCATCGTCTTCATGAAAGGCCCTCCCCAGGTCTCCGACTCCGACTTCCGCTGGGACGGCATCATGGCCCTCGCCAAGCACGTCGGCCTCACCATCTACCCCGAACTCTGCATCGATCTCACCGTCAACGCCTGGTCCCCCGGACTCGGCTACCCCGTCGTCCGCGACCTCCTCGCCCAGACCCGCGACTTCACCGCCATCTTCTGCTTCAACGACCTCGCCGCCATCGGTGCCATCCGCGCCATCGCCGACGCCGGCCTCCGCTGCCCCCACGACATCTCCGTCATCGGCTTCGACGACATCGCCAGCGCCGCCTACCAGGTCCCGCGCCTCACCACCGTCCGCCAGCCCCTCCATCGCATGGGCGAGATCGCCGTTCAAACCCTCCTCAAACGCATCCAGTCCCCCGACGAAGCCTACCCCGAAGCCATCACCTTCGAACCCGAACTCATCATCCGCGAATCCACCACCACCGCCCGCTTATCCTGACCCGCCTTTCCCATTGCTCCCGCCTTCGCTCTTGCTCTTGCTCTTGCTCTTGCCTCTGCCTCTGCCTCTGCCTCTGCCTCTGCTCTTGCTTTTGCTCTTGCTCTTGCTCTTGCTCTTGCCTTTCTTTCTGTCATTCCCGCAGGGAATCTGCTGTTTACCTTTGCCTTTACCTTTGCTCTTGCCTTTACCTTTGCTCTTGCCTTTACCTTTACCTTTGCCTTTGCCTTTGCCTTTGCTCTTGCTCTTGCTCTTGCTCTTGCCTTTCTTTCTGTCATTCCCGAAGGGAATCTGCTGTTCGCACACCCACCTAACCTGTGACCCTCCACCATGCCAAGCGACTATCATTTCTGGGTTTACATTCTCTCCAGCCGCTCTCGCAATCTCTACGTCGGCATAACAAACAACCTTCCACGCAGAACATCCACCCACCGCGACAGACTCCCAGGAACCCACACCGCGCATTATTCCATCCATCGCCTCGTCTACTTTGAGTACTTCCGCTACGTCCGCAGTGCCATCGCCCGAGAGAAAGAACTGAAGCACTGAACCCGCGCCCAGAAAATCGATCTCATCCAAACCACCAACCCAACCTGGGACGACCTTTACCCCACGCTCCAAGACCCAGCCGACCCCAAGCCCTAGCCTTTGCCTTTGCCTTTGCCTTTGCCTTTGCCTTTCTTTCTGTCATTCCCGCAGGGAATCTGCTTTGCTTTTGCTCTTGCTCTTGCTCTTGCCTTTGCTCTTGCCTTTGCTCTTGTCTTTGCCTTTGCCTTTCTTTCTGTCATTCCCGCAGGGAATCTGCTTCTCCCCCAAATCCCCCTCCCCTTTAGAATCCCAAGGGCGAACCTGCTCTCCTCCTGCGGGCCCGCCGCACCCCCCAAACCAGCCGCTATAATAAAACCTGCCCATGCCCGACGAAACCAACGAAAATCCGCTGCTCCCCCTCGGCCCGAACGACCCCTCCCCACAGCAGGCGAACTCCAACAATCCCCCTGCCGCGGGCGACCCCGGAGCTCCCGGAGCACCTGGCGCCCCCACCGGCCCCGGCGCCCTCTCCATGCTCTCCATCAACATCGAGGAGGAGATGCGCCGCAGCTATCTCGACTACTCCATGTCCGTCATCATCGGCCGCGCCCTCCCCGATGTCCGCGACGGCCTCAAGCCCGTTCACCGCCGCATCCTCTATGGAATGCAGGAGATGGGCCTCCAGTTCAACAAAAAATACACCAAATCCGCCAAGGTCGTCGGCCACGTCATGGGCAACTACCACCCCCACGGCGACTCCGCCATCTACGACACCATGGTCCGCCTCGCCCAGCCCTTCAGCCTTCGCTACCCCCTCATCGACGGCCAGGGTAACTTCGGCTCCGTCGACGGCGATCCACCCGCCGCCATGCGCTACACCGAGTCGCGCCTCACCCGTATCTCCTCCGAGATGCTCGCCGACATCGACAACGACACCGTCGACTTCGTCCCCAACTACGACGAATCCACCTCCGAGCCCAGCGTCCTTCCCGCGCGCATCCCCAACCTCATCGTCAACGGCGGCACCGGCATCGCCGTCGGCATGGCCACCAACATCCCGCCGCATAACCTCACCGAGACCCTCAACGCCACCATCGCCCTCCTGCAGCGCGAAAAAGGCGAAACCCGCTCCGACCTCGAGATCTGCCTCGAACACGTCAAAGGCCCCGACTTCCCCACCGGCGGCTTCATCTACGGCCGCAGCAACATCGCCCAGACCTACAAGACTGGCCGCGGCCGCTTCATGATGCGCGCCAAGTGCGGTGCCGAAAACATCACCGGCGGACGCCAGGCCATCATCGTCACCGAGATCCCCTACCAGGTCAACAAGTCCAATCTCATCAAGCGCATCGCTGAGCTCGTCAACGAGAAGATCATCGACGACATCTCCGACGTTCGCGACGAGTCCGACCGCGACGGCATGCGCATCGTCATCGAGCTCAAGCGCGGCGCGCAAAATGAGATCGTCCTCAACCAGCTCTACAAACACACCTCCATGCAGGAGAGCTTCTCCATGATCTTCCTGGCGGTCCACAACGGCCAGCCCAAGGAACTCCCCCTCGATCGCGCTATCCATGCCTTCATCGATCACCGCAGCGACGTCGTCCGCCGCCGCACCGCCTTCCTCCTCAACAAGGCCCGCGAGCGCGAGCACGTCCTTCTCGGCTACCAGATCGCCCTCGACCACCTCGACACCGTCATCAAGATCATCCGGCAGTCCTCTAGCCGCGCCGACGCTCGCGAGAATCTCTTCGCCTACTTCAGCAATCGCCGCATCAACCTCCGCGGGACAGAATTAGCCGGCATCACCCTCGACCCCGCCAAGTACGCCATCGACCTCACAGGCGGCAGCGTCTCAGCCCAACTCGCCAACAACGCCGCTGGCACGCTGATCCTCTCCTACCGCCAGATCGACGCCATCCTCGAACTGCAGCTCTATCGCCTCACACAGCTCTCCATCGACGAGCTCCTCAACGAGCTCCGCGCTGTCCGCGACAACATCGCCGAGTACGAATCGATCCTCGCCAGCGAGAAAAAACTCCGCCGCGTCATCATCAAGGAGCTCGAAGACATCCGCGACAAGTACGGCGACGCCCGCCGCACCGTCATCCTTGATGAGTCCACCGAGCTCACACTGGAAGACCTCATCGCCGACGAGCAGGTCGCCGTCACCGTCTCCAACACCGGCTACCTCAAGCGCACGCCCATCTCCATCTACCGCCAGCAGAAGCGCGGCGGCACCGGCCGCCTCGGCATGAAGACCCGCGAAGAGGACTTCGTCGCCCAGCTCATCATCGACAGCACCCACGCCTATCTCCTCTGCTTCACCAACTCCGGCCGCATCTACTGGCTCAAGGTCTACGAGATCCCCGACGTCGGCGCCGCCGGCAAGGGCAAGGCCATGGCCTCGCTCGTCGACCTCCAGCCCGGCGAAAAAGTCGTCACCATCCTCCCCGTCCGCGATCTCAACGAAGAAGGCAAGTTCGTCCTCTTCGCCACCCGCGACGGCGTCGTAAAAAAGACCCCCCTCAAAGACTTCTCCAACGTCATGGCACGCGGCATCATCGCCATCGCCATCGACAAAAACGACGAGCTCATCACCGCCCGCATCACCAACGGCGACGACATCCTCTTCCTCGCCACCCACGACGGCCTCGCCATCCGCTTCTCCGAGTTCTACGACGAGTCCATCGAAGACACCAGCAAGCGCCGCGGCCTCCGTCCCATGGGTCGCGCCGCCGCCGGCAACAAAGGCATCACCCTCAAAAAGGGTGACTACGTCGTCGGTGCCGTCGTCACACCCTCCAACGAGCGCCGCAACGCCATGCGCCTCGCCCTCGCCGAAAAAGCCGGCCTCACCCACCAGGTCGCCGCCGTCATCGAAGAGGCCGCCGAAGCCGTCGCCTCCCAGCCCCTCGAACTCACCGAGCCCGGCGAGACCGCCGTCCCCATCCTCTCCGAAGCAACCGCCGCCAAGCTCCAGAAGCTCGACGAGACCCTCGGCGTCACCCCCTGCCTCATCCTCACCGTCTCCGACAACGGCTACGGCAAGCGCACCGATGTCGACAGCTACCGCCTACAGTCCCGCGGCGGCAAAGGCGTCATCAACATGCGCACGACGCCCAAGATCGGCAAGGTCGCCAGCATCCAGCTCGTCGACGACACCACCGAGATGATGGTCATCAGCCAGTTCGGCAAGATCATCCGCATCGACAC
>JABBOG010000034.1 GCA_019351975.1 Acidobacteriota bacterium
AACCACGCAAAAGCCGCTGCAAAGAATCAAGCTATATACCTTTGGCTAATCAGCTATAGAGCAAGTCCCAACCTCCTGTCCGTTGACACCACGCAGCACACTCATGGAAGCAGATTTCCCATAGCCGTGATCCCGAACCAACGCCGTGACGGTCTTCCCCAACAAAACCGTCACAGCATCGAGAGCTTCACTTCACAGCAAAAGAAAATACGCTACGCCCCAGGCTCAACCATCGGCTCCTGCGCCTCATGCGGTAGTTTCTGCACCGTGCTGTGCTTGAGGCTGTACGTGAAGTAGATAATCAGCCCAACCAGCAGCCAGACCACCACCACAATCTTCGTCAGCGCAGGCAGCGTCCAGATCAGGTACAGCGCACTCAGGATCCCGAGGATCGGCACCAGTGGCACAAGCGGCGTCTTGAACGGCCGATGCAGGTGCGGTTGGCGCCGCCGCAGAATCCACACGCCGGCACACACAATTCCGAACGCCAGCAGCGTCCCCATATTCACCAGTTCGCTCAACTTGTCGATCGGCAGCAGCGCCGGCATAAACGCCACAATCAGCCCAACCACAATGTTCGAAATCCACGGCGTCCTGAACTTCGGATGCACCGCACTCGCCCACTTCCACAGCAACCCGTCCTTCGACATCGAAAAGAACACCCGCGACTGCCCGTACAACATCACCAGCATCACCGTCGCCAGCCCAAACACCGCGCCGATCCGCACCAGAATCGATCCCCACCGAATCCCTGTCGCATCGATGCCCACAGCCACCGGGTCCGCCACATTCAGCGCATGGTAGTTCACCAGGCCCGTCAGCACGCCCGACACCAGAATGTACAGCACCGTGCAGATCACAAGCGACCCCAGAATCCCGATCGGCATATCCCGCTGCGGGTTCTTCGCCTCCTGCGCTGCCGTCGAAACCGCGTCAAACCCTATATACGCGAAGAAGATCGACGCCGCTCCCGCCGTTATGCCCCCAAACCCAAACGCCCCCGGCCCCTGGCTCTTCGGTATAAACGGATGCCAGTTTGCATGCGCAATCGCAGGATGATGAAACAGGAAGTTCGCTCCCAGCACCAGGAAGATTCCCACCACCACCAGCTTCACCATCACAATCCCGGTATTGAAATCCGCTGACTCCTCAATCCCGATCACCAGCACCGCCGTGATCGCCAGGATCGCCAGAAACGCCACCAGATTGAACACCCCCGTCACATGCGGCAGCGCGGCTCCGCTCACGCCCGCAGGCAGCGACGTCAGCGGCTGCCATCGATCATGGTACAGATACAGCACATTCCCTGGCGTCGTCGTCAACTGCGGGGGCAGGTGAATATGAAAATCCTGTAGGAGTCCTACAAAGTACCCACTCCACCCCGACGCCACCGTCGCCGCTCCAAACGCATACTCCAGCACCAGGTCCCAGCCGATAATCCACGCCACAAACTCACCCAGCGTCGCATAGCTGTACGTGTACGCCGACCCCGCAATCGGTATCAGCGACGCAAACTCCGCATAGCACAGCCCCGCAAACGCGCACGTAATCCCGGCCACAACAAAGCTCAGCACCACCGCCGGTCCCGCATGCTTGGCCGCAGCCTGCCCCGTCAGCACAAAGATCCCCGCGCCAATAATCGCGCCAATGCCCAGCGTAATCAGGTTCAGCGGCCCCAACGCGCGCTTCAACCCGTTCTCTCCCTTATTCTCTGCTTCCTTCAACAATATCGATAACGGCTTCACCGCCAACAAATTTGCCATGCGTTCCTGTTCTCCTCATCCCGAACCACTAATCGCGAACCGCTGTCTCTTTTCTCTTCCACATCATGTACACCGGCACACCCAGCAAAACCAGAATCAACCCGGGCCATGTGTACTGAGGCTTGTATCGCAACAGTACACCACAAATCCATACCGCCATCGCAATATATAGCGCCGGAAGCACCGGATACCCAAACGCACGGTACGGTCTCTCCGCCTCAGGACGCGTCCTCCGCAACACAAACAGCCCAAAGATCGTCAGCACATAAAACACCAGCACCGCAAAAATTACGTAATCCAGCAGCTGCCCATAGCTTCCACTCAAACACAGCAAGCACGTCCATCCCCACTGCATCCATAACGAATTCACCGGCGCTCCCGACCGCTCGCTCAACACCCCCGCGGGCGCGAAAAACAAACCATCCCGGCTCATCGCATAGTACACGCGCGCCCCCGCCATCAGCATCCCGTTCACGCACCCAAACGTCGACACCAGAATCGCCGCCGCCATCAGCTTCGAGCCGATTCCTGCAAACGCCGACTGCATCACCGCCGTCGCCACCCTGTCCTCGGTCGCAAACTGGATCCCCCGCCCCGCCAGCGTCGTCGCTCCCGCCGTCCCCACCATCGGCAGCACACTCAGATACACAAAGTTGCACAGCACATACAGCAGCAGCACCACGCCCGTCCCCAACACCAGGCTCAGCGGCAGGTTCCTCCGCGGGTTCCGAATCTCCCCCGCCGTAAACGTCACATTGTTCCACGCATCCGAGCTGAACAGGCTTCCCACCTGCACCACCGCAATCACCGTAAAGATCCCCACATACTCCACCGGCCCGCCCACGCCCACCTGCACCGCATGCTGCGTATGCCATCCCGCATTCGCCCAGAACGAGTGCACCCCCGCTCCAAAATTCGCCGCCATCGCCGCCGCATTCTTCGCCACCAGTCCCACCGCAACGATCCCCAGCAGCGCCAGCACCTTCGCGCTCGTAAACACGTTCTGCACCGCCGCTCCCAGCTTCACGCCTCGCGTATTGCTCAGCGTCAGCAGCGTGATGATCGCAATCGCCGCCAGGTTCGCCGTATTCAGCCCGATGTCCATATTCCCCAGCACCATCGGCCCCACCTTCCACGCCGGCACATGCCCTATATGCCACAGCCAGTGGCTCGCGCTCACGCTCGGAAAAAACACCCCCAGAAACTTCCCAAACGCCACACCCACCGCCGCAATCGTTCCCGTCTGAATCACCAGAAACAGCGTCCACCCATACAGAAATCCCCAGATCGGTCCCAGCGCTTCGCGTAGATACACATACTGCCCGCCCGCCTTCGGCATCATCGCCGCCAGCTCCCCATAACTCAGCGCACCGATAATCGTCATCGCCGCCGTCACCAGCCACGCCGCAATCAGCAGCGCCGGAGACCCCAGCACCCGGCTCATATCCGCCGGCACAATAAAAATCCCCGACCCGATCATCGACCCCATCACAATCGCCGTCGCCGAAAATAGCCCCATACCCTGCACAAACTTCGGCGCAGCCGTTCCCGTCGGCGCATCGCTCCTCGCACCTGCACCAACGCCGCCCTCCTGAGCATCCGAACCCCGCAAAGCGCTTCCATCCTGAGCGGAGTAGCGCGCAGCCTCATCGCGGGCTTCGGAGCCGAAGGACCCCGAAAGTCTGGAACTTGCCACTACCGCTCACCCCTTTTCGCCTGAATGTAGATTCCTTCCAAACTATCCCAAAATCCGAAGAAAGTCTTCCGCAACCTTCCCCACCCTCTCCCCCTCCACCAGCAACCCGCTGATCACCGCCACCACATCCGCTCCCGCATCCACCACGCTCCGCGCGTTCTCCCGCGTGATCCCTCCAATTGCCACCAGCGGCTTGCGCGTCAACGCCCGAGCCCGCCGCACCCCTTCCAGCCCCACCACAGCCTCCGCATCCACCTTCGTCGTCGTCCCAAACACCGGCCCCACCGCAATGTAATCCGCGCCTCGTTCAAATCCCGCCATTCGCACATCCAGGTGCCCCATGTCTTGCCTCTGAGACATGGGATCCGCCGCCCGCACCTGATCCTCCGTATGCGTCGAAACCCCGACCACCCACCCCAAACCATTTACCTTCCCCAAACCCAAAGCACCTGCCTTTCTTGACCCCAAAGTCCCTGCTTTTCTTTCTGTCATTCCCGATGGGAATCTGCTTTTCCCCTCGCCTGCGCTCCGGGTGCCCCATTCATGCGCGCCTTCTGCGCATGGGTGGGGAAACATCCCATTCCCCGCCAACACCCTCCGCGCATCCACCACCCCCAAATCCCCCTGCCCCACATGCACACCCCACCCCGCCAGCATCGCCAAATCCGCCCGGTCATTCATCACCAGCACCGCATCCACCCCCGCAAACACCTCCGAGATCACCTCTGCCCCCCGCAGCACCTCCTCCGGCGACCCCACCTTGTCCCGATACTGCACCAGCCTCACCCCCGCATCCCTCAACTCCTCCACAAACGCTCGCAATCCCACCCCTCGCTCCGCCAGCACACCCGCATCCGCAATCGCATACAGCCTCGGCATCACCACTCTGTCCATCTCCTAGTCATACACCAGCCTGTGGGAACCTCGCACCCACTCCCCGCGTATCTCACCCATGCACCTCGCCATCCTCACCCTTGGACTCTGCCTCTCGGTCGCACCCCTCCACGCCCAGACACCCGCACAGCCACAGCCCGACGCCGCCACCATCATGGCCCGCGTCGCCGCCAACCAGGACCGCTCCGCCGCTGAGCGCTCTCACTACGTCTACACGCAACACGCCCGCGTCATCTCCCGCAAAGGCAGCACCGTCCGCTGCGAAGAGATCACCGACGCCCGCATCACTCCCACCGCCACCAACTCCACCCAGCAACTCCTCAAGCTCGACGGCCGCCTCCTCGTCAAACACCACTACGTCACCTATACCCACCTCCCCGACCCCAAAGACACTGGCAACACCAACGTCGATAACGGCGACGATGACCTCTCCATCAGCATCGATGACAACGGCACCATGGACCGCGATCTCGTCGAAAGCATGCGTGACAGCCTGATCGCTTCAAACTCCAAAGACGGTATCGCCGCAGACCTCTTTCCACTCACCACCACAACGCAAGCCAACTACACCTTCCACCTCGTCGGCCTCGAACCCCTCAACGGCCGCCAGGTCTTCCACCTCACCTTCCAGCCCAAAAACAACTCCGGCGCCACCTGGAAAGGCGACGCCTACATCGACACCACAGCCTTCGAGCCCGTCGTCGTCCGCACCACCATGGCGCACAATATTCCCTTCGCCGTACGCACGCTGCTCGGCACCAGCCTGCCCGGCCTCGGCTTCACCGTCGTCTACGCGCCGCAGCCTTCAGGCGTCTGGTTCCCGGTAAACTTCGGCACCGAGTTCAAAATCCACGTCCTCTTTTTCTTCCACCGCGAGATCATCGTCAACGCCGACAACCGCGACTTCGAGCAGACCCACGTCTCCTCCACCATCCACGATGCCGCGCCCACGCCCAAAAACTAGGGTCGTCGGAATCCATTGTCTTGAAGGGGACGGGCTTCAGCCCGTCCGTCAAATGCACACAACGAGGTGGCTTCAGCCACAGAGGGAATGCCTCGGGGACCCTCACAAATCTCCCTGTGATTTATCCCTGCTTCTGCCGCTCCAGAAACCGCTCCATAAACTTCGTGTCGAACTGCCCCGACCGGAACTCCGCATCCGCAAAGATCCGCTGGTGCAGCGGGATCGACGTATGGATTCCCTGCACCACAAACTGGCTCAGCGCCCGCTGCATCTTGTCCATCGCCTCTTCGCGGTCCTTGCCGTGGCAGATCAGCTTCGCAATCAGCGAGTCGTAATACTGTGGCACCACGCCCTCCGCATACTGCGCCGTATCCACACGCACGCCATTCCCGCCTGGCAGGTTGAACACCGTAATCTTGCCCGGACTCGGCGTAAACTTCTCCGGATGCTCCGCATTGATCCGGCACTCAATCGCATGCCCGTTGATCTTCGGCACCTCCGGCACAATATCGCCCAGCTTCTCGCCTGACGCGATCCGCAACTGCGCCTTCACCAAATCCACACCCGTCACCATCTCCGTAACGCAGTGCTCCACCTGGATGCGCGTATTCATCTCGATGAAGTAGATCGATCCATCCTCGTCCATCAAAAACTCAATCGTCCCCGCGTTCCAGTACCCGATATCCTTCAGCGACCGCTTGATGACCTTGCCCATCTCCTCGCGCTGCTTCGGCGTAATCTGCAAGCTCGGAGCCTCTTCGATCAGCTTCTGATGCCGCCGCTGAATCGAGCACTCACGCTCCCCCAGGCTCATCACATTCCCGTGCTCATCCGCCAGCACCTGGAACTCAATATGCCGTGGCCGCTCGATAAACTTCTCCATGTACAGGTCGCCATTTGAAAACGCATTCAGCGCCTCCGTGCTCGCCGACTGAAACATCCCCGGCAGCTCTTCCTTCGACCGCACAATCCGCATCCCGCGCCCGCCACCGCCAGCCACAGCCTTCAGGATCACCGGATACCCAACGCTCTCTGCCCACTCCAGCGCCGCGCCCTCGTTCTCAATCACGCCATCCGACCCCGGCAGGATCGGCACCTTCGCCTTCTTCATCGTCTGCCGCGCCGTGGACTTCTCGCCCATCATCCGCGTCACCTCCGGCGGCGGCCCAATAAACTTGATATTCGACGCCCGGCACACCTCCGCGAAGTTCGCATTCTCGCTCAGCAGCCCATACCCCGGATGGATTGCCTCCGCTCCCGCAATCTCCGCCGCCGAAATCACCGCCGGCACATTCAGATAGCTGTCCCGCGACGGCGGCGGCCCAATGCAGATCGCCTCGTCCGCGAACTTCACATGCAGGCTGTTCCGGTCCGCCTCCGAGTACACCGCAACCGTCCGAATCCCCATCTCCTTGCACGCGCTGATCACGCGCAGCGCAATCTCCCCACGATTTGCAATCAACACCTTACGAAACATGCTCAACCCTTACTCCACTTTCCGGTTATCCAAGCGTTAGAACTGTCATCCTTCGCCGCAGGCGGAAGACCCGCTTCTCATCGTCCAGCACCGATGCAGCCTAGGCCTTCACCGCAAACAGCGGCTGCCCATATTCCACCGGCTGTCCCGGCTGCACAAACACCTTCACAACCTCGCCCGCAGCATCGCTCTCAATCTCATTCATCAGCTTCATCGCCTCCACAATACAAAGCACCTTGCCGACCGCCACCTTGTCACCCACCGCCACAAACGGCTCCGCATCGGGCGACGGCGCCGCATAAAACGTCCCCACAATCGGCGACTTCACAATGTGCGCTCCAGCATGCGGATCAACCTCCGCAGCCGGTGCCGCAGGTGCCGCCGCAGCAGGTGCCGCCGCTGCCACCGGAGCAGCCGCTGGCGCCGCTGCACCTCCACCCTTCGCCGCTGCCAGCAGCGCCGCCATCTGCAACGCATCAATTCCGGGAGCCGCAGCCGCAGCCGGTGCAGCACCTGCAAACCGCAGCGCCACCTTCAGGTCCTCGCGCTCCATCTCAAACTCTGCAATTCCGCTGGCCTTCAAAAACTCCACCAGCTCCCGCAACTCCTGCAAGTTCTTGCCTTCCATAACCATTCCACTCCTCAAAATCGTCTCTACGTATTCTTACAATCTCTACCCACTGCGCTACAACTCCATCCATACCTTCGGGCTGGCCGACGTCAGCACCTCACCCCCGCCCTCCGTCACCAACACCATATCCTCAATCCGCACACCAAACGCACCACCGCTCCTCTTCGTTCCGCCCAACGCCTTCCCGCCACCAACCGCCGTCCTTGTAGCAAGATACGCTCCCGGCTCCACCGTAATCACCATCCCCTGCTTCAGCACCTGCTCCTGTTTGGCCGCAATCCTCGGCCCTTCATGGATCTCCAACCCAACTCCATGCCCGGTCGAGTGCGAAAACTCTTTCTCCAGCCCTGCCCTGCGCAGCACCGCACGCGCAGCCTCATCCACCTCGCCGCACCTCACTCCCGGCGCAATCGCAGCAACCGCAGCCTCCTGCGCTTCCAGCACCGAATGATACACGTCCCACGCCTCATCCGTTGCCCTCCCCAGGTGCACCGTCCGCGTCATATCCGAGCAGTACCCATCCACCACCACCCCGAAATCCATCGTCACAAACCCACGCTTCGGCAGCTTCGCCCCCGTCGCCCGCCCATGCGGCAGCGCCGACCGCTCTCCGCTCGCCACAATCGTCTCAAAGCTCATCGCCTCCGCCCCACCCATCCGAGCCCTGTACTCCAACTCCGCCGCCACCTCGACCTCCGTCGCTCCCGGCACAACAAACTCCAGCACCGCCTCGAACATCCTGCACCCCAGCTCCGCCGCGCGCTTCATCCGCGCAATCTCGTCCTCATCCTTCACCTCGCGCAGCCGTGCCACCAACCCGCTCCCAGCCACAAAGAAGCTTCGCCGCACCCCCGCCGGAAGCGCCTTCTTCATCGTCTCCATCGCCGCCACGGTCGTCTGCCCCGCATCGAACGCGCACCTCGTCACACCCGCCGCCGCCATCCACTCCACCGCCTGCACCGCCGGTGCCCGCTTATCGATCACCACCC
Source organism: Acidobacteriota bacterium (assembly GCA_019351975.1). Lineage (GTDB taxonomy): Bacteria > Acidobacteriota > Terriglobia > Terriglobales > Acidobacteriaceae > Granulicella. Next base: position 8,415 of record JABBOG010000034.1, read on the forward strand.
GAACGCCCTCAGCCTCAGCCTTCGCCTGCGTCGTATAGCGCCCATCCGTAAACAGCGCAGATCGTCCGCCTACCATCGCCACAGCTCCGCTCGATCCCGTAAACCCACTCAAATAGCGCACATCCGGCCCATGCGTCACCAGCAGCGCCTCCGCTCCCGCAGCTTCCACCGCCCGCATCGCCTGCTTCCGTCTCGCCCGTTCACGCATCCGTCAATTCTACTGATTTGACAGACATCCGCACAGGTTTCCGTCCATTCCCGACACACGACCATCTTTTTACCTCGCTCAGCCCGTCATAATGGACTATGCGTCGCATTCCTTACTCCATCAGGCACCCGCAGCCCGGCTCCATGACGCGCCGCAGCTTCATCGCAGGTGCCGCCGCCGCCAGCCTCGGCTTTGCCCTCTACGCCGGCACCCACGCCCGCCACGAGTTCGAAATCACCCAAAAGACCCTCGCCATCCGCAATCTCCCCGACGGCTTCCAGGGCTTCCGCATCGTCCAGATGAGCGATATTCACCTCGAAGAGTTCACCGAAGCCTTCTTCCTCGAACGCATGGTCCATCAGGTCAACGATCTCAACCCCGACCTCGTCCTCATCACCGGTGACTTCGTCTCCCGCGGCCCCCGTCCCCACACCGTCGCCTGGAACGCCGCCGGCCTCGCCGCCGAAATCCTCTCCACCCTCAAGGCTCCCCAGCGCCTCGGCATCCTCGGCAACCACGACGTCGCCGTCGGTGCCGATCACGTCATCGATCCCCTCGAAGCACACGGCACACCCATCCTCGTCGACAGCTACACCCCCCTCGAACGCGGAAAAGACGTCCTCTGGATCGCCGGCGCCGACGACCCCGGTACCCGCAAGCCAGACCTCAACTTCGCCATCCCCCCCGATCCCCGCGCGCCCGTCATCTTCATGTGTCACGAGCCCGACTACGTCGATCACGTCATCCAGCACCCCCGCTTTCCGCTCATCGACGTCATGCTCTCCGGCCACACCCATGGCGGCCAGATCCGCATCCCCTACATCGGCCCCCTCGTTCTCCCGCCCATGGGCCAGAAGTACATCGAAGGCTTCTACAAATTCGGCCACATGCAGCTCTACGTCAACCGAGGCATCGGCACCGTCGGCGTCCCCTTCCGCCTCAACTGCCCCGCCGAACTCACCCACTTCACCCTCCAGCGCGCCTAACCCCTCCGCGCACCCCACTTACCTCTAACCCTTGTCATCCTTCGCCGCAGGCGGAGAACCCGCTCTTGCTCTTGCCTTTGCCTTTGCCTTTGCATAAGTTACATAATTTAGCTTAAGTTAAGTTACACGCTGCTGTTGCTCTTGCTTTTGCGTTTGCCGTTGCTGTTGCCTTTGCTTTTGCTCTTGCCGTTGCATTTCTTTCTGTCATTCCCGCAGGGAATCTGCCCTTGCTCTCGCCGTTCCCCTTGCTCTTGCCTTTGCCCTCCCTTCCGCCCTTCCCGGCCAGCAAACCCGCTCCTCCTCCCACCTAACGCCACACCCCAAAAAAATCCTTCCAACTTCTCCCCGCTTCCCATACAGTTGTCTCCATCACCACGGAGGCATCCATGGACCCATCGCAGTACAACCACATGCAAGGCATGATCGCCAGCATGATGGGCATCTTTCTCCTCATCGGCCTCGCCTTCATCGCCTTCTTCATCTTTCTCTTCTGGCGCATCCTCGACAAAGCCGGTCTCGCCGGCCCGCTCTCCCTGCTCATCCTCATCTGGCCCATCGGCCTCATCATCGTCACCTGCATCCTCGCCTTCTCCGACTGGAAGGTCATCCCCGCCGCCCAGCTCTACCCCGGCCTCCAACCCTACCCACCGCCTCCGCCCAGTTACCCTCCACCACCACCCACAGCCTGACCGCACCACATCCCCCCGCAAGCTGTTAACATGAGCACTGACTCATGACAGACACTGCTGCTCCAAACTCACCGCTCGATACCCGACCCACCCGCGTCCGCATCGCCCCCTCACCCACCGGCGATCCCCACGTCGGCACCGCCTACATCGGCCTTCTGAACTACATCTACGCCCGCCAGCGCGGCGGCCAGTTCGTCCTCCGTATCGAGGACACCGACCGCACCCGCTTCGTCGCCTCCTCCGAGCAGATGATCTTCGACGCCCTCAAGTGGGTCGGCCTCACCTGGGACGAAGGCCCCGACGTCGGCGGCCCCTACGGCCCCTACCGCCAATCCGAGCGCACCGAAATCTACCGCGAGCACGTCGAAATCCTCCTCGCCAACGGCACCGCCTACCGCTCCTTCGAGACAGCCGACGAACTGGAAGCCATGCGCCAGTCCCAGATCGCTGCCAAGCAGCCACCCCGCTACAACGGCGCCCACCGCCACCTCACCCCGCAACAAATCGACGCCTTCCTCGCGGAAGGCCGCCCCTACACCGTCCGCCTCAAAGTCCCCACCGAAGGCTCCACCACATTCCGCGACGAACTCCGCGGCGACATCCGTTTCGACCACAACAACGTCGACGACCAGGTCCTCATGAAGTCCGACGGCTTCCCCACCTACCACCTCGCCAACGTCGTCGACGACCATCTCATGCACATCACCGACGTCATCCGCGCCGAAGAGTGGATCTCCTCCACCCCCAAACACGTCCTCCTCTACAACGCCTTCGGCTGGCAGCTTCCGCGCTTCTGGCACATGCCGCTCCTGCGCAACATCGACAAGTCGAAAATCTCCAAGCGCAAAAATCCCGTCTCCCTGGTCTACTACCGCGAGTCCGGCTATCTACCCGAGGCGATGCTCAACTTCCTCGGACTCATGGGCGGCGGCATGGCCCAGCCCACCGAAGCCGAGATCGTCAGCAAAGGCCTCAACACCAAGGAAGGCGACATCTTCTCCCTCGCCGACATGCTCGCCAAATTCGACTTCACCCGCATCTCCCTCGGCGGCCCCGTCTTCGACCTGGTCAAGCTCAAGTGGCTCAACGGCGAGTACCTCCGCAAACTCTCCCCCGACGCCTTCTTCCACGCCCTCCGCAGCACCATCCTCTCCGACGCCTACATCCGCGCCATCGCCCCCCTCGTCCAGGCTCGCCTCGAAACCCTCGGCCAGTTCGGCGACATGACTGGCTTCTTCTTCGCCGACAACGTCACTCCGCCCGAGTCCGTTTGGCTCCCCAAAAAACGCACCCCCGAAGAGACCCTCCTCTTCGCCGCCGACCAGCTCGCCACTCTAGAAACCACGAACTGGGACGCCATGTCCATCGAGTCCGCCCTCAAAGCCCTCGGCGAAGCCAAACAGTGGTCCGTTAAGAAAAACTTCATGCTCCTCCGCGCCATCCTCACCGGCAGCGTCACCAGCCCACCCCTCACCGAAAGCCTCGTCGTCTTCGGCAAATCACGCTCCCTCGACCGCCTCCGCCGCTTCCTCTCCACCCAGCAGGAAGCCCAGAAGCGTCAGGCGAACCAGCGCAAATAGCCCCACCGCCAACACCACCAAACCTTGTCAACCCCCCAGCCTCACGCTGAACCACGCATCGCCCTCAATGCAAACCACTTATAGCCTGCAAAACTCTGGCATACTTACCCCATCCACTGCACTATCCTTGTCATAGGCACTCTTTTTCGTTCTCACTGCCGCAGGAAACCTTCACCCCTTGCCTCCCCCAAGGGAAAAGCTGCGTCCCATTGTTGTTCCCGTAGGGAATCTGCGTTCGCACTCCCATACGCCACCGTCCATGTAGCCCTAAAGAAGCCAGCCGGCACACGCAACACAACGCTGTCATCTCGACCGGAGCCAAACAGCTTCATCGTTTGGCGCAGTGGAGAGACCCGCAGCTTCTACGCCGAACGAAGCACGGCGACACCACCCAACCCGTAACTCCAATCGTTTGAAGACTTTGCCCGTAAGCGCCCTGTTTTGAAGACTTTGAAGGCAAATCTTACCCGCAAACACCACATCCCAAAGCACTTACGCCCGAAAGTCATGGGGGGGGGAGGGGGGGGAGCGGCAAACCCTACCGCAGCCCCACCCTCATCATCCCGAACGACTGAAACCCCTTCACCAGCCCTCCCACCAGGTCCTGGCTTGGAGCCACGACGCCCGCACGCATCACGGGCCCTTCGCCCGCCGGAGGATTCGCCGCATCCACCGCATCGCGCAACCTCTGCGCCAGCGCCAGGTCAAACCCCTCGCTCACCCACACCTTCCTGTCCTCCAGCGTCAGCAGCACATCGCCCTCACGCGTCGAGTACACCCGCTCATCCTCGTCCTTCTCCTTGTCCCGCAACCGCTTCAGCCCGTCATACTGCCGCGGCAACTCCTGCTCAAACACCTCAAAGAAGCTCCTCGCCGAATCGTGATTCTTCCACTGCGAGCTATACAGCAACGCCAGTGACGCCGTCGTCTCCTTCTCCGCCGCCGTCGCGCTCTTCCGCTGCGCCGCATAGTAGATTCCGCCGTCCCACTCCGGAGCCAGCGCCTCCGCCAGCGGCCTTCCCCCAAACAGCTCCGCCGTCATCCTCACATCCAGCTCGCCCATCACGCCCACGTCGTATGGCTCAAATCCCGCATCCTTCAGCATCGGGTGAATGTCCGGCAGCTTCATCACCGGAATCGACGCATGGCGCAGATACGCCCGTGGCGTCATAATCTCGTAGCTCGAATCCGGCGGTGCCGCGAGCACGCCCGCAAACGCCGGCTCCGTCCCCTCTTTCGTCAGCACAGCGTCCTCAAAGCCCAACCCAGCCGTGTACGGAAACAGCAGTGACTGCTGCAGCACCAACGGTGCACGCGCCAGAATCGGCGAGTCCGACATGTCCCCCGCGTTCGACTCCAACTGCTGCGCAAGCTGCGGATAATCCCTCAGCGACTGCGCCGGATGCCCCTGCTCCGCCAGCACATAATCCGCAAAGCTCACCATCGCCTGGCCTTCCAGCACCGCCTCGCGCGCGGTGTCGGTCTCATCGCGCTCAATGTGCTTGTTGTCCTCCTTCACGTTCTTCGCAATACCCTCAATCTCCTGGTTGTCCCACTTGTTCAGGTTCACCGTCTGGTCCTGTAGCGCGTGTGTCAACTCGTGCGCCATCACAGGCTTCTGCTCATCGATCGGGACCCAGTCCAGCAGGTTCATCTGCCGTGTCTTGTTGTCGTAGTAACCGGCAATCTGTTCCGTCAGCAGGCTCAGTAAAAACGGCCGCATTTTGAAGTCCTCATCCAGCAGCCCAAACTTCTTCAGCACCAGTTCGCTGTTTTGCATGCGCTTCGCATCTTTGTCGTCATCAAACCGCTTGCGCAGGTCCTTCGCCACTGACTCCCGCGACACAAAGCGGCACTGCACCGGCGCCTTGATCGGTAGCTGCGTCTTGTCGCTCACAAACTGCAGAATCTTCCCCTCATCCTCCAGCAGCTTCTTTTCCTGTCCCGGCGACAGGATCGTGTCTACCTTGATCTTCGTCTCACCTGATTCCAGCACCGGCGGCGAGGTCGCTCCGTCGTTTCCACCGTTTTGCGCAACCGCTGCGCCCGTAACCATTCCCACCAGCATCCCTGCACACAAAACGCTCTTCCAGCTCAAACGACCTCCGACCTTACCCTGCACCAGTTAAGACTCGCATCCGCCGCTCTCGTCATCCGGACCGCTCCGAACCGCGCGACGCATCCACATCCATATACAAGATATCCTTAGGAAGCATCACCCGTTACAGCTTCATCCAACACTTATGGCAGAAACCGCACAGCTCGACCCTTCGCCGCTCATCGCACTCCGCGAAGCCGCAGCCTTCGCCACCCTCACCGACCGCGCCTTCCTTCGTGTCACCGGCTCCGACGCCGCCCGCTGGCTCAACGGCATGGTCACCAACGCCATCCATCCGCTCGCTCCCGGTGAAGGCTGCTACAACTTCCTCCTCAACGCCCAGGGCCGCATCCAGGGCGACTGCACCATCTATCGTGAGACCAGCGATCTCCCCGAAGCCCCCGCAACCTTCCTCATCGCCACAACCGCCGCACAGGCCCAAATCATCCAGCAGCACCTCGATCGCTTCATCATCATGGACGACGTAGAGCTCGCACCGGCCTTCACCGACGAATCCAGCCTTATCCTTCTCGGCCCGGCCGCGCCGGACGTACTCCAGCGCCTCGGCCTGCCCGCTCTCGCCCCGCTCCACCTCGTCCACGCCGATACACCACACGGACCCGTTCTGCTCTTCACGCCAGCGCCCGCATCCATCCCCAAATTCGAACTCCGCGCGGCTACAGCCACCTGCGACGCCATCCGCGCCGACCTTCAGCTCCCGGAAGTAACCGCAGAAACCCTCGAAGCCCTCCGCATCCTCGAAGCTCAGCCGCTCTTCGGCAAAGACATCCGCGACCGCGACCTCCCGCAGGAGACCAACCAGTCTCACGCCCTCCACTTCGCCAAAGGCTGCTACCTCGGCCAGGAGATCGTCGAACGCATCCGTTCTCGCGGACAGGTCCATCGCCAGCTCACCGCCTTCCGCCTCGCCGGCGACCTACCCGCCACGCTTCCAACGCCCCTCGAAACCCTCACCAACGGTCAGCGGAAACCCGCCGGCGAGCTCACCTCCGCCGCCCTCGTTCCGTTTCCCGAAGGCCCCGTTCTGCTCGCGTTAGGCTATGCTCGAAGAGAAGCTCTCGACACGAAGCAGCAACTCACCTACGCTGGCGGCATCGCTACGCCGCACCACGTCATCTAAACTCCAGGACTGAGAATCAACATGGCAGAGATCAAAGAATTCGTCGTCAATGACCGTCGCAAGTTCACCGCAGAGGGCGACATCCGCCCCGACGCTCCACCCTCCGAACCCAGAGCGCCGCGCCCCGAGACCCTCTCCGCACCCGACGCCAACGACAGCGCCAAACTCGTCGAGTCGAAGGGTCCCCAAGCCGTTCCCTCGCCCTCCAAGGCTGCTCCCGACGCCAACGACAACGGCGACCAGCTTCCGCCGCCTACAGCCGAGCAGCTCGATCAGGCCAAACGCGCCTACGACGCCACCGTCGATCGCCTCGATACCGCCATCCGCGCCACGAATCCCGGCATGGATCGCGCCCCTCAGCTCACCTTCGAGAGCCTTATCCAGTCCCTCTACATGCAGGCCATGATGCAGCTCGGCGGAGCAGCCGCGCCCGGCCAGCAGCCGCAGGTAGACATCCTCGGTGCTCGCCAGACCATCGACATGCTCGGCATCTTCTCCGCCAAGACCGAAGGTAATCTCTCGCCCACCGAGGCCACCCTCCTCGACACCGCCCTCTTTGAACTTCACATGGGGTTTCTCGAAGTCACGCAGGCACTCGCGCGCCAGTCCGCCACACGTCAGCCCGGCGCCCCCGGCGCTCCTCCCATGAGCGGCCCAAGCATCGTCCGCTAACACATGGAGGCTACGCTCACCTTCCTCGGCAGTGGAACCTCCATGGGAGTTCCTACCCTCGGTTGCAGCTGCGCCGTTTGCACCTCAGCCTACGACCCCGCCTCGCCCAACCGCCGCACACGTCCCTCTGTGCTCGTCTCGTTCGACGGCCACAACATTCTCATCGATACCGGCCAGGACTTCCACGTTCAAGCCGTCCGTGAAAACCTGCGCCGCGTCGATGCCGTCCTCTACACCCACGCCCACGCCGACCACGTCCTCGGCATGGACGACCTCCGCCCGCTCAGCTTCGCCCATCCCGATTCCCTTCCGCTCTACGCCGACGAAGCAACCGCCACCGTCATCGAGCGCATCTTCGAATACACCTTCCGCAAGGTCGACCGCTATCCCACCAGCGCCCGCGTCACCCTGCATCGCATCGCCGAAGCCGCCGGAACCATCATCCCTCTCTTCGGCGTAGACTTCATCCGCGTTCCCGTCATCCACGGACGCAACACCATCGCCGGCTATCGCTTCGGCGCCGCCGCCTATCTCACCGACATGAGCGACATCCCCAACGAAAGCCTGCCGCTACTCCAGAACCTCGACATCCTCGTCCTCGACGCCCTCCGCCACGAACCGCATCCCAGCCACTCCCACCTCGCCAAATCCATAGAACTCGTTGAAAAGATCGCGCCCGCACGCGCATTCTTCACCCACATCTCCCACGATCTCGACCACGACGCCACCAACGCCTCCCTTCCCAGCCACATCCGCCTCGCCCACGATGGGCTCAAGCTCACCTTCAACATTAGACAACCTGAGTCTGCCTGATGAAGATCGCCTACTCTATCGCAGAACTCCATCCCTGCACCTCCTCCGTCGTCACCATCGGCAACTTTGACGGCGTACACTGCGGCCACCGCATGGTCATCGCCTCCGTCCTTGACCGCGCCCGCATCCTGAACGCTCAATCCATTGCCGTCACCTTCGATCCACATCCCGCGCACGTACTCCGAACCGACTCGCGCTTGCCCCTCATTACACCGCTTCCCGAGAAACTCAAGCTGCTCGCAGACACGGGCCTCGATCAGGTACTCGTTCTTCCCTTTACGGAAGATCTGCGCCACTGGTCTGCCCGCAACTTCGCTGAGCGCATCCTGCGCGACGCGCTCCACGCCGTAGAAGTCCACGAAGGCGAAACCTTCCGCTTCGGACATCTCGCCGAAGCCGATATCGCCGGACTCGCCCAACTCGGCCAGCAGCTTGGCTTCAGCGTCCGAACGTATGTTCCCCGCGTCATGCGCGGCGCTCCTATCTCCTCCAGCCGCATCCGCGCGCTCATTTCCGGTGGAGCCCTCCCACAAGCCCGCGCCCTCATGGGTCGCACCTTCTCCATCCGCAGCACACCCGCCTCCGGCCGTGGCTATGGCAGTCGCTACGTCGTCCCAACCATCAATCTCGCGCCCTACCCCGATCTCCTTCCACCGCACGGCGTCTACATAACCACCCTCGAAGTCGACGGCAGCAAAACCTTCCGCGGCGTCACCAACATCGGCAACCGCCCAACCTTCGGCGCAGACTCTTTCGCCGTCGAGAGCCACCTCTTGGACTTCACGCCCATCCCCCTCAACGAGACGACGCCCCTGGAGATGACCTTCCTGCGTCGTCTTCGCTCGGAACGCCGCTTCGAATCCCCGGAAGCTCTGCGCGCCCAGATCAACCTCGACGTCCAACGCGCACTCCGCTACTTCACCCTGTCCGACGCCATGCGCGAGAAATGACCCTCATCGCCAACCCGCGCTTCGGACAGCCATGCCATCCTTCATTTAGGATGACTCTCAGGTTTTCGCTATGATGGATTTCTCTCGCCGCCAGTTCTTCAAGACCTCTGCCGCTGCAGCCAGCCTCTGTCTCATCACGCGCTCTCCAGCCCTGCACGCCCTTACATCCGGCCCATCCGAGTACCCTGCAGGCAGGCTGGAAGCCTTCCCGCTCGCCTCCGTGCGCCTTACTCCCGGAATCTTCCAGCAGCAGGCGGAGATCAACGCCCGATACCTCGACTCTCTCACCGTCGACCAGCTTCTGCACTCCTTCCGCCTCACTGCCGGAATCCACTCCAGCGCAAAGCCGTACGGCGGCTGGGAGGCTCCCGATTGCGAACTGCGCGGACACTTCGCCGGCGGACACTTCCTCTCTGCCGCGGCTCTCTCCGCCGCATCTTCCGGCAACTCGGTGCTCAAAAATCGCGGCGACGCGCTTGTCTCCGGCCTCATCACCTGCCAGAAAAAAATCGGCACTGGCTACGTCAGCGCCTTCCCCGAAGATCTCTTCGAGCGGCTCGCACAGGACAAGCCCGTCTGGGCACCCTTTTACACCTACCACAAGATCATGGCCGGCCTCGTGGACATGTACCTCCATACCGGCAATACGGAAGCTCTCCAGGTCGCCGAAGGCATGGCGCAATGGGCGCAGAACTTCATGTCCGCCTTTAGCTTCGACCAGCGCCAGCGTATGTTGCGTAACGAATTCGGCGGCACCAACGAAGTTCTCATTAACCTCGCCGCCATCACCCAGAAGCAGCGATACCTCGACGCCGCGCTTCTCTTCGAGCAGCCCAGCTTCCTCGACCCCCTCGCCCAGCGCCGCGACGAACTTCAAAGTCTGCACGCCAACACGAACGTTCCCAAGATCATCGGTGCTGCACGAATGTACGAGGTTACCGGCGACCGCCGCTACCGCGACATCGCAGAGTACTTCCTCGCCGAAGTGCTCGCCGCCCGCAGTTACGCCATCGGCAACACCAGCGTCGACGAGCACTGGACCACGCCGCCCGACCAACTCAAGGGCACCCTCGCCTGGGCCAATGCCGAGTGCTGCGTCGCCTACAACCTCATGAAGCTACAGCGCCATGTCTTCAGTTGGACGGCCGACGCCCGCTGGATGGACGCCTACGAGCGCACTCTCTTCAACTGCCGCCTCGGCACCCAAAACCCGCAGGGGCTCAAGCAATACTTCTTTCCCCTCGCAGCCGGGTACTGGCGCGCGTACAACTCTCCCGAAGAGTCCTTCTGGTGCTGCACCGGCACGGGCGCGGAAGACTTCGCCAAGTTCTCTGACACAATATATTTCCGTCGTGGCACTGATCTCTTCGTCAACCACTTCATCGCCTCCACCCTGGACTGGAAAGACCAGAACTTCGGCCTCGAACAAACGACACACTTCCCTATCGAACAAAGCACAACCCTCAAGATCAAATCCTCGCAACCCACACCGCGCACCATCCACCTGCGCATCCCCAGCTGGACCACAGGAGCCGCACTGATCTCCATCAACGGCCAGCCGCTCGATGCTATGTCGAACCCCGGGTCCTATCTCGCCATCCACCGCTCCTGGAGGGAAGGCGACACGATCACCCTGACCCTCCCCATGCATCTCCATCAGGAGCCTCTCGCAGGTGACCCAACCGTTTCCGCTCCACTCTACGGACCCCTTGTCCTTGCGGCCGACCTCGGGGCTGGCCCCGCCGACGGCCCGCTCCGCATCGTTCATGGTCGGCCCACTATCCCCAAAGATCTTCCCCCGGCTGCTCCTTTGCCGCAGTGCACTGCCGCCAGCAACAGCCCCGAGCAGTGGATCCACCTCGACTCCGCACCCGAGCTCCGTTTCACGGCCGCCGCTGAGGGCAGCAGCCATCCCCTTAAGCCGATGTATCAAATTACCGACGAGCGATACGCGACATACTGGCAACTTGCACGCAAAGATACCTCCAAAATCTTTCCCGCCTGAGTCAAGAGAGGGGGGGTTGCTTCTCCCCTCATCGGTGCGGCGAGACTAGGTCGGATGCCTCAAGGATGCGTTCGGCGTTCATTTAGAACCCTAGCCCTCCGCTTGAGCCGCCAGCTATCTGGATCTGTCAGTGTGGTCTAGCTACTTGACACCTTCATTCAATTGGAGAGAACCCTCAGAGTGAATTTGGCTGAGGCTTTGACGTGGGTCTGTGTCCTTCGTCTCGTAAAAGCCGCAGCGTAACGATCATTGCAGGAACGAGATACGCGAATGATCCGACCACCCACATGATGACGGCGCCGAGAACCTGATCGTCGACAACAGCGATATGGAATGGATTTGGATGGTCGATATAGAACTGATAGACGGGCCTGTCGCAGAACGCGAGAAACGCTGAAAGTAGCGTCATCACGATGTCAGCAAAAGCAAGGTACACGAGCACGCCCCAATCATCTCGCCGCTGTTCTGCCGGCCACGGACGCATGATGTACCACCAGAACAGCATCGAGGTGAAGAGGAAGCAAAGGTGTTCGATACCGTGCCATGTCTCATTTTCAAGAGCGAAATCGTAGGCTGCTGGAATATGCCAACAAATATAAGTGACGTTCATGGCGAGCCATGAGACGGCAGGTGTGACCATCCAGTGGCCGACGCTACGGACTGCGCTTATCCGCATGATCGGGCCAGCTACCCACCGCACAACTGGGCGAGGAAGCCCTCGAAGCAATGGCACCACGGGCAGGCCATAGAGAAGAAGCATGGGTATGGCCGACATTAGCATCAGGTGCTCGACCATGTGAGCCGTTAATAGCGCATCCGCGAAGCCATCCATTGGAGACGCGATGACCAGCCATAAGAGCGACAAACCACCGAGGAACGAATACAGCCTGACGTCTGAAAACTGTGCTCTGCGCGTCTGTCGAAGTGCAAGCCAACCCCTGATGTAAACCACTGCCGTGAGACCGATGGAGAGAGTGAGCCAGAGCGGCAGCCTCCAGTCAGCGAAGATCTCGCGTACCGCTTCGGACATGGCTATGGACCATGCCTTGGCTGGGGAGAAGAGGCGGGTTCAGGCAGATGAAATTGTGTATCGTGGACAATAGTCTGGGACGCGTCGACGGCAGGTTGAAGGTTTTTGCCGCGAAGCGTCATGAGAAAGCTTACCAATGCCTTTGTCTCGGAGGGATTCAGGGCGTCGCCGTAGGCTGGCATGTTCCCGCCGCCTTGAAGGACCTGCCGGATCAATTCATTTTCGGTAAGACGGGTTGCGACCGAGTCGAGTTCTGGGCCGCGTAATCCACCTACACCATCCAACTCATGGCAGTTGCGGCATTGTTTGTTCTGCAGCACGATTGCTCCTTCGCGCTCTAGAGGCGTACGGTTATGCAGATACGCGGGTGGAACTGCATCGCTGGTCCAGGCGTCCATGATAGGACTCCATGGAGTGTATGTTCCAAGTCGCGTAAAGATGCCTAGAGTAACCGCAATCACGGATACTGTGAGCACAGCAACTGGGCGGCGTGACCAGTGACGTTCGCCTTCACTCGCAAAGATCGGAAGGAGCAACAAGGCTGCGATACCAACCACGGGCACAACAAGCATCGTCGGCGTTTCGATCGCTGGTGGCAGGAACGCCAGAACAGCGTAGATCCACAGAAAGATAAAGTCAGGCTTTGGAGCTGTCTGGATGATCGTTGGATCCGGCTGGCCGTTGGGGCCGAAGGGGCCGAAGAAGAACGCGAACGCCATCACCGTGAACAGAATTGCCGCAGCGAAAACAGCATCTTTCCAGGCTGCATCGGGCACAAACGGTATACCGGTCTTTTCGGTGAGTTCGTGATATTCACGAACGTATGTGGACTTACGAACGATCCTCCCAGGCATGGGCCACTCGCTGACGCCGTGACGCAAAACCATGAACACATGGACGCCCACACCTGCCAGGAGTAATCCCGGAATAACGAAGACATGAAGTGTAAAGAAGCGGGCTAAAGTGGGTCCGCCGAGAATGGGGCCGCCAAGAATCAAATGCACGAGCGGAGCGCCAATGAACGGAACGCGGCTGGCGATAGAAGCACCGATGCCAAGCCCCCAGTAGGCGTCCTGATCAAACCGCATCACCTGCCCAGTAAATGCCATACCCAGCGTCAGCAGCAGCAGACCAACGCCGACCATCCACGTTAGCTCTCTGGGAAATTTGTACGATCCGAACATGAACACCTGAACCATGTGGATCAATACGACCGCAACCATGAAGTTGGAGCCCCACCCATGTACAGCGCGTATGTACCATCCAAGGGGAATGTTATGGTTCAAGACATTCAAGCTGGTCCAGGCGGAGTTCGCTGTAGGCGCATAGACCAGTGCAAGCAGGATGCCTGTAACCACCTGTAGCATAAGCAACACTGTTGCCGCACTACCAAAGACATACCACCAGCTCGCGTTATCTGCCGGTGTGGGATGCTGCGCAGCCTCTGACAATGGCTTGACCAGACCGAGCCGGAACTCGATCCAGTGGTAGGCCTTTAATCCGGCGACGGTCCCACGTTCTTTCAGGCTTGCCATGAGGTAGACTCCGTCGCATTTGCAGTCGTTACTGTGACACTTGCTGCGTTGGCTGGTTGAATCTGCACCAGAGGATCTCCCTTGCAGGAGGCCTGGGTTGCCAGCGTCGGCATATCTCCTGCGTGAATGACAAGCGAGTCGCCGACCAATCGGTGCTTATACAGGAACAAACCTCGTTCCGGTGGGCCCGCCGCGCGTGCACCGTCCTCGTAATACGCGCCTCCGTGGCAGGGACAGAGGAACAACTTCGCCTGCGCAAACCAGCGAACGGGACAGCCAAGGTGAGCACAGTTGATGGCAAAGACCTGAAATTTCCTCCCCGAAATGTGACGCACCCAGCAAGGGATATCGCCGGTTTGACCATCGTCGAACACGGCAACGGGGCTTCGAAAGCTGACCAGTCTAGTCTCGCCCGCCGGAAACTCGTTTACATCTCCGATTTTGATCCACGCACCTGTGCGGGAGCCCTTCTTCAATGACGGAGAGATGATGTAACCGACTAAGGGTACGGCCAACACGGCCCCTACGAGAACGTTGAGACCCACAGCCAGTTTGAATAGGAAGACTCTGCGCGTGTGTGCCGCCGCCTTTCCGTCGGGTGTCAAATCGTTGTTGCTCGACTCTCCTGGATATTTCAAAAGTTCACTCATAAATGTCTCCGTGCGTAATCGGCCTAATCGATGGACGTTGCATAAGGTTGACCGGGCGAAGCAATTCGGTGAGATGCCAGCCACGCAACCACGTCAGTGATCTCCTGGTCTGTCATTGCGCGCGCGCCGCTACCAGAAATATCGGATTTCCAATTCGGCATCCCCTGACCCGGTTGGCCGGCAATGATCAGACTTCTCAGCCCCTGATCACTCACAAGGGCAAGATAGGAAGGATCAACAATCGAGCCAGAGTTGACGCCGTTCGTTTTGACCCCGGTACCGTCTGCGCCATGACAGCGTGCGCAGAAGGTCTGGTACGCCTGCGCTCCATTGGCTGCATTACCTTGGGTCGCAGCCGTGTACGCCGGCAGTTTTTCGTTGCTTCCGGACCCCACATTGCCCCAGTTCGCTTCCATGCCTAGCGCGATGACCCCGATTTGCTGGTCTGTCAGCATGCCCCCCTTGCTCTTCGCAAACGGAGGCATCAGCGACTTAGGCACACCGTTTGCCGTGATCTGTTCGATCTTGTCTACTCCTGCGACTTGAAGATAGATCGGATTTGCAAGCGAGATGGCTGCGCCGTTCCGTCCACCTTCGCCATGACAGGCTGCACAATTCTGGTTGTATAACACGGGGAAACTCATCACTTCGGAGGGTCGCATGGCCTGCGGCCCGGGCCGACCGGGCACGCTTTTACAACCCGTACTAGCGAGAAGCAAGGCGCACATAGCAAGGAATGATCCTGAAAGTCGAAGACGATTCATTGCTGAGACTCCTGATGGTCTTTGCTTTGCGACCCCTCATGCTCGCGCGTACCAATATCGCTGTGAATGCCCGCACGGACGGCAAAGGGAAGCGACCGAAACTGCGGGGTTCGCACTTTCGCATGTAGGTTTACGACAAAACCGCACACCAAACCAAAGGCTATCTGCGACGGTACGAACCAAAACCAATCGATGCGCTGATTGAGAATAGGGCTAACGATTCCCAACGCAGAGTACATAATTCCTGTGAAAAGAAGCGGGGCCATGATCCCGGCCGTAAGTATGGGGTATTTGGGATACATCGGCAGCATTGCTCCATATAAAAGACCCACGAGGAGCGAGATAAATCCGTGGATTGCCACCGCCGCGAGAAGTCCTCGCAGGTGAAATTCGCTAAGAAAGGCATTGCTCGCTGAGGCCCAGTGCACAAAGCCACCGGCCGCTAGCAGATTAATCGCATACCAGAAGCTGTGATATTTCAAGAGACTGAATAGCTCAGCAGGGATGGTCATAGCAATTCCGCCAGCGATTCCACCTTTGATTCCAGTCATAATCTGGAAAGTTTCTACCGGTAAGTTTTTACGCCGAGTGTCGCTTGTAGGGATCTTCGCCGCCAGCGTCCGGTTCGTATAGGGGATCACCTCTTCTGTCCTGGTCAAAACAGCCTCGTGGGCCTCGTGCGGCAGCACCTGACGAAACCAGCCAACGGTTCCCATAAGGCAAAGTGCGCCACCGAGAATGCTAATGATGGGGCTTGTCAGCATCCCCGCTAAAAGCAGAGACAATCCGAGAGCCAACACCATAGGCCACGCTGTAGGTGTTGGGAGAAGAATCTCGCCCTTCTTGATTGGATGATCTTGCTGCAAGACGCCTCCTCTTTGATTCATCTTCCGAACACGTATACAACCGAGAAAACGATGACCCACACCGCGTCGACGAAGTGCCAGTAAAGTGAGAGGACTTCAAGCTTTTCGCTGTGCTCTTCTCCCATCTCTCCTCGTAGCGAAAACCATAAGGCGATCGAAAGCATGAGGAGCCCGATGATGACGTGCGACGCGTGCAAGCCGACCAGTGAGTAAAACGTTGTCCCGAACAGGTTGGTACGAATCGTTAGACCGCGAGCGTAGATGAGGTGGTACCACTCATGTGCTGTCCCGGCCAAAAAAATCGATCCCAGCAGAACCGTGGCTGCCAGCCATATAGAGCACATCTTACGGTTGTTGTGGCGTAGGGCTGACACCGCAGCGTGAACCGTAAAGCTGCTCGAGAGCAGGCAGATGGTCGTAACAATTGGAAGTTCGAGCACGTCGCGCGGAATCGGGCCCGTAGCGCTCTTGCCAAGGTAGAAGATGTAAGCAACAACGAAGATGATGAAGATGGCAGCTTCCGCGATGATCAGGCAGACCATCCCCACGATGCCCTTGGAAGGCAGTTGCCAGTCTCCACTCGGTTCATTGGGTATTACGGCACTCGTGCTCATCGGTAACTCTCTTCATCAGCAGTGCTGTCATTAAACTCATAGTTGCTGTCGGGATCCTCAGGATGCTTGAGATCCCATAATGGGCGCCTACTTCCGACACTAGGAATCTTCGCGAAGTTGTACGCCGGGGGGGGAGAAGTGGTGGTCCATTCCAGCGTCCACGCATCCCAAGGGTCGGCTCCGGCAATCTCTCCCTTGAAGTAAGAATGGATGAGGTTGTAGACAAAGATCGTAACCCCCACTGCTTGAACGAAAGCGCCGGTTGACACGATCATGTTCCAGATCATCCATCCGCGATCTGCCTCGTACGTGTATATGCGACGAGGCATTCCAAGAAGACCTGGGATGTGCATGAAGTCGAAGGTCAGATGGAATCCAATTAAGAAGAGCCAAAAGTGCCATTTGCCCAATCGTTCACTAAGCATCCGGCCACTCATCTTCGGATACCAATAGTAGAAGGCCGAAAAAATCATGAAGAGGATGGCACCTACTAAGACGTAGTGAAAATGCGCTACAACAAAGTACGTGTTGTGAACCTGCCAATCGAAGGGCGCAGACGACAGCATGATGCCAGTTAGTCCCGCGATCAGAAACTGGAACAGAAATCCAATCGCAAACATCATTGCGACTGTGAAGCGAATCTGACCACCCCAAAGAGTTGCAAGCCAGTTAAAGATTTTAATTCCCGTAGGTACGGCAATCGCCATCGTGGCAAGCACGAAAAACGTGTTCGCGTTGGCACCCATGCCGACGGTGAACATGTGGTGAGCCCATACGCTCATACTGATAAAGCCAATGCCGACAGTCGCCGCCACCATCGCTGGATAGCCAAAGATCGCCTTCCGTGAAAAGACGGGAATGATTTCATTGGCAAAGCCGAACGCGGGAAGTACCAGTATGTACACCTCGGGATGTCCGAAAATCCAGAAGAAGTGCATCCATAGAACAGCTGATCCCCCAGCTTGCGTATCGAAGAAATGCGAGCCGAGAAAGCGATCAAAGAGCAACATGATTTGTGCGGCAGTGAGCGGCCCCACTGCGATAAAAACCATAAAAGCCGTCACTAGATACAACCACACCAGCAAAGGGAGCCGACTCATCTTCATACCAGGACAGCGCATGCTGATAGTAGTCGCAACGATGTTGAGAGATGTACCGATCGTGCCGATACCTGTTAGCAGGAGAGCGATGATCCAGTAGTCCGTGCTATTGCCGCGTGAAAATGCGGGAGACGTAAGAGGTGCGTACGCAAACCATCCAACATTTGGCGCCGACCCCGCCCCGTAAAGACCATCACTGCCGATGTAACTGAAATAAAGGAGAATGCCTCCAAATGCCGATATCCAAAAACTGAAGGCATTCAGCCTCGGAAAAGCCATATCACGAGCACCAATCATGAGAGGCACGAGATAGTTACCTAAGCCGAACAGCAAAGGCATGCCAACAAAAAAGACCATGGTCGTGCCATGCATTGTGAAGAGCCGATTGAAAACCTCTGGTGAAACAAAGTCATTATTCGGTACAAATAACTGTATGCGGATGAGGAGCACCTGGAAACCTGCGACCAGCAGAAAAAACAGGGCGAACCCCATATACATCAGTCCAATTTTCTTGTGATCGACAGTTGTCACCCAGTCATGCGCGACTTCCAGCCACAGGTGCTTTGGTGGCTTCGGTGCAGTAAGATCCACCACTTCCGTTATTGGCGTCTGCGTTGCCATCACAATTCCTTCCTAATCCTCTACTTCAATGTTCCAAGATACGCTGTGACTGCATCAAGATCGTGGTCGTTGAGGTGCATCTCTGGCATGAGGACTCCAGGCTTCAAATATTCAGGGTTCTGAATAAAGTTGTGAAGATTGATCGCGGTGTTTGGAACCGACCCGGACAAAATGGTATCTCTACTCGCCAGATGCGTAAGATCGGGGCCAAATCGACCCGTGGCTACCGTGCCGCGTATGGTATGGCAGTTGATGCAGGCGTTGTGCTCGAAAACGTCCCTGCCTTCCTTGACGCTCGGATCCTCAACCGCTGGTTTTTGCTGATTGGCCACCCAAGCAGAGAACGCTTGTGGGCTGTCCGCATAAACGCGAATGAGCATCTTTGCGTGTGATGTACCGCAATATTCCGCACACTGCCCTAAATAGATACCCGCAGCTTCGGGATCAAACCACATTTCATTTACTTTGTTCGGAATCACGTCCGTCTTCCCCGATAATCGCGGTACCCAGAAGCTGTGGTCGGTATCAGCAGACGACATCGTGAGGTAGGTTGGCATGTGATCTCTTGGTCCGCTCACAGGAATATGCACTTCATTCGCTGTAACGATCCCTAACTTTGGGTAGCGATACTCCCACCAAAATTGATGGCCGATGACAGAGACGTTGAGTGCCTCAGACGGCCTTTGCGCGTGTTCTGTCGAATAAACCACACGAGCCGTCGCAAGGAACAGAATCACGACTAACAAGATTGGGATTACTGTCCAGGACAGTTCAATCTGGTTGCTGCCGTAAATCTGCGGGGGCTCCTGAAAATTCTCGCCACCCGTGGCTGGAGACCTGTAACGAATGAGGGCGTATAGCAGAAGCCCCGCAACAACTATAAAAATGGCTCCGGTGATCCCGAAAACGAGCATGGACAGACCAAAGATCGAATGCGCAGGCGTAGCAGCAGGTTCAAAGATATTCGTTGGGCTATTGAATATCTTCGATTGCGCCGTAGCTAAACCGTACCATCCTTGACTTGCCAACATGATCTCCAGAATTACATTCATATCTAGGTTTAGGTCACATTTAAAAGCTATATCGCGTCACTGCAACAGGATGCGTTCTAGATAACTTCAATACCTCCGCTACACCACAAAAAGACCAGTACACGTTCAAGATGTAGATGGTACCCATGTATTATCGTTATTCAAGCTAAAAACCTCAGACTAGCCAGTATTGCAATGGCACGCCTATTGCAAACATATACCGGAATACTGCCTACTGCATCAGGCATTGCTACTTCGCGCGCGATTAGCGATTCAGGATTCTCCCTAGCTCGTCTCCAAACAGAAATCCAATTCTGCTACTCCTCCTCAATCGAAAATAACCGGTAAACCGGAGTTGGCGGCGTCTTTACCTCAATCACTATCTTCACCTTTAAATGCTGAACTTGAAGCACTTATCCTTGCTGGACTATTTGGTGTTTATCGTCACGCTTCGCTGAGAAATAGGAGCATTTTTAGACCTTCCTCCCAGCCCTCGCGGCTAACTTCTCACCGCACCCGAATACGGATACCAGTTAAACCAACAACGAAAGTGGCCGCTACACCATGCGGTGCGACCGCAGAAAGCGATATCGCGTCTCCGTCCCCTCTCAGACGCCGCTGCTGAACCCACAGTTTTCAAGGACTCCATAGGACGGGCCCCGAGCAGCAGAACAAAGGTTCCTGTAGCTCCGCACGACTGACGTGGCCGCATCGGCTCTCGGTTGCTCTGGAATCAGGCGAGGGCAGCGCCAGCTTCGCGCAGCATCGCAATGAAGGGGATTTTGGTAGCGTTACCGGGGCTCGAACCCGGACTCTTCGCCTTGAGAGGGCGACGTGTTAACCAGTTACACCATAACGCCACACCACGGACGTGGTCTCAGTGCGACTTCACAAGTATAGCAAAGTCCGCCGCCATAAAGAAGGCTCGGATCTCCTCAAAGCTTATGCGCCTACTGGTTCACCCCGCTCGCCAGAAACCCTCCATCCACCACTAAAATCTCTCCAGTGACAAACGAACTCGCATCGGACGCCAGGTAGATTGCTGCGCCGACCAGCTCCTCCGTCTTTCCGAACCGGTTCATCGGCGTCCGCATCCGCAGTTCTTTACCGCGCTCACTCTCGTCCAGCAGCTTCTGGTTCAGGGCCGTCCGAAACACACCCGGGGCGATCGCGTTTACCGTAACGCCCTGCGCGCTCCACTCCACCGCCAGAGACTTCGTCAGCGCACCCACCGCAGCCTTCGAGCATGCATACGCGGTCACCTCCTTCAAACTCACAAACGTATTCAGCGAAGCAATATTGATAATTCGCCCATACCCACGCTCCAGCATATGCTTGCCAAAGATTTGGCACGCCCGCAGCGTCCCCATAACGTTTGTATCCATGATCGACTGCCACTCGTCCTCTGGAAAATCCACCGTCGGTGCCCGCTTGATCTTCCCCGCACAATTGATCAGGATGTCCACCTTTCCAAAAGTCTTCAGCGTCTCCACGAAGACTCGCTCCACACTCGCCCTATCACCCACGTCTGAAGCCACCCTCAGCGCCCGCCGCCCGGTCGCCTCAATCGCCTTCGCCGCATCTTCCACCTGCTCCGCTCTGCGACTGGTCGCCACAACGTCAGCACCAGCCTCCGCCAGTCCAATCGCTATCGCCAACCCAATCCCCGACGTGCCGCCTACAACGACTGCCGTCTTCCCACTCAAATCAAACAACTTCGTCGCCATCATCTCTCCTATTACATTCCAAGTTTTCGCAAGACCTCATCCACAACCTCTTTCGGCGTCTGATCGTTCAGTACGCGCAACGCATCCGCTGGCCGCTCCAGCGTCGCAAACTGGCTATCCAGCAGCTTCGGATTCATATAGTGGTCCCGCCGCTCCGACAGCCGCGCTGCAATCAACTCCTTCGATCCATCCAGCAGCACAAACCTGACAGCACCCTCCGTCATCCCACGCACCAGTGTCTTCCTGTACGCGTCCTTCAACGCCGAGCACGCCAGCACGCCCGATCCATCGCCCGCCGCCCATTCGTACATCAACGCATTCAGCGTCTCCAGCCACGGCTCCCGGTCCGTATCATTCAGCGGATGCCCTGCCGCCATCTTCGCCTTGTTCGCCGCCGAATGATAATCATCGGCGTCCGCGAAGACAGTGTGCATACGCTCCGCCAGTAGCGTTCCAATCGTCGTCTTCCCCGATCCCGAGACACCCATCAACACAACAATCATGTCCCTATCCTACAAACCTACAAAGATAGGTTTGATGTGCCGCTCATATAGATTTGTCGTCACGTTCTTGGCAACGGTCTCCTCGTTCTCCTCCAACGCATTCAAATACCGTGGCCCCATCTTCGCCGCCACCTTAAATCCAACATGCAGCAACTGCCGAAAGCTTGGGTTGTACGCTGTATTCCTCTGGTCGTGCCGCAGCGCCGACGTATACTGCTCGCTCGTCCACATGTCTGCCACGTGCGGCTTCGGCAGCTTCGCATAGTCGATATCGATCACCGCCGCATACGGCTTGCACAGCTCCTCCACATGCGCAAACGCCTCGCGATACACCTCTTTCGCGATCTCCAGTCCACTGCCTCCGGCCTCAGCCAGCCCAATCAACTCTTCCAACCACGTCGTCCCCGCAGTCTTCACATGAACGCCCGCGTCAAACTTCTTCACCGCGCTCCGAATCGCCTCATAGATCGAAAACTTGTCCGACCCCGAGTGCACGCTCAGCTTTAAATTTTTCTGCATCCCGTAACGGCTTACCGCAAACGCAATCGTCGCCAGGTCCTCCTCAAACTCCTTCCCAAACAGCGCAACATCGCCCACATAATCCACGCCCTTATTGAACCGCCCCGTAAACTTCGGAGCAATCGTCTGGATCGGAATCTTCTCATCCGCAATCGCCGCGAGAATGATCAGCAGCTCCACCGGCGTCTGCGGTGAATCCGTCTCGTCCATCGAAATCTCAGGCACAAACGTTCCTGCGCCCTTGCGCTCCACCAGAAGCCGATAGATCTTCCCAGCGTCCTGCACCGCCGCCAGAAACTTGTTTGCAACGCCCTTCACAAATGCCGCGTCCGTCATAAACGGCTTCTCAATCCGCGGTATGCGCACCTCGCCCACCAACTCCGGATGCCGCGCCAAAAACGCGTCTACATCCTCCGACTTCGCCGCCTTCCCAATCTCCTCAGCCACATCCAGCGTAAAAAAATTGCACGGCTCCAGAAACCGCTCCACCGTCTTCAGCGTGATGTGATCGGCATCCACAAAGTACGGCTCCCTCCATCCCAGCGCCTTCACCGCAGCATCCGCCGCCGCGCGCGTCTGGCTTGGTTCGGTGCCGATAATCGTATGCTCACGATTACTCTTGTTCCACACCGGCACTACCTCAACACCAGCCTCCGCAGCCTTCATGCATGCCTTCAACTGCGCCTTCGCCTGATGCGCAAACCTGTCTCCAACCCCGACTGAGTACTTCGGCAACATCAACATCTCCCCCATCTCTGATCCTCTTTCTTTCTTGGTCTCTTCCTTTACTTCTACTTCAAAGACCCCTTCCTCACGCAAAACACTCACCAACCATGCACAACTTTCTTCACGGCAACTTCGCAGCCTCCGCAACTGCGTTCCAATCATCCGATCCCGCTAGGAACTGTCCCGGCGCAAAGGCCGCCGCCTCTGCCCCCGTCAATTCGTGCGATCCCTTCAAAAACGTCTGCATTCTCGCGCCAGGACCCGTCAGTTCTCGCTCACCGTAGAACGCATCCTGTAGCGTCTCACCCTTCTTCCACGGCGACCAGCCTTGCGGGCTCAAACTCTCGGGCATCCACGACGACAAAAACACCACCCGTGAATACGCACGCCAAGGACGTCCGAGATAAAAAAACTTTCCGTCCATCTCCGCTGCCGTCACCTTCGCATGCCGAAACACATATCCCGTCGTCTGCTCCGATGACGTCCGCGACTGCGCCGTCAAATACCCTGGCCGAATAATGTGAATCTCGTCGTCATCAAACACCGCCGTAGCGTTCCCGAAGATGAAATCCACCCCACCCTCGATATACGAATCAACGTAATACTGCCGTCCGTAATCCGCAAACAACGTATCCTGGTCCCCGAGAAATCGGCACTTCTTGAACACCGACCGATCCGACCGCACCGCAATGGCCACAGCCTGTCCCGTGTTCCCCGCCGTATTCTCGAACGTCACATTGTCCGCCTCAAACGCTGCACCATAAACCTCCACCGTAGAAGAGAAAAACGTCCCGCCAGCGCTCTTCGCATTCTGCGAAGCTGTAATCACCACGTCCTCCGGCTTCGACCCCATCCCGACCACCGTCGTTCGCGGCCGGTTCTGAGTCACAATTACCCTCTCCCGATACACCCCCGGAGCTATTTCTAGATACAACCTTCCCTCAGGCCCAGGCTGCGGAGCATGGTCAAGCGCCATCTGGATCGTCGGAAAATCATTTGTACTCGCCGTCGTTCCCTTCGAGTCCGGCGACACGCGAACATGTACGTCCTGCCCACGCATCACGGTCCCTCCAGCCAACGTCACCGCGACGATCAAACTCATCCGCATCCGCATCTTTGCCCCCGCTACTGCTGCTTCAACCCAACAACACCATCGCCTACCTGTATATCCTGTCCCTGGCTGGCCTTCACCGTAAAGTTCTTCGCCGTCACGTCTGCATATTGCACGACAGCGCCCTTCACACCCTGCAAGTGCACATTCGTCAGCGTCAAACTGCGTATCGGCGACTCCGGTAGCCCAACAATAACCGCTGCCTGCCGCGCTCCCGTCGCCGTCACGTTCTCAATCGTTATATTGTGAAAGAACGGTGTAAGCCGCTGCACTTTCTCTTCTGTAATCGTCTCCGGCACCTTCGGATAAAACTCGCTCAGCAGTATCGGCGTCCGCACATCCGTCATCGTCATATCGCGAAACACAAAGTCTCCAATATCCGCATTGCCGCGGTCACGATTCGACTTCACCCGAATCCCCTGGTCCGTTCCCTTGAACGTAATCCGCTCCGCCCGCACATGCTGCACTCCCCCAGCAATCTCACTTCCAATCGACAACCCGTGCCCGCGCAGAAAGGTGCAGTCCGTAATCACAATATTCCTCGACGGCGCGTCAGGCCCTGGCGACCCCGGCTGCCCGCTCTTGATCGCAATATTGTCATCCCCCGTATCAATCGTCACATGCTCAATCTTGATGTTAGACGACGAAAACGGGTCAATACCGTCCGTATTATGCGAGCCCACCGCTCCCAGCACCTGCATATTCCTGAACGTCAAATCATCCGAGTAATACGGCACAATCTGCCACATCGGCGAGTCCTTCGCCGTAATATCCTCCATCAAAATATGCTTCGAGTGATCGAACACAACGAGGCGCGGCCTCGGTTCTAATGGCTTTGGCCACCACGAAGCACCGCGACCGTCAATCGTGCCGCCACCGTCAATCGTGATGTCCTCTGCATTGGTCGCCGTAATCAGCGCCTGCTTGCCTTTGTCCTTGAACTCTTCCTTGTCAGGATAATCCGCATGGTCCGTGCTTCCCGCAAGCGTGCTTCCCTTCCCAATCGACAGCGTGATGTGGCTCTTCAGCATCAGCGGTGCCGTGACAAAAACCGAATCTCCATCCAGCACCACCGTTCCGCCGCCCTTCGCCGCGCAATCGTCAATCGCCTTCTGGATCGCCGTCGTATCCTTCGTCACGCCATCGCCCTTCGCGCCATAGTGCCGCACATTGCACATCGTCGCCGCATGCCCATACAACGGCAGCAGCACGCATCCGGAAAGCATCAGCACCGTGCACATCGCGAACTTCATAGGTCCATCCCTTACTCGCACAAATGTGTGCAATTCATTTTTGGCAACGTTGCCGCGCCACAGGATGCTAGCAAGCCGCGCTAATCTGCGTCAACAACTTATTTCGCAGGCCTTCCATTGCCTCTGTTACCATCACTCTGCATGAATGACACCAAGCGTCCGACCATCATCGATGTGGCGCGCTCCGCCGGCGTCGGTGCATCCACAGTCTCACGCCACGTCCGCGGCGGCCAGTCCGTCAGCCCCGCCGTCGCCAAACGCATCGGCATCGCCATCGCCGAGCTAGGCTACGAGCCCAACACTCTTGCCCGCAGCCTCCGCGTCGGACGCTCTCACACCCTCGGCGTCCTCTTCCCACACGTAAACAACATCTTCTTCGGCAACGCCATCCACACCATCCAGAATGAGGCCCGTCGCGGCGGCTTCACCGTCATGCTTCTCACTCATCAGGAAGACCCCAAGCTCCAGCAGGAGCAGCTGGCCTCTCTCAAACGCTCGCAGGTCGACGGCATCATTCTCGTTCCCGCCGCCGAAACCAACGCCGCCCAGGTAAAAACTCTTCTCGGCAACGTGCCCATGGTCTGCTTCGACCGCCCCCTTGGTGCCGCCCTCGACTCCGTCATGCTCGACAACTTCGCTGCCGGACAACAGTCCACACAGCATCTCCTCTTCCACAAACACAGCCACATCCTCTCCGTCACCGCGCCCCACAAGCTCTTTCCCCTTCAAAGCAGACTCAAGGGCCACGTCGACGCAATGCAGTCCGCTGGCAAATACGTCGAGACCATTCACTGGCGCGATCCCGAACGTCTCAAACACGATCTCACGCTCGCACTGCGGCGCAAAAAGGCGCCTTCGACGGCGATCCTTTCCATGAGCTATTCCATCACCATCGCCATCCTCGGCGCGCTCCACGACCTCAACATTCGACTCTCAGACCTCGGCTTCATCGGCATCGACGATCTCGAATTTGCCAGCTTCGTCTCTCCCTCAATTACCACTTTGGCCCAGCCAGCCGAGCAGTTCGCCCGTCTGGCCGTCGAACAACTCCTCAAGCGAACCTCCGGTTCCACCGCCACCGCCTCCCACGTCACTCTGCCCGGAAGCCTCATCCTCCGCGCCTCTTGCGGCTGCAAACGCATAGCATCCAGGCGCTCTTGATTCGCTCGCTCGACTGATATCTCCTACAAATCTACCCTTGAAATTTTAATCTTGACGATCGCTCTTTACGGGCGATACTATTCGGCGATTCATTTGGCTACGTTGCCATTGTCGTCAAAGAGTCATTCCACTATGGCAAATAACCTTCTTTGGATCGTTCTGCATCGCGTCCGCAGGCCCGTTGTCTGATCTGTGATCTCCAGCAGAGATCACCGCTTTTCAAAACAGACATGCAACCCCTGCCGCCCACCGCCCTTCAGAATCAGCGATCCAACCCTCATCCGGCGGAGTCCTAACCCGCCTCAACCCCATGAACCTGGGCAAATGGTTTTACATACAAGGAGCGGATGGGCATGAGGCTTATCATGAGTTACCTTTCAGGAGGCGTGCGAGCAGTTCTCATACTGCTCGTCGCGATCGCATCAATCTGTGTACCCGCAAGCGCCCAGGAGTTCCGCGCCACCATCAGCGGTGCCGTCACAGATCCCACCGGTGCCATGGTCCCCGGCGCAACCGTTGTCGTCCGTGAGTCGCAAACCGGAACCACCAGCCAGACCAGGAGCGACGCCGACGGCCAGTACGTCATCCCGTTCCTCATGCCAGGCACCTACTCCGTCACGGCATCGATGCCAGGCTTTGAAAAAACTGTACAGCGCAATATCGTCCTACAGACGCAGGAACACCCCATCATCAACCTGAAACTCGCCGTCGGTTCTTCAGCCCAAACCGTCACCGTCACCACCGCTCCGCCGCTCCTCGATCAGGCAAACGCTTCCGTCGGCTCCGTCATCTCCACGCGCTCTGTCGCCGATCTTCCCCTCGACGGCCGCACGCCTGCCGTCCTTCAAGAACTCTCCGTCGGCGTCATCTCCACAGCCGCTCCCCAACTCGTGCACCCTTTTGACAACAATGCCGCTAACTCCTGGAGCATCGGCGGAACCCCCAACCAGGTCAGCGAAGTTCTCCTCGATGGCGCACCCGACCTCACCATGCTCGGCGCCGTCGCCTACAATCCGTCCGAAGACACCGTCTCCGAAGTCTCCGTTCATCCCTTCGACACCGACGCCAGCTTCGGCCACACCATCGGCGGCGTCGTCAATCAGGTCACAAAGAGCGGTACCAACCATCTCCACGGAACCGTCTACGAGTTCTCGCAACTCTCCGCCATCGACGCCAACACCTACTTCGACGACCGCAATAATCCACCCAAGCCGCTTCCCGTCACCCACTTCAACCAGTACGGGCTCACCGTCGGCGGTCCTATCTGGATCCCCAAGATCTACGACGGCAGAAATAAACTCTTTTTCTTCTTCGCCTTCGAAGGCCTTAAGGATTCGCAGCCCAACACCTACGACACCACAGTTCCAACCGCGGCCGAACGCTCAGGCGACTTCTCCGGCCTCCTCGCTGCTGGTTGCACAGGCGGCGCATACACGGTTAGCACGACCAGCGGCCTCGCCACATGCAACAGCAACGGAGCCGCAGATCCAAACCAGATCTACGATCCCTTCACCGCAACCCAGAACGGCTCCAACATCGTTCGCCAGCCTGTAGCCAACAACCAGCTCCTCGCCGCCGCCGGTTCCCTCG
This sequence comes from Acidobacteriota bacterium, assembly GCA_019351975.1. Taxonomy (GTDB): domain Bacteria; phylum Acidobacteriota; class Terriglobia; order Terriglobales; family Acidobacteriaceae; genus Granulicella. The sequence continues at coordinate 36,358 of JABBOG010000034.1, forward strand.
GTGTCGTCAATCCCGTGGCAGCAGCGTATCTCAAACTCATCCCCCTCCCCAACAACACCACCGGTGTCGGCGTCGACGGACAGGACAACTACATCACCAACGCACCCAGCGTCGACACCTACGACAACGAGTTCGGACGTCTCGACTACAACCTCAGCTCACGTGACCACATCTTCTTCGACTTCCGTCACAACAACCGCACCCAGACCAAGAACGATTACTTCGGCAACGGCATCACTGGCTCCGGCCTCGTCCGCGCAAACTACGGCGCCACGCTCGACAACGTGCTCACCATCAACCCCTCTACCATCCTCGACACACGCTTCAACTGGACGTACTTCAACGAACTCCACAACACGCCCGCACAGCGCTACAGCCCCACGTCCGTGGGTCTGCCCGCTTCCATGAACGCCGCCAGTGAACTGCTGCAACTGCCCTTCATCAACTTCGCCACCGGCGGCAGCTGCGGCCACGTCAGCAGCTATCAGTGCCTCGGCGACACTGGTTCTGGCTACGATCCCACCACCAGCTATCAGGCCTTCGTCGATGTCGTAAAGATCCTCGGCCGCCACACCCTCAAAATCGGTTTCGACGGTCGCGAGTATCGTCTTCGCGTCGCTCAGTTCGCCAACTCCTCCGGCAACTTCACCTTCAACTCCGCCTTCGTCAACGCTGGAACCGGCGCAGCCAACCAGTCATTCGGCGGCGACCTCGCCAGCTTCCTCTACGGTCTCCCCGGCTCGGGTAGCTTCGACAAGCAAGCCGAGGCCGACTACCTCAACTACTACGTCGGCGCATTCGCACAGGACGACTGGCGCGTCACCGACCGACTCACCCTCAACCTCGGCCTGCGCTACGACGTCAACACCCCGTTCGGCGAACGCTACGGGCGCACCGTCAACGGCTTCGATCCCACAGCCCCCAACACTGCTTCTGCACCCGCAGCCGCCGCCTACGCTGCGCACCCCAACGCCACCGTCAACGTAACCGGGCTCAACACCCTCGGAGGCCTTACCTTCCCCGGAGTCAACGGTGGCGCCCCCTACCAGACCAACAGCGGTTTTCTCAGCCCGCGCTTTGGCTTCTCCTACACCCCAGCCGTGTTCAACGACAAAACTGTCTTCCGTGGCGGCTTCGGCATCTTTGTACAGCCTGAGACCATCTCCAACACCAACGCAGAGGGCGTCACCGGCTCCAACCCCATCAATAACCAGGAAGGCTTCAGCGCATCGACTGCCTACATCGCAACCAACAACAACTACCTCACCCCTGCCAACAACCTAACCAATCCCTTCCCGGATGGCTTCACCCAGCCCGCCGGTTCCTCTCAAGAAGCAAGCACGTTTCTCGGTGAGAGCATCAGCTTCATGGCTCCCGTCGAGCATGATCCTTACTCCGAGCGTTGGGACCTCGGCTTCCAGCACTCCCTCACCAGCAGCACCCTGATTGAAGCTCTCTACGTTGGCAATCACTCGCTGCATCTGCCCATCGATCAGCAAAACATCAACGCCATCAAGCTCCCTTACCTCACCAAAAATCCATATCGCGACCAAAACCTCGCTAAGGCTTACGGCGCAACCATCGCCAACCCCTTCGCTGGTCTTCTGCCGAACGGCGGCAACGCCAACGGAAAGAACGTCAGCCTCGGCAGCCTGCTGGTTCCATTCCCGCAGTTCGGCACCAACTCCATCCTCGAGCAGAACGAGACCGTCGGCCAGTCCTACTTCAACAGCGCCATCCTGCACATCGAGCAGCGCGAGAAGCACGGCCTCACCCTCACCGCCAACTATAGCTTCTCCAAACTCATCGAAGCTGATACCTACCTCAACGACCAGAACCTGAAGCCGACACGCCGCATCTCGCCCTTCGATCACACCCATCACTTCACCGTCGGCGCAACCTACGACCTCCCCTTTGGTCGCGGCAAAATGCTCTCCTTCGGCGGCAGCCGTCTCGCAGATGAACTCTTTGGCGGCTTCGTCGTCAACGGTGTCTATCAATTTCAAACCGGCTCTCCAATCGAGTTCTCCGCCGACATCCCCCTACAGCCTGGCGCGAACATCCGTCAGATCACCAACAAGCACCGCGATACCTCTCCTGTCGGCTCCGGCGATCCCGCTCTCAGCACAAACCTCTTCGTCACCGGCAACTCCACCGCCTGCCCCGCAACCGGCGCATGCGACGGCACCACCTTCATTGACGGCCAGTACTACGACCACTACCGCACCCTCCCACAGACCTTATCCTGGGTCCGTCAGGACGGCTTCAACAACCTCGACGCATCCATCCTGAAGGACTTCAAGTTCACCAGCACCGCCTACATCCAGCTGCGCTTTGAAACCTTCAACACCCTCAACCACCCTATCTTCGCTGCCCCCAACGTCAGCAGCGCAACCTCCAGCAACTTCGGCTATATCACCTCCGTTGAATCCAACAGCCTTCCCCGTCAGGTGCAGCTAGGCGCGCGCATCGTGTTCTAAACACCCAGAACCCAACCATCGAGGCCCGCTTGCATGAGCGGGCCTCGATGCTTTAATGCCGCACCCGCTAAAATAATCCTATGAGCCTCACCCCTCACGCTCGCCTCCTCCACCAGACCCTCTTCATCGACGCCGACGACACGCTCTGGGAAAACAACATCTACTTCGAGCGCGCCATCGCCGCCTTCATCTCCTTCCTCGACCACCAGACCCAC